>JAQDHS010000024.1:214-41829 GCA_027663555.1 Coriobacteriaceae bacterium AM04S-08 | reverse complement strand
CCTTGCGGCGTAGTTCTTATTTAAGCCGTCCAAGTTTTGGGGTGCAGTTCAAAGTGCGCAGCGGGGGTTTCTTGCATGTCCGAGGACGTTCTGAAAAGTAACACCAGGGCGGGCCCGGACGAGAACAACCGACTACAGGTCGATGTGCGATTCCTTGATCGGGAACGGCTCCGCGAAGTGGCACGCGCAGCAGTGACCCGGGGCAACTTCCTTAAACTCAGGAAGCTTCTCGGAGCAGATGCCCTGCGCGATCGGGCAACGCGTGTGGAAACGGCAGCCGGTCGGCGGATCCAGCGGCGACGGCGGATCGCCGGCGAGGATGATACGCTTGCGGGTCTTCTGGATATCCGGATCGGGCACCGGCACAGCAGATAGCAGCGACTGCGTGTACGGATGGTGAGGCTCGCTATAGAGCGTCTTCCAGTCCGAAACCTCGACCATCTTGCCCAGATACATAACGGCAACGCGATCGGAGATGTGCTGCACGACGGACAGGTCGTGGGCGATAAACAGATACGCCGTACCGAACTTGTCCTGAAGTTCCTTGAGCAGGTTCAGAACCTGGGCCTGAATGGAAACATCCAGAGCGGAAACGGGCTCGTCGCAGATGATCAGCTTGGGCTTCAAAGCGAAGGCGCGGGCGATGCCGACACGCTGACGCTGACCGCCCGAGAACTCGTGCGGATAGCGGTTGATGTGCTCGGGGTTCAGTCCAACGACGTCGAGAAGCTCGCGAACACGCTCGATACGCTCTTCCTTGGTACCCACGCCATGAATGGTCATGGGCTCAGAGACAATCTCGCCGATAGTCATACGAGGATTGAGCGAAGCATAAGGATCCTGGAAGATAAACTGCATCTCGCGACGCATGTCCTTGATCTCATGCTTGCTCATCTCGGCAACGTCTTTGCCCTGGAAGAACACTTTGCCTGCCGTCGGCTTGGTCAGGCGCATGATGGTGCGGCCCGTCGTGGACTTACCGCAACCAGATTCACCAACCAGACCAAAGGTCTCGCCCGGATAAATCTCGAACGAAATGTCATTCACAGCAGAGACGACGCGCTTGGAAAAACGCTTGGCGAACATGCCGGACTCTGCGGGGAACTCCTTAGAAAGGTGCTCGACCTTCAGCAGCGGAGTGCGCTCGTTATTGTCTGCCATTTACGCCTCGCCTCCCTTCTTGGAATCCTTGCGCGTGCGGGACGTCTCAGGGGCGTTCTTGAGGAACTCGGGGTCGCCGGAGTAGTGGCACGCGGAATAATGGCCAGACTCAGTGACAACACGCTCAGGACGCTGCTTGCGGCACTTATCGGTCGCATAGGGGCAGCGAGGCGAGAAGACGCAGCCCTCGGGCAGGTTCATGAGCGAAGGCGGGTTGCCGTGAATCGGCGTCAGCGGCTTCTTCTCCTCGATGGCCTGCTCCGGAATGGAACGAATAAGACCCCAGGTGTAGGGATGGCGGCTCTCGTAGAAGATCTCCTCAGCAGTACCGAACTCGACGGGACGGCCGGCGTACATAACCATGATCTTATCGGCCATATCGGCGACAACACCCAGGTCGTGGGTGATCATGATGATGGCGTTGCCGTTCTTCTCCTGCATCTCCTGCATAAGCTCAATAATCTGAGCCTGGATGGTAACGTCCAGAGCAGTCGTGGGCTCGTCGGCAATCAGAATATCGGGATCGCAGGCAAGAGCCATAGCGATCATGACACGCTGACGCATACCGCCGGAGAACTGGTGCGGATACTCATTGACGCGCTTCTCGGGCTCGGGGATACCCACGAGGTCCAAAAGTTCGGTAGCGCGCTTGAGCGCCTCCTGCTTGGAGTAGCCACGGTGCAGGCGAAGGCCCTCGCCCACCTGCTTGCCGATCTTATAGACCGGGTTCAAGGAGGTCATAGGATCCTGGAAGATCATCGCGATGTCGTTACCGCGAATGTGCTGCATCTCTTCCTCGGTCATCTCGAGGATAGAACGACCGCGATAGCGAACGTCGCCGCCCTCAATCTTTCCCGGAGGCATCGAGATAAGACCCATGATGGTCATGGCGGTCACGGACTTACCGGAGCCGGACTCACCGACGACACCCAGGGTCTCGCCGCGATCGAGCGTGTAGGAGACACCGTCGACAGCGCGAACAACGCCGTCCTCGGTGTGGAAATACATCTTAAGGTCATCGACCTCGAGCAGATGCTGGCCCTCGGGAACCGGCTGGTCCTTCAGGTCCACATAGTTCTTGTTCTTCTTCATCCTTATGCGTCCTTCATCTTGACGTCGAGGGCGTCGCGCAGACCGTCACCCAGCAGGGTGAAGGCGAGCACCGTCGAGAGAATTGCCAGACCGGGCATGATCATCATCCAGGGAGCAGTCAGAAGATACTGCTGGCCGTCCTGAATCATGGAGCCCCACGAAGGCGTGGGCGGGATAACGCCCATGCCGAGGAAGGACAGAGCGGACTCGGTCAGAATAGCGCCACCAATGTTCATGGTCGCGTAGACCACGATAGAAGCAACGGAGTTCGGGAAGATATGGCGCATCACGATACGCGCATCGGATGCACCCATCGCGCGAGCGGCGTCAACATAATCGTTCTCTTTGACCGTTAGAATCGCAGATCGGAAGACGCGCGCAATCGAAGGCCAGCCGAGAATGCCGATGGCGATAAAGACGTTCTGAAGACCACGACCGATAACGGCAATCATGGCAACAACGAACAGCACGTACGGGAACGCCAGGAAGATATCCGCACAGCGCATGATGATCGTATCCCAGATGCCGCCATAGAAACCGGCAAGGGCGCCCATGACCAGACCGATTACCGTGGAGATGGCAGTGGCCATAATACCGACGGAAAGCGAAACGCGTGCACCGTAGATAACACGGACGAGAATATCGCGGCCAAGAGAGTCGGTGCCAAACGGGTGCTCGGCACACGGAGCCAGCAGCGAGGTCTCGGCCATGGTGGTCGAATCGGAAGCCGTCGGCGAACCGAGCCAGGGCTGAGCCCACAGATCGGCGGTCAGGGCGACCACAACGACGATGACGATCCAGCAGACACCGATAACGGCGAGCTTGTTCTTACGAAGACGCTTAAAAGCGTCGCCCCACAGCGTGCGGGACTTGGCGGGAGCAGATGCGGCCTTGGTGGCGGTAGCCTGCTCCTGAGACTGAGAATCAGTTTCCTGCATGAGACGTACCTCCCTTAGGCCTTATCCGACGGACCGCCAAGGCGGATGCGCGGGTCGAGGAATGCATAGCTAATGTCGACGAGCAGGTTGATCACCATAACGACGACAACGATGAGCGTAACGCCGCCCATAACGATGGGCCAGTCACGCATGCTAATAGCGCGGTAGACCTCGAAGCCGATGCCGGGCCAGTTAAAGACCGTCTCGGTCAGGATGGCGCCCGAAAGCATGCCGCCGAAGTCGACACCAATATAGGTAACGACGGGGATGAGTGCATTCTTAAGCGCATGCTTGATGATGATCGCGCGATTGGAGAGACCCTTGGCCTTTGCCGTGCGGATGTAATCCTGGTTCATGACGTCGAGCAGCTGCGAACGCATGATGCGGGCAGCATAGGCGGTCGAAACCGAAGCCAGCGTGATGGTCGGAAGCACGTAGTGCATCCAATCCTGATACTGAGAGCTGGAGCCGCCGGCACCCGAGATCGGCATGGAGAATGCGCCGCCGGTGGCATCCTTAAGGATGACGCCAAAGAACAGCTGCAGCAGCATACCGAGCCAGAATGCAGGAACGGCAACGAGGATCGACGTGGTGAGCGTTACCAAAATATCCCAGAAGGAATAACGCTTGACCGCCGAAATAATACCCGCACCGATACCCATGATTGCCTCGAGCACGATAGCGCACGCGGCAAGTTTGACCGTATACGGATACTTCTGGGCAAAGATTTCCGTAACCGGCAGCTTGCGCTGGTACGAATTGCCCAGATCGCCATGAAGCAGACCGTTCATGTAATACAAATAACGGTCCACGAGCGACGTTTGAACGGGATCGCCGTTCTCGTCAAGGATCGCGTTGCCGTCCTCGTCCGACTGGACCAGGTGATAGCGCACGCGAAGCTGAAGCTCCACCTCGGGGGACAGAGCCTTGTCTCCACCGATCAGCTTGATCGGGTCTCCCGGCACGATATTCTGGAGGGCGAACAGAATCAGCGTAACGCCCAAAAATACCGGGATGAACTGAAGCACACGTTTAACGATGTACTTACCCATACCACTCCCCTATCTAGGGATTAACCTAAATGGGATGCCGATCGCCAGACCGGCATCCCAAAATTACCATCAGCCAGTTTACCCCAGGTTAGGGAGAACTGTATGTTTCCCATGAGGTCTACGTAAATACTTGACCCTCACGGAAGCTGCAAAACCCTTAGGCGAGCTCGGCGGTACCCAGATCGGCGTGCCTCTGCGGATCAACATAGAGATGCTTGACGCGGTCAGAGCCAGCGATGGTGTGCGTGTAGAACATCACCGGGATAACCGGGCAGTCAGCAGCGACCATGGCGTCGGCCTCCCGCATCTTGGCGATGCGCTCGTCGTCGTCAACCGTGGTGCGGGCCTCGTCGACCTTGGCATCGAACTCGGGGTTGTTGTAACCGGAGCGGTTGTCGCCACCGAGGGAGTCGGAGTGGAACAGCGGGTACAGGAAGTTGTCCATGATCGGGTAGTCGGCAATCCAGCCCAGACGGCCGAACTGATAGTTGAAGTTCTGATACTGCTCGAGCAGGGCAGACCACTCGGGAGTATCGGAGACGGCGGTGACGCCCACCTTGGCGAGGTCGCCGATGATGGACTCCATGATCTCCTTGTGGCCACCGTCCTGGTTGTAGGACAGGGTCACATTGATGCCACGGTCGCCGTTAGCGCCAGCGGGAGCGACCTTGTCGAGGTACTCGTTAGCCTTGTCGACGTCATAGGCGCAGAACTCCCATGCGCCCTCCTTGTAGCCGGCGATTCCCGGAGGAACAATACCGTCGGCGGGGGTACGGGTACCCTTGAAGATGGTCTTGCAGATGGCCTCACGGTTGATGGCCAGGGAGATGCCCTTGCGCAGGTCAGCGTTGTTGAACGGCTCGGCCGTGGTGTTGCAGGTCAGATAGTACGTGGAAGGCTCGGCACCGAGCAGCATATGCTCGCCGTCACCCATGGTGTAGCCGTCCTTGGACTCGCCTCGGTCCTTCTTTGCGGCGTCGATCTGAGCAACGGGAACGTCGCAGACATCGAGGTTACCGGCCTGGAACTCCTTGTAAGCGGTCTCCATGTCCTTGATGACCTGGAAGTGGATGGCGTCAATCTTGGCCTTGTCGCCATAGTAATCGTCAAACTTCTTGAGGTTGATCTCCTGGCCATCCTCCCACTTACCGTCCATCATGAACGGGCCGTTACCGACCGGGGCAAGGTAGAAGCTCTTGGCATCGGACTCGGCGCACTCGGGAACCGGGGACAGAGCCGGGTGAGAGGCGACGAAGGGGAAGTCGGCGTAAGCGGAAGACAGCTTGACGACGAGGGTCTCATCGTCGGGGCAAGTAACACCGCTGAGCTCGGTAGCGTTGCCGGCAAGCAGATCGTCATAGCCCTCAACCATGGAAAGGTGATAGGAGACCTCGGAAGGACCATACTCGGTAGCGATGGCCGACTTAGTGTTGACCAGGCGCTCCCAGCCGAGCTTGAAGGACTTGGAGGTAACGTCGTCACCGTTGTGGAACTTAGCCTTCTTGATCTTGAAGGTAAACTCAGTGGCGTCGTCGTTAGCCTCAAAGGACTCGCAAGCCAGCGGAACGATCTCGCCCTTCTCGGGGTCGTACTCCGTCAGAGCGTCGAAGAGCTGGTACTCGACCTGAGTGCCCTGATCCTCCTGGACGTTGTAGGGGTCGATGCAGACCGGGTTGTTGATGTAGAAGTTCAGCGTCGAACCGGAGTCAGATCCGGAAGCGTCGCCGCCCTTCTTGCCGCACGCGGCAAGAAAAGCCATGGAGCTCGCAGCGAGGGTGCCGCCAACAAAGGCGCGACGACCCATAACGGGCTGGTGGAACATAGAATCAGCCATGCCATCCTCCTTATGAGATAGGACAAAGTGAATTCGGCCGGGCAACGTCGAGGCAGCCCAATCGAACCATTCAAACGCGGTCCGCCGTTATGGCTGGTTATGCAGTGCGGACCAACGTTTCGCAATACAGTAGCGCATTTTATGCACAATATGGCGCTAATTCCGGTTAACGGTCGAGAATTTCTTTAGTTAGGCGAAGTATGTGGGGATATTTTGACTCTATTACAAGTCTGTAAACAAAAAGGGCCCCGCACATGCGGGACCCTTTACAAACGTATATACGCCGATGCTTAGTAGCCGACGATGCCCTGCGGGAAGAAGAACATGCACAGAACGACACACACAGCAAAAACGACGGCCATAATTACCGTCAGGCGATCGAGGTTCTGCTCCATGACGCCCGTGGCAGAGCTGGAGTTATACAGCGAGCTAGCGATCATATCCGAAACGCCGGTACCCTTACCGGAGTGCATCAGGACGAGAATCGTCAGCGCCACGGCAGAGATAGCCCAAACGACAAACAGAAGAATCTGGAACGGACCCATAGATAAGCTCCTTAATAGAACAATTCAAACCCCAGTACTGTACCACAACCTCCAACACTCCCCCACCTGCCATTTAGGGACGGGGTAGAAATGGCAGAAATACCAAAAAGGGGGTCGTCCGGTTGTGGACAACCCCCTTACTAGAAAACGGTATTTGTTTTCTATTAGGCCTCGGTGGCGAGCACGCGACCCGTCATCTCGGCGGAAGGCTCAATACCAGCCATGGTGAGCATGGTCGGAGCGATATCGGAGAGACGGCCGTCCTCGATACCGGTGAGCTTGGCCTTATCATCAACGATGATGAACGGCACGCGGTTGGTGGTGTGAGCCGTAAACGGATGCTTGGAACCGTCGGAAGCAACGTCAAACATGTGATCGGCGTTGCCATGGTCGGCGGTAATCAGCGCAAAGCCGCCCTTGGCGAGAATCGCCGGGACAACCTTGGACAGAGCATCGTCAACAGCCTCGACGGCCTTAACGGCGGCGTCGAATACACCGGTGTGACCAACCATGTCGCAGTTCGCGAAGTTCACGATGTAGAAATCAGCGCGATCCTCGTTGATTGCGGCGACGAGCTTCTCGGTAACCTCGGGAGCGCTCATCTCGGGCTGCAGATCGTAGGTAGCGACCTTGGGGGAAGCGACGAGCACGCGCTCCTCGCCCTCCTTGGGCTCCTCGATGCCGCCGTTGAGGAAGAACGTCACGTGGGCGTACTTCTCGGTCTCGGCGGTGTGCAGCTGCTTCAGGCCATTGGCGGCGATAACGTCGGCCAGAACGTTCTTGGGGAACGTCTTAGGGAAGGCGACCTCGACGTCAAACGTCGGGTCGTACTCGGTCATCGTCACAAAGTGCGAAAGCTTGATCTGCTCGCGCTCAAAGCCGTCGAACTCCTTGTCCGTGAACACGCGAGTCATCTGACGAGCGCGGTCGGGACGGAAGTTGAAGAAGATGGCCGCGTCGCCCTCGTGGATGCCCTCGTTGTGGGCAGCGAAGGGCTCGACGAACTCGTCGCCGCGCGAATCCTTCTCGTAGTAGGCCTTGATACCGGCAACAGGGTCGGTATCGGCATCGGATGCGTTGACCATGACGTCGTAGGCGCGCTGGATGCGCTCCCAACGGTTGTCGCGGTCCATGGCCCAATAACGGCCCGAGACGGTGGCAACGCGAGCGTCGCAACCGGTCTCCTCGGAGATCTTAGCCAGGAAGGCGCAGAACTCACTCATGTAACCGGCACCGGACTGCGGGTCAACGTCGCGACCATCCATGAAGGCGTGGACGCGAACGGTCTTGACACCGTGCTCGGCAGCCATCTTGACCAGAGCCTCGACGTGGCTCATATGAGAATGAACACCGCCAGGGCTCATAAGGCCCATGAGGTGGAGAGTCTTGCCGTCAGCCTTGACGTCGTCCATAGCCTTGACGAAGACCTCGTTCTTGGCGATGGAGCCGTCCTTGATGGCATTGTTGATGCGCGAAAGCTCCTGGAACACGATGCGGCCGGCACCGATGTTGAGGTGACCCACCTCGGAGTTGCCCATCTGGCCATCGGGAAGACCCACGTCCTCGCCCGAAGCGCCGAGCGTGGTGTGGGGGTACTTCTCGTACAGGCTATCGAGGAAGGGCGTCTTGGCAGCGGCGACGGCGTTCTCGCCATCGGCCGGAGCCAGGCCGCAACCATCCATGATGATCAGGAGTGCAGGAAGATGACGCTGTGCCATATGTCCTACTCGCCTGCCTTGACGACCATAGAAGCGAAGTCGGCAGCCTTGAGCGAAGCGCCGCCCACGAGGGCGCCGTCAACGTCGGGCTTGGCGACGAGCTCGGCAATGTTGCCAGGCTTAGCGGAACCACCGTACAGGACACGGATGCCGTCGGCGAGCTCCTCACCGAACATCTCCTTAAGGGTCTCACGGATAGCGCCGCAGACCTCCTGAGCGTCCTCGGCGGTAGCGGTCTTGCCGGTGCCGATGGCCCAGATGGGCTCGTAGGCGACGACGACCTGCTTGGGGCAAGTGATCTCGAGACCCTCGAGACCAGCCTTGACCTGGTTCACGACGTGCTCGACATAGGTGCCGGCCTCGCGGACCTCAAGGGACTCGCCGCAGCAGAAGACGGGAACAAGACCGGCGGCAACGAGGGCCTTGGCCTTCTTATTCTGATCCTCGTCGGTCTCGTGGAAGTAGTCACGACGCTCGGAGTGACCGATGATGCAGTAGGTGCAGCCAGCGGATTTGAGCATGTCGCAAGAGGACTCACCGGTGAAGGCACCCTTGGCCTCCCAGTACACGTTCTGTGCACCGAGGGCGATGGGGGCAGCCTGAATACGGTCATGAACCGTGGTGATGTCGATGGTCGGAGGGCAGACGAGCACCTCGACGCCAGCCGGAACCTCGGGCAGAGCCTGAGCCAGCTCATCGGCGAGCTTGGCGGCCTCGGCGACGTCGTTGTTCATCTTCCAGTTACCAGCGATAAGAAGGGTGCGATTAGGCATCGAGAAGCGCCTCCACTCCGGGCAGGGCCTTACCCTCGACGAGCTCCATGGAAGCGCCACCACCGGTGGAGATCCAGCTCATCTTGTCGGCCAGGTTGAACTTGTTGACGGCTGCGACAGAGTCGCCGCCACCGATGATCGAGGTGCAGTCGGCCTCGGCGACAGCCTCGGCGATAGCCTGGGTGCCGTGAGCGAAGTTATCGAACTCGAAGACGCCCATGGGGCCATTCCAGAACACGGTCTTGGCGCCCTTGACAGCCTCGGCGTAGAGCTCCTCGGTCTTGGGGCCGATGTCCATACCCTCACGATCGTCGGGGATAGCATCGGAAGCAACAACCTCGGGGACAGCGTCCTCGCCAAAGTGATCGGCAACGCGGTTGTCGATGGGGAGCAGGATCTTGACGCCCTTCTCCTCGGCCTTCTTGAGCATCTCGCCGGCGCGCTCGACCCAGTCCTCTTCCTTGAGGGACTGACCAACGGACAGGCCCTGAGCCAGGAAGAAGGTGTAGGCCATGCCGCCACCAATGATCAGGGTGTCAGCGGAGTCGATGAGGTGATCGAGAACGCCGATCTTGGAGGAAACCTTGGAACCGCCGACGATAGCGACGAAGGGGCGCTCCGGCTCGGCGAAGATGCCGGTCAGCGTGTCGACCTCCTTCTCGAGCAGGAAGCCAGCGACGGCGGGCAGGTAAGCGGCGGGGCCCACGACGGAACCCTGGGCGCGGTGAGCGGTGCCAAAGGCATCGAGAACGAAGACGTCACCATAGGAAGCGAGCTTCTTGGCGATCTCGGGATCGTTCTTCTTCTCACGCTTGTCGAAACGGACGTTCTCGAGAACGAGAACCTTGCCCGGCTCGACGGCGGCGACGGCCTCGGCAGCCTTCTCGCCATACGTGTCGGCAACAAAAGCAACGTCGAGACCAGAGAGCTCGGCGAGCTTCTTGGCGACGGGCTCGAGGGACAGCTCGGGCTGGAAGCCGGTGCCATCGGGACGGCCGAGGTGGCTCATGAGGATGACGCGAGCGTTGTGCTCAACGAGGTAGTTGATGGTGGGCAGGGCAGCCTTGATACGGGTGGTGTCGCCAACGACGCCATCCTTGATAGGCACGTTAAAGTCAACGCGGACGAGAACGCGCTTGCCGTCGACATCGATGTCGCGGACGGTCTTCTTGGTAAAGGCCATGTTTGCTTCTACCTTTCGTACGTGTCTGCCTCCCATTACGGCAGACGATTTCCTATAAAAAGGGCGCGACCCTAGGGTGTAAGCCCTATAAGGCCGCGCCCTTCTTTAGACGCTCAACGAGCTATTCGCTAAAAGCTAAATTAAGCAACGAACTTCTCGAAGTACTTGATGGTGCGGACCATCTGAGAGGTGTAGGAGTTCTCGTTGTCGTACCAAGAGGTGACCTGAACGAGGGTCTGGCCGTTGCCGAGGTCAGAGCACATGGTCTGAGTGGCGTCGAAGATGGAGCCGTGGGTCTCGCCGATGATGTCGGTGGAGACGATGTCGTCCTCGTTGTAACCGAAGGTCTCGGAGATGGTGGCAGCGTAAGCCTTCATAGCAGCGTTGACCTCGTCGACGGTGACCTTCTTGTCAACGACAGCGTAGAGGTTGGTGATGGAGCCGGTCGGCGTCGGGACGCGCTGGGCGGCACCGATGAGCTTACCGTTGAGCTCGGGGAGAACCAGGCCGATAGCCTTGGCAGCACCGGTGGTGTTGGGGACGATGTTAACGGCGCAGGCGCGGCTACGACGCTTGTTGCCCTTGCGCTGCGGGCCATCGAGCGGCATCTGGTCGCCAGTCCAGGCGTGAATGGTGGTCATGATGCCGGACACGATGGGAGCGAAGTCGTTGAGACCCTTGGCCATCGGGGCGAGGCAGTTGGTGGTGCAGGAAGCAGCGGAGATGATGTTGTCCTCAGCGGTCAGCGTCTCATGGTTGACGTTGTACACGATGGTGGGCAGATCGCTGCCGGCCGGAGCGGAGATGACGACCTTCTTGGCGCCAGCGTTGATGTGGGCCTGAGCCTTAGCCTTGCTGGTGTAGAAGCCGGTGCACTCGAGAACGACGTCGACGTCGAGGTCGCCCCAAGGCAGGTTGTTGGCGTCGGCCTCCTTGTAGATCTTGATCTCCTTGCCGTCAACGGTGATGGAATCCTCGCCAGCAACGACCTCGTGATCGCGAGCATAGTTGCCCTGCGTGGAGTCGTACTTCAGCAGGTAAGCGAGCATATCGGGAGAGGTGAGGTCGTTGATAGCGACGATCTCGGAGCCCTCATGACCGAACATCTGACGGAAGGCCAGACGACCGATGCGACCGAAGCCGTTAATAGCAACCTTTACTGCCATTGTGTCTCCTTTCGTAAGGCCCCCGCAAGCTACAGCGCCCGCCGTTGAGGCCCACAAACTAACCACTCGCCTAATATACCTTTTTTTTGACTTGAATTTCACGAGAATGCTCGAAATTGAAAATCAAATTTGCGTTAAAACGCTTTAACGTATAAAACAGCAGTTCAACCACCATAAAAGCTATTGCGTTAAACTACCTGCTTGCTTCAATGAGCTTTTCAAGGCGCAAAACACGGTGATACAAGGCCGACTTCGACAAAGGAGGGTCGGCCATTTCCCCCAAATCTCGCAGTGAGAGATCGGGGTAACGCTCGCGTAAGTCACAAAAAACTGCCAGAGCGTCCGGCAGCGTTTCGCGCAAACCGCGCCGATCAAGCTCATCGATGAGCGCAAGCTGATGTTGGGCGGCACCGGCACTTCTGGTCTGGTTGGCAAGCTCTGCGTTCACGCGACGATTCACGTCGTTCTTCACCAGCTTAACCGCGCGGGCCTCTTCAATCTCGGCAACGCTGCGCTTGGCGCCAATCAGCTGTAACAGACGTTTAATCTCCTCGGCACTCTTGATGTACACGGCATACGAGCCGCGACGCGCATTGACGCGGGCGTGAACTCCAATCTGCTCCAGAAGGTCGCAAAGTCCCTTTGCATACTCCTCGCCCTGAACCGCGATCTCCAAATGAAAATCGCCACGCGGGTCGGCAACAAAGCCTCCGGCAATCAGCGCACCGCGAATATAGGCGAGCCTGCAGCAAGGACGGGCGACGATGTGGCGCGGCACACCCGCGACGAGCCCTCCCCTACGGTCGAGAATGCCCAGCAGCACCAGAGCCTTATCCAAATCGGGCTGATCGGGCAAGGTGATGAGATAGTTTCGCACCTTGTGCAGGACCGACTTACGAACCGTGAATTCGGTCTTGAGCTTAAGGATACGATGCGTCAGCGCAATCATCGTGCGCGCCACAGCACCCGTCTCGGTCGCGACCGTCAAGCGGTACCGTCCCGAGCCCGCCAGCGAAAGCGTGCCGCTCACACGCGTTAGCGCAGCAAGCGTCGACAAATCGCAGTATTCGCATTCTGGTTCGCAGCGCGCAAGCTCGTCACGCACCTCAGCGGTAAACGACATGTAAACCTATGCCCTCGTGTTAGCACGCGACAGGTCACGGTGGGAGATGCTCACATGATACTGAGCACCCTCCAGGTAGCGGGCCGTGGCCTCGGCAATGGCGACGCTACGGTGCTGTCCGCCTGTGCAGCCGATAGCGATGGAAAGCTGCGGCTTGCCCTCTGCGATATAACCCGGCATGACCGTATCGAGCAGCTGGGTCCAGGCCTTCCAGAACTCCTGGGTCTTAGGGTGGTCCAAGACAAAATCGGAGACCTTCTTATCGAGACCGGTCATGGTACGCATCTCGGGATCGTAGAAAGGATTGGGCAAGAAGCGCACATCGATCATAATGTCCGCCTCGACGGGCATACCGTGCTTAAAGCCAAACGAGAACACATGAACGTCCATGAGCTGCTGGTCGGACAGCTCGGAGAAAGCCATGCGCAATTTGTTGCGCAGAGCAGAGGTGCGCAAGCGGCTCGTATCGATAATCATGTCAGCTCGGTCGCGAACGCCCTGCAGCTGCAAGCGCTCGCGCTGAATCGCATCGGCCGTGGTCTCCCCCGGCTTGGCAATGGGATGGCGGCGGCGGTTTTCGCTATAACGACGGATCAGCACCTCGTCTGAGGCCTCGAGAAACACAATGTCACAGCTCATCTCGCGCTCCTCGAGTGCGGCAACGGCATCGAGCAGCTCATCGAACAAGCCCTGGCTGCGCAGGTCGCAGGTGACGGCAAGATGCCTGCCCACACCCGTATTGATGCCAACGAGTTCGGCAAGCTGGGCGATCAGACGCGGAGGCAGGTTATCGATGCAAAAATAGCCCATGTCCTCGAACACGTGCATGGCCTGTGTGCGGCCCGATCCGGACATTCCGGTGATGATGACGATATCGGGGATGCGCTCCGAGCGCTCCGCCGCATCCATGGCATCTCCCTTTTGCATGTGCTGCCTCCCGAAAACAAGCACGGGACCCAGCAACCCGGATCCCGCGCGGTCAATTGCCTATATTGAGTATACCGCCCCGAGCGGATACGAGGTCTGTCTTACGCCTCAAGCGCAGCCTTGAACCAACTTGTAATACTCGTGGGGTGCGTGATGGCGGTGCCGACGACAACGGCCCAGGCGCCAGCATCGATCGCGGCGCGAGCCTCCTCGGGCGTATGCACGCGACCCTCGCAAATGATGGGAAGGCCAGGGAATTCCTCAGTCGCCTGACGCAGGAGCGGCAGGTCGGGGCCATCGGCCATGGTGCAGTCGATGGCGGCGACACCGTGAGAGAGCGTGGTAGATACCAGGTCGAAGCCCATATCAACCGCACGGCGAATGTCCTCGATGGTGGCACAATCCGCCATCAGGAGCACACCCTCCTCGTGCAGCGGGCGGAAGGTATCCTCGACCGTCTTGCCATCGGGACGCGGACGATCGGTGGCGTCGATTGCCACGATATCGGCACCGGCAGCAACGCAGGCGCGGGCGTGACGCAGCGTCGGCGTGATGTAAACGCCCTCATGTCCATCCTTCCACAGGCCGATGACGGGAACCTCACAGCGACCCTTAATGGCGGCAATGTCGGCAAGGCCCTGGCAGCGAATGGCGGCAGCGCCGCCGAGCTCGCAAGCGCGAGACATTTGAGCCATGGTCTCGGGCGTACGAAGCGGCTCGCCCATATACGCCTGAACGCTCACGACGAGCTTACCCTTCAGGGATTGAATCAAAGGATCAACGGTCATGTGCGACTCAACCTTTCTCAAAACAGCCTTCTGAGACACCGCACCTTGACGTTCAAACCGTCGCTCGCGTACCGAAGTGCGCTTCGCTCCTCTTTCACGTCAATCTGCGGCACCTCAGAAGGCGCACTTGGTAGTTATGTTTACTTCAACGACGCAAGAAGGTGTTCGGCGGCACCGATGAGCGGAGCATCGCCCTCCAGAGACCCGATGAGAATCGGCGTGTCCTGGAGCGGGTCGAGCGCCTGGCTGGCATAGCCCTCGTGCACCGAATCCTTCCACGTCTGCGAACGCCAATCGGGACCCTGGTGAATTACGCCGCCCGAAAGCACGATGACCTCGGGATCCAAGATGTTAGCGAGCGAGCCTAAGCTGGCACCCAGTGCAAAGCCGGCGTCATGGATGACCTCAGTCGCCTTTGCGTCGCCCGCGCGGCACAGATCGTTCACATCGCGACCAACCGAAGGACGGCTGGGGTCGACGCGACCAAAACGCTCATCGTACATACGACCAATGGAAGTGCCCGAAGCAACCGACTCAAGATGGCCGGAACGCCCGCAGGCGCAGGGAATGCCGGCGGCAGCCGAGCACTCGATGTGGCCCATATGACCGGCAGCACCGTGGAAGCCCTGCATCACGCGGCCGTTCTCGACATATGCGCCGCCGATGCCCGTACCGATGCCCAGACACAAGACGGAGAACTTGCCCTTGCCGACGCCCCAGTGAGCCTCGCCCAGAGCATGAGCCTGCACGTCGCCCACAACGGCAACGGGAAGACCAAGGTCCTCGCGCAGACGCGGCCCCAGCTGAACGCCGGACCAGCCGGGCATGATCTCGTTGGCATACGCGATGGCGCCCGTCTTGGGATCGACGACACCTGCGGCACCGATACCGACACCAAGGACCTCGACATCGGGATTCGCCTCAATGGCGGCCTTGATGGACGCCTCGATACGCTGGAAGACGGCCTCGCCGCCCTCCTGGGCCTCGGTGGGAACCTCAGCTTCAAAGACCGGATGGGGCACGCTGCCATCAGCCGGATACTCCATAATGGCAGTCGCAATCTTAGTGCCGCCGATATCGACGGAGCAAACGTACTTGTTCTCCATGTCGTTCTCCTTCGGAGACAAAAACAACTACAGGAAATGCGCCGTCAGGCTAGCCGTCACAGCGCGGTAAAGGTTTTCCAGGTGCCCGAGATCGCCGAGAAACCGTGCGGCCATTGGCCTAATGGGTCATGGCCGCACGGTTGAACGGCGAGGTCGGGTGCCTGGGAAAGCTTTAAAGGAGACCGTTGTCCTGGAGGACCTTGCGAATCGCCTCGACGTTTTCACCGGTCATGGCCTTCACCGGGCGCGGCATGGTCGGGCTGTCGAAGATGCCCATGAGGTTCATAGCGGTCTTGAAGGCGCCGACGCCACCGGCATAGCCCTGAACGCCCGAGGTGACATCCCAGATGTGCGAAATCTCATTGAGGCGATCCTGCTCGGCCTTGACGGTAGCCCAGTCGCCGGCCTGAGCGGCCTTCCACTGGCGCACGTAGCCCTCGGGCTCAACGTTGGCAAGGCCCGGGACAGAACCGTCGGCGCCACCGAGGTAAGCGCCGTCGACAACAACCTCGTGACCGGTGAGGATGCTCATCGGATGGCCGTTCTTCTCGTTCTCCTGAACGAGATAGCGGAACGAGATGTCATCACCCGAGGAATCCTTGACGCCAGCAAGGACGCCCTCGGCGCCGAGCTTGGCAAGGAGCTTCCAGGGGAGCTTGGTGTGAACGCAGACGGGAATGTCATAGGCAAAGATGGGCAGGTCGAGCTCCTCGTGCAGGATGCGGAAGTGCTCCTCGACCTCGGTCATGCCCTGCAGGGCATAGAACGGGCAGGTGGCGACAAGCGCATCGGCGCCCAGCTCCTGAGCGACCTTACCGTGCTCGATCATGCGCTCGGTCTCGGTATCGATGATGCCGACCAGGACGGGCACGCGGTGGTCGACGATACGAACGGCCTCGGCGATGATCTGGCGACGACGCTCATCGGTGGAGAAAACGACCTCGCCCGAAGAGCCCAGGAAGAACAGGCCATCGACGCCGGCATCGATCATGCGGTTGATGCTGCGCTCAAAGGAGGCAACGTCGAGCTGGTGGTCTTCGGTATCGGGAACAACGACGGGAGGGATAACGCCGGTGAATTTCTGAGTTGCCACAAGAATCTCCTTAGTTGTCTGGCGGGCGGCCCTATGCCACCCACTCTTGTTGGCAGTGTCCAGGCCGTCTAGGCCAAAGAACACGGGTAGAACGTTTGGTTAAAAAAGTCGATGACTTCGTTTTCAAACGCGTTGATGCGCTCATGAGCGTATTTGGCATAGATGATATGCCTCCGGTCACACTCAAGACCGTTGAATACGGCAAACTGGCCCTTGGGATCACTCACGGCATCCATGAGCGATGTGCCCATGAGCACCGATCCACGCACCCGAGACGACAACGCCTCGAGGCCACCGGGAATTGGATTGGCAACCGCCGTGCAGGCGAGGCCCCGCTCGTCCAGAGCAGAAACCGCCAGCGCGACTCCGCCGCCAAGGCCCTCGCCCCATGCAAAGATGCGGTCGGGGTCCACGCCATCAAGATTGCGCGCCACCTTCGCCATCGCGCAACCCCAACGGACGCGCTTAACAAAAGCAGGAGAGGCAATCCCCTGCTGCAGCTCGCTGGATCCAATCGCCTCATCGTCCAGCGCAAGCACGGCATATCCCATGGCCGCAAACCTCGTCATGTGATGCCATCCCCGCACGGGTCGGTCGATGTCGTGAAACATCAGACATAGCGGCACAAGCTCGGATGCTCGGGCGCGACCGGCAGGCTCGATCAAACGTGCGTGGACCACATCGCCACCAAGCTCAAAGGAAACCTCGGAGTAGCGGGCATACGGATTGGCGAAATCGATCGCCGTAATACTCGGCCCGCAAACCTCAAGGTCCGAAGCGGCTATCTCTAATTCGGAAACATCCGCAGAAGCATCACCGCGCCAATCCCGGAAATCAGCGAGCCTTGACGAGACCGTTCCGGGAATCCCCACAAGGTCGGAGACAATCAGCTCATTGACATTGCTCTCGCACTTAGACATGAGCCTCCCCTCCCTTGCAGAAAAACGGAATGATCAGATCGTCAAAATCCTGAATCTCCTCGTGGCCAAAGCCTTCAAAGAACTCATGACGCTTTTCACAGGTCAGGTTGTTATAGACCGCAAACTGCGTCGCTGGCGGACAGACGGTATCGGCTGTGCCGGTGCCAAACAGCACGGGGCATTTGACCATAGGGGCAAAGTTCTTGGAATCGAAGTACGCCAGCTTGGCATAGGCTTCGTCGATACGAGTCGAGTCCTCGTCAAACCAGCGAGACCAATAGCGCAGGCCCTCGTAGGCAATGTCGTCGGCATCCAAATCCCAGACCAGGCGGAAATCCGACAGGAAGGGATAGAGGATGGCGGCGCGATTGATAAGCTCGCTGTTAAGTGCACAGGTCGCAATGCCCAAACCGCCGCCCTGCGACGCGCCGTTCACAAACACACGGGCAAGATCGATGCCCTCGAGCTCGCGAACGATGCGGCACAGGATGCGAATATCTTGGTGCAAGCGGACATAGTAGAGGTTGGCCGGATCGCCGTCGATACCGGCGACGATATGGCCCGCGACCGTTGTGCCCTCAAATCCACCAATGTCCTCGGAGGGACCTCCTTGGCCGGGGCAGTCGAGGGCGATGAGTGCCATGCCCATGCCCGCAAACGACGCCTGCTCAAACCAGCTGCGGCTTGCACCCGGATACCCATGGAACTGAAGTACCAATGGCACGGGCTCGTCCGAGACGGGTTTAAGGTACTTGGCATGCAGGCGAGCGCCACACATGCCGGTATACCAGAGGTCGAAAAGCTGGCAGGTCACGGCATCGGTGACCGATGCCGTCTCGATCGCATAGTCAAGCCCGACGGCGTCGGCCTCGGCCATGCGGTCCTTCCAAAAGAGATCGAAATCTGATGGACGGGGCATGGCGCCCCGATACCCACCAAATTGCTGTTGTAGCTCCTGAGCACTTGGCATGGCTCGTGAACCCAACCTTTCGAAATCGCAACGGAGGTGCGCCCGGCAAGGGAACCGGGCGCACGGGAGGGAAAGCGAGGCTACTCGCCGAGCTTGGGATGCAGCAGCGACGGCGCAGCACCGAGCAGCATCTTGGTGTAGGGGTCCTGAGGGTGCTGGAAGACCTGCTTGGCCTCGCCCTGCTCGACGATCTTGCCGCCATTCATAACGATGATGTCGTCAGAGATATAGCGGACCGTCTGGATGTCATGGCTGATGAACACCATGGCCAGGCCGAGCTCCTTCTTAAGGTCGGTCAGCAGGTTCAGAATCTGCGCGCGGACCGAAACGTCCAGAGCCGAGGTGGGCTCGTCGGCGATGATGGCATCGGGGTTCAACGACAGGGCACGGGCAATTGCGACGCGCTGGCGCTGGCCGCCCGAAAGCTGGCCGGGAAGAACCTCGGCGGCGGAGCTGGGCAGACCGGTGAGCTCCAGGAGCTCCTTGACGCGCTTCTCCTGCTCGGCCTCGGTACCCAGGTTGTGGACGCGCATGGGGTCGAGCAGCTGCTCGCGAACGACCATGCGGGGATTGAGCGCCGTAGCCGGATTCTGGAACACGACCGAGATGACACGGCCCATGTGGCGACGGTCCTCGGCGGTACGCTTGGTTACGTCCTTGCCCTTAAAGTAGACCTTGCCGCTCGTGGGGGCCTGCAGGCCGCACATGACGTTGGCGGTGGTGGACTTACCGCAACCGGACTCGCCGACGATGCCGATCGTCTGACCGGGCATGAGCCTAATCGTTACACCCTGGACGGCGTGAACCAGGTTGGGGTGCAGAATCGAGCCGGTACGGGTCCTAAAGGTGACGTGGACGTCATCAAGGAAGATGATCGGCTCGACGCCGTTGACTGCGGTCTCGCTCATCTACATCACCTCCGCGTGAGGGGTCAAACCATTTGCCTTGAGCACCTCGTCGGGGAGCTCGGAATAGAAGTGCTCGGTGCCGGGCACGCGCTTGAAGACCGGACGGGTGTCCAGGCCAATGCGCGGATGGCTCGAGCGGGGCGCGAAGCGATCGCCCTTGGGGAAATCGCGCGGGCTCGGAACGGCGCCGGGCACCTGGTGCAGACGGCCCGAACCGCTCTCGATGGACAGAACGGAGCCCAGAAGACCGCGGGTGTACTCGTGGATCGGGTTAGTGAGCAGCTCCTTGGTGGGCGCCTGCTCGATAACCTGACCGGCGTACATAACCGTGATGTTATGGGCGACCTCGGCGACCAGCGCCAAGTCATGCGAGACGAAGATCATGGCAAAGCCGAGCTTGGCCTGAAGGTCGTTGAGCAGCTTGATGACCTGCTTCTGGACGGTAACGTCCAGAGCGGTCGTGGGCTCGTCGCAGATGACCAGCTTGGGGTCGCGGGTAAGGGCCATAGCGATCAGGACACGCTGACGCTGGCCACCGGAAAGCTCATGCGGGTAGCTCTCGAGCGTACGCTTGGGGTCGAGGCCCACGAGCTCCAGGAGTTCCTCGGCGCTGCGGGTGCCGCCGCGCTTGGTGAGCTGCTTCATCTGGGCAGAGATGAGCATGGAGGGGTTGAGCGAGGACAGGGCGTCCTGATAGACCATAGCGATATCGGTACCGCGCAGGCCGAACCACTCCTTCTTGCTCATCTTGAGCAGGTCGCGGCCCTCCCAGAGGACCTCGCCGGAAAGGTGCTCGTCATCGTCGGTCAGGCCCATGATGGCCAGCGTGGTGATGGACTTACCGCAACCGGACTCGCCCACCAGGCCCATGGTCTGACCAGGACGGACGTCAAAGTTGACATGGTCGACGACGTTGATATCGCCGTGATGCTCAAACTGAATGCAGAAGTCACGGACCGAGAGAATCGGTTCGACAGACTCGTCGGGCACATGGCGATCGTCACGCTTGAGCTCGACATCGCGCAGGGCGCCAAGGCGAGCGGAGAGGGACTGGGCCTGCTCCTTGTAGGCGCGAACGGGGTCGGAGACCAGCAGGTCGGCCTCGCGACGCTTGGAGGAATCGGTCGGATCCAGGGCGGCGGAGGGAGCAGCGGCCATGGCGTCGGTAATGCCCTCGGAGAGGATGTTGAGCGCCAGGCAGGTGATCATGATGGCCAGGCCCGGGAACAGCGCCTGCCACCAACGGCCGGCGAGCACGCCGCCGCGGGCGTCGGCGAGGATGTTGCCCCAGGTAGCGGTGGGCTCCTGGATACCAGCGCCGATGAAGGTCAGCGAGGCCTCGAAGATGATGGCGTCGGCGACCAGGGTAACGGTGAAGACCATGATCGGGGCGATGCAGTTACGCAGAACATGCTTGATCAAAATCCACGGAGCCTTGGCGCCGGAAACGATGACCGCGCGGACATAGTCCTCGCCGTACTCGGACACGATGTTGGCGCGCACGATACGGGCAATCTGCGGAGTGTACATAAAGCCGATGGCGAAGATGATCGACGGCACGGAGTTGCCCAGGATGGAGACGAAGACGGCCGCGAGGGCGATGCCCGGGATGGACATGATGATGTCCAGGATACGCATGATCGTCTCGGAAACGGCCTTGCGCGAAACCGCCGCAAGGGCGCCCACGACCGAGCCGCAGACCAGAGCCATGGCAGTGGCGCCAAAGCCGATAATCAGCGAGTAACGACCACCGTAGAGCATGCGCGACAGAATGTCGCGACCCTTATCGTCGGTACCGAAGATAAATCCGTTGCCGGGAGCCTGGCGAGCCGTAAAAATCTCGACCGGGCTATAGGGGGCAAGAAGGGGCGCCAGAATCGCAGTCAGGGCGACCAGCACCAACACGACGGCGGCAATCTTAGAAGACAGCGTCATCTTCTTCCAGCCACCGAGCTTGAGCCCCTTGGAGGCAGCCTTCTCGAGCTGCTCGGTTTGCTTCTCTCGAATCTTTACCATAATCTACACCGTCCTGATGCGCGGGTTGATGAGCAGGTAGAGCATGTCAACCACGATGTTGATGATGATGAAGGCAAGAGCAACGACGATAACGACGCCCTGAACCAGGTTCGCCTCGTTGCCCTGAACGCCCTGCAGAATCGCGGTGCCCATGCCGGGGAGGTTGAAGATAACCTCGATGACGACGGCGCCGCCCATGAGGTAACCGATCTTAAGACCGAGGGTGGTGACCGGGGTGATCAGCGCATTGCGAAGAACGTTGATGCCGACGACGACCTTCTCGGGAACGCCGGCGCCGCGAGCCATACGGACATAATCCTTATCGAGCTCCTCGACCATGGCGGTACGCACGATACGAGTCATCTGGCCCGTCAGCGGAAATGCCAAGGCGATAGCGGGCATGATCATACGTCCCAGATAGCCAGCCGGATTCGTGGTGAAGTGAGGCAGAGCACCCGATGCCGGAAGCACCTTAAGGTAGGAAGAGAACAGCAGGATCAACAGAACGGCAAGCCAGAACGACGGGGTTGCCAAGCCGGCGATGGAAAAGACGCGGATCACTTGGTCCGGCCATTTGTCGCGATACAGTGCCGCGATGACGCCGAGTAAAAACGAAACGACCGCACCGATGGCAAGGCCGATGAAGGTCAGCTGCATCGTGACGGGCAGGGCCGTGGAGATGCGCTTGGCAACGGAGTTGCGAGCAGCACCATAGGTGCCCATGTCACCATGGATCAAATCGCCCATATAGCGCACGTAGCGCACAGGCCAGGGGTCGTCCAGACCATACTTCTCATGGTACTCGGCAACCGCCTCGGGCGAGGCACCGTCACCCAACGCCGTGTAGGCGGGGTCGGTCTTGGAGAACGACATAAGGAAGAACACCAGGACGGTGACGCCCAATGCCATGATCGGCAGCGCCACAAGACGCCTTCCAATCAAACGTAGCAAGTTGTTCACGTTCTCTCCCCTTTCTTTTGTCGGTAGGACCAACTGGTATATGAGTACGGATACTCATTACAAGACCCGAGCGACATCGAGGTCGCCCGGGTCTTTGTTTCAACTATGAGGATACGGTCCCAACGACCGACATCCTGCATACAGACTCAAGCGAGTCTTACGCCTTGACGGTCGCAACGCCCCTGAAGGACATGCTCGTCGTGCCGATGCCCTTGAAGCCATCGAGGGCCTCGCCGTTGGGCGCAGTGGACGGATCGTCCCAGGAAGCGGAGACGGTCTTGACGTGGACAACGGGGTACAGAACGGCGTTGTCGGCAATGATGTCGAAGCACTCGTTCCACTTCTTCTGCTGCTCATCGCCCTCGGCGGCAAGAGCCTCGTCCATGAGACCGTGGAGCTTCTGCCACTCAGCGGACTCCTTCCACGGGCAACGGGTCTGCATCCAGACGTTGTCGCCGTACCACCAGTTGAGCAGCAGGTCGGGGTCGGCGCCGAAGCAGGAAGGATCGCCAGGGGCAAGGAGGATATCGTAGGCCTCGCCGCCGTCGATGGCAGCGTAGGTGGCCGGCGAGGTATCGGTCTGGATGGTCACATCGAAGCCGAGAGCGTCGAGGTCATTCTTGACCTGGGCGGCCATGCCCTTAATCTGCTCGTTGTCGGTGGTGCGCAGGGTGATGGCACCCGGGGTGATGCCAGACTCCTCGATGAGCTTCTTAGCCTTCTTGGCGTCGGTCTTGTACACCGTGGAAGCCTCATGATAGTTGGTGAAGCTCTTGGGCAGGTAGCAGCTGGCAGCGGTGGCAAGGCCGGCGAAGGTGTTGCTGACCATCTTCTCGGTGTCGAGCGCATACATGACAGCCTGACGGACCTTGACGTTGTTCCAAGGCTCCTTGGCGACGTTGAACATGATGAAGCGGGTGCCGAAACCCTGAACGTTATCGATCTTGCAGCCGGCGCTCTCGAGCTGGTCGACGGCGTCAGCGGTAACGAGCTCCATAACGAGCGTGGAGCCCTCCTGCTGAGCGGTAACGCGAGCGGTGGGGTCGGTCAGGATGCTGTACTGGATCTTCTTATCCTCGGCAGCATACTCACCGTTGTACTCGGGGTTGGGAACCAGGGTGATCTCGGTATCGGAGATAGAGTCGTACATCCAGGGGCCGGAGCCGATCGGCTGCTTGGCGCGATCCTCCTCGGTCTGGGTGGCCGGGGTAACGCGGACGATGGCCAGACGATCCTTGAGCAGGGAGAAGTTGGGGACCTTGGTCTTGACCGTCACGGTGCTGGCGTCCTTGGCCTCGATGGACTCGAAGGGCTGGAAGAACGGAGCATAGGTAGCGGAAGCGGCGCAAGCGGTGTAGGAGGCAACGACATCGTCAGCGGTGACCTCGGTGCCATCGGAGAACTTGGCGCCCTTGCGGATGGTGACCTCGAAAGTGGTGTCGTCCACAGACTTGGGATCGTCGGTGGCGAGCTCTTTGAAGGTGCTGTAGTCGTGGTAATCGATGCCGTAGAGGCCCTCGACGACGTGCCAGTTAGCACCCAGGCCCACAGCGGAGCCGGTGCTGGCGGGATCGAAGCTGGACGGAGCGTAAGCGGAACCAGCGGTGATCACGCCGCCGCCACGGTTGGCGGAATCGGTGGAACCGGAAGCGGAACCCTCGTCGCTAGAGCTGCCACCGCAGCCGGTGAGACCAAGCCCTGCGACAGCAGCGACGCTGCCGGTGAGGCCGAGGAACGAACGCCTGGACATACCCTTGTTGATGATGGCCATGTCTTCTCCTATCAATAGAGAATCTTACCCGGGAGCGCCTAGACGTGCCCCCGCGCAACTTGCGGACGATATATACCTTACCTACCGACGAACCCAACTGAGGTGCCGCGCTCGGCGACCGATACATACATACGCTTGAACGGTATTTGCTACCGTTCACCGAATTCATTGACAAACGATTCGCCAGACAGTATGTATCGACGAGGTGAGATATCAGTCTTCGTCAACCCGCAGGATAGCAGGGTTGTTCACCATGGCTAGTCAAACGTTTTAGCGTCAATTAAACCCGAAATCGGCTGGTAATCGCCGTGAAATAAATGATTGAAAATCACGCAATCATGTATATCAGTTGTTTAGAGGCGTGTTTAGTTTTCGGATTGCTTTGCCGCCGCCTCGGCGCGCTCGGCATTCCATGCAACGAGCGCCTCGTGAACCGCTTTGGCGACATCGGCAGGAATGCCTCGAACTTCCGCGATCTCTTGCTCGCTCGCCGCGCGCAAACGCTTCATCGAGCCAAAATGGCGCATAAGGGCACGTTTTCTGGTGGGTCCCACGCCTGGAACGTCATCGAGTACCGAAACCGTCATGGCTTTATCGCGCAATTCGCGATGGAACGTGATGGCAAAACGGTGCGATTCATCGCGCACCTGTTTAATTAGATAGAGCGACGCGGACCCGGTCGGCAGCACGACGGGAGTCTCGTCCCAAGGCACGAAAACCTCCTCATCGGCCTTTGCCAAGCCACAAACTGGTATATCGAGCCCAAGAGCCTCAAGTTGCTTGATCGCAGCGGTCAATTGCGGCTTACCGCCATCGACAACGAGCAAATCGGGGCGCGAGCCAAAGCGCTCGTCGGCCATGCGCTCGGGAGCATAACGTCGTCCCAAAACCTCGGACATCGACACGAAGTCGTTTGCCTCGTCCAATTCGGCCTGAATTTTAAAACGACGATACTGACTCTTGTCGGCGCGCCCGTTGGTAAACACCACCATCGAGGCGACCGTAAAGGTGCCATGCAGTGTAGAGATATCGAAGCACTCGATACGCAACGGCGGCGATGGCAGCGCCAACGCACTTTCGAGCTCCAGGAGCGCTTGATTGGTGCGGTCGTCAGCGTACCCCGTTCGCATCATGTAGCGCATGAGGGCATGGCGCGCATTTTTGGATGCCATATCGAGCAGACGGTGCTTTTCGCCACGCTGCGGCCTATGGAGATGGCAGGAACGCTCACGCTTGCCCGCAAGCCACTCCCCCAGCGCTTCCGCATCCTCAAGCTCGACGGAAAGGTTGACCTCAGCTGGAATATCAGCCGTCTCGTCGTAATAGCGCTTAAGAAAGCCCGACTGGAGCTCTTCCTCGTCAACATCAAGACCCTTGTCGAGAATGAACTCGCAGGTGCGAACTGTTCGGCCCTCGCGAACGACGAAGACGCAAGCGGCGGAGATGGTCTCCTCGCGATAGAAACCGATGACATCTATATCGACACTGGAGGGAAAAACGACTTGCTGACGATCGTCCAGACCCCTGATGACCTCCAAACGACGTTTGACGCGTGCCGCGCGCTCAAAGTCGAGCGCCTCAGCGGCATCCGTCATCTCGGAGGTCAGCTCATCGACGACATCCTTGCGATGGCCCGACAAAAAGCGCTCGACACGCTTGACGTTCTTGGCATAGTCTGCCGGGGAAATCACGCCGACACACGCACCCGGGCCGCGCCCGACATGGTAGTCAAAGCAGGGGCGCCCGTTTTGCGCGCAAATCATATTGACGATGTCTTCCTCGCCCTTGTGGGACTCGACGATACGGCGACAACGACGCCACTCCGCACAGGATGCGGAGCAGATGGGGATAACCTTGCGCAGCGTATCTATCGTCTCACGTGCCGCGCGGCTATCGGTATAAGGTCCAAAATAGCGCGTTCCCGGCTTATGACGCTCACGCGTGTATTTGATAGCGGGATACAGGTCGCCCTTTGTAATGGCGATAAAGGGGTAGCTCTTGTCATCCTTGAGGTCGACGTTAAAGTACGGATGGTACTGACCAATCAAATTGCGCTCGAGCACCAACGCCTCGTGCTCGGTCTCCACCACGATATAGTCAAAGCTCGCCACCAGCTGCATCATCAGCGGGATCTTCTGGCGCTCGTCCTGCAGCGTCACGTACTGACGCATACGGGCGCGCAGGTTTTTCGCCTTGCCCACGTAGATGACATCGCCCTTGGCGTCTTTCCAAAGGTAGCAGCCGGGCTGCGTGGGAACGCGCGAAACCTGCTCGGCAAGCGTTGGAATGTTGTCGTGACCGGCCACGCGCACCTACTTGCGACGAATCAGCGCCGAGACCTCGGGCATCTTAAGGACGACGGCAAGGCCAAAGGTAACAGCAAGCGAGACGACACCCGCAACGCAAACGTAGCCAAGAGTAATCAGAATCGAGCCGCCAAGTGCCCCGACAAAGTGCTCAAGCGCCCACATGACGCCGGCGCCTGCGGCAGCACCCAGGCCACCGAGCAAAAGGCCAAAGAAACCGCCATGCAGGATAGATTTAACCTGAAGACCACGCAGACGACGACGCAGCCACCACAGCGAGCAACCGACCAAGATCACGTAGTCGACGACATACGAAAGCGCGATTGCCGGCATACCGAAGCCCAGTACAACGCCAAACAGCAGAACCGAGCCGGCCTGGCCGATGGCGGAATACAGGCAATAGCGGCTATAGGGCTTCATGTCGAGCAAGGCAGAGAAGCTCTTCTGCATCAGCACGACCACGCCGTAGAGCGGCAGCGAGAACGCCAGGTAGACAAGGAACTCGGACACCAGCGCCACGCCGGACTCATCGAACTTGCCAGCGCAGTAGATCATGTTGAGCGGACGCGCGAAGACAATCAGGTACAGCGCGAACGGAACCAGGAAGAACAGCATCTGGGCGACGCCACGCGAAATGCCCGTGCGAACGCTGTCGTAATCCTTCTCCTGTGCGTCGTGAGAGAGCTCGGTATAGAGCGCCGTCGAAAGCGAGGCGGCAATCAGCGCGTAGGGCAGCGTGTACCACAGGCGCGCATAGGCGATGACGGAAGGACCAGTCTCGGGCTGGACCACCAGCGCAGCAGCGTTGGTGATAGAAGTCGAGACAAACATGCACACCGTGGCGAGCAGCGTCGGGATACCGAGCGCAATCGTCTGGCGCAGTGCGGGGTCCTTAAAGTCGATATGGATATGGGGATGCACGCCGTGCTTGCCAAGCGCGGGGATCTGACAAGCCATCTGAACAAAGACACCGAGGGTCGTACCGGCCGCAATCAAGATGATGCCGGCACGTTCGCCAAACTGTGCGGACACGGGCGCAAAGCCCATAAAGCTCGCAATGACGATCACATTGTTGAGGACCGGGGCAAACGTCGACCAGAAGTAGTCGCGGTGTGCGTTGAGAACGCCCGAGAACACCGAGCCCAAACCATAAAACAGAATCTGGATGGCGAAGAAACGGAACATGAACGCAGCGGTATCCATGCTGCCGCCGTCACCCGAAAGGAACGATTGCGTCCAAATAAAGCCCGGAGCGAACACGGTCCCCAGCAACGAAATGCCACCCAGCACCAATAGCAGAATACCGAGCAGGTTGCCCACGTACTCGTTCGAGGCCTCGCGACCCTGCTCACGCCTCACGCCCATGTACACGGGCAAAAACGCCGTCACGAGCATGCCGCCCATCACGAGTTCGTAGAGCATATTGGGCAGGTTGTTGGCGACCTGATAGGAGGACGAGAGCAGCGACATGCCGATAGCGGCCGCCATTGCCCATGTGCGGATAAAGCCGGTGACGCGAGACACGATGGTCAGGATGGTCATAAGCCCGGCGGAACGACCAACCGTGGAGTAGTCCGACGAGCCCATGTCGTCAGTGTCGTCTCGCGACGAAGAAGCTTCGGATGAGGGTGTCTGAGGCGCAGATTCTTTTGCAAAATGAGCTCCGCACTTCAATTCTTCCTGCGGCATCGCTCAGTCCTCTCTCGTAATCGGGGCGACCGTCGCCCCGCAAAATGCAATTAAATCATCGGGTGCAAGCTCAAGCTGATAACCACGCTTGCCTCCCGAAATAAAAATGGTATCCCAAAGGACACATGTCTCATCAATGAGCGTCCGGTAGCGTTTTTTCATACCGACCGGACTGCAGCCGCCGCGAACGTAGCCAGTCGCCGCAAGCAAATCCTTCACATGCATCATGGCCAAGGACTTCTCCCCCGCGGCACGCGCGGCGGACTTTAGATCGAGCTCGTCGGCAACAGGGATGCAGCACACGACGTGGTCGTTGGACGGCGTCACGCAGACCAAGGTCTTAAATCCTTGTCCGGGCTCCTCGCCAAGCTGCTCCGAAATCGCGACCCCCAGGCCCGCCGACTCATCACCATCGTCTTCGTACGTATGTAGAACATAGGAAATGCCGGCGCTTTCCAGCTCGCGCATCGCATTGGTTTTTGGCGTCTTTACAGCCTTTGCCATGGCATATCCTTTCCCTCGCATTCGGACGCAAGGATTAAGTATATGTCCAATTCGGCTGCATACGTCACTTCGACACAGCAAGCGCCATCGAATCACAAGGAGTCGATGGCGCCCATAAACTGAATCGCCTATTTATTGAGCATCAAGTTGAGCCTGACGCTCCCGGTCACGCCTGAGCAACGGCGCCAAAAACTTGCCCGTATAACTCTGCGGACAGTCCGCAACCTGCTCCGGTGTGCCCGAAACCACGACGGTTCCGCCGCCGTTACCGCCCTCGGGGCCCATATCGATCAGGCGGTCGGCAACCTTGATGACATCAAGGTTGTGTTCAATCACCAGCACCGTGTTGCCCGCATCGACCAAGCGCTGCAGCACATCGAGCAGCTGGCGGACGTCCTCAAAATGAAGGCCGGTCGTCGGCTCATCCAAAATATAGAACGTCTTGCCCGTCTGGCGTCGATGAAGCTCCTTGGCGAGCTTCACACGCTGCGCCTCGCCGCCCGAGAGCGTCGTAGCGGGCTGGCCCAGGCTCACGTAGCCCAAGCCTACATCGTACAGCGTCTGGAGCTTGCGCTTAATCTGCGGGATATTCCCAAAGAAGGCCAGTGCCTCGGTGACGCTCATGTCGAGCACGTCCGAGATGGTCTTACCACGGTAGGTGACCTCAAGCGTCTCGCGGTTATAGCGTTTGCCGCCGCAGACCTCACAGGGGACATAGATATCGGGAAGGAAGTGCATCTCGATCTTAATTTGTCCGTCGCCCTTGCATGCTTCGCAGCGACCGCCGCTCACGTTAAAGGAGAAACGTCCCGGCGAGTAGCCGCGCGCCTTCGACTCCGGCGTACTCGCAAACAGCGCGCGAAGATCATCCCACAGGCCAATGTACGTAGCAGGGTTGGAACGCGGCGTGCGGCCAATCGGCGACTGGTCGATATCGATAACCTTATCGATACACTCGATGCCCTCGATTTTCTTATACGGACCCACAGGGCGCGTCGAACGGTGAATGGCATTCGTAAGGGCAGGTGCGATAGTGTCGGTAACCAGGGAGCTCTTACCCGATCCCGACACGCCGGTAACGACCGTAAGCGTACCAAACTCGATCTTGGCGGTAACGTTTTTGAGGTTGTTGGCGCGGGCGCCCGTGATCTTAAGGCAGCCGCGACCGGGCTTGCGGCGCTCATCGGGAACCCGGATCATTCGTTTGCCGGTCAGATAAGCGCCCGTCATCGACTCGGGACACGCCATGATATCGGCAGGCGTTCCCGCCGCGACTACGTGTCCGCCGTTCACGCCCGCGCCGGGGCCCATGTCGATCACATAGTCGGCAGCACGAATCGTATCCTCATCATGCTCGACGACGATGACGGTATTGCCGATATCGCGTAGGCGCTCAAGCGTCTTGATCAGGCGCTCGTTATCGCGCTGATGGAGGCCAATCGATGGCTCGTCCAAAATGTACAGGACACCCATGAGGCCGGCGCCGATCTGCGTTGCCAGGCGAATACGCTGGGCCTCGCCTCCGGAAAGCGTCGCCGAGGCACGATCGAGGGTCAGATAGTCGAGTCCGACATCGACCAGAAAACGCAGGCGCTCCAGGATTTCCTTGACGATGCGTCCGCCGATAAACTGTTGGCGCTCGGTGAGTTCCAGGCCCTCAAAAAACTCGAGCGACTCACGGCACGACAGACAACAAACCTCGTAAATGGACTTGCCGCCCACGGTGACGGCGAGCATCTCGGGGCGCAAACGAGCGCCGTGGCAGCTCGAGCACGGCTCCTCGCGGATGTACTTCTCCAAGCGCGCCTTGGTGTTCTCATTCGTCGTCTCGGTATAGCGCTCGTACAGGATATTGCGCACACCCGAGAACTTGGTGTCCCACTGGCTGCGGCGCCCATCGAGCTTTTGATAGTCGACCGAAATCTTCTGGTCGCCCATGCCGTCTAAAAACGCACGACACACCCGCGGAGGCAGATCCTCCCACGGCGTATCGACGCTCACCTTAAAGTGTTTGCAGACCGCAGCGAAAATCTGCGGATAGTAGTTAGAGTTGCCAAACAGGCTGCCAAAGACCCCGTCGGCGATCGACTTCGAGGGGTCTTCGATTAGGGCCTCGGCATCGACCGTCTTCTTAAAGCCCAGGCCATCGCACTCGGGGCACGCGCCATAGGGCGCGTTGAACGAGAAATCACGCGGCTGCAGGTCATCGATGGAGTGTCCATGCTCCGGGCACGCTAACGCCAGCGAATACTCCAGCAACTCGCCTTCGGTCCCCTCGGGAGCGTCGCGGTCGGGCAGCAAGTATACGTTCACATTGCCGTGCGCCAGCGCAGTCGCCTGTTCAACGGACTCGGCAATACGGCCCAGCGAGTTCTCGCGAATCACGATGCGGTCGACCACGACCTCGATATCGTGCTTGAATTTCTTATCCAAATCGATAGGGTCATCAAGCGAGCGAACCTCGCCGTCGACACGCACGCGGCTAAAGCCCTCGGCGCGAAGGTCCTCAAACAGCTTGGTGTACTCGCCTTTTCGCCCGCGCACCACCGGTGCCAGCACAAACGCGCGGCGGCCCTCCCCCGCCGCCAGGACCTTATCGGCGACCTGGTCGGTCGTCTGGCGCTCAATGACGCGGCCGCATTCGGGACAGTGCGGGGTGCCCACACGGGCGAACAGCAGACGCAGATAGTCATAAATCTCGGTTACGGTGCCAACCGTCGAGCGAGGGTTTTTAGATGTCGTCTTTTGGTCGATCGACACCGCCGGCGAAAGGCCGTCGATTGAATCCAAGTCGGGTTTGTCCATCTGGCCCAAGAACTGGCGCGCATAACTCGAAAGGCTCTCGACGTATCGACGCTGGCCCTCGGCATAGATAGTGTCGAATGCCAGCGAACTCTTGCCCGAGCCAGAAAGACCGGTAATGACCACGAGTTGGTCACGCGGAATGGAAACATCGATATCACGGAGGTTGTGCTCACGAGCGCCGCGAATAACGATAGAGGAATCAGACATGGAAGCTCCTTGCCTCCTATTGCATCGAATCATACTGCCGATGAGTTTAGCGCACTCGACGCGCACAGATGTTCGTAATACAAGATTCGCAGACCTTTAGCTTTGCGTATCGGGCGCTTTGTTTCTCGAAATGCCGTGGAAAGGTTACAGTAATCTAATACTGAACTTAATTTGCTGTACCAGAGGAACGTCCATGACCGAAGATATCCCCCTTGAAATCACTTCGAGCGACATGGCCAATCTGCCCATATTCATCGCCGTCCTTATCGTGGCCGCCGTCGTCGTGCGCGTGTATTTTTCAATCAAACGCAACGAAAAGCCACCCATTGCCCGCGTCTTTTGGTGCGCGACGCTCCTCATCCCGCTCGGCGTGGTAGCTGCATGGATTACGAATCAATCGCTCGTAAATGAGGGCAGCTCCCTATGGGTCCTTTCTTATTCGGCGCTCGGTGCTGCCGCCGTCATGCTTCTTGTCGAGCCCTTGGTTTCGGGACTTATCGACCAAACCGACCTTGCGACGGGAACGGTTGCCTGTATTTGCCGCGACATCCTTGTCATCGCCGCTGTTTCAGCGCTCTCGTTCGTTTCAATCGAAATTGCCTGCAACGAAACGTTCTATCGCATTCCCGCCAACTCATTCGGGTTTTCCGTCGGGTTGCTCGCGACGGTTCTGCTCTCCCTTTATTTGCTGGGACAGCGTCATGGAGGCGTCATGGTCCTCGTGCCCGTCGTCTGTTGCGTCCTTGGCATTGCCGAGCACTTCGTCATAACGTTTAAAGGCGAAGCCATCCTGCCAAGCGATATCTTGGCCCTTGGCACCGCAATGGAAGTGAGCGAGGGATACGAGTTTACCTTTACCGCCGGAATCGTAACCTCTCTCGCCCTGCTGGAGATTTCCCTGGGGCTTCTTTCGCTCATCCGACCGCGAAAGCTCCGTACGCCCACCCATGTCTTCCCCGCTATCGCCGCTAACCTCTGTGCTTTTCTGCTAGTGACCGTTGTGGGGCTCTCAGGCTTTTCCAACATCGACTTGGAGCAGGCGCTGGATTTTGGATTTGACCGTTGGCAGCCCATCACCACGTATGCGTCTCAGGGTTTTATCACTTCGTTCACCGAAATGGTCAACGAGTTGCCCATTGAGAAGCCCGAAGACTATACGCCCGATGAGGCGCAGAGCATCGAGCAGGAGCTCGCCGCCGTCTACGACAGCACATATGGCTCGAGCGAACAGCGCGCGGCGGCCGTTGCCCAGTTCAATGAAATCAAGCCGACGATTGTTGCCATCATGAACGAGAGTTTTAGCGACCTTTCGTGCTTTGAGCAGCTCCAGGCGGCCGGGTACTCCGGCCCCGCATTCTACAACTCGCTTCCCGACACACTTGTTCGCGGCACCATGCTCGCTTCGGTCGCCGGTGGCGGAACGGCGAACTCCGAATTCGAATTTTTGACCGGAGCGACAACGGCCTTTGTCGGATTAGGCAAGATCCCCTATCAGCTGTATCAGATGAATGGCGTAAACAGCCTGGCAAAGGACCTTAAAGAGCTTGGGTATACCACTACCGCTATGCACCCGCAAAACCCCGTCAACTACCATCGAGATAAAATCTATCAGCAGCTGGGCTTTGGAGACTTTCTTTCAATCGGCGATTTCGAAGGTGCGCCCTATTACCATGCCGGCGTATGCGACTACGCCACCTACGACAAGATACTCGACCTGCTTAGAACCGACGAAGCGCCGCAGTTCATCTTTGACGTCACGATGCAAAATCACGGCGGCTACGACTATGGCACCGTTCCCGCCGAAGAGCTGACAAACTATTGGGTCGAGGGAGCCAGCGAAGGCGCCAACAGCGCGCTCAACACCTATCTCACCTGCATCAACGCATCCGACCGGGACCTCGAGTACTTTATCAACGAGCTCCGCAACATCGGCAGACCGGTTGTTCTTGTCTTTTTTGGCGACCATCAGCCGAGCGCCGCAACGACTCTCAACGACGAGCTGTACCCTCAGGAAGATACGGCAAGCCACGCTTTCCGTATCTATCAGTCGACATATCTCGTCTGGGCTAACTATGAGATCGCCGGCAATACCGAGCTCAACGTCTACGACACCGTCGGGGCAAACGAGATTGCAGCCATTACCCTTAATAAGATCGGCGCCCCGCTCACCAATTACCAAAAGGCCCTGCTTGCGACAAGGTCAGATGTGCCCACCATCAATGTCGCCGGCTATCTCGGTGCCGACGGGCTGCGCTACGACTTGGAATCGGAAGACAGCCCCTACGCCTCGACGATCGACAAGCTGCAGCGCATGCAATACCTCGAGTTCGCCAGCAAAGTTCAGTAAGCCCGCCCATTCGCTTGGGCCCATCGTATTGCAAGCACGCTCGGCCCAAACGCATCGCAAATGACTCCCGCTCGCAAACGAGGGTACAATGACGCTCGTGTCACATCGCGGGGCCCCGGCCCCAGCATATACAAAGGAGTCATACATGGGTTGCGAACACGCACAGGCCGCCGGCGGACAAACGTCGCCGTCGCAATTTGAGGAGAACACGCTGTCCGAGGTCAAGCGCGTCATCGCCGTGCTTTCCGGCAAGGGCGGTGTCGGCAAGTCATTTGTCACCGGTGCCATCGCCACCGAGCTTGCCCGTCACGGCCACAAGGTCGGCGTCCTCGATGCCGACATCACCGGTCCCTCTATCCCCAAGATGTTCGGTATGAGTGGACGCCACGTCCATGCCCTTGGCAACCTTATGCTGCCCGAAATCTCCGAGCACGGCGTCAAGGTCATGAGCTCCAACCTGCTGCTCCAAAACGAGACCGACCCCGTCCTTTGGCGCGGTCCGGTCATCGCAGGCGCCATTAGGCAGTTCTGGAGCGAGACCTCGTGGGGCCCCATCGACTACCTGCTGGTCGACATGCCTCCGGGAACAGGCGACGTCGCGCTCACCGTCTTCCAGTCGCTGCCCGTCGACGGCATCGTCATCGTCACGAGCCCGCAGGATCTGGTCTCGATGATCGTCGCCAAGGCGGTCAACATGGCCGAGAAGATGAACGTCCCCATTCTGGGCATTGTCGAGAACATGAGCTATATTGAGTGCCCCGACTGCGGCAAGAAGATCGAGGTCTTTGGCAAGAGCAAGCTCCCCGAGGTCGCAGAGCGCTATAACCTCGACATCTTGGGCCAGCTTCCCATTAATCCGGCACTCGCCGAGGCCTGCGATAAGGGCGAGGTCGAGACCGCGCTGCCCGATGGCATGTTGCCCAAGGCAGTCTCTGCCGTCGAGGCTATTACCCCGCACGAGACCGACGAGGCCTAAGTGAACGCGAGCGCCCTCTATGACGTCTTGGTAATCGGCGGCGGGGCTTCAGGCCTCGCCGCCGCCATTACGGCCGCACGCGCCGGCAAAAGCGTCTGCATCGTTGAGCGCGATGTCGCCTGCGGCCTCAAGCTCCTTGCGACCGGTAACGGCCGTTGCAACCTCTCCAACGAATCGATTGATCCTCAGCGGTATAACCACCCCGCATTCGTCGAATCCGTCATGGTCCCCCAGCCCGAACAAGAGCTTATGGGTTTCTTCTCCTCGCTGGGCATCATGACAACCTCCGAGGAAGGCCGGCTGTACCCGCGCTCCCTTCGCGCCGAATCGGTGCGCGACGCACTTCTCAACGCTTGCGACCGCCTAGGTATCACCTTAATCTGCGGAGCCAACGTTGCCTCGGCGCGCAAAGCTTCCGAAGGCTGGGCACTCCAAATAGACCGTCCAGCGCGGGCGCTCAAGGCAAAAAAGCACGACGACCGAAAATCGGAGCTCCGCTCGCTTCGGAAGGCGCTCGCCGATGTCCCTCGCAAGAACGAGGCCCTGCAGGCACATGCCGTAATTATCGCCACGGGCGGCAACCCCACCGGTATCGCCGATATGTTTCGCTTCCCCCTCACTTCGCTACGCCCCGTCCTCTGCCCCGTATCGGCAACGGTCGTTGGCGATCGGGCAGCGCTCAAGACGTTGGATGGCCTGCGCGTCCGCGCCCGCTTGACGCTCGCCCGCAATCATAATGAGCTCTGGCACGAAGACGGTGAAGTGCTGTTTCGAACCTTCGGTATCTCGGGCGTCGCTGTCTTCAACCTCTCTCGTCGTATCCAGCACGGCGATACGATCCTGCTCGACGTTTTCCCCGACCTCTCCAAAGACGAGTTGCTCGATATGCTCAACCGGCGTGTTGAGCTGCTCGGCGGCTTTTCGCCCCGTGATCCCCGTTGGCTCGACGGCATGCTCGCCCCGCAACTCTCCCGCGTCGTCTGCACAGCGTTCGAGCAGTGCCATCCAGGCTCCAACGATGTCATCCACCTGGTCTCGATCCTCAAACACTTTAAGTTGCTCGTCGAGGGAACAGCCGAGGAGCGCTCAGCACAGGTCACGCGTGGTGGCATATCTGTCGAGAGCATCTCAACACCCAGCCTGCGCGCGCGCAGCGTTGTCGACGCCCCGCTTTACGTCTGCGGTGAAGCGCTCGACATCGACGCCGATTGCGGAGGCTTTAACCTTGCGTGGGCCTGGATCTCGGGCATTCGCGCTGCAAGCAGCCTGTAGCCGCGCAGTCTATAATCAAAAACGCATTCGGGCCGTCTGGGATACCGGACGGCCTCTTTCTTGCCTCTAAGGAGACCTCGATGATTGAAATCACCCAAGTCAACGCGTCGCTCGATGAAGCCGGCGATGAAAATGCCTGTCTCATTGTTGGCAAGCGAGTCGCCAAGCGCGTCCTACGTTGCAAGGACTCCGAGATCAAGTCCATCGAGCTCCACCGCAAGTCAATCGACGCTCGCAAAAAACGAGACGTCCATTTTATCCTGAGCTTTCGTGTTGAGCTGACTAGTCCCCACCTCGAGCGAGAAGCGGTCGACAGCGTTGCCGAGCGTGACCGCTCGCGCGTACGCGCGATAGAAGACGATGAGCCTTCATTCCCCTCCCCCGCCTCCGACGCACCTCAAGAACGCCCTGTCGTTGTCGGCGCCGGATGCGCCGGCCTTTTCGCTGCGCTTACGCTCGCCGAAGCAGGTCTTAAGCCCTTGCTCATCGAGCGCGGCGACCCGGCATTTCGCCGCTCGCAGGCGATCGACCTCTTTCTAAAGGAGCGCATCCTCGACCCCGAGAGCAATATCCAGTTTGGCCTGGGCGGCGCGGGGACTTTCTCGGACGGCAAGCTCAATACGGGAACCAAAAATCCCGCCCATCGCCTTATCCTCGAAACCTTCGTCGAGGCGGGTGCGCCCCGCGATATTCTGTGGGATGCCAAGCCGCACATTGGCTCCGACATCCTTCCCACGGTTGTCACCGCTATATCCCAGCGCATCGAGCAGCTCGGAGGTGTCGTCCGTTATCGAACGAAGCTCGTCGACATTCGCATCGACGCGTCTGGCGCCATCACCGGTATTGATGTCCAATCGTCCCAAGACGCCGCTTACGAGCCAATTGAGACAAAGCACCTCATCCTCGCCTGCGGGCATTCTGCTCGCGATATTTTTAAGCTCCTTAAGGACCACAACGTGGCCCTCGCACAAAAGACCTTTGCCATGGGCGTTCGCATCGAGCATCCGCAGCGCGACATCGACCGAGCCCAATATGGAGCCTCGGCGGGACATCCAGCGCTCGGGGCGGCCCCCTACAAACTTGTTGCCCATCTTCCCAACGGCCGCAGCGTGTTCTCGTTTTGCATGTGCCCCGGCGGGCAGGTTGTCGCCGCCTCTTCCGAGCAGGGCCACCTGTGCGTCAACGGTGCCAGTCTCAATGCCCGCGACGGACGCAACGCAAATGCCGCCCTGCTCGTTAACGTCACACCCGAGGACCTTCCCAACGATGACCCGCTCGCCGGCATCGAGCTCCAGCGTGCCTGCGAGGCGGCCGCCTATCGCCTGGGCGGTTCCAACTGGAACGCACCGGCACAGCTCGTCGGAGATTTCCTCGCAGGACGTGCCAGCAAGGCGCCCGGAAAGGTAAAGCCCACCTATCCGCTCGGTGTGACCTGGACGGCAATTGACGAAGCCCTGCCGCAGCATATCGTCGAGTCGCTCCGCCTGGGACTTCCCCTACTCGGGAAAAAGCTACGCGGCTACGACCGCCCCGACGCCGTTCTTACCGGCGTGGAGACCCGCTCGAGCTCACCGGTCACCGTCGCCCGAGACCGAACATGCCATGCCGTGTCGACCCCGGGCCTCTACCCTTGTGGTGAGGGAGCTGGATATGCCGGCGGCATCATGAGCGCGGCCACCGACGGCATCCGTTGTGCCGAAGCCCTGATCGCAGACCTCTAACGCACGAATTCCAGCGCGCAAAAGACATAGGCTCCGAGCTCCACAGGGAACTCGGGGCCTGTTCGCTATTTCTTAAACCGTGCACCCTGGCGCTTTCTGCCCGATGCGAACGTGGAACCCTTGCGGGCCTGCGAACGTAAGCGCTCGATCGTCTCGTCCTCAGACGCACCCTCAAGCATCGCCCGAATCTGAACGACGGCATCGCGCAGGCGCGCCGCCTCCTCAAAGTCCATGGCGGCAGAAGCGTTGCGCATATCCTCTTCCATGGTTTCGACAATCCGCACAAGCTCGTCATGCGGCAGTTCTTCCAACTGCTCCGCAAGTGTCTGCTCGGGCGCCACCGTTTCCGGTATGCCGCCCTCGCCCGACTCATCGGGCGTATAGAATGCGCCATGGCCAAGAGAGTCGCCCTTCGAGCGTCCCTTGGAACCCACGGTTTTTTCGGCCTCGGCAATAAAACTTGAGATGTCGTTGATGGCCTTGCGCACCGTCTTGGGCACGATGCCATGCTCTTCGTTATATGCCATCTGAATCTCGCGACGGCGCTGCGTCTCCTCGATGGCCTCTTTCATCGAATCGGTCACAACGTCCGCATACATGATGACTTCGCCATCGGCGTTACGGGCCGCGCGGCCAATCGTCTGAATCAGCGAACGGCGGTTGCGCAAGAAGCCTTCCTTATCGGCATCGAGAATTGCCACCAGTGAGACCTCGGGAAGATCCAAGCCCTCGCGAAGCAGGTTGATGCCAACGAGAACATCGATCTTGCCCTCGCGCAGCGTTCGCAGGATCTCGACACGGTCCATTGTCGCTGTATCGGAGTGCATGTAATTGACCTTAATGCCGGCATCAAGCAGATGGTCGGTCAGGTCCTCGGCCATGCGCTTGGTGAGCGTGGTCACCAGTACGCGCTCCTTGCGCACCACGCGCTCGCGAATCTCGTCCTCAAGATCGTCAATCTGTCCACGAACCGGACGCACATCAATCTTGGGGTCGAGCAGACCGGTCGGACGAATAATCTGCTCAACGTCGTTTTGGCTCACCCGCAGCTCATAGTCGCCCGGCGTGGCCGAAACATAGATGAACTGGGGAATCCTCGCCTCAAACTCATCGAAACGAAGTGGGCGGTTATCGAGCGCCGAGGGCAGGCGAAAACCGTGTTCCACCAGCGTCACCTTACGCGAGCGGTCGCCTTCGTGCATGCCGCGAATCTGCGGCACCGTCACATGGCTCTCATCGATGATGCAGAGCATGTCCTTGGGAAAGTAATCGATCAGGGTAAACGGCGGCTCACCCGGCTTGCGACCGTCCAGATGACGCGAGTAGTTCTCGATGCCGTTGCAAAAGCCCATCGTCTCGAGCATCTCAAGATCATAATCGGTGCGCTGCTGCAGACGCTGCGCCTCGAGCAACTTGTCGGTCGCCTTGAGCTCCGCCACGCGCTTCTCGCACTCTTCGCTGATCGATTTCAGAGCTGCCTTGACCTTCGGCTTCTCGGTCACGTAGTGCGATGCCGGCCATACGGGGATGGCCTCGTACTCACGAACCATCTCTCCGGTGACCTCATCGATCTCGGCAATCAGCTCGACCTCGTCGCCAAAGAACTCAAACCGCAACGGATGCTCGGCATAAGGCGGATACACGTCGACAACATCGCCGCGCACGCGGAACGTGCCGCGCGCCAGGTCATAGTCATTGCGATCATATTGAATGTCGATAAGTGCATGGATAAAGTCATCGCGCTCGAGCGGCACCTTCTTGTCGACGTTTGGAGCCAGACCCGCATAGTCCTCAGGAGAGCCAATGCCATAGATACACGAGACCGATGCGACGACGATCACATCGCGTCGAGAGAGCAGCGATGCGGTCGCCTGATGTCGCAGCATCTCGACCTCTTCGTTAATCGAGGAGTCTTTCTCGATATATGTATCGCTTTGCGGCACATACGCCTCGGGCTGATAGTAGTCGTAGTACGAGACAAAGTAGACCACAGCGTTATTGGGAAAGAACTCTTTGAGCTCGCTCGCAAGCTGAGCGGCGAGCGTTTTATTGGGAGCCATGACAAGCGTCGGCTTCCCCAGGGCCTCGATGGTTTTAGCCATCGTAAAGGTCTTGCCCGAACCAGTCACGCCCAGCAAAACCTGATAGCGATCTCCATCCCTCACGCCCTGCACAAGCGACTCAATGGCCTTAGGCTGAGAACCTGCAGGCTCATAAGGAGATACAACCTTAAACGGCACCTCAGAGCCCTCAACGCCAAAACGTTTGAGTTCTCCTCCAACACGCTCAACTTCAAATTCCGCCATGGATACTCCTAACTCATATATCTGCAGTATACGCAGGCGGCAGGCATAGTCCTATACGAACCGATCGGGATAGAGGGTCTTGTAGCGAACCCAGGCATTATTGACGCGAATCAGATACGCCTGCGTCTCGGGAAAGGTGATTGCATTGTGCAGCGACGTACTTTGCTGCGCCCATCCGTCGACATTGCCCATGCCGGCGTTATAGGCGGCAATAGCGCTATCCGTCGACCCGTTGAAATACGTTAAGAGATACGAGAGGTACGCACAGCCAAACTCGATATTCGTAGCCGGATCGTTAAGGTTGTCGGCCGAATTCTCCCCACCGTCGACAAGACCCTTGGCGATCATATCCTGGGCAGTCTCGGGCATCAGCTGCATCAATCCCTGAGCACCCTGATTCGATTCGGCCTTGGGATCCCAATTCGATTCAGACTTAATGACAGCGCACACCAGATACGGATCCAGATTATGCAAAATACTAGATTGCTTTACATACGCCTCGTAGTCAATGGGATACAGCGGCTTAAAGAAAGCCGCAGGAGCACACGAGTAAACGAATGAGATAAGCCCGAAGGCAAAAACGGCAGCCAGCGGTATAAGGCGATACCACGCAAAGAAACGTGTCTTAGGCATCGGCATCCTCCTTATTCGCAGTGTCTATAAACCCATGGCATGCAAGCCATGAGTCAAGCTGCTCAAAGAGCGAATTATCGCCTGCGGCATTATCAATCACCGTTGTAGCGAGATTGCACAGCGCAGATTCATCAGGCTGGCAAGCAGAACGGGCATCGAAATCATATGGCTCCATGCCACGCTGAATAGCACGCTCGCGACGAACTGACAAAGGGGCGCTGATGACCAGAATTTCATCAGCCAAGCCGAATGCATCCTCAAAACCAGTCGGAGCAGAAACCTCGACCACCGCAAAGGGATAACGGGGGGACGAAACCGTGCAGCAAACCGGATCAAGAATCCTCAGTGACAGCTGCTCAATGAGAACGGGGTGCACAATGCTATTGAGCCTCGCGACCGCATCAGGAGAAACAAAAGCTCGAGAAGCGAGGATGTTACGGCGAACGCCGCCCTCCTCGTCCAAAATATCCCAGCCAAATTCTTCCGCGAGGGCATTGACGATATCGGAGCCTGGCACATACAGCGATTTGGCAAGCTCGTCCAGATCGATAAGCATGGCGCCATGAGATTCGAGATAGCGGCAGGCAGTCGACTTACCCGAAGCAATATTGCCCATGACAAAAACGGTAAACATCAAGTCCTCCCTAACGCCAATGGGAGTTATTATCGCGCAAATACAAAAGAAGGACTCAAAATACAGCCAAACAGTAAGACAAGCTAAAAGAAGGCGAGTTCTTGTATTACAGCTCTTTATAAAACGCAAAAAAGGGGGAGGCCGCGAGGCCTCCCCCTTCTTCAAGTCATC
>JAQDHS010000024.1:0-204 GCA_027663555.1 Coriobacteriaceae bacterium AM04S-08 | reverse complement strand
CGTGCCCCCCATGCTCTGGCCGCTGACCGGTGGGCGGCGCCCACCGTTACGGTGTCCTGGGTCTCATCTACGTGCCCTGGGGGCCGCATGGCGCATAGGAAAGTATGACTCGGGGGCATCCTCGTGCCCGGACCGCGCGCATGGGCGCTGGGTCCCGCGGGCCGCGAGGTGCGGTTCCGGAAGAGCTCGGGCGATTAGTGCGGC
>JAQDHS010000023.1:0-42301 GCA_027663555.1 Coriobacteriaceae bacterium AM04S-08 | reverse complement strand
AGGCGGGGCCGAGGCCGCCTCGATCAATTTGCGAAAGAATCTTGACGGTACCTCTAGGTGCAGCATATTATTGCTGAAACACTTTTTGAATTTTCTAGCTTAGGCACCACCAAGTACCGTGAAATGGTACCGCCAATATTGAGCTTAGTCCCCGGTGAATTATTTTTACCTGCGATCCGCCCCAGGGAGCCGCTGTATGTCGACCTTGCATATGTCGACTTTGACCGCGTTGAGCGCGATCCCGCCCATGATTGCATGCGTATTGATTCCGCCGCCGGGTCTTGAGTTCCACTCCCTCTTCTTGAACTATCTGTAGAAGACCGGTGAAGAGGTGCCTCGCCTCGCTTCATTAGCTCAAAATGCATCGACCGTCTATTAGTTGCGAACGATGTTCAATTATCAATGCAGAAGGCACCTTCGGCCTTAGGGGTCATTCCTGTATTCAGGGTTCCTGATTTGACACAGTTACCTAATTTTGAATTTGCATCAAATGGATGACTGGTAAAATACACTTCATAGCCGGTTCGAATTAGCGTTTGCGCATCGCAATCGGATATGTGTTGTTTGCACATTATATTCTGCTACGTGTCTATTAAGTACGACTCTACGGAGGAACCGGCTATCAACTTTAAGGAAAATCTGATGCTCAACGAGCTGCAGTCGAAGACAGATCTGGCAGGGTTTCTTGGCCTGTCTATAGAAAAGCTTGATTTCTTTGTCAATTCATCCTCCATGTATGACCTATACAGAAATAAATTGATTCCTAAAAGAAATGGCGGCTATCGAGAGCTATTAATCCCAAGATCTGATTTAAAAAAGGTTCAACGAATTATCGCTAAAGAGCTAGAAAAAAGCTACAACCCTTTGCCTTGTGTGCACGGTTTTGTAAAGGGTCGATCAATACAAACAAATGCTGAGACCCATATTGGCTCACAAGTAATTGCTGGCATTGATATTAAGGATTTCTTTCCTTCAATCTCATCTAAACGGGTATATGGCCTTCTTGTTTCGAAGAAGTTAGGTCTCACCCCTGAAGTTGCATTCTGCATTTCTAGACTTGTCGCCACACCAAAAGGGCTCCCTCAGGGAGCTCCCTCATCCCCTTTAATTTCGAACATGGTTTGCCTTGGCATGGACAAACAGCTTATGCATCTATCGCATGAGTATCATTATCAATACACGCGATATGCCGATGACCTAACGTTCTCTTTTAAAAGCTCTTTTTATTTTTATCGACACTTTTGCTCAGAGGAAAAGCTCAGGTTGCCCAACAAAATACGAAACGCGATCACTGACTTCCATGGAACCGAGTCATTTGAGATCAACGAAGATAAATCGTTTTACAGTTGCAGTTTCTCAAGACAGCTAGTCACGGGCGTTGTCTGTAACCAAAAGACAAATATAAAGCGCGAGCAATATCGGCGACTCCGCTCAACGCTCCACCGACTAAGCAATAGCGACATTGAAGGCGCGATGGGCTGCTATTACGGTAAATCCATCGCTAAACTCACCGACGCAGAGAGAGGGATATTTCAAGCGGCTCTTCGAGGAAGTCTAAATTTTTATAAGTCTCTTATTAAGAATCCCTGGACATCGGGACCGCTCCTGCGTTTAGGCAGCCTCTACAATAAAACGAAACCAGAAGATACGCCTGTTTTCCCAGTCGCACTTCAGCAAGACTCGCTTCTGTATCTAGAAGGAGAGGATGACAAAGAAACCCCGTTTGAGGGTTTAGGGTTTTACTTAACCGGCTACGGCCTTGTGACGGCGTGGCACGTGATATGCGATGCCGTTTCTCATGACATGGAAAGAAGGGAAATAAAAGTATCCAGCTCAGATAAGACCCCGCTTGCTAAATTTAAATTTAGCAAATCGATCGTTCAAGACAACAAGCGCGATGCTGTAATACTACGAGAAGTTCCTCAAGAAATCTTAAAGAAGATCCCCAAGCTTCCAGCAGTCATGGATTTGCCCGTAAAGGGGGATAAGATCTCCGCTTATCAACAGCATTTTTCCGAATCTAGATTCAGCCTTGAATTGCACAGTGGGGATTTGCTCAGGGTCGGAGATCCAAGCGAAGAGGGCACACTTTGTTATACGAATTGCTCATTTCAGCATGGAATGAGTGGTGGGCCAGTGTTTAATGACTTGGGTCAGGTCATTGGCATAGTACATACTGCAACTGAGCAGGGAAAACTTGGCTCTTTCCTTCCTTTAAGGGATTGTATCCGCTCATCCGATGTTTATGGAGAGTGGCAGGTCTTCTAACTAGATTGTCATACATTCTGGCCCAAAACGCTCATCGCGTCAGACTTGAAACAAGGTGTCTGCTGCTTCTACTTAAACGGTGACAATCGGAAAAGCCATAAGGGGGTGCTGAGTTAGATGCTGGAAAACGGGCCAGTCAGGAAGATATAGAGCGGCGGACTGTATAACATTTCGTTCTAGTACGACTCTGAGACCTATGCGGGAAAGCATGAGGGGAGCGGCTTCTCCGGAAAGATAAAGCTCGCGGATTTCGTCGGTCTGGAGACGGGTGCTTTTTATTTAAGGCAGCGTGCGGACCGATGGGCTCTACTCATGTTCATAGATCAGGCAACCATACTTGGGGGTTACGTTCAACTTGATTATGGCATTCAGTTTGCCTACTCAGAGACACGAGAGGACGGAGCCGTTCGCGTAGCTGTCGAACGCCCGGTTGATTTTGGTGTTTACCACGTTGAACCATCTGCCTGCGGTTAGAAGGTTCAACGTCGAAGGATTTACTACTGATGACCTCAATTTCTTGACAGAATTTATTGATAAAACGCCCCGTTTATCTTTGAGCTCGCCGAACAGCAAAAAGTCGGACCAAAGCCTTCGGCGATGATTTCCTGACGTTCTATTGTTAAATGCCCAGTAAGTTGATTACCAAAATTACTGTCGACACCACTCACCCATGCCGACGACATCGTCTGAATTGTCACGCTGTTGGCGCTTCCCTCGTTAATAGCATCGCTTCTTAGGCCACAACTGGCTGTCGAAACTCCCGTTTTCCGAAATTCGGGGAAAATAGGGGCGGCTGAGCACAACCCGATTTTTGGCAACAATACCGTCGGTCGCAGAAGCGTAAATCCGGGGTTTAGTCGGCTGATCTCTGTTTTCCCGCACTTCCGTATACGACCCCTCGATTAAGGTTATATTAACGCGCGGCGATTACTTCCCATGCAATCGGCGGTAAAATCTCGCCATGGTTACGCTCGCCGATATAGCCTCTACATTCTCTCGCGTGGACCACACCTGCAACGTCGCCGACCTGATCGACGCAGCTCTAAGAACAGAAGAATTATGAAAGGATTCAAACACCGAAGAGCCTGCAGCATCAAAAGTGTCAGACCGGCGAGATCTGTATCGTAGACATCGTTCGAGAGGGGATGACCGAAAATGACCCGCGCCTACAGTGAAGTTTATCTCGAGGACGCTATGAGAACGCTGGGCGAGGCAGTCGATTTTGCCCTTTGCGACCAGGGACTGACTCCGACCGAACTGACGGCGATCTTGTCAAACGCTTTTGAGATGAAACAGTTTGAGCGCGGTATCCCACGCGTTGTCTGCGGCATGTCGGGCGATGAGCTTGTGCGCGAGATCATTGTCCACGCGGGTCTGAAGCCCGTCGAATTCAGGGAGGCCTATCCGTTCGACCGTTCCCCGCAATACTGAGCAGGTTGGGTTTTGGCATACACGCAATGGACGTGCGGCCTAGGTTTTAGCGACCTTTTTGAAGTGGCGCCACTCGATTGGGTTATCGGCTCGTACCATCCGCTTCACGAGGCCTCCGAAGTTAAATTCGCCCAGATAGTCATTGATAAATGGAACAAAGCCCAGGCAGGCAAAAAGGGCCTCAAGGCAACACGAAAGGCAGCCGGCCTGACCCAAAAGCAGCTGGCCGCCCAATCGGGAGTCAAAATCCGTGCCATACAGCTCTACGAGCAAAACCAACTGGACCTGCGCCGTGCCTCGGTATCCTCGGCATTGGCGCTCGCAAAAACCTTACACTGCAGCATCGAAGACCTCGTCTGGCAACCGATCGTTCTTGAGTACGACTCCTGTTGCCACTGTGATGTGCTCCCCGGCATTGCGTCGCGCGTATAGAATCTAAGCATCCGCACGCCAGCTATGAAATGGAATGGACGCCACATGGAAATCCCCAGCACCCTGTGCAGCAATGTGTACGACTTCGCGTTTTGCCCCGAGCCCTGCTACGAACGCCTGGCCGACCTCGCCGACCCCGAGGACTGGGGTCCCGGCAACCGCATCCTCAAAAACTACCTGTCGTTTTCGTTTAGCCGTGCGGTGTTCCTGACCGAGCGCGACGTGGACCAGACCGCGCCGTCCAACCTGCCTTTGGTGTTCGACAACGACCAATGCCTGTTCAACACCGGCCTGTACACGCGTCGCTACGAGACCATCTACGGCCTGTTTGAGCCCAACACCAAGCCCGACGCGCGCCAGCGCTGGTTTTTTAAGGGCTTCTTTAAGGAGAGCGACCCCATGCTGGTCTCGTTTGAGTACCTGCCGTGCCGCGTGCGCTTTGCCGAGGACCCCTCCGAGCTGGTCTTTGACTACCGCTTGCCCATCCGCTCCAACATCGACCACATTCTGGGCGATGAGGAGAACCTTACGCGTATTCCCGCTAGCCTGATGGGGGAGGGCAACTCGCTGCTGCTGCGCCGTGCCTTTGAGGGCGCCGTCGTCGAGGCCGCCCGCCGCGCCGCCGCCAACTACACGCTCGCCGTGCCGCAGTTCTACGGCGGTCGGATCCAACTGCTGCTGCCGCTGTGCCTAACCGGCGACAAGCCCGAACTGGCGCTGACCATCCAGCGCGAGGACGGTTTCTACGCCGCGCGCACCTGCCTCACGCTCGACATGGCATACAACAATGCGCGACTAATCTGTCGCCCCGAGACCTCGTGGATAAAGCGGTAAATGGTGGTTAAGCTGCTGTTTTACCTATTGCTTTGGTTGCTTTGGCTTAGCTAGCATCCACGAATTTAAAATCGGGGGCAAAAAGTTCTTGGTAAACCAGGCGCGGCTATGATAGTATCTCTTTTGCCGAAAGGCGACGGGCGATTGGCTCAGGGGTAGAGCATATCCTTCACACGGATGGGGTCACAAGTTCGAATCTTGTATCGCCCACCATCAAAAGCGCAGGTCAGAGGTGTTAAGCCTCTGGCCTTTTTCTATTTGATACCAAGGGTGACACCAAAAGTGACACCAAATTTTCGATTTTTATTAGCATGGGGTCCTATTTTTTATTGATCGCAAACCCTTCATAGTTCCTACATATTTAATATTATTTTCGTTCGTTGACCAACTATAGAGTGACGTCGTCGAACATTTTGAAAATAGTTCACGCGATCTTTCAATGAATTCTTTGCATGATTCATACGCAATTGTGGAGAAAAAGACCACTGGCTCACAGCTCGTACCAGCACATTCACACCTCGTGACAACCTTTCAACACATCCCATCCATTTTTTGGTCAGCGTTTGGTCAGCTTCCGGTACTTAATCGCATGATGCCCCAGTAGATAATCGTCCACGACCACAACCGCATGGCCTACGGCCGATACCAAGGGAGGCGCAAATGGACGAAATCGTCTGCGCAAACACCGCATTCCGCTATTGGCGCTGCCCACCGCAGGTGCGCGACCTCTACCCGCGCCTACCCAACTCCGAAGAAGGCTGGCGAGCTCTATCCCAAGCCCCATTCGTAACCGACGTCCTCAAGACCCCGATTATCGCTGTTGCTTCGCCAGGTTATTGCAATCACCACTCGGGATTGCGCTCCACTATTCGCTGGGAAGGGACATCGGATGTCAGCACAACAATCGACACTAATTTAGGCTTTAGTGTTACCAATCCGCTTAACACATTATTTACTATGACACGCTTTGTGTCCCAAATAGATCTCGTACTGGCTATGTACGAACTTTGCGGTTGGTTTTCCGTTTTCGAGCTTGCTCCCGCTGCCGAAATGCAGTTAAAAATGGCGGTAGAGGAGAATCGCAATTCCAGCACGCAGGATCTGTTCGAACTTGGAGAAGGCGAAGACGAGGTTCCTTGGAAACGAGTTTACGCCCGCGCAACCGTAAAGGCCACAGATAAAGAAGGCCAAACGAACAAGCGTGAGGATGGAAGAGAGGTTACGAAACTCAAAGGCACTTCTCTTTGGATGAGAAAGCCGCTCATCGAGCTAAGCGATCTACATCGATTCGCCGACAAGGTCAAAAGTCAAATGTGGGGAAAGCAGTTTTATGATGCCGCTCAGCAGGTTATCGGCATTGCTGCGTCTCCGCTCGAGGTCGCGGGGGTACTGCTTCTAAGTCGTTCTCGACGTCTAGGTGGTTCAGGATTCAGATACGTGTACCTCAACGATTTAACCCCTCTATCCGTGGCAGCCCAAAGCATCGCAGGCCAAAAGGTCTGCTACGGCGACATCGTGATCGTAAACCCAATCCTAATGAAGGCAGTTATTATCGAGATCCAAGGTGAGGTCATTCATGGCTCAGGTGCAATACTTGACCACGATGCGGAGCGCATGACTGCGTTGCAGAGCATGGGATTCGATGTATTCCTGGTGACTCACGATATGCTCAACGATTCAAAGCTGCTAGACACCATAGTCAGAAGTGTCTGCGACCGTTTAGGGATTCGCTATAAAGCCAAAACTGAGGCAATGAAGTGCGCCGAGACGAGACTGCGAGCAAATGTTTTGTGCAACTGGTTGGAAATCGGAAATTAGTCGGCGACAAGGCGCTAGAACTACCTAGTTTGCCTGTTAGTGAAATAATGTCATTTCAAAACTATGCCGGATTACGGGGCTGGACCCGGACTGGCCGTCCATACCCTGCATTTCACGGAATACGCAAGCCGTCTACCTGCGGTTTTGATTTTACCGATTACGGCATGCTCGGGGGTTCCCGGCCTGGCCCCGTAAACCGGCATAGTTTTGAAATCGCCGGGTCGGCGGGAGCGCGATTGGCCCCGGTAATGGGCCTGGCGCCGGCAAGACGGCCGTTGGGCGGATGGCGGCCCGCGCCGCGACTGCGAAATTTTCCAAAAATGTCCTTGCATCGCCGTCCGAGTTCCCGTATAGTACTTTTTCGCACGGGGGCGTAGCTCAGCTGGGAGAGCGCTTGACTGGCAGTCAAGAGGTCAGGGGTTCGATCCCCCTCGTCTCCACCCGAGCATTGAATGAGGCTCCAACGCAAGTTGGGGCCTTTTTTCTTATCTAACGATTGAAGCCATGTGTTGGTTGGGTAGCATCTTGGCGACATTCCCATTGTTAATTACGAATATGAATGTTAATAACTTTACGTCTCTGGATGGCAAAGCTAGTTTGCAGCGCTAACAACAAAGAGGCCGGGCGTAATGCCCGGCCTAAAATACTCTGGTGGGCCCTCCGGGATTCGAACCCAGAACCCAGGGATTATGAGTCCCCTGCGCTAACCGTTGCGCCAAGAGCCCTTATGAACGGTGAATGCAATTCTAATAAAGGCATCTAAGGCCTAATTTCTTCGCTTCACGTCGTGAAATACTACCATGCACGAGCAAGTCGCACAACGCAAGATCAAGTCCAATGCTAAACAACAACCAATCTAGGCGCGTCGCAGAAAAGACGTGTTTTAGAAAAAGTTAAGGCCATTAATTCAGGGCTCAAACACATTTAACCGCGAAATCAAGCTGATGCCATTTCAAAACACCGCCAGTTTACTACGACTGATCGGCGACTCCCGAGCACCGCGTGTTCCCCGTTTGCAAAACCGCAGGTAGGGAGCCCGACGGTTGCGTGAAAAGGCGTGCGTGGTCGAACATTCCTGATTCATCGTAGTAAACCGGCATAGTTCTGAGGCGCAGAGGAGGGGCGGTTCGCAATCGGGTCCGATAATGGGACTGGCGGAGCACGGGAAACCCGGTTGAGCGGGCGGGTCGTGTTTCGCCCGTGCCGGCACGGGCGAAAGTTTTTCCAAAATTGCCCTTGCATCGCCGTCGGAGTTCCCGTATAGTACTTCTTCGCACGGGGGCGTAGCTCAGCTGGGAGAGCGCTTGACTGGCAGTCAAGAGGTCAGGGGTTCGATTCCCCTCGTCTCCACCCGAGCATTGAATGAGGCTCCAACGCAAGTTGGGGCCTTTTTTCATATTGGCACACAAGGTCAAAGGCGGCACCATGATCCTCCTGGTCGACAAGATCGAAAAAAGCTTCGGCGCACGCGTCCTCTTTAGCGGCGCGTCCTTCCAGATCAACCCCGGCGAGCGCTTCGCGCTCGTGGGCCCCAACGGCGCTGGCAAAACCACCATGCTCAAAATCATCATGGGCATCGACAGTCCCGACTCCGGCCAGGTCCAGTACGCAAAGGACTGCCAGGTGGGCTACCTAGAGCAGGAAACTAATCTGGAACAAAAGGACACCACCATCCTCGCCGAGGTCATGGCCGCCGCCAAGGAAATCCGCCGCATGGGCGAGCGCGCTAACGAGCTGCAGGCCCAAATCACCGAGCTCTCCGAGCAGGGCAAGGACGTCGACGCACTCCTCAACGAGTACGGCCAGGTCCAGGACCGCTTTGAGCACCTGGGCGGCTACGAGCTCGAGAGCAACGCCCGCAAGATCCTGTCCGGCCTGGGCTTTAAGGTCACCGACTTTGAGCGCCCGTGCTCCGAGTTCTCGGGCGGCTGGCAGATGCGCATCGCGCTCGCCAAGCTCTTCCTGCGCCATCCCGACCTGCTGCTTCTGGACGAGCCCACCAACCACCTGGACCTCGAAAGCGTCCAGTGGCTGCGTGGCTTTATCGCCAACTACGACGGCGCCGTCCTCATCGTCAGCCACGACCGCGCCTTTATGGACGCCTGCGTCGACCACGTCGCCGCGCTCGAAAACCGTCGCGTGACCACTTACACCGGCAACTACAGCAGCTACCTCAAGCAGCGCGAGGACAACCTTGAGCAGATGCGCGCCAAGCGCGCCGCCCAGGAGCGCGACATCGCCCACATGCAGGTCTTCGTCGACAAGTTCCGCTACAAGCCCACCAAGGCCGCCCAGGCCCAGGAGCGCATCCGCAAGATCGAGCAGATCAAAAAGGAGCTTGTCATCCTACCCGAGGGCCACAAGCACATCGACTTTAAGTTCCCCGACCCGCCGCGCTCCGGCGACATGGTCGTGGGCCTGGAGGGCGTCTCCAAGTCCTACGGCAACAAGCACATCTACAGCGACATCGACCTCAAGCTCTACCGCGGCGAGCACGTGGCGCTCGTCGGCCCCAACGGCGCCGGCAAGTCCACGCTCATGAAGATCATCGCCGGACTGGAGCCGCCCACCACCGGCACCCGCGACCTGGGCACCAACGTGGGCGTGGCCTATTACGCCCAGCACGCGCTCGAGGGCATGACCGAGTCCAACACCGTCCTGCAAGAGATCGACACCGTCACGCCCAAGTGGACCGTGCCGCAGCAGCGCAGCCTACTGGGCGCCTTCCTGTTTAGCGACAACGATTCCATCGAAAAGCAGGTGCGCGTCCTTTCCGGCGGTGAAAAGGCGCGCTTGGCCCTGGCTAAGATGCTCGTGGCCCCCGAGGCACTTCTGTGCCTGGACGAGCCCACCAACCACCTAGACATCGACTCGGTGGACATGCTCGAGAACGCCCTGCAAAACTTCCCCGGCACCATCGTGCTGATCAGCCACGACGAGCACCTGGTGCGCGCCGTGGCCAACCGCGTCATCGACATCCGCGACGGACAAGTCACGGTCTACGACGGCGACTACGACTACTACCTCTACAAGCGCGAGGACCTCGCAGCCCGCGCCGCCGCCGAGGCGTCCACGGAGAGCGCGCCGGCCACGACCAAGTCCGCCAAGGCCAGCGCCGCCCAGGCCGACACCCCCGTCGCCGCCCCCAAGCCTGCCGAGGGCAAAAAGACCAAGGAGCAAAAGCGCGCCGAGGCCCAAGCCCGCGCTGCGCTCAACAAAAAGCTCAAGGGCGTGCGTAACCAGCTCAAGAAGATCGAGACGGAGCTCGACAAAAAGCGCGCCCGCTATGACGAGCTTATGGAATTGATGGCGAGCGAAGAGCTTTATGCCGATCAAGACAAGTTCAACGCCGCGCTGGGGGAATATAACGGCCTTAAGCAAGAGCTACCCAAGCTCGAGGACGAATGGCTGGAGCTTTCCACCCAGATCGAAGAGGAGACCGCGCGTGAACTCTCGTAAGGCCGCTGCCGTGGCGATGAGCATCATCGCCATCGCCTGTCGCATCTGCGGCATCTTTATGAGCGCGATGACCGTGCTGCTGTGCTTTAGCGGCCTCACCGCCAAGTTGCAGATTGTGGGCTTCGTCGTCGAGCTTTCGCGCGCACTGCCGAGCGCCATCGCCGGCTACGGCGTCATCACATCGCCCTTTGGCGGCGTGTTCCGCTTGGATTACGCCATCGTGGCCGTCATCCTGTTTGTGGCCGACTACCTGCTCACGCGCGCCTCGCGTCGCGTCCGCTAGGGGAGCGCCATGTCCAGCAGCTACCTCATGAACCTGCTAGCCAGCGCCGTCGCCGTCATCGTGGGCATCGTGATCCACGAGAGCGCACACGCCGCCGCGGCCTGGGCACTCGGCGATAAGACGGCCCGTTCGCGCGGACGCGTCTCACTCAACCCGCTCAACCATATCGACCCGTTTGGCACCATCATCCTGCCGCTGCTCATGCTTGCCGCCGGCGGCCCGGTGTTCGCCTTCGCCAAACCCGTGCCCGTGTACCTCAACAACCTCAAACACCCCAAGCGTGATGAGGTCCTGGTGAGCGCAGCCGGCCCCGCATCGAATATCGCGCTCGCATGCCTGGCCGCAGCCCTCATGCACGCTGCATACGGCAACCTCTACGCCAGCATGTCCTTTGCCGTGGCGACGCAAATCATGAACTTCGGCGCCACCTTTATCGTGGTCAACCTGTCGCTTGCGTTCTTTAACCTCATTCCGATTCCGCCGCTTGACGGCTCGTCGATTATCGTGCCGTTCCTCAAAGGCAAGGCGCTCTCCACCTACTACCAGCTGCAGCGATACGCCATGCCCATACTCATCATTGTGCTGTATCTGCTGCCCATGTGGACTGGCATCGACGTGATCGGCCGCTATTTCGACGTTACCGTGTATCCGTTGGCCGAGTGGCTGCTCAACTTCGCAATCGCCGGCATCTAAGGTAAACTTACAGGTCGACCGTGCAAAACGGTCGCAACATGCACCCAAACCGCGCCGCGAAGGCGCCGTCAAAGGAGGTCGAAGATGTCGTATCGCGTGTCGACGCAGGTCTACAGCGGACCGTTCGACCTGCTGCTGCAGCTGGTAACCCGCCAAAAAGTTGATATCGGCGCCATCTCGATCAGCGAGGTGGCCGAGCAATACCTGGCCGAGGCCGAGCGTATCGAGGCGCTGGACCTGGACGTGGCGAGCGACTTTTTGCTGGTCGCGGCAACTCTTTTGGACATTAAGGCAGCCTCGCTGGTACCCCAGGAGGCCCCGCGCAAGACAGGCGACGGTGACGAGGACGACGAAGACCTCGAGGAACTCAGTGCGCTCGACGGCGACGCCCTGCGCGAAGTCCTGATCCAGCGCCTGATTGCCTACAAGCAGTTTAAAGGCGCGGCGGCAGCCCTTGGCGCGCGGATGCAGGCCGAGAGCCGCATGCATCCGCGCGTGGCCGGCCCCGACCCCGAATTCCTTGGCCTTATGCCCGACTACCTGGCCGGCATTACCCTGCGCGGCCTCGCCGTCATCTGCGCCGACCTGGACGGCAAGCGCCAGACTTTCCTGCTGGAAGCCGAGCACGTGGCACCGCATCGCGTGCCGCTCGACCTGACGGTGGCCTCGGTCGATCGCTTTACCATGGCTCACCAAACCTGCACCTTCCGCGAGCTGTTGGACGGCGATGCCACCACCGAACAGCTTGTCGTCACCTTCCTGGCCATGCTCGAGCTCGCCAAGCGCGGCTCGCTTACCCTGAGCCAGGACGAAATCTTTGGAACCATTCAAATCAATCGCGTCGAGGGCGCCGAGGCATACGTGCCCGGCGAGGGCCCCGAGCTCACCGAATAGGAGCGGCAACCATGTCAACCCTTTCCACGCTGGAGGCAAACAGCCTCAAAGGCGCCTTGGAGGCGCTGCTGCTGGTGTCGAGCGACCCCGTGAGTGCGCCCGCGCTGGCAAGTGCACTGGATATCGCCCCGGGCGAGTGCGCATCGCTGCTCGCCGAGCTCAAAGTTGAGTACGAGGAGGCTAACCGCGGTTTTCAGCTGCGCGAGGTCGCCGGTGGTTGGCGCTTGTTTACGCACCCCGCCTACCACGATGTGGTAGAGGCCTATGTGCTGAGCTGGGACACGCAAAAGCTGTCGCAGGCGGCGCTCGAGACCTTGGCCGTTATCGCCTACCACCAGCCAGTCACGCGCGAGGTGGTCAAGGGCATCCGCGGCGTCAACTCCGACGGCGTCATTGCGTCGCTCGTGGACAAGGGCCTGGTGCGCGAGCTCGGCCGCGACCCCGAGCGCGGTCAGGCCATCATCTACGGCACGACCAACGCCTTCTTGGAAAAGTTCGGTCTGCGCTCCACCCGCGACCTGCCCGATCTGGAGCAGTTTGCCCCCGACGAGCAGTCGCGCCGGTTTATCCGCGAGCGCCTGAGCGGTCGTAGCATTCAGTCCACGCTCGAGGAGCAGGCCGATGACCTGGACGAAGAGCGCGAACTGCTCGATACCGATGTTGAAGATGTTGAGGCAGTCGAGGACTTGGAAACCCTGGTCGTCGACGAGACCTCGGAGGATTTACATGACGAGGACTAACGAAGTAGGGGAGACGCGTGCCATGGGCAACGCAGTACCCGCAACCGACGCCCAGCCCGTCTACCCGCATACCATGCGCCTGCAGCGCTTTTTGGCGCGCGCGGGCGTGGCGAGCCGCCGCGGATCGGAGGACCTGATGACCGCCGGCCGCGTGACCGTCAACGGCCAGATCGCGACCGAACTGGGCACCAAGGTCGACGTCGACCACGACCATATCGAGGTCGACGGCATGCCCGTCAAGCTCAACCAGGGCTCCGTGTACCTGATGCTCTACAAGCCGACCGGCTACCTCACCACCATGAGCGATCCGCAGGAGCGCCCTTGCGTGGCCGACCTGGTCCCGCGCGACCGCTTTCCGGGCCTGTTCCCTGTGGGCCGCCTGGACCGCGACACCACGGGCCTTTTGCTCTTTACCACCGACGGCGACCTGTCGCAGGATCTGCTGCACCCCAGCAAGCATGTTTACAAGACCTACCAGGCGCTCGTGGACGGCAACCTGACCGATCGCGACTTAGAACCACTCCGCCGCGGCATCGAGCTCGATGACGGCCTGTGCCAGCCGGCGATCTGCCGCGTCATTAACGCGCGCGAGGCCGAGGCCGTAGCTCCGCAAGGCGTTAAGCCCGGCACCACCGCCGTGGAGGTCATCATCCGCGAAGGCCGCAAGAACCAGGTCAAGCGCATGCTGAGCAAGATTCACCACCCGGTGATCCGCCTGCACCGCTGCAACTTTGCCGGCCTGGAGCTCAAGGATGTGGCCAAGGGCTCGTGGCGCGAGCTCACCGACCGCGAGGTGCAGATCCTCAAAGACGGCGGTATCCCGCCCAAGCAGGCCAGCTCCAAGCGCAGCGCCGCGCCGGCGACCAACACCGCGAGTCGCACGCGTCACCACGGTAGCCACGGCTCCGCGCCCAAGCGCAACACCTACCGCGAGCGCTACATGAGCTAGGCAATCGCAAAGCCCCAGCGCCCGCGTCCCATACCAGCACGTCAACCACCGAAAGGAAGCATTGCATGATCGTCGCCATCGACGGCCCCGCCGGTTCCGGCAAGTCCACCATCGCCAAGGAGATTGCCCGCCAGCTGGGCTTTAACAAGCTCGACACGGGCGCCATGTATCGCGCCGTCACCTTCGCCGCGCTCGACCGCGGCATCGACCTGGACGACGAGGCGGCCATTGACACCCTCGCCGAGCAAATCGAGATCCGCTTTACCAACGGCACCGGCGAGGACACGCGCCTGACCATCGACGGCAAGGACGCATCGGCCGCCATTCGCACCCCGCAGGTCGACGCCAACGTGTCCAAGGTCTCGGCCTACCCGGGCGTGCGCGCCGCCATGCTCATCCACCAGCGCCGCGCCGCCGAGGACCGCGATATCGTCGCCGAGGGTCGCGACATCGGAACCGTCGTGTTCCCCAACGCACAGGTCAAGGTCTTCCTGACCGCCGACCCGCGCGAGCGTGCCCGTCGCCGTGTGCTGCAGCGCCACCAAAACGACGCCCAGCCGCTCACCGAAGAGCAGCTTGAGGCCGAGGTCGACGAGACCCTCGACGCCCTCAAGCAGCGCGATAAGCTCGACAGCAGCCGCGAGGTCGCGCCGCTCGTTCCCGCCGAGGACGCGGTACATGTCGACTCCACCGCCCACACCATCGACGAGGTCGTCTCGATCATCGAGGACCTCATCAACCAAAGGAGGTAGCCCATGCGCCTGTTTAAGCAGACGCCCGAGGATTACTACAACGCCCCCTACGCCGAGTTCCCGGCGCTCATCCGCGGCACCGTCGCCGTGGTCATGGGCATCCTGTGGGTCTTCTCCAAGCTCATGTGGCGTTGGAAGGTCGAGGACAGCGACCTGCTGTTTGAGCGCCAGGAAGGCCGCGGCAGCGTGGTCATCTGCAACCACACATCGATGGCCGAGCTCCTAGCTGTGGAGACGGCGCTGTTCTTTGGCGGCCGCCGCATTCGCCCCATTTTTAAGTCCGAGTTTGCGAAGAGCAAGATCGTGCGCTGGGCCTTTAGCCGCGTGGGCGGCATTCCCGTCGAGCGCGGCACCGCCGACATGAAGTGCCTGCGTGCCGCCCAGCATGCGCTGCAGCGCGGTGAGGACGTCCTGATCTTCCCCGAGGGTACGCGCATCCGCTCGCGCGAGATCAAGCCCGAAGTCCACGGCGGCTTTGCGCTCATCGCCCAGATGGGTAAGGCACCCGTCAACCCGCTCGCCATCTGCGGCTGGTCCGATATTACGCCTGCGGGCAAAAAGATCATGCGCCCCAAAAAGTGCTGGATCCGCGCCGGCAAGTTAATTTCGCTTTCCGACGCGCCTGTCGAGCTCAAGCGCAAGGAGCGCCTAGCCTGGTTTGAGTCCGAAGCCATGAGTCGCGTCTACGCCATGCGTGATGACCTGTGCGCCGAGCACCCGGGCAGGTTCTAGCCATGGACGAGGAAGTCATGAACACCGCCGAGGCTGTGCCCGGCAAGGCAGACGCCCCCACTATCGAAATCGCTGCCCACGCCGGCACCTGCTACGGCGTACAGCGTGCGCTCGATATGGCGCTGGCCGCTGCGCCGCAGGCAGGGGAGTGCACTCAGGTCCATACCTTGGGTCCGCTCATCCATAACCCGATCGTGGTACGCGAGCTCGCCGAGGCAGGCGTCGGTCTGGCCGACACCTTGGACGACGCCACGTCGGGCACTGTGATCATCCGCGCCCACGGCGTGGTGCCGCAGGTCATTGATGCCGCTCGCGAGCGTGGCCTTAACGTCGTCGACGCCACCTGCCCCTACGTGAAGAAGGTCCACGTGGCGGCCGAGCGCCTGGTGCGCGAGGGCTACCGCGTGATCGTCGTGGGCGAGCCGGGCCACCCCGAAGTCGAGGGCATCCTGGGCCACGCCGGCGATGACGCGCAGGTCGTGAGCTGCGCTGCCGATGCGGACGCGCTGTCGCTCAAGGGTAAAGTGGGCTTGGTTGTGCAGACCACCCAGACTGCGCAGAACTTGGCCGAGGTCGTGGCTGCTATCACCCCGCGCGTGCAGGAGCTGCGCGTGATCAACACCATCTGCGCCGCCACGAGTGAGCGTCAACAGGCAGCAGCCACACTTGCCAACCGCTGCGACTGCATGGTCATCGTGGGCGGCAAGAACTCGGGCAACACCCGCCGCCTGGCGCAGATTTGCGCAGACGCCTGCGAGCGCACGTATCACATCGAGGAAGCTTCTGAGCTCCAAGCCGCGTGGTTTACCGACGCTCACCACATCGGCATCACCGCCGGAGCCTCCACCCCGCAAGAACACATCGAGCGCGCCGTCGAGCGCATCAAGGAGCTTTGCCGCTAACCATGGACCAGACCGTACCCGCATACGCCGCCGAGGTGGCCGATTACGGGCGCAGCCGCGACCCCGAGCCGGGTGAGGGCGCGCTCGTAAAGAACGTGCGTCCCGAATCGCCCGCGTGGGATGTGGGTATCGAGCCGGGCATGCGCGTGCTCACGGTCAACGGTGAGGCGCTCACCGACATGATCGTGTGGCTCTGGGAGGCCGACGATGATACCGTCGACCTCGAGGTTTTCGACCCGCGCGACGGCACCGTCACCCCCGTCGAGCTCGACCGCTTTCCCGGCGAGGATTGGGGTTTGGAGTTCGATGGCCCCATCTTCGACGGCATGCGTACCTGCGTCAACGCCTGCGTGTTCTGCTTTATGACCATGCTCCCCAAGGGCGGCCGCTCCACGCTCTATATTCGCGACGACGACTATCGCCTAAGCTTTTTGCAAGGCAACTTTGTCACGCTTACGAACCTCACCGACGAGGACGTGCAAAACGTCATCCAGCGCAACATGAGTCCCATGAACGTGTCGGTCCACGCTGTGAGCCCCGACGTCCGCCGTCGTATGATGGGCCGTAACGCCCAGCGAGGCGTGGACGTACTCGAGACCATCATGGCCGCCGGCATCGAGATTCACGCGCAGATCGTGTTGTGCCCCGGCATGAACGACGGCGAGGAGCTGGAAAAGACCCTGCGCTTTTGCGAGGAGCACGAGCAAATCACAAGCCTGGGCATTGTGCCGCTCGGTTTTACCAAACACCAAAACCGCTTTAGCTGGTCATACAGCGACAAGCCCGAACTGGCGCGCGAGACCATTGCCATGATCCGACCGTTCCAGGACCGCGCCTATGAGCGCTTTGGCCGCCACACCTTCCAGATGAGCGACGAGTTCTATCTGGACGCCGGCATCGATCCTCCAGAGGCAGACTTTTACGACGGTTACCCGCAGTACTACGACGGCATCGGCATGATCCGCTCGTATCTAGACGAGACCGACGACGTGCTTGCCGCCTATACCGAGCGTCTGGCCCGCGTCCGCGAGGCCATCGCCGCCCGCAGCCAGCATCTGCTGTGCCTCTCGGGCGCCAGCGCACGCGACACGGTGGCCCGCTTTGTGGAGTCGCCCCAGGGACTCGCCGGCACTGTCACGGCCATCAAGAACCGCTACTTTGGCGGCAACGTGGACGTGACCGGCCTCATCGTCGCGTGTGACATCTTGGAGCAGCTGCCCCAAGATCTGTCGGGGGTTATGCTCTTTGTGCCTAAGCTCATGTTCAACGCTGACGGCATGACGCTTGACGAGTATCATCGTGACGATTTACTCGCAAGCCTTACCAGTCGCGGCGCCGAGGTTCATGTGGTGTCAACCATGCCGCATGAGCTGCTCGATACCCTGGAGCATATCCTTGGCATTGTGCCTGCCGACTCTAACACTTCCACTGAACCTACCCATTAAAGGAGAGCAGATGAAACCTATCGTCGCCGTCGTCGGACGCCCCAACGTGGGCAAATCCACGCTCGTTAACCGCCTGGCCCAGACCTCGGACGCCATCGTCCACGAGTCTCGCGGCGTCACGCGCGACCGCTCGTATCACACGGCCGATTGGAACGGCCGCGAGTTCACCATCGTCGACACGGGCGGTATCGAGCCGCTCAAGAGCGACGACGTCTTTGCCACGTCCATCCGCGACCAGGCGCTCGCCGCCGCCGAGGAAGCCGCAGTCATCCTGTTTGTAGTCGATGGCCGCACCGGCGTCACCGAAGAGGACGAGTCGGTCGCCCGCATGCTCAAGCGCTGCGACAAGCCGGTCTTTCTGCTGGTGAACAAGCTCGACAACCCCGATCGCGAAAACGACAGCATCTGGGAGTTCTATTCGCTCGGTATCGGCGAGCCCACGCCGCTCTCGGCCCTGCATGGCCATGGCACGGGCGACCTGCTCGACGATATCGTGGCCCTGCTTCCCGAGGAAGAAGACGAGGTCGCCGATGAGTTCCCCGACGCGCTGAACGTGGCCATCATCGGCCGCCCCAACGCCGGCAAGTCGTCGCTGTTCAACCGCATCCTGGGCGCCGACCGTTCTATCGTGTCCAACATTGCCGGCACGACGCGCGACGCCATCGACACTGTCGTCGAGCGTAACGGCAAGCACTACCGCATGGTCGACACCGCGGGCATTCGCAAGAAGAGCACCGTGTACGAGAACATCGAGTACTACTCCATGGTCCGCGGCCTGCGCGCCATCGACCGCGCCGACGTGGCGCTGCTCGTCGTCGACGCCTCCGTGGGCGTTACCGAGCAGGACCAGAAGGTCATGGGTCTTGCCATCGAGCGCGGCTGCGCCATCGTTGTGCTGCTCAACAAGTGGGATCTGCTCGACGACGACCGTAAGCGCGAGGCCTGCATGGAGACCATCGACCGCCGTCTGGGCGTCATGGCTCCCTGGGCCCAGTACCTGCGCATCTCTGCTCTCACCGGCCGCAGCGTCGAGAAGATCTGGGCGATGGTAGACGCCGCCGAAAAGACGCGCTCGCAGAAGATTAGCACCTCGCGCCTCAACGCGTTCCTCACCGACCTGCGCGAGTTCGGTCATACCGTGGTGGACGGCAAGCGCCGCCTGCGCATGCACTACGTGACCCAGACGGGCGTCAACCCGCCGACGTTCACGTTCTTCGTCAACCACAGTGACCTGGTCAACGACACCTACCAGCGCTACGTGGAGAACCGCATGCGCTCGACCTTCGACTTTGCCGGCACGCCCATTCGACTCTTCTTTAGGAAGAAGGAGCAAAAGGATGCATAATCCGATTCTGCTGACCGCCATCTGCGCCGTGGTCTCGTTCTTTATCGGAGCGATTCCGTTTGGCCTGATCTTGGGCCGCGTGTTTAACCACACCGACATTCGCAAGGCGGGCTCCGGTAACATCGGCACCACCAACGCCCTGCGCGTAGCCGGCCCCAAGGTGGCCGCGCTCACGCTGCTGCTCGACTGCCTTAAGGGCGCCATCTGCGTTGTCATCGCCCGTCCGTTCATCGCGAGCGTGGGCTATGGATTTCCGCCGAACATCATGGCGCCCGGAGCCCCCGGCGACTGGATGCTCGGTGTCATTTGCCTGGCAGCCGTGTGGGGCCATATCTTCTCGCCCTATCTCAACTTCCACGGCGGCAAGGGTATCGCAGTTGGTCTGGGTGTCATCCTCGCCTGGTACTGGCCTATTGGCCTGTCGCTGCTGGGCATGTTTATCGTAGCCGTCGCCATCACCAAGTATGTGTCAGTGGGTTCGCTTGCCGCGGCCATCGGACTTCCTATCGCTGCTTGCGCGGTCTTTCCGTACAGCAGCCTGGGCCTCAAGTTCTGCATGGCGATGATCGGCATCACCGTGGTGTGGGCCCATCGCTCGAATATCCAAAAGCTCATGGCCGGTAAGGAGTCCAAGCTCTCGTTTACCAAGCGCGTCACCGAGCCCGACGATAAGTAGGAGAGAGTCATGAATGTTGCGCTGATTGGCTCCGGCTCCTGGGGAACCGCCGTCGCCGGCCTCGCCGCCGAGCGAGCCGAGCGCGTGACCATGTGGGCCCATAGCGAGCAGACGGCCACCGGCATCAATGCCGAGCACCGCAATCCCCGGTATCTGGTGGACTACGAGCTGCCCGGCAACGTTGTCGCCGCCACGGACCTGTCGCAGGCGCTCGACGGCGCCGAGGCCATCATCTTTGCCGTGCCCTCCACGCACCTGCGCAGCGTATGCCATCAGGCAGCACCCTTCATCGCCGCCGACACCCCGGCACTCTGCCTCACCAAGGGTATTGAGCCCGAATCCGGCCTGCTTATGAGTGAGGTAATCGCCAGTGAGATCGGCAACGAGTCGCGTGTCGCGGCGCTCTCGGGCCCCAACCATGCCGAGGAGATCTGCCGCGGCGGGCTTTCTGCCGCCGTCATCGCCAGCAATGATCCACAGGTAGGGGAGACCTTTAAGGACCTGCTCCTATCCACGGCCTTCCGCATCTACCTGTCGCAGGACATGACCGGCGTCGAGGTTTGCGGCGCCATGAAAAATGTCATCGCCATCGTGTGCGGCATTTCCGCCGGTTCTGGTGCGGGCGACAACACGCTTGCCCTTATCATGACGCGCGGCCTGGCCGAGATCAGCCGTCTGGTGCACGCCCGCGGCGGTCAAGCCATGACCTGCATGGGTCTTGCCGGCATGGGTGACCTCATTGCCACCTGCACCTCCGAGCATTCGCGCAACCGCACCTTTGGCTACGAGTTTGCCCACGGCATCTCGCTCGACGAGTACCAGGCACGTACGCATATGGTGGTCGAGGGCGCCGTCGCGGCCCGCAGCGTCAGTGAGCTTGCCCGTTCACTGGGCGTAGACATTCCGCTCACCTTTGCCGTGGAGCAAACGCTCTACAACGGTGTTACTTTGGATAGGGCGCTCGAGATTCTCACAGATCGCGTCCCTTCTCAAGAGTTCTACGGACTCACCGACTAGCGCAGAAAGGCTTCTACCATGGGTTCCATCAAAATCGCTCCGTCTGTCCTTTCGGCCGACATGGCCAACCTCAAGGGCGAACTCGACAAGATCGCCGGTGCCGACTACGTGCACTTCGACGTTATGGACGGTCACTTTACCGGCAACCTCACCTTTGGCGTTGACATCCTTAAGGCCGTCAAGCGCTCCACCGATGTACCGGTCGACGCGCACCTCATGGTGACGAACCCCGACGAGACGGTCGATTGGTACGCCGACGCCGGTGCCGACATGATCACCGTGCACTACGAGGCTTCCACGCACCTGCACCGCACGCTCACGCATCTGCAGCAGCGCGGCGTCAAGGCCGGCGTGGTGCTCAACCCCGCCACCCCCGTGTGCGTGCTCGAGAGCATCATCGACGTCGTCGATATGGTACTGCTCATGAGCGTGAACCCGGGCTTTGGCGGCCAGAGCTTTATCCCGGGCACCATCGCAAAGCTTCACGAGCTCAAGGCCATGTGCGAGCGCCACGGCGTGTCGCCCCTGATCGAGGTCGACGGCGGTATCTCTTCCAAGAACATCGCCGAGGTCGTCAAGGCCGGCGCCAACGTGCTCGTGGCCGGCTCCGCCGTATTTAAGTCCGAAGATCCCGCTGCCGAGGTTGCGCTGCTGCAGAAGCTGGGCAACGAGGCCGCACAGGAGGCATAAACCCTTATGACCGCAGGTCAAAACCGCATACCCGTGAATCTTGACTATGCCGCCTCGACGCCAATGCGCGCCGAGGCGCTCCTTGCGCAGCGCGAGTACGACGACAGCGAGCTTGCCGGCGTCAACCCCAACTCGCTGCATTCGCTCGGCCGCAAGGCTGCCGCGCGTCTGGAGGTTGCACGTCGCGAGATCGCCCGCAGCTTTGGCGCGCACGTCCGCCCGTCCGAGATTGTACTGACCAACGGCGGCACCGAAGCCAACCAGCTGGCGCTGCTCGGTCTTGCCGAGGGCGCTCGTCAGCGCGATCGCAAGCGCGGTCGCGTAATCGTTTCGGCCATCGAGCACGATTCGATTCTGGACAACCTGCCGCTGCTGCGTGCCGCCGGCTTTACCGTCGACCTGGTGCAGCCCTGCCGCGCGGGCTACGTTGAGCCTGCCACGCTTGTCGAGCTGCTAGGCGACGACGTGGCGCTCGTGAGCATTATGGTCGCCAACAACGAAACCGGCGTGGTGCAGCCCATCCGCGAGCTTGCCGCAGCTGCGCACACCGCAGGTGCCCTGTTCCACACCGATGCCATCCAGGGCTACTTGCATATTCCACTCGATGTCACCGAGCTGGGCGTCGACGCCATGTCCGTCGCAGCCCACAAGATTGGCGGTCCCGTGGCATCTGGCGCACTCTACCTTAAGAGCCGCACGCCGCTGCGCCCGCGCATCTTCGGCGGCGGACAGGAGGCCGGTCGTCGTGCCGGCACGCAAGACCTGCGCACGCAGCTCGCCTTTGCCGCTGCCGCCTCGTCTCTGACGCCCCATGTGGCTCAGGAGCGCGCGAAGCTGCAAGCCCTTTCCGACAAGCTCTACGCCACGCTTACGGCCCATCCGCGCATTCACGCCACCATGGGTGACTACGCGCAAGCCGACCGTCTGCCCGGCATGTTATCGATCTACATTGACGGCATGGACTCAGAGGAACTCATCATCAAGCTCGACGCCGCCGGCTTTGAGGTTTCGGCCGGCTCGGCGTGCTCGAGCGGCAGCATGGACCCGAGCCATGTGCTCAGCGCCATGGGCATTGGTCGCGAGCAGGCACTAGGTGCACTGCGCATTTCCTTTGACGACCGCGTGAATCCGGACGATCTGGACGAGTTTGCCCAGACGCTGCTCTCGATCGCAGGTGCCGCATGATCGTCGCCGAGCTCGAGCGCGCGCTACTGGCACGCTATCCCAAGACGGACACCGAGCCCTGGGACCACGTAGGACTCTCCGTTGGCGATCCGGCCGCGGAGATCACCGGCGTTGCCTGCGCACTCGATGCGACTGAGGCTAATGTTCGCCGCGCCCAAGAAGCAAGCGCCAACGTGCTGCTGACGCATCATCCCATATACATCAAGGCACCCGAGGCCTTTTGTCCGGCGGATGCCACACGACCCCAGTGCAGTGCGGCCCTCTACGAGGCTGCCCGCTGCGGGGTGAGCATTATCTCGCTCCACACCAACCTGGACCGCTCGCACGAAGCCCGTGTCTGCCTGAGCAAGCTGCTGGGTGCCGCACCCGTGAGCTCACTGGAGCACGTGGACGACCCCGAGGCCACCGGCCTGGGCGCACTTGCAACGCTCAACGACCCGTGCACGCTGCGCGATCTTGCCACCCGTGCTGCCACGGCCTTTGGCAGCGACCCGCGTGTGTGGGGCAAAGCTGATCGCCCGTGCCGCACCGTCGCCATTTTGGGCGGCTCCCTGGGCGACTTCGGAGAGCTCGCCATCGCCGCGGGCGCAGATGTTGTCGTGACGGGCGAGGCGGGCTACCACGTGGCGCAAGACCTTGCCTTGCGCGGGCTGTCGGTGATCTTGCTCGGCCACGACCGCTCCGAGGAGCCGTTCGTTGATATATTGATGAACTCTGCAGTTGACGCCGGGGTCGACCCCCGTCATGCGATTAAAATACTGAACCCTTGCCAATGGTGGACTGTGACAAAAGGAGAGAACTTATGAGCGCCGGCGCTACGCTACTCAAGCTGCAACAGATCGATTTGGAGCTCGCCCGCAACAAGAGCGAACTTGCCAATATGCCGGAGCTCAAGGAGCTCGCTTCCAAGCGCAAGACCTATGTAAAGCTCAAGGCCGAAATGACCAAGCTCTACGCTCAGCGCAAGGACCTGGATATTGAGCTCGACGATCTCAACACCACCGAGATCCAGACCAATAACGCCATTGAGGCCGCTAAGAAGCGCCACGTCGACGGCTCTGACTATCGCGAGGTTCAGGACCTGGAGAACGAGCTCGCCACCCTGGCCAAGCGCCTGGACAAGATCGAGCACACCCGCAAGGACGTCGTAGTCGCCCACAAGGAGGCGCTCGACCGCGAGGCTCGCGCACAGGCAATCATCGCCAAGTTCGAGGAGGGCGTGAAGGCCGACACCAAGGCCGCCCGCGCCAAGGCAGCCGACCTCCAGGCCCAGATCGATGCCGCCACCAAGGAGCGCACCGCGCTGGCCGCTACGCTGCCCACCGACGTGCTCAGCGACTACGAGCGTCTGCTCAAGCAGTTCCGCGGCTTGGCCGTCGAGACCATCCAGGGCAACATCCCCACGGTCTGCCACACCGCGCTGCAGGCATCGTCCATGAGCGACCTCAACCACGACGGTAGCGAGATTACGCACTGTCCGTACTGCCACCGCCTCCTGGTGCTCCCGAGTAAGGAAGCCTAGCGATGACGGCGGCATCCAACAATTCAATGCAACTTGAGGGAAAAACGATCCTGCTGGGCATTACCGGCGGGATCGCCGCCTATAAGTCGTGCAATATCGTGCGCCTGCTGCAAAAGCGCGGCGCACGTGTCAAAGTCGTTATGAGCGAGCATGCCACGGAGTTTGTGGGGCCGCTTACCTTCCGCGCGCTCACCAACGAGCCGGTCGCGGTTGGGCTATTCGACGATCCTTCCGACCCCATCCACCACATTTCGCTGGCGCAGGAGCCCGATCTGGTGGTCGTGGCGCCCGCGACGGCCAATATCATCGCCAAGATGGCCAACGGCATTGCCGATGACCTGATTTCTACGACGCTACTCGCCACGCCGCGACCCATTGTGATCGCGCCGGCCATGAACAATGGCATGTGGAAGGCGCCGGCAACCCAGGCCAATATGGCCACGCTGCGCGACCGCGGGGTGCACGTGGTTGGGCCCGGTAGTGGCTACCTTGCTTGCGGCGACGTGGACACGGGGCGCATGAGCGAGCCCGAGGACATCGTCGAAGCCATCTGCGAGGTGCTCAATCCCGTGCCGCAAGACCTGGCGGGCAAGCGCATCGTCATCACTGCCGGTCCTACGCACGAACCGATCGACCCCGTGCGTTTTATTGGAAACCGATCGTCGGGCAAGATGGGCATCGCCCTGGCGGGGAAGGCCGCTCGCCGCGGTGCCGAGGTCACGCTCGTGCTGGGACCGACATCGCTCGATGTTCCCCGCGGCGTGGCGTGCGTAAGCGTGCAGACCGCCGCAGAGATGCTGCAGGCGGCGCTGAGCGCCTTCCAGACGGCCGACGCTGCCATTTGCGCCGCCGCCGTCGCCGACTACACGCCGGCGGCCCCGGCGGACCATAAGCTCAAAAAGGCCAACGAGCGCCTGGATCGAATCGAGCTCGTCGAGACCGTTGACATCTTGGCCGAACTCTCACGCCAAAAGGGCGATCGCCTCGTAATCGGATTTGCTGCCGAGACCGATAACGTCGTCAAGTACGCCGAGCGCAAATTGGCACGCAAAGGCTGCGATGCCATTATCGCCAACGATGTCTCACGCGCCGATTCGGGCTTTGGAACCGATACCAACAAGGCCTGGATTGTGAGCACAACGGGTACGAAAGAACTTCCCGTTCTAACAAAACCCCAGCTCGCAGATACAATTTTGGACTTGCTTCAAAATTTATAAAAAAGTTCTTGCACAAGTCTAAAGTTTCGGGTTAATATACTCCCTGTTGCGAGCGAGAGCAGAGCAACAAACAAAAGCTTCGGGACGTGGCGCAGCTTGGTAGCGCACTTGACTGGGGGTCAAGGGGTCGCTGGTTCGAATCCAGTCGTCCCGACCAGAAGTTTGCAGGTCAGGCATCTAGTGCCTGACCTTTTTTGTTTTAAGCAATTGCTTAATTTTGATTAAGCAACGGGGTGCCAAAAATCTACCTGAGCGATAATCGCCTTTTGCGGTTACTTGCGCGTTTTGCACACGCTTGAGCCGATTTATTAACGCGATATGAATCTACATACGCGTAGTTGGTATACAGCCGAGTACAGGCTGTATTTATCGCGGCGATTTACACAGATATAGCGACTGTAACGGACAAGCGTGTCGCTGTATTTATTCCAGTAGTTCACTTGACCGGTGGACAAGTGGGCGATTGCAACGATATGCCAAACGGTATGGGCTCTATACGAGGACGCCGCAGAGGTAATGGCGGGGGAGTGCGGCAAGCGCTCTGAGAGCTGCTGTATGACCCCATTTCTCCTTAACTCGATAATTTGTGTTTCAAGCCACGAATCGGTCGAGCAATTGCCAAAAGTAAGGCCCATGCAGGATTGCACGGGCCTTACATCAGATCAAATTTGAGCTAGAAGCACCAAACGGGGCAGACGCAACACCATCTCGTCGCGGCCTCGGCGAGCGACATATCGCAGTCGAGGTAGCCATCGAGGAAATCGTCAGATCCCGCACAGGGGGACCGCGATGGTGGCCACCGCACCGCCCGAGGGGCCGTTGGCGAGCGAGACGGATCCCCCGTGGGCGCTCGCGGCCTCGGAGGCGACGTGGAGGCCGAGCCCGTAGTGGCGGCCTTCGTCACGCGAGGAGCGGGAGGAGTCGTCTGTGAAGAGGCGCTCGCAACCGCGTTCGAGGGCGGCGGGAGAAAAGCCCGGTCCGTCGTCGGCAACCTCGATGACGAGGTGCCCGCCCGCGACGTCGCAGGAGACAGCCACGCGCGAGCGTGCGTGCTCGGCGGCGTTGGCCACGAGGTTCGCGGCGGCTCGCGCCAGGGCGGTTCGGTCGAGCGCGGCCTCGGGCGCGCCCGCGACAGCGGGGCCCGTGGCCGCGTCGAGCGTCACGCCTCGCGCCCGGGCGATCTGGGCGGCCTCGGCGAGGACCTGCTCGCAAAGCTCGGCCGGCCGCATGGGGGCCCTCTCCGCCCCGCCGGACCCGCGCGAGGCCTCGATGAGCAGGCGCACGTAGCCGTCGAGCCTTTCGACACTGCCGGCTATGTCGCGCGCGGCGGCCGCGAGGTCGGCGTCTTTCTCGTCTTCCAGCTCCTCCGCTACGAAGTCGGCGTTGGCGCGCAGCACGGTGAGCGGCGTCTTGAGGTCGTGGGCGAGCGACGTCATCTGCTCGCGCTGCCCCCGCTCCGCGGCCCAGCGGGCCTCGAGCGACTCGGCGAGGGAGGCCCGCATGGCGTCCATCGCGGCGAGGACGTCGTTCACCTCGCGCACGTTGGTGCTGCCGACCGCGAAGTCGAGCTCCCCCGCGCCGACGCGCCCCGCCGCCTCCGCGAGCGGCGCCATCTTGCGCGAGATCACGCGGCTCGCGCGGCGCGCGACGAGCGCAAGCGCAAGTGCGCTTCCCGCCGTGGCGCCGACGAGCATGAGGTTCTGCGGGTTGGGAAGCAGGCCGGCGAGGTCGCGCGAGACCCACTGCGGCAGATACTCGCTGACGAGCGCGCAGGCCCCGCCACCTTTGAGCGGGAACGCGGCGTAGGTAACGCCCGAACCCCCGCCCTCGATCTCCACTGTGCCCGGATCCGCGGCGAGTGCCGTACGAGCCATTTCCTTCGCGTCCTCGAGCCGCGTGCTCTCGAGGTCTGTCATCAGCACGTTTCCGTCCTTGTTCAGGATGAGGTAGCGGTACGCCGTCGGCACGTCCTGCTGCCCGCAGACGCCGTCGCGTGCCAGGCCCTCCGCGACCTCGCGCGCATTGGCCGGCCCCCAGCTTGCCTCGTAGACGAAGCCCGCGTTGATCGCCACAGAGAGCATCATGAACGAGGCGAGCCACGCCGTGGCGACTGCCGCGAACGCGTAGGCGAAGTAGCGCGCGATGACGAAGGAGAGCGGCATGCCCCCGCGACCTCGCGCCCCGATCCTCAGAGCTGCCACTTGTACCCCATCCCCCAGACGGTCGCGATCGGATCGGCGCCGGCCTCGGAGAGTTTCCTCCGGGCGCGACTGACCTGCATGGATATGGCCGCGTCGTCGGCGTCGCTCTCCCAGCCGAGCACCGCCTCGCGTATCTGCGCGCGGCTCATGACCTGCCCGGGGTGGCGGGCGAGGTACTCGCAGATGGCGTACTCGGTGGGCGTGAGCGGCACGGCCTCGCCGCCCACGGCGAGGCCGCGCGCCCTGAGGTCGATCCGCACCTCCCCGAAGGAGAGGGCGTGCGAGCGCGGCCGGCGCTCACGGCGTAGATGGGCCGCGACCTTGGCGCGCAGCTCCGCGGCCCCGAAGGGCTTGCGGACGTAGTCGTCGGCGCCCAGGCCGTAGGCGGCCACGGCATCCTCCTCGGCCACGCGAGCGGTCAGGAAGACGATGGGGCCGTCGAAGTCCGGGCGGATCTGCCGCACGAGCTCGAAGCCGTCGAGCCCCGGCATCATGACGTCGCAGAGCACGAGGTCGAAGCGCGAGAGGTCCATCCCCGGGACCGCCGTCGGGTCCTCCGCCTTGACGACCTCATGGCCGTCGCGGCCGAGGACGCGCGCAAGCGCGTCGAGGATCGCCCGTTCATCATCCACTGCCAGTATCCTCGCCATGTTCGACCTCCTGAAACTCTCGTCGGAATTGTACTAACGCCGCGCTCAGCGGTCCAGAGCCCTGCGCGCAGCCACGGGTGTCTCGGCCGCGTCGCACGCGCGGTAGCGCACGCCCGAGCCGCCGCGCGCCTCGATCTCGAGCCAGCCCTCGCCGTCCGACTCCCGCCCGAAGAAGATGAGCTGGAGCTCTCGGACATTGCCTCTGTCGTCCGCCGCGTCCACCAGGTAGACGTAGTTTGCCCCCGCCCCGGTGGCGTCGGCGTAGGAGCTCGCGTGGCTGCCGGGCTCGGGCGCGGGCGCCCACATGGCGATCTCAGGGTTAGGCAGCACGCGGTCGGCGATCGAGCGCAGCGCCGACCCCCAGCCGGCGTCGAGCAGGGCATTCCCGCCCAGGACGAGCGCTGCGGAGAGGAGGACGAACATGGCGGCGAGCGGCTTCCTACGCATCTACCCTCCCGTCCTCGAAGCGGCAGAACCAGGCAAGAAGGACGGCGTCGGCTGCCAGGGTGAGAACGAGGCTAGCGAGCGCAGTCGTGAGGAGAGGGCCCGCCGCGCGTGCGGCGTCGATGAAGGCCTCCACCCCGAGCGACCCCAGGCGCGCGGGCCAGGCGAGCGGCACCCAGCTCAGGGGCGTCGCCAGAGCGCCGGTGAGCTCGCCGGTCATGAGGCCGTGCGCAAGTCCGCCCACCGAGAAGAACGCGAGGAGCACCCCCGCCGCGCCGGCGCCGATGGCGGCGTTGCGGCCGAGGCGCAGGGCCACGCCGAGCCCCAGCGCGTAGAGGGGCAAGCTGCCCAGCACGATGCCCGCCCAGGCGGCCGCAAGCGGAGCGGGCCCGAGCGGCAGGCGCCCGGCGACGGCGAGCACGGCCCCGAACACGCCGAGCGCCACGGCCAGCGCGCCCGCGCCGAGCGCCGCAAGGGCGAGCAGCTTCGCCGCGACGGCGCGCCCGCGCGAGGGGACCGCCGTGAGGTTGGCGAGGCGCCCGGCAGCGCGCTCCTCGTCCACGGCGAGCCCGCAGACGATGGCGGACATGAGCGGCATGAGGGCGCCGAGGAACTGGGCGCAGGCGTCCGCGCCCAGCGCCGGGTCCCATCGGGTTACGGAGAAGTACTCGCCGCAGGCAAGACCGGCTGCCAGGCCGCAGGCGAGGTGCACCGCCGAGAGCGGGGAGCGCGCCAGGCGCAGGGCCTCGGAAAGCAGGGCCCGCGGGAGAGTCATGCGCGGCGTCGGATCGGAGAGTCGTGTCATGGCCATCACCTCTCCTCGGAGTGCGCAAACCAGGCCGCGCCCGCCGCCGTGAGCGCGGCGAACGCGAGCGCACTGACCGCAAGGCCCGCCAGCGTGAGCATGCCGTCCGCCGTGAGCGCCCCGCCGAGCGCCATGTCCGCCGCGAGCGGCTCGCCGCTCGGCAGCACGGGAATGAAGCTCGTGGGGATGACCATGCTCGCCGACGGCGGAAAGAGCTGCGGCAGCGGCATCAGCGACCAGGCGAACCCACCCACGAGCTGCGCGGCGAGCGGGCAGAAGATGCCCGCGAGCATGCCGAGCCGCGCCGTGAGGAAGAGCCCTGCGGGGATCATCCACGCCGCGGTCACCGTGTTGGCGAGCGCGCAGAGGAGCATCGTGAGCGTGCCCGCGGCCGTGAGACCCTGCGAGGAGAACGCCGATCCCGCGAGGTAGATGCCGAAGACCACGAGGTTCGAGAGCGTGCAAAGAGCAAGGCACCAGAGCGCCTTGGCCCACCAGGCGCGCCCGAGCGGGAAGCCCAGGCCCAGAAGCCCCCGCATCCGCGTGCGAGCGTCCGCCCGTGCGACGCACGCCACCACGAGCGATAGAGACACGGGCAGGAAGAGCGCGTACCAGTAGTTCCACGCACTAAAGATCTGCACGCCCCGGTAGGGCATCGCGCCGAGCAGCGGCATCGGCAGCGCCATGAGCACGGCCAGGCGAACCGGTGCCGCGTGGCGCGACTTCAGGGCCTCGGCGCGCAGGCCCGCGAGCAGGCCGCCTTTCTCGCCCGTCATGCCGCCACCTCCCCGCGTGCTCGTCGCCCTTCCCGACAGAAGCTCATGAAGAGTTCCTCGAGGTCCTGCCCGGGCCGAAGCGCATCCTCGTAGGCGAGGCGCCCCCCGCAGATGATGCCGATGGTGTCCGCCATCTGCTGCACCTCGGAGAGGATGTGGCTCGAAACGATCACCGTCGTACCCGCCGCCGCGAAGCCGCGGATCTGGTCGCGCAGCTCCTCGATGCCGATGGGGTCGAGGCCGTTGGTGGGCTCGTCGAGCACGAGCAGGCGTGGCCGGGCGATCAGCGCCAGCGCGAGCCCCAGGCGCTGCCGCATGCCCATCGAGAAGCGCCCGGCGCGCTTCTTCCCGGTGTCCGCGAGGTCCACGGCGGCGAGCACCTCATCTATGCGGCTCTCGGGAAGGCCCAGCAGCGTGGTGCGCACGCGCAGGTTCTCGCGCGCGGTGAGGTTGGGGTAGAGCGGCGCCTCCTCGATGAGGCTGCCGATTGCGTAGAGGTCCTCGCGGCGCCAGGCGTGCCCGGCAAAGAGGATCTCCCCGGCCGTCGGCCGCAGCATCCCGCAGATCATCTTGAGCGTTGTCGACTTGCCGGCGCCGTTGGGACCGAGCAGCCCGTACACCTCGCCCTCGCGGATATGAAGGCTCACGTCGGCCACGGCGTCCTGCGCCTGGTCGCCGCGGCCGAAGCGCTTGGTGAGCCCGCGCGTCTCGAGCATGTAACCCATGGGTTTATCCTTTCTCTTCCGGGCGCGCGGGCCGAGCCACCGTGCCCGCGCGCCTTACCTTTCGGGTTCACCATCCATGGTGGGGCGCGTTTCTAACGAAGCCGTAACGGCCGTTGGGCTCTTTTGGCGCCAACCCTTCTCGACCCGCACATCATGATTAATTTGCTTAAGGCAACAACTTTCCCGATAGATGTAATCACCGAATCAAAACGTGTACATCAGCCATCAAAGATGCCGAAAAATGTCATATTTGGAGGCTGATGTACACAAATGCAGAATCCCGCACAACCCAGTAGCATCCTCCATATGTCTGGACTCTCTATGCTTACGCTGGATAGACATCGCCGGAACGGGTATAGTATCGAAAGTTTTGTCGTTAACCAGCGGGGGAGTCCTGTGGGCATCAAAAAGAAGATCAAAAAGGAGCTTATCGGCACTTCCGATTACCCGTCGAATAAGATCTTTACGATCTCCAATTTCATCACCTTTACGCGCCTGATCCTCACCCTGGTATTTCTGTACCTGTTTGTGACGGATAACAACCGCGTCATCGCCATCGTTATCTACGCCGTTGCCGCCTCTACCGACTGGATGGACGGTCAGATCGCCCGCATGACCAAGACGGTCTCGTGGCTCGGCAAGGTCATGGATCCCATCTGCGACCGTGCGCTGCTGTTCACCGGCGTACTTGGGCTGGTGGTCCGCGGAGAGCTGCCCATCTGGGTCTGCGTGCTCATTATTGGCCGCGACATCTATCTGGGCATCGGCACGCTTATCGTTCGTCATTATCACCGTCGCCCCATCGATGTCGTCTTTCCCGGAAAGATTGCCACTGCACTGCTCATGACCGGCTTCTCGCTCATGCTGCTCGGGTTCCCCGTTATTGACGGCCTGCATCTTTTACCTTCAACCCTTACGGCCTTCCCGGGCCTCAACGGAAGCTCGGTGCCCCTCGGCATCTTCTTTGTGTACGGCGGCGTGATCTTCTCCATGCTCACGGCTGTCATCTATTCCATTAAGGGCGGAGTGGCCATTAAACAGGCTCTCGCGCATCCCGAGGACGAGGACATCGACTTTCTGAACCCTGAAATCGAAGACTGATTCGTTGGGGTATGATTACGTACGGTTCATTATTTGCGGCACGTCCGCGATAAGTTAGGGGTTGTCATGGACAACATGGTTAACAATATGCCTCAGAATGATAAGACTGCTGACGCTACCTGCGTATTCCGCGTGCCTTCAAGCGACGTCACCGTTCCCGACCTCATGGCCAACGTGCGCATCACCGCCCCCGTTCTGTCCATCGTCAAGGGTCCGCAGACTGGTGCCGCCTTTGAGCTCGAGGACGACGTGACCACCATCGGCCGCGATCCTGCGAACGGCATCTTCCTCAATGACATGACCGTTTCGCGCAGCCACGCGCGCATTATTCGTGAGGGGCTCCAGGCTCGCATCGAGGACTTGGGCTCGCTCAATGGCACCTGGGTCGACGGTGCCATCGTCAATGCAGCCCCGCTGCACGATGGTTCATCCGTCCAGATCGGTACGTTTACGCTCATCTACCACGAGAGCACGCCGGAGCGCATCGAAACCGGTGAGTAGGGCATGGCCGAACGCAACTATTTGAGTATCGGCCAAGTCGTCAACCTTCTTCGAGGCGCATACCCCGATCTTTCGAACTCAAAAATTAGATTTCTAGAGGATGAGGGGCTCATTACCCCTCATCGTACGCCTAAGGGATACCGTCAGTACTCCAAGGAGGACGTTGATCGCCTGGAGGTCATTCTGCACCTGCAGAAGACCCGCTACATGCCGCTCAACGTGATTAAGCAGCGCTTGGAAAACGCTACGGACCTGTCAACGCTCGCCTACGAGGTGGGCTTACTGTCCGATGTTCCGCTCAAGACGGAGCCCAAGGAGACTAAACAAAAGCTGCATCCCATCGAGACCATTCCCGATATGTTGGGCGTCGAGATTTCGTTTATCCGCTCGCTCGCCGAGAACGACCTTATTCGCATCATCAAGAGTCCGCAGAATCGTGAGCTCGTCGATGGTCGCGATTTTCCGATCATCCGTTACTGCTCCGAGCTGTCACGCTTCCATATCGAGCCGCGCAACCTGCGTCAGTACGTGTCTTCCGCCAACCGCGAGTCCTCGATGTTTGAGCAGGTGCTCGTGAGCATGCTCGGCATGGATACCTCCGATGACGAGCGCGACGCCAAACTCGAGCGTGCGTTTAAGAAGCTTCACGACCTGACGGAGGGCGTGCACACCGCGCTGCTCAAAAACCGCGTTTTTGAGTCGCTCAACGCCGTGGTCGAGGACGCCGACATCGATGCACTCGATGAGGAAATCGCTCGCTCCGAGTCCACCAAGGCCAAAAACGAAGAAACTGCCGCGCCTGCTTCGCACGAGGATTCTCTCGTAAAGCCGCTCAAGGTCGTCGCCCCTTCGCACTCCGGCACCGTCACCGCGGGCAAATAACCGCTGCTGATATTTCGGCAACTCATTGAAAGGTCATGCAATGTACGACTTCGAATCTCAAATCGTCGACATCCCCGACTATCCCGAGCCCGGAGTCGTCTTTAAAGACATCACGCCGCTCTTTGGCAATCCCGAGGCGCTCAAAGCCATGACCGATGCCCTCGCCGAGCACTTTGCCGGCATGGGGATCACCAAGGTCGTGGGTCCCGAGGCTCGCGGCTTTATGGTTGGCGTACCGGTGGCTGTAGCCCTTGGCGCCGGCTTTGTTCCCGCACGTAAACCGGGCAAGCTGCCGCGCGAGACCGTAAGCCAGAGCTACGAGCTCGAGTACGGCACCGATTCAATTGAGATCCATGCCGACGCTATCAGCTCTAAAGATACCGTGTTGATTCTGGACGACTTGGTCGCGACGGGCGGAACCGTCGAGGCAACAGGTAAACTGGTGCGAGATATGGGCGCAAAGCTTATCGGTTACGGTTGTATACTTGAGCTTGCGTTTCTCAACCCGCGCGAGAAGCTCACGCCGTCTGATGACGATGTGGAGCTCTTTAGCCTGGTGACGGTAGGCTAGCCGTTACCCTTAGTTACTGGAAAGGAAGCTACATGCGCACAGCAAACACGCACAAAAACATGGCACGCTGCGCTGCTACGGCAACCCTCGCTTGTGTTTTGGGCTTGGGCCTCGCGGCTCCTGCCTACGCCGATACCGCATCCGACCTTGCCGCTGCTCGTACGAAACTCGAGCAGATCGGCACCCAAACCCAGCAGATTTACGATGAGCTTGCCACGCAGACGCAGGCGCTCGATCAGACTGCCGGCGAGATCACGCAAAAGCAGCAGGAGATCGCCGATGGTCAGGCCAAGCTCTCGACCTATGTCGCCGGCGAGTACAAAACCGGCGGTCTGAGCCTGCTTCAGGTTTTGACGGGTGTCGATGATCTGAGCGATATGCTCAACCGTCTGTTCTACTACGGCAAAGTTTCCGATAAGCAAGCTCAGACCATTCAAGAGGTCAAGGAGCTTAAGCAGCAGCTCACCGATAAGCAGGCCGAGCAGGAGAAGAACGTCGCCACCACGCAAAAGAAGGTCGACGAGCTTAATGCCCAGCAGGCTGAAGCCCAGAACGTCGTAAACTCCCTGGATTCGCAGCTGCAGGCCGAGCTCGCTGCCGAGGCCGAGGCCAACGCTGCGCTGCAGGCTGGCATTAATGCTAGCACCGCCGAAAAGGCCACGGTGAGCAACGACACCGCCGGTACGACCGAGAACACCAACAATGGCGGCCAGACCAACAATAACAACAACCAGGGCGGCAACACGCCGGCTCCCGCACCGCAGCCTGCCCCCACGCCCGCTCCGGCTCCCACGCCTTCAGCACCGAGTCAGTCTGTTGATGGTGGCTCCGTTGTTTCGCGCGCCTACAGCAAGCTCGGCTATGCGTATTCTTGGGGCGGCATTGGACCGAACAGCTTTGACTGCTCCGGTTTTGTAAGCTATTGCCTCACGGGACGCTACTGCCGTCTGGGCACCACGGTCGACTTCATGGGTTGGACCCGTGTGTCCGATCCGCAACCCGGCGATGTTGTGGTTAACTCCTACCATACCGGCATTTATATCGGTAATGGTCAGATGATCCATGCTTCCGACTACAAAACGGGCGTCATCATCAGCTCCGTTGCCGCCGGCATGAACAACAATTACATTTTCGTGCGCTACTAATTTATTACTGCAGCGAACGAACGTGGGCCTCGCGATCTTGAGTCACGAGGCCCATTCTTTTTTCCCTACCGTTTGCCATAAAATCAGGACGGCTATCTAGTATTCAAAACTAGATAGCCGTCCAATCAATCAAAAAGATGGCTATAATTGTTGGGGAACAACTAGAAAGGACCCTCAATGAGCTGGGCACTTATCTCAGATTCGAGCTGCAATCTTCGCGATTGGCAACCGACTGCACCCCGTACCACCTTTGCATTCGCTCCTCTCAAAATTCGAGTAGGGGAGCGCGAATTTGTCGACGACCTTTTGCTCGATGTTCACGAGCTTAATGTTGCCATTCAGTCGGAAGCCAGCGCATCATCGAGCGCCTGCCCAAGCGTGGGGGAGTGGGCTGAGCTCTTTAAGCTCGCCGACAAGACGATCTGCATGCCAATCTCGGAGGGTGTCTCTGGAAGCTATAACGCTGCCGCTACGGCACGCGATATGGTACTTGCCGAGGAGCCCAATCGTCAGATTCACCTGGTCAATTCGCGGGCAGCAGGCGGCAAGATGGATCTGATCTTCTTGCTGTTTGATCGTCATCTTGCAAGTAACCCGGACGTTTCCTTTGAGGACGCCTGCGCTTACTTCGACAGTCTCGAGCAAAACAGCAAGATTCTCTTTAGCCTGTGTAATTACGAGAACCTTGCAAAGGCAGGACGCATTCCTAAGGCAGCCGGCGTCATTGCCAACAAGCTCAATATTCGCATTTTGGGCACGGCGAGCGAGGCCGGTAAAATCGAGCTCGTCGGGCACACGCGTGGCGAAAAGAAGATGCTCAACAAGATCATCGACACCATGGAAGCCGAAGGTTTTACGGGCGGCGAGGTCGTTATCGACCATGTCGAGAATGAGGCAGGCGCCCAAGCACTTGCCAGCCGAATTGTGGAGCGCTGGCCAGGCTCCAAGACTATCATCATGCCCTGTAACGGGCTAGATTCATACTATGCCGAAATGTATGGGCTCATTATCGGCTACGGCATGGGCGTGGCTTCGGGCCAATAACGTCCAACCAAGCAAAAATACGGGCGGGACAAAGTGGCAGATAGCCCTTTGTTCCGCCCGTTTTATACGTCGGCTAGCTATTAAACCCATTAAACTTTAGATAGCTCATCAGGTACGCTTTCGAAACGAAGGATGAAACCGCACTGCGCACAAGCAGCGACTCACGCGTTACCTGATGCGCCGTATCGGGAACCGGCGCCTGCTCGACGGAAAACGCCGAACGAATCGATGCCTCGAGCTGATCGACCACATAATCGAAGGCCGTCGGGGCATCGTAGCTCAAACGCTGAATGTTAAAGAGTGCCTGCACCGCAGCAATAGGTAGCACCTGCTTAAAGAGGCAGATAGCGATCAGGCGGGCAATCTGCTCGCGGCCATATTGCTTTTTGACCGGAGCAGGCACCAGGCCGACCTTCACGTAGTTATTGATCATCGATGGCGTAATGACAGGGTGCTCAACGCAAATGGACAGCGGCTCCATCCACAGCGCAACATACTCAATGACCTGGTCGCGGTAGAGTGTCACATTGGGCAACTGGTTATAGCGCGGCAGACTCAACGTATTGAGTTTACGCACGATATCGGACTGAATGAATGCATCGGGCAGCACCGTGGGCTGAATATCCTCGGGCTTAATGCTTACCGACGAATCGGACATCGGAATAACGTGTTTAACGTGGTTCATAAAGGTCCTCCGTTCATTTTCTATATTGTATTCTAGGTTATCTAGTTTTGCATACCACATAGCCGGCAAGTAAAAGTGGTTGGACAACACATTGATGCATCGTCCAACCACTTTGTTTAAAGATAGCAACCTTACATAAGATATATTATCGTACTTATTCACGGAGAAACGCGTATGCGCTCGTTGCTGCTATGGCTCCGTCCGAAACGGCGGTCACAACCTGGCGTAAACGCTTGGAACGGATATCGCCGGCTGCGAATAAGCCGGGCGTACGGGTGGCCATCGAATCGTCGGTGACAATGCCGCCGTCAGGAGCCAGATCGACTAGATGCTCAACCAGCTCGGTATGCGGCAGCATCCCCGTAAAGACAAAGATGCCAAACGAGCCAGGTTCAAATGACTCGGTATGAGTCTCGCCAGATGCATTGTCCTTAAAGGTAATCGTCGTTGGCATGGCTTCGCCCGATAGCTCCACAATACTAGTTTGGTACCTAACTGTAATATTGTCCTTTGCGAGTACTTTCTGAACAACACCATCGGGCGCACGAAACTGGTCGCGGCGCAGCACGATGGTCACACTGCTGGCAATGTCGGACAGGAACAGCGCCTCTTCGCATGCCGAATTGCCACCACCGATTACAAAAACCTGCTTGCCGCGGAAAAACATGCCGTCACATGTTGCGCAATATGAAACGCCACGACCGCGATACGTATCCTCGCCTGCGAAACCTGCCGGACGCGGCGTGGCACCCATGCAAGCGATAACGCTCGAGGCCAGCGTATCGCCCATATCGTGATGCACCGTAAACAACGCTGCATCGGCATCGTAATCGATACCCGTAACCATGCTCCATGTAACCTGTGCTCCCAGGCCCTCTGCATGCTGCTGAAAACGCTCGCCAAGTTCGGCGCCACTCAGGAGCGGGAAACCCGGATAGTTCTCGACCTCATTGGTTGTGGCGATCTGCCCTCCCGACATGCCCTGCTCAATCACGGTCGTCGTCAGGTTGGCACGCGCAGCATAAATGGCGGCAGCATAGCCCGCGGGGCCGCCACCGATAATCGCAACATCGATCGGCTGATCGGTAGTCATGGAACATCCTCTCGTCGAAACATTGACGTTCTTTGCGCTCATACCCAAATTTACGTGAACGTGACACTCATGCACTACAATGATAAATCCGTATTACAAAGCTGAAGGGGAGTTATCGATGGACCAGGCGCAGACGAGTGACGACGCTCCCCTGCTCACGCACAGCACTCCCCAATCGGAGCAAACCACGCTCCTGGCTCAACAAAAACCTCTCGTGACCATCGTGCACGCCTCCGTTGGCTCGGGCCACAAGGCCGCCGCAAATGCGATAGCGCAGGCATTCGACCTCATCCGCGGCACCAATGGCATCCCCGAGGATATTGAGATTGAAGTGCTCGATATCCTTGATTTTGGACGTATTAAATTCGACGGCAATAAGACCGCGGCTTCTTTTACGGGAGCCACGCGCCCCATTTACGACCTGACCTGGCGATATACGCTTACGGGACATCTTCTCTGGGGTGGCGGAACGGCATGGTCGCGAATTATGTTCCCCGCCTTCAACGAATATATTCGTAGCCGCAGGCCCATAGCCGTGGTTGCAACGCACATCACAGCAGCCAATGTTGCCGTGGGCGCCCGCGTAATTACGGGTATCGATTATCCGGTCATCTGCGTACCGACCGACTACGAAGTCGAGGGATGGTGGCCCCACAAGGACACCGATTTATTCTGTGTTGCCAACGAATTTATGGCCGAAACGCTGCGTCCGCGCAAGGTGCTCGAGACAAAGATTCGCATTACCGGCATTCCTATTCGCGCCGGATTCGACACGGATTACGATCGCGAGGAAGAGCTAGCTAAGTTCAACCTCCCCACCGACAAGACCGTCGTGCTGGTAATGGCCGGTGCCAGCTTGCCTCAACCGTACGTTCGCTTTCGCGCGGAGATGGACCGCACCCTCCCCTTCCTACGCAGCTTCGAAGACATGCACTTTGTCTTTTTGCCGGGCAAAGACACCGAATATGCCACCCGCCTCAAAACGCTCTTCGACGCCATGAAGCTCGAAAACGTCACGGTTCTGGACTATGTCGATGATATGGCAGCGCTTATGCACGGCTGCGACCTGGCAATTCTCAAATCGGGCGGACTCACCGTCACCGAATGCCTGTGCGCACACCTGCCGATGATCCTGCTGGGCAAGTCCTATGGCCAGGAAAAGGCCAACACCACCATGCTCACCGGCATGGGCGCCAGCATGCATGTCACCACCGCACGAGAGCTCATCGTGACGTTGCGTCATCTCCACGATCATCCTGAGTCGCTCAAGGCACTGCTCATCAACGGCGAAGTACTACGCCGCCCACACGCAGCCGAAGACATAGCCATCGCAACCATGGAGCTCGTAGGCAAACCCCAAAAGCGCAAAAGAGCCTTTTGCCGCTTCTACTGGGGCGGAAAACCCGCGCATATCCGCTAGCGTCTTTATGTCCGCTTACCTGCGGGAGGCCCCTATATATCATCCCATGCTCAAACATTCTCGCTTCGCTGCGAAACTGCGCGTGGGACGATATATAGGGGCCTCCCGCAGGTAAGCTGCGTTTACGTACTAGCAGCTATACCAGATTCCCCACCACTAGAACCTTCAAAGGCGAAACCGGAAAATCTAAATACAGTAAGCCAATGCGACAAAGGGATTGTTCCTTTGTCGCATTGGCTTACTAGAATGTAAATATTTTTTCAAGCGAGTAGCCGCCCGCCCGCCTCTCTCACATATCGTTCCACGCGCAGTTTCGCAGCGAGCGAAGCGACGCGAGAATGTTTGAGCATGGAATGATATAGGTAAGCCCCGGGCGGGAGGGATACGAGCGCCCTAGGCGATGCCGCTGGAGCCGAAGCCTCCGTTGCCTCGGTCGGTTTTGTCTAGTTCTTCTACTTCTATGAGATTGACCGTGGGGACTTCTTGGATGACGAGTTGGGCTATGCGGTCGCCTTTATTGATTTGAATGTTAATGGAGGGATCCAGGTTGATGAGGATAACCTTGAGTTCTCCTCGGTAGTGGGCGTCGATGAGGCCCGGCGTGTTGACTATAGACAGGCCCTGCTTGATGGCCAAGCCGCTGCGGGGCTGAACGAAGCCGGCGTAGCCATCGGGCAGGGCGATGGCCAGCCCCGTAGAGACCAGACGGCGTTCGAAGGGCTTCAGGACGCAGTCCTCATTGGAGCGCAAATCCAAGCCGGCATCGGTGGGATGGGCGTATTTGGGAAGCTCGACGGTGGGATCGAGACGCTTTATGTTGACGGTAATGTTGGACATGGAATCACCTTAGCTTGTCGAGCTCTTGCAGAAACTCATCGACGTCTTTGAAATCGCGGTAGACCGAGGCAAAGCGGATGTACGCCACCTTGTCGATCTTGGCCAAGCGCTTGAGCACCATGTCACCCAACTCATGGGACGTGACGGCCGTCAGTGTGCGAGAGCGCAGCTCGACCTCGATGTCATCGATAATCTCATTGAGCTTCTTAGTGTCGATATCGCGCTTGATGGTGGCGCGCATCAAGCCGACAAGAAGCTTATTGCGATCGAACCGCTGCTTAGTTCCATCTGACTTAATGACCTCGATAGGGTCCTCGCATCGCTCAAACGTTGTAAAGCGGTAGTTACACGAGCAACATTCGCGACGGCGCTTAATGGTGTTATTTGACTCCTGCATACGGGAATCAACGACGCGGGTATGTGCCTTGCCGCATTTGGGACAGCGCATGGTACCTCCTCTTAAACGATAACAAGGGTACCATGCGCAGCGCGATAATGATTACGAACGAGCAGGAACCTTAAGATGCGCACCGGCGGCGAGCGAACCATGCTCCAGATGATTGACGCTACGGATCATGTCGGAAGTCTCTTGCGTGGAAAGGCCTTCGATTGGATATTCTTCGGCAATCGACCAAAGAGAATCGCCAGGCTGAACGCGAATGGTCTCGTAGGTAATGTTGGAAACGGACTCGGCATACGCGGCGTGACGAGTGCTAAAGACCGACATAGCGAGGACAAAGAAGAGCGTAAGCGCAACGGCGACGGCGACAATCGTCGGAACCTTCAGGGCAACGCGGGCCGGCGCGACTACAGCCTGCTGATTGCGCGCAGGCTTTACGGTCAAAGGCTGAAAGCCGGAGCGGCCACCCTGAACAACCGTAAAAGTGGGTTCTGCAGGCGTCTCGAGCTTAAGGGCGAGGTTTCCCTGGACCATATTCGTTACGTTCATCATGTTCTCCTCTCGCGTGTTTTGCTGAGAACAGTTTTATCAAGCCGCGCGGACAAAAATGTCTAGCGCGAGAACGAATGTTCGGTTATTATTATCTTCGAACAGTTGTTCCTGTCAAGCAAAATTCGAACATTTGTTTGACATGGGTAGAGAGGATGCCCTGATGGCTCGCAAAATTACCAAGCGTCAGCAGCAAATTTACGACTTCATCAAGGAATATCAGCAGGAGAAGGGTTATCCGCCCAGCGTGCGCGAGATGGCTTCTGCCGTGGGCCTTTCCTCCCCCAGCACCGTGCACGCCCATCTCTCTGCCCTGGAGGCGCGCGGGCTACTCAAGCGCGATGCCACCAAACCGCGCGCCCTGGAACTCTTTAACGAGGATGGTTCCTCTGTCTCAATTTCTAAATCTGACGAGCCCACCGCACCTCGCGGAACGGTCTCGCTACCGCTCGTTGGTCGCGTCGCGGCTGGGATTCCCATTCTGGCCGAGCAGAATATCGAAGACACGTTTACTATCCCGACCGAAATCGCCACTGATCAGGGTTCCTTTATCCTTGAGGTGCATGGGAGCTCAATGATCAATGTCGGCATCTTCAATGGCGATTACATCATCGTCCGTGAACAAAAGAGTGCCATGAACGGCGAAATTGTCGTGGCCATGATTGATGGTTCGGCGACCGTCAAGACGTTCTACAAGGAGCAGGGGCGTGTGCGCTTGCAGCCCGAGAACGACACCATGGAACCTATCTATGCAACGAATCCCGTTATCCTGGGCAAAGTCGTCGGCTTGATGCGCCGGTTCTCGTAATGCAAAAACGCATCACCATATTTGATACCGTCCGCGGGTTTACGATGATTTCTATGGCAGGTTTTCACGCTTGCTATGATCTCGCCTACCTGTACGGCTGGGATATGCCCTGGTTTACCCAGTCAGCCTTTCAAGACATCTGGCGCGCCAGCATCAGCTGGGTATTTTTGTTTATCGCCGGTTGGATGTGCACCCTTTCGCGCAACAATATCAAACGTGCCGCCAAATACGCCTTAGCAGCACTCGTTGTCTGGTTGGCAACAACACTTGTCTCAGTCGACGATTCGGTTAATTTTGGCATCATCTACTGCATGGCCGCATGCACCGGGGTACCGTCAAGATTCTTTCGCAAATTGATCGAGGCGGCCTCGGCCCCGCCT
>JAQDHS010000022.1:0-43752 GCA_027663555.1 Coriobacteriaceae bacterium AM04S-08 | reverse complement strand
GGCCGTGTTCCGCTATGCGGTTGTCAATTTGCGAAAGAAATTATGCGTCACCTTATTTTGAGCATTACGGCAGTCCTTAATTATGGAATCGTATTCATTAAGCAACTTCGTCCAATCAGGGGAAGTGCCATCAGCATACTTATAACTGTCATCAGAGATTTCTTTATTCAATATCTCTTTATTATTTTGAGCATTTTTAATGGCATCAAGACGTTGCTCAAAAGTTAGCAGCCTAGGATCAGCTTTAAAGGCAGCAACACTATCGCTAGCCTTTGAATACAAAACTTCAACCTGCTGATTATGTTCACTACATGCTTGTTTGTAATTGTAACCAGCATAACCACCGACACAACAAGCAATAAGCAGAGCAACAATACCGGCACCAATAATTACTCGCTTTTTATTCGAAGAATTCTCAACCTCTTCATTTTCCTGAGTTTTATCTTCAGGATTGTCAATCTTGTCATTGTTAAGATCGATCATTTTAACCCCTCAATATTAAATCTGCGAGCAGTTCATGTAACCAGAAACTTACCGAATCCAACCGCCCACTTTAATGCCCGATTTATTAATCCCCGTCCCAGAAAAATCCTGAGTTGCGGTGAAATAAGGACTGTTTAGCGGGTAGAAGCGTCTTTCAATCCCTATTTCAACGCAGCTTAGTTGTTACATGTGAGCCAGCCTGGCGCAGAAGTGGCCGTCGTAGGAATCGGCGTTTACCGGCACGCTTTGGAAGAGGCCTCGGTCGTTTTGGCGTACGGAGACGAGCTTCTTGGCCGGATCGAACTCGGGAAGTTGCAGAATCTGCGCCTCGGAGAGCGGCTCCAGGCTAAAACCGGTACCCTCGGGAGAGCTCAAGAACGCTTCCACGACCTGCGTGTTCTCCTCGTCGAAAACCGAGCACGTCGCATAGATGAGCTCGCCGCCGGTAGCCACGCGCGCAGCAGCCTCTTTGAGCATCGTAAGCTGCAGTTTGGGCAGCTCAACCGTCACATCTATTTCGGTCAGGCGCCACGGTATCTCAGGATGACGGCGCATGGTTCCGGTGCCAGAGCACGGCGCATCGATAAAGACCGTGTCGAACTTAACCGGCTCGCCAAGCATGGCATCAAACGATGTGAGCACCTCATTAAGCTCGCAGGCATCACCCGAAACCGTGCGAACGCCCTGAATACCGGCCTTATGCAGACGAGCGAGATTCAGATCGCACTTGCGATCATGCAGATCGAGCGCCGTATGCTGACGCTCATAGCCCGCACGCTTGGCCTGGCACATCATCACATAGGTCTTGGTGCCACGGCCGGCACCAATCTCAAGGCAGCTACCAGGGCGCGTGGCAGCCGTGGCGATAAGCTGGGCGTTAAGGTCCGAGGCCACGGCTGCAGCACGCTCAAATACGCCCGACGCAACCGTAACCTGAGCATCGACCGGAGCATGACAGCCAGGGAACACAGGCGCCACAAGCTGCGATAGGTACGGATCAGGTTTGGTTGCAAAGGCGTTCTCGTGCAAAGCGAGCGGCGCGGGCGCCAGATTGCCGGCGAAGCCGAGCGCACCCTCTGGAGTGTCAAACGACACCATAATGCGAGCGCATAGCCAGCGCGGAAGACCCATCAGGCGCGACAGACGAACCAAGCGTCGCTCAGACTCATCCACATCGGACGCAGTAGCAAAGTCCTCAACATTGTCCGCAACCTTATGCAGTACAGCATTGGCCAAGCCAGCGGCGGACTTAGCACCACAGCGAACGAGCTCAACTCCCTGACTTACGGCAACGCGGCCGGGCGTATGCAGGTAGAGCATCTCGAAGGCCGAGATGCGAAGCGCCATGCGAACGCGCGGCGCAACCTTTTTGGGCTTATCGAAAAACTGATCGAGCAGCTCGTCCAAAATACCCTGCGTGGCGGCAACACCGAGCGCCAAACGAGCAGCAAACGCAGAATCGCGCTGGTCAATGGCCTTGGCCGATGCGCGAGAGGACAGCACGTCGCGCGCATACATGCCGCGGCGATCGGCCTCCATCAGCACATCGAGCGCAAGCTTGCGCGCGGGAGACAGCTTGCTCATGACAAAACACCCCACGAAAGATCGGCACCCTGCAGGCCAGCAGCCCAAGCAGAAGCGGCCATAGCACGCTTGCCATCAGGCTTAACCTCGAGCAACTCAACCGAGCCATCGGAAAGGCCAAGGTAAACACGCTTAGCCTGAACGAGAACCTGACCCTCGCCAAGCGACACATCAGCCGCCGCAGCATCGAGCACACGCACGGTCTTGCCGGCAATCACGCAACGAGCAGGCGCGGTATCGGACGAGGCCAGCACATGATGCACGCAATCAAGCGCCGCCATGTGCGGATCCAGGCGCATCTCCTGCTTAGAAATCTTGGCAGCATGGGTAACGAGCGCCTCGTCCTGTTCGATCCACACGGCGGTGCCATCGGCAAGAGAAGGAAGCGTATCAGCCAGCAGTTTGCCGCCAAGCTCACCAAGCTCCATGGTCAGCGCCTCAGCATGCTTACCGGAAACCAACGTGGAAGCCTGAGCACAATAAGCACCAGTATCCACGCCGTGCCCAATGCGCATGATAGAAACGCCAGCAACCTCATCACCAGCGAGAATCGCACGCTGAATAGGAGCAGCCCCACGCCAACGAGGCAGCAGCGAAGCATGAACATTCACAATACCAAGCGGCGCCATATGCAGCACCTCATCGGGCAAAATGCAACCATAGGCAGCCACACAGAAAATATCAGCCTGGGCAGCCTGGAGCACCTCAACAACCTCAGGCGTCATACGATTAGCCTCAACAACCGGCAACCCCAGTTCAAGCGCCTTGGCCTTAATAGGAGACGGCTCCAACTTTTTACCACGCCCGCGAACAGCATCAGGACGAGTAATTACGAGCGCAATATCATTGTCAGCCTCAACAAGCGAAGTCAGCGAAGGCACAGCAAAATCGGGCGTACCCATAAACACAATACGCATAAAGAACGTCTCCCCTCAACCAAAGCCGAGACGGCTACAAAGAACAGCGGAAAGCCAAGTCACCAGTTCATCCGCAATAACAATTCAACAAGAACAAATATACCCAAAACCAAAGAAAGAGCCGCAATAAAAGCAGCTCTTCCAACAAAGCACCTATCAGCGAAGACGCCCATCCCTGGCCCAACGGCACCTGGGCGCTCAGCACCGGGGACGGTGGGACCTACTCCGTCTCGCCCGGTCGAGCGCCGCGGGCCAGGGCGTCCTGGTACTCCTTGACTGCCTTGATCCTCTGCATCGGCTTCAGTCGCTCGAACATAGTATTGCCATGCAGGTGATCGATCTCGTGCTGCAGGCACACGCAGAAAAGGTCGCCTGAGGCCTCGTAGCGAATCAGGTTGGCATCCAGGTCGTACGCCTCGACGACGACATGGTCGGGACGCTCGATCTCGCAGCTAATGCCAGGAATGGAAAGGCAGCCCTCGCTATACGGCACCAGATGGTCGCTCTGCTCAACAATGACGGGATTGATGAGAACATACGGGTCATAGTCGTTCTTGTCGCTGTAGTCGCAGTCGATGGTGACGAGTTGGATGAGCTCACCGATCTGCGGGGCGGCCAGGCCGCATCCACCGTTCTCGAACATCATCTTCTTCATCTTCTCGGCAAGCGCCTCGATCGCCGGGGTGATCTCCTCGATGGCGGCGCACTCCTGGCGCAGACGAGGGTCGGGCAACAGTACGATTCCGTTGGCTTCCATGGCCATCCTTTCGGGTTGTTACATCAAATCATAGGCATCGACGTCAACGCTCACGCTCACGCCGCGCACAGAGCCCACCTCTTTGAGGCAGGCGTCGATATCATCAGAGACATGGTACCCCACAGGCGACTTCACAAGCAGGTGGAAGCGATAACGGTCCTTGGCTCTCTCGATTACACACGAAGCCGGGCCCAGCACCTGCGGCACGGCACTCCCTGCCCGCAAAAAGTCGGGCGCGGCGGCATGCCAGCGGCGCTTAAGGAGTTTTGCAATGCGCCCGATGTAGTCCTGCGCGTCGTCTCGGTTCGCCGACCACACCAAGATGTTGACCAGGCGCACAAACGGCGGGTACAGCGCGTCGCGACGCTGGTCCAGGTCGTAGTCGGTAAAGATCGAACGGTCGTGCTCGGCGACGGCGCGAATGACCGGGTCCCCGGGCAGGTAGGTCTGGATGATGACCTCGCCAGGGCGATCGCCACGACCGGCGCGGCCCGCGACCTGCTCCAGCAAATCGTAGGCGCGCTCCCCTGCGCGGAAATCCGGCAGCTTGAGGGCGAAGTCAGCATTGACCACACCCACGAGCGTGACCTCGGGAAAGTCGAGGCCTTTGGCGATCATCTGGGTGCCCAGCAACACGGCGCAATCGGCAGCATCGAACTGCTCGAGCAGCTTTTTGTGCGCATCCTTGCCGCGCGTGGAATCGGCATCCATGCGGATGATGGCGACGTCCTCGGGCAGCATCTGGTGCAGTGCGTCCTCGATCTGCTGCGTGCCCAGCCCCATTTTTGCCAGGTAGCGACTGCCACATTTGGGGCAACGACTCGTGGGCGCGGGATACGGCTGCACGCGCCAGGAGGATCCGCATGTGTGACATTGCAGCGTGTGCGTGCGCTCGTGATACGTAAGCGCGGTGGAGCAGTGGTTGCAGGTGGGAACGCAGCCGCACTCGCGACACATCAGGAACGGCGCAAAGCCACGGCGGTTATGCAGCAGCACGGCCTTCTCGCGGTGCTCTACAACGCGCTCCAAACCTTCCATCAGCGGTTTAGAGAACATTGAACGGCTACCGTGCGAAAACTCGCGGCGCAGGTCGGCAATGCGGACCTCGGGCAGCACGGCGTGTCCCGGGCGCTCGGGCATCTCGACGCGCGTCCAAGTGGTGCCGTTATACGTTCCACGGCGGCAGTGGTCGAGGGCCTCGGCCGAGGGCGTGGCGGAGCCCAACACGAGCGGGCAGCGGTAGCGCCGCGCCATCTCGGCCGCCACCTCGCGCGCGTGGTAGCGCGGACTGGACCCCTGCTTGTAGCTGGTCTCGTGCTCCTCGTCAATGATGATGAGGCCCAGGTCGCCAAGCGGGCAAAAGAGCGCCGAACGTGCGCCGACGGCCACGCGGGCCGCACCGCTGGCAACCATATCCCACTGGTCCAGGCGCTCGCCGGCCGAAAGCCGCGAATGGAACACGGCGACCGTCTCGCCAAAGCGCGAACGGAAGCGGCCGACGGTCTGGGCCGTCAGCGAAATCTCGGGCACCAGCACGCAGGCCGAGCGACCGGCTGCGAGCACGCGCTCGATGGCGGAGAGGTAAACCTCGGTTTTGCCGGAGCCGGTGACGCCGTCGACCAGCACCACGTCGCCATGAGCGTCCAGACGGGCGCGCTCAATCTGCGCGAGTGCCTGTTGCTGGCCACTGGTAAGGGAGACCGGCGCTTTGCCGCTTGCCGAGGACAGCGTGGTCTGCTCGCCGCAGCCACGCCAGGCGCGGCGCTCTTCCACCACCACAACGCCGCGTTTTTCGAGCGCCTTGATGGTCGCCGACATGCTGTTATAGAGAAGGTTGAGGTCGCGCGTCGTGACCGGTCCGCACTGGAGCGCCTCGATGAGTTGGCGCTGGCGGACCGCGGTCTTGGGTGGCGTGTAGTCAAAGCCTTCGGGCGTAAGCATCACCCAGCGGTTTTGGATGGGTTTGACGGCTGGACGTTCAACCGTCCACACGCCGTCGTCGCCCTTGACCACACGCGGGCTGCCGCCCGGTGGCAAAAACAGGCGCAGGCACTCGGAAAGCGTCGCGACATACTCGCGGCTCATCCAGCGCGCAATGCGTGCAGCCTCGGCGGTAAAGAGCGGTTTGCTGAGGATGGCTTCGACAGGCTTGATGCGCGAAAGGTCAAGGGCGTTGTTGCCTTGCAGGTCGCCCAGCTCGGGCGCAATATCGACGATGTAGCCTGCGGCGGCACGGTTGCCAAAGTGGACCAGGACCGTCGATCCGACCTGGGCCTCGTTGGCAAGGGACTCGGGAATGCCGTAGGCGAATGGCTCGGACAGCGCTCGGGTAGGAATGTCGAGAACCACGCTCGCGTAGGCAGCGATGGGCTCAGGTGCAGGCTTAGGCTGAGCCGAGGCAGCGGCAGGCATGAGCTTCACCAGAGCCTCCTCCGGTTCCGGTGAACCAAACAGCGACAGTTGTTGAGCCATACACCACCTCTAACGAACGGACCTGAAAGGGGTGGGACAAAATAATCAGTAGTGTTTGTCCCATGGCCGATACGAGTGTCGAGCTTGTTGCGTCGCTCGAACACGGGACAAACACCACTGATTATTTTGTCCCAGCAACCCACTCATCGGTACAGAAACAAGAGCCCCGCTCGGGGTGAACGGGGCTCGAATACATACGTTTGCGCAGCTGCTACAGCGCCATCGTGCGGGCGCGGTCGATGCGTGCCAGGCAGTCATCGCAGCCGACGAGCGCCATGGTCTCGCCCAGCGGAGGGCTCACCATGTTGCCGCAAACGGCGACGCGCACGGCCTGGAACACCACGCGCTTCTTGAGGTCCATCTGCTCGGGCAGCGGCTCAAGCGCGGCGTCGATGTTAGCGGCTGTCCACTCGTCCACGCCCTCGAGCGCGGCCTTGGCGGCGTCCAGGATGGCGCCCATGCCTTCCTTGGCCAGGCCCTTGTTAACAGACTTCTCGTCGTACTCGAGCGTCTCGGCCGTAGCAAAGATGGGAGCGGCGACGTTCACGGCATCGGCCGGCATCTTGGTGCGCGGCTTGACGATGGCGGCAAGCGCGTCAATCCAGTCCTCGCCGTACTCAACATTACCCTCGATGAGACCCGCCTCGTGCAGCTCGGGAACCATGATCTCATCGGCAAACTGAGCATCGGACATGCCGTTGATGTACTCGGCATTAACCCAATCAAGCTTCTTGGGGTCGAAGGTCGCCGGGTTCTTGGAGATGCGGTCGAGCGAGAACTTGTTGGCCAGGACATCGCGCGGGATGATTGTGGTCTCGCCGTCGAGCGACCAGCCGAGCAGCGCCAGATAGTTGACGAAGGCGTCGGGCAGGTAGCCGGCGTCGCGGTACTCCTCCACCGAGGTGGCGCCGTGGCGCTTGGAGAGCTTCTTGCCGTCGGCGCCCAGGATCATGGAGATGTGGGCGAACGTGGGCACGGGCGCGCCGAGGGCCTCGTAGACCATGACCTGGCGCGGGGTGTTGGACAGGTGGTCGTCGCCGCGGATGACATGGGTGATCTTCATCATGGCGTCGTCGACGACGGTCGCGAAGTTGTACGTGGGCGTGCCATCGGAGCGGAAGATGACGAAGTCGTCGAGCTCCTTGGCGTCGAAGGTCACCTCGCCGTGGACGGCGTCGTGGATAACGACGTCGCCGCGGTCCTCGGGCACCTTGATGCGCAGGACGTAAGACTCGCCGGCCTCGATGCGGCGGCGGGCCTCCTCAGGATCAAGATCGCGGCAACGGCGCTGATAGCCCTGGAAGGGGTCCTTGCGCTCCTGCGCGGCCTTACGGTCGGCGTCGAGCTGCTCCTTGGTGCAGAAGCAGGGATAGGCCTTGCCCTCGTCCCAGAGCTTCTGGGCGGCCTGCTTGTACAGGTCCAGGCGCTCGGTCTGGGCGTAGGGGCCAAAGTCGCCGCCAACCTCGGGACCCTCGTCCCAGTCCAGGCCCAGCCAACGCATGGCGCGCAGGATAATCTGCGTGTTCTCGTCGGTAGAGCGGGTGGGGTCGGTGTCGTCGATGCGCAGGATGAACGTGCCGCCGTTTGCACGGGCGAAAGCCCAGTTATAGATAGCGGTGCGGGCGCCGCCGATGTGCAGCTTGCCCGTCGGTGAGGGTGCAAAGCGGACGCGAACGTCTGATGCCATGGAAATCTCCTCGATTGCAGGATGGATGTCTAACCGCACCAGTATAAAGCATCAACGCAACCTCCGCACAAAGGGCACCGACCCACTCATTGGGGACAGACTTAAATGACCAGCCAATAAGCACCCGGCTACTCATTTAAGTCTGTCCCCAATGAGTACCAATGAGTAGGTGCGGAAAGGGTGCGAATATTCGATTAACGCGATATCATGTGCCCTTGCATACAGAGCCCGGCGGAATGGTAACGGTCGCCGGGACACGTTTTTGAAAGGACAATCATGTCAGAAGAGCTTCGTTCCATCCCGCCCCAACACGGATCGTTTGTGTTTACGTCGGAATCGGTGACCGAGGGTCATCCCGATAAGATCGCTGACCAGATCAGCGACGCCGTACTCGACGCAATCCTCGCCAAAGAAATAGAGCTCCAGGAGCAGGGCTATATTGCGCCCAACGGCGTGCCCGCCAACGTGGAGAACGTCCGCTGCGCCTGCGAGACCCTCGTGACCACCGGCACCGTCATCGTTGCCGGCGAGATCCGTACCCAGGCCTACGTCGACGTGCAGGAAATCGCCCGCGGCGTCATCCGCCGCATCGGCTACAACCGTGCCAAGTTCGGTTTTGACTGCGATACCTGCGGCGTCATGAGCCTTATTCACGAGCAGTCACCCGACATCGCCCAGGGCGTCGACGAGTCGTTTGAGACGCAGACCGGCGCTACCAGCGACCCGATCGACTTGATCGGCGCCGGCGACCAGGGCATGATGTTCGGTTATGCCTCCAACGAAACCAAGACCCTCATGCCCATGCCGCACTACCTGGCGAGCCGCCTGGCCGAGCGCCTGGCAGCCGTGCGCCACGACGGCACCCTCGCCTACCTGCGCCCCGACGGCAAAACCCAGGTCACCGTGCGCTACGAAGATGGCAAGCCCGTCGAGGTCACGACCATCGTCATCTCCACGCAGCATGCCGCCGAAATCGAGGACATGGGCAAGATCAAGGCCGATCTGATCGAGCACGTTATCACCCCGGTTATGGCTGCTGAGAACATGCCGTGGGACAACGCGGACATCTATGTGAACCCCACCGGTCGCTTTGTCGTAGGCGGCCCCATGGGCGACACGGGCCTGACCGGCCGCAAGATCATCGTCGACACCTATGGCGGCTACGGCCGTCACGGCGGCGGCGCCTTTAGCGGCAAGGACTGCACCAAGGTTGACCGCTCCGCCGCGTATGCCGCGCGCTGGGTCGCCAAGAACGTGGTCGCCGCCGGTCTGGCCGACCGATGCGAAGTCGAGCTTGCCTACGCCATCGGCGTTTCCAAGCCCCTCTCAATCATGGTCGACACCTTCGGTACCGCGCATGTTGCCGAGGACAAGATCGTCGAGGCAGTTGAGAAAACCTTCGACCTGCGCCCGGGCGCCATCATCCGCGACCTAGACCTGCGTCGCCCCATCTACGAAAAGACGGCAGCCTACGGCCACTTCGGCCGCGAAGACGCCGACTTCACCTGGGAGAAAACCGATCGAGTCGAAGAACTCAAAGCAGCCTGCGGCCTATAAATAGGTTCACAGAGCCCAGAAAGCAAAGCATTAGAACCAAAAGAAGTACCGGCCCCAACCGGTACTTCTTTTCATTTACACGGTGGTGTGAATATTTCGATGCGCAATGAACAGCACGTCCCCAGCTGATAAATTTTGACATCCAGCCACTCCAACCATGTATCCTAAGTTCCGAGGGCTTTGGTATTTGGTCGATCGCGAGTTCCGCACGAGCCGGAGGCCACTTAATGTGGCCTCCGTGCGAGCCAGGACTGTAGAGCAGACGACCAAATACCAAAGCCCTCGGAACGAAGGGATAGAACAGGAGCGCATATGGCAGGCAAGCCGCAAACACTAGCTACGACCTCGGCATTCGAGATCTTGGGGCCCGTCATGGTCGGCCCCAGTTCATCGCACACCGCCGGCGCCCTGCGCTGCGCCCAAGTTGCCGCCAGCCTGTTGGAAGGCCGCATCACCAAGGTCACCTTTGGCCTGTGGAACTCCTTTGCCCACACCTACCGCGGCCACGGCACCGATCGTGCACTCGTCGCGGGCATCCTAGGCCTCGACACCGATGATGAAAACATCAAGCAGGCCTTCGACCTCGCACGCGAGCAGGGCCTCGAATATCACTTTGACATCAAGGGCGACGACGCCTCCATCCACCCCAACACCGTCGACATCGACATGGTCGACGACACGGGCGCCACGGCACAGGTCCGCGGTGAGAGCCTGGGCGGCGGCAAGATGCGCATCAGCCGCATTAACGGCGTCGGCGTCGACATCTCGGGCATGTACTCCACGCTCTTCGTGGCGCACCAGGATGTTCCCGGCGTGCTCGCCGCGCTCACGAACCTGCTCGCCTACGTACACGTGAACATCGCCTTCTGCCGCACCTACCGCACCGAGGTGGGCGGCCAGGCCTACTCCGTCTTTGAGACCGACGGCGCGCCCGACGACACCGTCGTCCCTATGCTGCGCAAGCTCGACAATGTCGATTACGCGACCTTTATCGAGCTCCCCGGTTCTGCCTCGTCGCTCTCTCCCGGCGTCTCAGCAAAGGAAATCTTCGACGACGGCGAGCAGCTGCTCGATGCGTGCGAGGAACGGGGACTCAGCATCGGCGCCGTCATGGCCCTGCGCGAGGCGCGTCTGACCGGCGAGGCCCACGCCGTCGCCGCCATGCACCGCGTGCTCGACGTCATGCGCGAGGAGACCACGGCCCCCATCGTCAATCCGCAGCGCTCGCTCGGCGGGCTTATCGGCGGCGAGGCAAAGCTTGTCGATGCCACCGGCAGCAACGACCTGAGCTCCAATTTAATGGGCGCCGTCCAGACTGACGCCGTGGCCCGCGCCATGGCCGTGCTCGAGCGCTCGGCCACGATGGGCGTAATCGTCGCAGCTCCGACGGCAGGATCCGCGGGCGTCGTTCCCGGTTGTGTGCTGGCACTCGCCGACCACCTGCAGCTCGACGACGAGCAGGTGATGGACGCGCTCTACTGCGCAGCCGCCATCGGCCTTAACCTCACCACGAGTGCCTGCGTCGCCGGCGCCGAGGGCGGCTGCCAGGCGGAGGTGGGAAGCGCGGCCGCCATGGCTGCCGCCGCGCTGGTGCAGATGCTCGGAGGCACGCCCGAGCAGGCGCTCGACGCCAGTTCCATCGCGCTGAGTAACCTGCTGGGCCTCGTTTGTGACCCCGTCGGTGGCCTCGTGGAGGTGCCCTGCCAAAACCGCAATGCCATCGGCGTGGCAGCGGCCTTTAGCTCGGCACAACTCGCCCTCGCCGGCATTAAGAGCCTGGTGCCGTTTGACCAGATGGCACATGTCATGCTCTCAGTGGGCCACGCGTTGCCGGCCACGCTGCGCGAGACGGCAAAGGGCGGCATCGCGCAGGCTCCGGCCGCACTTTCGGCCTGCGCAAAATGCGGTGTGTGCGGATAGCAACAAAGGACGACTCAAAGGTGGGACAAATGTCCCACCTCTTTTGAATGCCTCCGTTTCCGTACCACAAACAGCAGGGCAATCGCTATAATGCAAGCCCAGTAAAAACACGATGAGCCGCAAGGCGAAATTCGAAGGATATGCATACGATGTCGCAAAACGATCGAACTCAACTGATTCCCGATCCGCAGCAGCCGAGCAGGCACACCGGTGGCGTTCAGTCGCCGCGTCCTATCGCGCCGAGTCACGGTCAGCAGCGTGGTGCGGCAAACGCTTCCCAACGCCCGAACCAGCAACGTCAGCAGCGCCAGGCAAACGGCAATGCGCCCAAGCAGCCCCCCACGCACGCTCAGGGCGATCGCGGCCCCGCGCGCAAACCCGCCGAGAACAATAAGTCGGGCAAAAAGACGACGCTCTTTGTCGTCCTGGGTCTTATCGTCATTGTCTATATCGTAGGCGTCGTAGCGTTTTCCCAGCTAGCCTACCCCAACACCACCATCGCCGGCGTCGACGTCTCGTTCTCCAACGCTTCGTCTGCCGCCACCAAGGTCAACTCGGCATGGAAGCACTATAAGCTCACCGTGACAGGCGATGACTTTAGCTGGACGTATCAGCCCGAGTCCGATGAGCCCATCGTCGACGGCGAAGCTGCCGCAAAAGAGATCATCAGCCACAACGAAGCCTTTGTATGGCCGGTCCGCCTTGTGGAATCCTTAAGCGGAAAGACCAAAACAACCGCTACCTCCAACGAAGTCGATCTTGATCAAGACGTCGACCTGTCCATGCTCTCCGACACTTTTGACCAAAAGAAGTTTGAGGAGGATCTGGGCGCCGCCATCGACGAGTTTAACGAGGGGCGTTCGGGCACGTTCGAGGCCAATAGCTCCTATGACGAGCAGGCCGGCAAGTTTACCGTCGAGAAGGCGCGCTCCAACGAAAAACTCGACCGCGAGCATGTCATTAAGTATGCCGAGCTCGAGCTTGCCTCGCTGTCCGAGACCGTAGACCTTTCCAAGCTCGGCAACGATGCCTATGAGCCGCTCAATGGAACGCTGACCGATGATCAGATTCAGGCCGCATGCGATGCCGCCAACAACTTCCTGGGCGTCAACGTGACCCTCAAGCTCAACGGCGAGGATGCCGGCAAGGTTGATGGCAGCTCTGTGTTGCAGTGGATCAGCTTTGCCGATCCGGCCAACCCCACGCTCGATACGTCGCAGATCAGCAGCTGGGCAGCCGAGCTCGCCAACGGCTTTAACACCGTGGGCTCCACTCGCTGGTGGACGCGCGCCGATGGCAAGCAATGCGCCGTCGAAGGCGGCGACTTTGGTTGGTCCATCGACAGCACCTCGCTCGCCAAGCAGGTCGAGGACGCCATTAACAACAAGCAGACCGGCGAAATCGAGATCAAGTACTCCCAGAAGGCCGACACCTTTACTGCAAAGGGAGAGCCCGACTGGAAGGCATACGTCGATGTCGATCTGTCCGAGCAGCACGCGCGCTACTACGACGAGAGCGGCAATATCGTTTGGGAGGCCAACTTTATCTCCGGCAAGCCGGGAGAGGACGCCACCCCCGAGGGCGTATGGCAGATCAACAGCAACAATGGCGCCAGCAAGCTTATCGGTGCCAAGGACCCCGAGACCGGCAAGCCCAAATACGAGAGCCCGGTCAGCTATTGGATGCCGTTTGAGGGAAACATGGTCGGCTTCCACGATGCAACGTGGCAAAACGACAAGAGTTTCGACGATCCCAACTCCTACAAGTGGTGCGGCAGCCACGGATGCATCAACCTTCGTCTGGCCGATGCCAAGGCGCTGCACGATTGCATCAAAGTCGGCCTGTGCGTGGTTGTCCACTCGTAGTGCAACGCGCGCAATCATACAACATGCAACTGCTGCGACCAATCTAACAATTCCAAAAGATACCGTCCTATGCGCCTGCCCCAACCGACGGGCGCATATACTTATCAAGGTTCTTTCTATAAAGGAGACGCTATGCCGAATGTCCCCAACATCACCCCGGGCCCGGATGATACCGAGCACACGCCCGAAGGTGCCACCGAAACGCTTCCTCTGATCACAGACGTACATGCCGACAAGGAGAGCGGACGCACGAACGATGCGGCCGAGATAACCGATGAAGAGGCATATGCCAAGCTCAGGGCAAAACGTGCCGAACGTCGACGCAAAAAGCTGATTCGACGCGGTATTGCCGCCGGCGTCGTGGGTGCCATCGCACTCATTGCCATTGTCGCAACCCTGGTTATCAATGCGCAGCCACAGGGCGATAGCGGGCCTGCGACCGACATGGTGACCGAGGGCACGTTTAGCACAACGGTCGAAGCGAAAGGCCAGCTCAAACCCATTTCGTCCTCAGTGGTCTCCCCTTCTGTCGACGGCACGGTCGATTCGATCAACGTGCAGGCAGGCCAATCCGTAAACGAGGGCGACGTGCTTATGACCATTAAAAACGACGAGCTCGATCGCAACGTTGCCGAGGCGCAGCGTGCAGTTGCAGCCGCTCAAGAAGACCTCGCCAACGCGCAGAAAGCCGCAGCTGCCGCGCAGGCCAACCCAACGACGGACGTCGACGGAGCTTCCGCAGCGGCTGGCATCTCCGCCGCATCAGCGGACACGAACGCCGTATCGGCCGCGCAGCGCAGCCTCACATCGGCCCAGGCAAACCTCGATCAGGCGAACGCCAAGGCCGCCAGCCGTACGGTCACGGCCCCGAGCTCGGGCAGCATCGTTGAGCTCAACGCCAAGGTGGGCGCCACGGTAACAGGCGGCATGATCATGGGCGAAAGCGATACGAGCGGCGGCAAGCAGTGCATGCAGATCGCCGACCTGTCCAAGATGAAGGTGACGGTTCAGGTGGGCGAAAAGGATATCGCCAAAATTGCCGTGGGCCAAAGCGCCAACGTGACCTATCCCGCGTTTCCCGACATCGTGAGCCAGGGCACCGTCACGGCTATCGCCTCGGTGGCAAACTCCGACTCCTCCTCCGGGAGCGGCGGCAGTGTGACCTTTAACGTCGACATCCTCATCGAAGCACCTGACAGTCGCCTTAAGCCGGGTATGACTGCCGAGGTCTCGGTAGTGACCGAGAAGCTCGACGACGTGGTTATGGTGCCGACCATGGCGCTGATGACCGAAGACGGCGAGCACTATTACGTCAATCTGGCCACCGATTCGGAAGGCAAGAAGACGCGCCGCGTGAAGGTGACCGTCGTGACGCAAAACGACAACGAGGCTGTAGTCGGTAAGACGCAGGTCAAGCGCGACGACCAGGGCAACGAGATCAACCCAGACGTCCCGGTTACCAAGTTACGCGACGGCGACACCATCGTGACGGATACCGGCACAGGCATGACGGCAGACGGCGGCGACAATATGTCTGCCGACGAGGGCAAGTAATGCGTCCCGTCATCGACATCCGCAACGTGCACCGCATCTTTGAGAGCGAGGCCGGTTGCGCCCACATCCTGCACAACGTGAGCCTGGCGGTGAACCCCGGTGAGTTCGTCGCCATCACCGGCCCCTCGGGCTCGGGCAAGTCGACGCTCATGAACATCCTGGGCTGCCTGGACAAGCCGACGGCGGGTGATTATTTCCTGCAAGGGCTCAACGTCGCCGAGCTCGACGATGATGAGCTCACCGAGGTGCGAGCGCTGAGCATCGGCTTTGTCTTTCAGAGCTTTAATCTGCTGCCGCGCCTGACGGTGATCGAAAACGTCATGCTGCCGCTGTCCTACACCAATGTGCCGCGCAGCCAGCGCGAGATGCGCGCCGTACACGCGCTGCAGGCCGTCACGCTGCCCGTCGACCACTGGGACCACCGCATATCCGAGCTCTCGGGCGGCCAGATGCAGCGCGTCGCCATCGCGCGCGCCCTTGTCAACGATCCACCCATCATTTTGGCCGACGAGCCGACGGGCAACCTGGACTCCGCCACGGGAGCGCTCGTCATGGAAACCTTCCACAAGCTCCAGGAGCGCGGCAAAACCATCGTGCTTATCACACACGACCCCGGCATCGCCGCCGAGGCCGACCGTGCCGTGACCATCCGCGACGGTCGCATTCACGACGGCGCGTATATTCCGCATGCACCGCGGACCCTACGCAGCGCCGTAGATAACCTGCCCATGATTTCCGCCTCCGCCAACCCGCCGAAAGGAGTGATGGCATGAGCGCCCGCGATCTTATCCAGGAAGCCCTTCACTCGCTCGAGGCCAACAAGGGGCGCAGCCTGCTCACCATCCTGGGCATCGTCATCGGCATCGCCTCGGTCATTGCCATGACTTCGCTCATCGGCGGCATCCAAAACAGCTTGGTCAACAGCCTGGGCCTCAACGCAGCTCGCATGGTTCAGATCTATTCGTCCCAAGAACTCTCTGATTCTGACGCCCAGAAGCTTAAAAAACTGGTGCCGCAGATTGAGCAGATCGGCATCGTCGATAGCGCGTATTCCGAGTACAAGGTCGGGGATAAAAGCTATACCGTCATGGCACACGGCGTCGATAGCGACATGCTCGATGCCGTGGGCGCCAGCAAGCTCGTTGCGGGACGTGTCTATTCACAGGCAGAGTCTCAATCAGGCTCGCGCGTGGCGCTCATCAGCCGCGGCGGCGCCGATCAGCTTTACGGCAACGAACAGGACGCACTGGGGAAAACCATCAAGGTGTCCAACGGCGAGGTGCAGATTGTAGGCGTGATTGATGGCGGCAGCGACTCCATGGGCTCGCTCACGCTGTATATGCCACGCGAAACCATCTCCGGCCTGTTTGGCGACGAGAATCCTTCATTTCCCAGCGTGACGGCACTTGCCGCCGAGGGCACAGACATGGACGAGCTCTGCAAGACCATCGAGTCTAAGGTGCGCGCGATGAAGGGCATCTCGGAGGATGATGAGTACGACAGCGTATCGGCGACCTCCATGAAAAGCGCCATCGATGCACTCAACTCGTTTATGGGCGCCTTCTCGCTCATCATGGGCGCTGTCGCCAGTATCTCACTGCTTGTCGGCGGAATCGGCATTATGAATATGATGCTTACCAACGTGACTGAGCGCATCCGCGAGATCGGTATTCGCCGTGCCTTGGGCGCCAGTCGCCGCGATATCACCGCGCAGTTTTTGGCCGAGTCCTCGGCGCTGTGCGTCACCGGTGGCCTGCTGGGTGTCCTGATTGGCTATCTGCTGGCCTGGGGCCTCGCGATGTTTGCCGCAGGATCAGGGGTTCTCAACGAGCTCGGTGCCAGTGGGGAGATCACACCGAGCTTTTCAATCGCCACGGTGCTGCTGGCCTTCGGCGTCTCCGTCGGCATCGGCGTAATCTTTGGCTTCTACCCCGCTCGCCGCGCGGCAAAACTCAACCCGGTGGAGTGCCTACGCTACCAGTAAGCCACCACCAGCTACCAGTAAGCCACCACCAACAAGTTGCGGTGAATTAGGAACCGGATATGCTATCTAGCAGCAAAAACAGACACTATTTCACCGCAACTTATTGAAGGACTGTTTGCGCCAGTTCTGGGCGTCGTCCTCGAGCTATTGATGGATGACGGGCTTGTACGGGTCGAGCTTGCACGGGGCGCTCCTCCTCGCGGGCGGGAGGGCGCGCAGGCGCGGCAAGCGCCTAGCGCGCGAACTCCCGTAAGAGCGCGTCTTCCACTTCCCGAAGCGAAAGGGCCCCGCCTCCCTCGGCGGGACGGGTGACCACGATGCAGCGCGCTCCCACGTCGCGCGCGGAGGCGAGCTTCTCGGCCGTGCCGCCTACGGTTCCCGAGTCCTTGGTCACAAGCCACTGGGCGCCCACCTGCCGAAGCATCGCCTCGTTGAGCTCGCGGGTGAAGGGCCCCTGCATGCCGATGACGTGCGACGGCGAAAACCCCGCGTCGATGCACTTCGTTATAGCACCGGGCAGCGGGAGCACGCGCACGAAGAAGCGCTCCGCGAAATCGGCGACGCGCGTGTAGGGAGCAAGCTCCTTGCTCCCCGTCGTGAGAAGAGCGCGACCCGGGTTCTCGGAGAGAAAGCGCGCCGCGCAGGCGATCGACGCGACCGACACGACGCCTTTGGGCAGCGCCTCGACCGGGCGCGCAAGGCGCAGGCATCGTGCACCCACGGCGAGCGAAGCGGCCCGGATGTTGCCGCTTGCGAGCGTAGCGAAGGGGTGCGTGGCGTCGACGACGATGCGCGCGCCGGAAAGCTCGCGCTCCATGTCGGCCTCGTCGAGCCTGCCCGCATGCACCTCGATGCCCGGAAGCTCACCCAATAGCTCGCCTCCGTACTCGGTTGCCGCGTAGGCACGGGCGGGGATGCCCGCCCCGCTCGCCCATTCGCACAGAAGGCGGCCCTCGGTGGTGCCGGCGAAGATGCGCAGCGCCGGCACGGATGCGGGGGCCGTCACTTCGCGCCACCCGTGCGCGTGATCTGGTAGAGCAGCGCGTTCATAATGGCCGCCGCCACGGTCGAGCCGCCCTTGCGACCCCTCGCGACTATGGCCGGCACGCGTCGCGCGAGTAGCTCCTCTTTCGCCTCAACCACGTTCACAAACCCGACCGGCACCCCAACGACGAGCGCGGGCGCGATCTTCCCCGCGTCCATGAGCTCGGCGAGGCGCAGAAGTGCTGTGGGAGCGTTGCCGACGGACACGATGAGCGGACCCTCGATGCGGCAAGCTTTGTCCATGCTCACAACGGCGCGAGTCGTGCCCGCGGCGCGCGCAGCCGCGGCGACATCAGGGTCGGCCATGTAGCACACGGCCTTGCAGCCGAGCTTCGCGAGCGCGGGCTTGCTTATGCCTGCGAGCGCCATGTTCGTGTCGGTGAGCACCGTGGCCCCTGCGCGCAGTGCGTCGAGCGCACAGTGCGCGGCGTCATGGGTGAACACGAGAGAATCGGCGTACGAGAAGTCGGCAGTGGTGTGGATGACGCGCTTCACGACGGGCTCTTCGAGCGGCGGGAACGTGCGGCCGCCGAGCTCTTCGGTGATAATCTCGAAGCTGCGCCGCTCGATGTCGCCGGGCGCCATCTCCTTGGAATCCATCTAGTACTCCACTCCTTCCCTTGCACATATCCCCTGCTCGTAGGGATGTTTCTCGCACCGCATCTCGGTTATGTAGTCGGCCTTCTCCACGATCTTGCGGGAAGGCGCGCGCCCGGTGAGCGCTACTTCGACGCCGCACGCGGACATATCGAGCGCACGGTCCACGAGCGCCTCGTCGACAAGCCCCTTCGAAAGCGCGTCGAGCGCCTCGTCGAGCACGAGCAGTCCCTCTTGCGCGCCCTCGAGCTCGGCGAGCGCGGAAGCGAGGTTCCCATCGTGCAGCTCGCACGTCGCGGCAAGTTCTTCCGACGTCATCGACCAGGTAAACTTGTCCGACGCCTTCCCCGCGAACACGGGCACGCCGAAATGCTCAGCGAGCAGGCGCACCTCCCCGCTTTCGCCGTCTTTCAGGAACTGCACGACGACGACGCGGCGACCTGCAGCGAGCATGCGAAGGGCGAGGCCCATCGCCGCCGTGGTCTTGCCTTTGCCGTCGCCATGATACACGTGGATCATACGCCCTCCTCGATAATGCGGTAGACATACTCCATGTCGAGCGCCCCGCGCACGACGTCGGCCAGGCGGTCGAACTCGCGCGCACGGTGATCGGCCGCGGACGCCGCGCCCGCAGCACCCACGACGCTCTCGGGCAGGCCGCGCATGCGCGCGAGCGAGCGCGCGAGGGCGAGCGCCACCCCCGGTTCGTCGAACAGGCCGTGGAGATAGGTTCCGAACACGTTTCCGCAGGCCGCGCCTTCCGGTTCGCCGCCAATCGTGCCCGCAGAGGCGCAGGAGACGGTCGTTTCGCCGTCGTGAATCTCGTACCCGCGCGCCGTCATGCCGTTCCACACCGAGAACGCGCCTTGGGCGCCCGTGATGCGCAGTGCCGACTGGGCGAGGCGCTTTTCCTCCTTGAACACCGTACTTGCAGGGATGAGCCCGAGCCCGCGCGCGGTTCCAGCGCCTTCCCTGCCGTGCGGGTCGGAAAGCTCGTCTCCCAAAAGCTGGTAGCCTCCGCATATGCCGAGCACCGGCGTGCCCGCGCCCGAAAGCGCGCGTACACAGGCCCCGATGCCGCTAGCCGCAAGCCAGCGCGCGTCGTCGAGCGTAGTCTTCGAGCCGGGAAGCACCACCAGGTCGGGTCGGCCCAGATCGGTCGTCGAGGAAACGTAGCGCACGCCCACGCCGGGCACGCGCGAAAGCGGGTCGAAGTCGGTGAAGTTCGACAGATGCGGAAGACGCACGACGGCGACGTCGATGACGCCGCGCGCCTCGCGGGCAGATAGGCGCGGCGCGAGCGAGTCCTCGTCGTCCAGGTCGAGCGTAAGATACGGCACGACCCCCACGACGGGAACCCCGCACATCTTCTCGAGCGGGGCCAAACCCGGGCGCAGGATTTCCACATCGCCGCGGAACTTGTTCACCACAAGCCCCCGCAAAAGCGCGCGGTCCTCGGGCGCAAGGAGCGCGACCGTGCCGTAGAGCTGGGCAAACACCCCGCCTGGGTCGATGTCGCCCGCGAGCAGCACGGGGGAGGACACGGCGCGCGCGAGCCCCATGTTGACGATGTCGTTTTCGGCAAGGTTGATTTCGGCGGGGCTGCCGGCGCCCTCGATGACGATGACGTCGTTTTCCTCCGCGAGCGAATCGAACGCCTCCAAAATCTGCGGCATGAGCGCCTTCTTTCGCGCGAAGTAGTCCCTCGCAGCGAAGGTTCCCTGCGCCTTGCCGGCCACGATGAGCTGGCTTCGGTGGCCGCTTTCAGGCTTGAGCAGGATGGGGTTCATGCGCACGTCGGGCGCGATGCCGCACGCCTCGGCCTGCATGATCTGGGCGCGCCCCATCTCGAGCCCGTCGGCCGTGACACCGCTGTTGAGTGCCATGTTCTGGCTCTTGAAGGGAGTCACGCGAAGGCCGTCCTGCGAAAGCACGCGGCACAGCCCCGCCGCAAGCAGGCTCTTCCCCGCGTTCGACATGGTGCCCTGGATCATGATGGGCTTGGCCCTACCCACGGGTATCGACCTCCTTCGCCAAGCCTCGGCCATCCGCGCCCGCCATAGCGCCGCCCCGTTCGTCGGGTTCGCCTTCGCCCGGTGCACCTTCCGCCCGAAGTGCGCGGCCGAACGCCATCGCAAGCCGGGCGTTCTCCTTGCGCGTGCGCACCGCGACGCGGCACCAGAAACGGGACAGTACCGAAAACGAGTCGCACGTGCGGACCAAAACCCCCTGATTATACAGGCGCTCGGGGATGTCTTTCGCCGGCGTGCGGACTAAAAGGAAGTTCGCATCCGACGGCACGACGGAAAGCCCGAGCGAGGAGAGCTCGTGGGAAAGCCACGCTCGCTCGCCCGCCAATACATCGCGCGTGCGCGAGACGTATTCAATGTCTTCCAGAGCGGCGATGCCCGCGGCCTCGGCGACCGAGGAGACGGGCCACGCCTGCCCCGCCCGGCGAATCCCCTCGATGAGTTGGGCGTTTCCGCTGATCAGATATCCCAACCGCAACCCCGCCATTCCGTAGAGCTTGGTGAACGCGGAGAGCACGGCCACATGGCGCGAACACGCGGCGCGTGCGGCCACGCTCCTTTCGCGGGCGTCGGGCGCAAATCCGAGGAAGCACTCGTCCACGACGAGCAGCGCGCCCACCTGCTCGCAGCGGCAAGCCGCGGCCTCGATCACGCTGGGGTCGACGAGGCGCCCCGTCGGGTTGTTCGGATTGCAGAGGTACGCCACGTCTCCCGGCCCCTCGATCGCGCGGGCGAAGGAGGCGGGCACGTCGAAGTCGTCCGCTTCGGAGAGCGGGAACTCCTGCACGCATGCGCCGTAGTACGATGCCGCCTCCGAATATTCAGAGAACGTCGGCGCGCACACGACGAGGTGTTTCGGGCGCACCGCCGCGGCGAGCCGCCAGATGATGTCGGAGGCGCCCGCGCCGCAGACGATAGTATCTTCGGGAATGCCCTGGGCACGCGCTAGGGCGCGAACGAGGGCGAGGCTTTCCCTATCGGGGTAGGCGTCGATTCGAGAAAGCGCCTTGCAAGCTGCGGCGACGGCGCGCGGCGAGGGGCCTGCCGGATTCACGTTCACCGAGAAGTCAATGAGGTCGGAGGCGCCCCCTTCGCAAGCGATGCCGAGCGATTGCCAGCTGCCCCCATGCGCACGGGCGCGCAGGATTCCCCCGGCAGCCCGGGGCGCGGCGTGGTCTTTCCTCATGCCATCGCCCCCACGGCGAGCACGACCGCCGCGCGCGCGGCGCCGAAGACGACGAGCGCGCATACGGACGCGGCGAGCATGAGCCTTGTCGCCCGGGCGATGTCGCCCCACTCGATTTCACGGGACGCGTCGCCTATCGTCGGTTTCTCAACGAGCTTGCCGAAATACACCGCGGGTCCTGCCAGGCGCAGCCCGAGCGCGCCCGCGCACGCCGACTCGGTCTGCGCCGCGTTCGGGCTCGCATGGCGACGCCTGTCGCGGCGCCAGATGCGCGCCGCCCCGCGCGCGTCGAGCCCGACGATCGGGCACACGGCGATCATGAGCAGGGCCGATAAGCGCGAGGGAATCCAGTTCACCGCATCGTCGAGGCGCGCCGAGGCGCAGCCGAAGTCGTTGTAGCGCTCGTTTTTGTAGCCCACCATGCTGTCGAGCGTGTTCACCGCCTTGTACGCCATGCCCAAGGGCGCACCCCCGATCATAAGGTAGAAAAGCGGCGCGATGACACCGTCGCTCGCGTTCTCCGCCACCGTTTCCACGGCGGCGCGCGCGACGCCGTGCTCGTCGAGAACAGACGTGTCGCGTCCCACGATGAGCCCGACGGCTTCGCGCGCCGCGACAAGGCCGCCCTTCGAGAACGCGCGGGCAACGGCCAGGCTCTGGCGGCGCAGCTCGCATGCCGCGAGAATCTGATAGCTCGCCCATGCCTCGGCCACGAAGCGCAAGCCGGAGTGAACCATGCCGCAAACATGCAGGATTCCCCAGGTCAAAAGCCCACACGTAAGCGGAAGCGCCACGGCGAGCACAAGCCCTGCGGCGCGCGTGCCCGCGGACGTTTGCGGGCACGCGCGCCGCAGGCGGCCTTCGGCCCACGTGATCGCGCGCCCCATGGCGACGACGGGATGGGGAAGCCAGCGCGGGTCGCCGAAGGCAAGGTCGGCCGCGAACCCGGCGGCGACGGCAAGAATCGTCATCACCGGGCATCGCCCCCCGAAGCGGGGCGAACGTCGCGAAGGCAGCGCCCATCCCAGGTGGCGGCCCATGCGCCGCCCGGCTCGGTATGCACGTCGAAGTATCCCATTTTCGGGACAGCTAGCTCGGAGAGCAGCGCTTTCACGGTACCCGCGTGAACGACGAAGACGGCGCGTCCACTCCCCTGGGCGCGCTCCGATTTGCATGCCTCCCGAAACGCCGCGACGACGCGGCGGGTGAAATCGCTCTTGCCCTCGCCATGCGGGCAGCGCGTCTCGCACCAGGAGTCTACCCAGGCGCGGTAGCGCGCATCCTCTTTAAGCTCGGCGGCGCTTCGCCCCTCGAAGTCGCCGAAATCCATCTCGCGCAGACCGGGGCACGCCATAAGCTCCGCGTTCGGGAAGAGGATGCGCGCCGTCTGGTCGGCGCGGGCCATGCCGCTCGTGATAACACGGAACGTGTCACGATCGCACGCGAGGTCGCGCAAAGCGCGCTCGCCCGCGCTCGACAGGGGCTCGTCGGTGCCCGCCCCGCTGTAGCGATGGTCTTCCGTGCCCGCCGTGGCACCATGGCGCACGAAGACGACTTCCAAAGGCGCGCCCGCGCCCTGCGTCCCTCGAGGCGCATCGGCAAGGTTTCCTTTGATGACCTGGGGAATCCCGCACGTCATGCGCACGACGACGTCAGCGCGCGCAGCGAGCGCGCATCCCAGGCGCCCCGCGCGCTCGCGCCATTGGGCGTCTTCCGCACGCATGGGGACGACCCCCGAGCCGACCAAGGGCAGAATCACTGCGTCGAAGCCGATCAGCCGCTCGAGCGCCCGGTCAGCGTCGAGCGCGCGTACGAGTTCCTCAGCATGGTATGCGACGCGGCCGGCAAAAGCCGCGGGCACGCCGCCCTCCGCAAGCTGCGCCGCGTCGACGAAATCGTCCGCCGCGAACCCGAGCTTTTCGCGCACGAAGGTCCTCTTCCCCGAATGCGCGCCACCTACCACGAGCATCATAGGAGCATGCCCCCCACCACCAGCATGGCAAGCATCGCGAGCTCGGCCCATTGCAGAAACCATCCGGCCAAATCCCCCGTCACCCCGCCGAAGCGGGACAGAGCAACATGGCGGTACCACGCGAGCGCCAAAAGCCCCGCCACCGCCATAAGGGCGCCGACGGCCTGAACGCACGCGACCATCCCTGCAGCCGAAGCCGCAGCGAAAGCGCAAAGCGGCACGACGATCGCCGCGCGCTTCTTCGCAGGCGAGAGCCCCGCGGCCATGCCGTCCGCCCGCGCGGCAGGCCAGCATTCAACGGCGAGCCCCGAAAGCGAGCGGGAGAACACGAGCGAGCACAGAAGCGCGAGGAACGCCCCCGCCGTAAGCGGCAGCGCGGTGAACAGGGAAAACTGCAGAATAAGGTACACAACAACACCGATGACCCCGAAGGCGCCCGCCCGCGGGTCGTGCATGATCTCGAGCTTTCGCTCGCGCGGGGCCCAACTTGCAAGCGCATCGGAGGTGTCGCAGAGCCCGTCTAGGTGGATGCCTCCCGTCACCGCCACAGGCAGCGCCAAGAGCACGGCCGCGACGATGGTCGCAGGCACGTCGAGCAGGTTCGCCACATGCCCCCACACCGTCATGAGGAAGCCCTCCGCCAGGCCCACCAGGGGAAACGCGGCAAGCGCATGGGTTGACCCGAAATCGGTCCAGGCCGATTTCGGGACGGGGATGCGCGAGAACGTTCCGAACGCCGCGCCGATTGCCTCTACCATCTTCACCTTGTAGGTCCTTCACCTTTCATCCACACGGGAATCCCGCATACCACTTCGACTGCGCGGTCGGCCAGCGCCGCCACGCCCGCGTTCACGCGCGCGAGCGCGCGCCTCCATGCCTCGGTCCCCTCATCGTAGCGCATCCCATCGGCGAACACGTCGACGGTGACCACCACCGTATACGCAGCGGCCTGAGCGAGCCGTTCGATGCCTCCGAGCACCTCGCGCGTCGCAGCGTCGGGGTCACGTGGGGACAAGCCGCCTTCCGCGAAAAGCTCGTTCGCAACCAGGTTGCCCACGTCCTCCAAAAGAAGCGTGCAGCCGCGCGGAAGCCCGGGCACTGCGGCGCCCACGTCACGCGTGCGCTCGAGGGTGGAAAACCCCTTGCCCTCGCGCAGCGCCCGATGGCGCGCGATGCGGCGGGCGCCCTCTTCCCCGAAGGGCTCCATCGTTGCCAGGTACACGCGGGGGCCGTCGTGCCCGAGGCACAGGGACTCGGCGTAGGCGCTCTTGCCGCTCGCGGCGGCGCCGATGACGAGCGTCACCGTCATTTCCCGGCCTCGAAATGCTCGTAAGCAGCCATGCCAGTCGCCGTGAACGTCTTCCCACCCCGGTACACGCGCAGCGCCGAATCCAGAAGGGGCAGATACGCCATGGCGCCCGCGCCCTCGCCCAAGTGCATGCCTGCGTCGAGGGGTGCCTTTATGCCAAGCTCGCGAAGGAGCTCCCGGCTTGCGGGTTCGCTTGATGCGTGGGTGCCCACGAGGTAGCCCAAGGCGTTGGGGCACAGGCGCGCCGCGCACAGGGCCGCCGTGCAGGATATGACCCCGTCGAGGAGCGCCGGCGCCTTCGAGACCGCGGCCCCCAGGTAGAAGCCGCACATCGCCGCGATGTCGAAGCCGCCAACCTTCGAGAGCACGTCGATCGGGTCGGCGGGATCGGGCGAGTTCGCGTCGATAGCGCGCTCGACCACGTCGCGCTTGCGCGCGAGCGAGGCGTCCGAGAGCCCCGCGCCGCGCCCGACGAGGCTCCGCGCGTCCGCCCGGATGAGCACTGCGGCCACCGCCGCCGAGGTGGTCGTGTTGCCGATGCCCATCTCGCCCGCGGCGAGAAGGCGCACGCCGGCGCGGGCAAGCCCGCACGCGACGGCGATTCCGACCTCGATCGCGCGCACGGCCCCATCGCGAGACATAGCAGAGCCGTGAGCGATGTTGCCGCTCCCCCGCCGCACGTTCGCGCGCACCATGCGCGCGTCTTCTATGCCCCGGGCCATACCCACGTCGACGGGCACGACCTCGGCACCCGCGAACGCCGCCATGCGGCAGGCGCTCGCGGCCCCCTCGCACATGTTGCGCGCGACGGCTCGCGTCACATCTTGCCCGCTTTGCGACACGCCTTCGGCAACGACCCCGTTGTCGGAGAAGAATACCGCGAGCGCACGGGGAAACTCGGCCACCTCGGCGCTCCCCTGAGCTGCGGCGATACACGCGACGGCGTCTTCAAAGTCGCCCAATCCCCCCAAGGGGTGCGCGATGGAGTCCCACGCGGCGTACGCGGCGGCACGGGCGCACTCGTCTGCGGGCGCGATCCGGGAAAGCGCGGCTTCGAGCACGGCGCCCGGCGCCGACGAGAACGCGCGCTCGACTTCCTCGCGGATGCAGGCAAGCGCGGTTTCGGTTGCTTCAGCCATGCCGCCTCCTCTCTGCGAACGACGCTGCGGCAGACGCGAACGCGCGCGCAACGTCGGGGTTCGCAGGATAGTACACATGCGGGAAGCCCGCCACCAGGGACGGGGTGGTCGTCATGCAGGGCCAGCCCTTGTCGCGCCGGGGCTTCTGCGCCCAAAAGTCGCCGCCCGGGCAGGTGGACTGCCAGTAGTGGAACTCGTGCGCGCGGATGCGTGTGCCGCGCGGCCCGTAGAGCCCGTCGCGTTGGGAAGTAAGCTCCACGTACCCGAAATGGGACAGCCTTCCCCCGTTCTCGCTTGCGCCCTCAAGGGCGCCCGCAACAGGCCAGCGCCGCCCCTCGCTATCGGCGATTTCGCGCTGCAGGTACAGAAACCCACCGCATTCGGCGACCGTCGGCATGCCGGATTCCACCGCGCGCCGCACCGCCTCGCGCATCGGCGCGTTCTCGGAGAGCTGCCGCGCATGGAGCTCCGGGTAGCCGCCCCCCAGATAGAGGGCGCTTGTCCCCCGGGGCAACTCGCTATCACACAGGGGGCTGAAAAAGGCCAGCTCGCAACCCAGATCCTCGAGCGCGCGCAGGTTCTCCTCGTAGTAGAACGAGAACGCCTCGTCACGCGCAACGGCGACGATGGGCCGCGCTCCCGCGATCGGCTCCAACCGGTAAGGTTCCTCGCGGATATCGGGTGCCGTCGCCGCCATTTCGAGCAAGCGGTCGACGTCGACGCTCTTTTCCACCAGCTCGGCCATCTTGTCGATGCGCGCGGAGAGCTGCTCGACCTCGTCGGCGGTCACAAGCCCCAGATGCCGGCTTTCGAGCGAGAACGCCTCGTCGGCGGGGATATTCCCCAAAACCGCGACGCCCGTGTGCTTCTCGATCGCAGGCGCCGCGTAGGCGCAGGCAGCGGCGCTCGTCTTGTTCAGCACGACGCCGCGCACGTTCGCACAAGGCAGGAACTCGGCGATGCCGCGGATTACGGCGGCGAGCGATAAAGACGCCCCGCGCCCGTTCACCACTAAAACGACCGGCGTTTCCGTGTCGCGCGCAACCTGGTAGCTGCTCGCGTCGGCCACGCCGGGCGCCATGCCGTCGTAGAAGCCCATAACCCCCTCGAGCACCGCGACATCCGCGCCCGCGGCGCCGCGTGCGAGCAGGGCGCGCAGCGTCGGGGCGTCGGTGAAGAAGCCGTCTAAGTTGCCCGAGCGCGCACCCACGACGCGGCGGTGAAAGAGCGGGTCAATGTAGTCGGGGCCGCATTTGAAAGCCGCGCATGCAAGGCCGCGACGCGCGAGCGCGCGCAGGAGCGCGCACGTGACGACCGTCTTGCCGCTCCCGCTCGAGGGCGCAGCGACCATGAAGCGCGGGATGGACGTGCTCACCGGGCGCCGCCTTCCCCACCTGCGGCGCCGCAGTTAGCAAGCGAGACTACCTCGACGGATGGGTTCCCCTCGACAGAGAGGTCCTCCCCGACAGGCGACTCAGCAAGCGCGCCGACTTCGGCAAGCTCCTCGGCATCCGCGCCCGCACCACGCGCGCTGACGAGGAACACGGGGTTTTGCGCCTTCATAAGATGGTGCGAGCCTACAGCCTCGGCACGGGCGGCCGACACCTGGCACGCCTCGAACCCCTTAAAGCGCGAACCCGAGAGGAGCGCGCACGCCTCGGTGAGCGTCTCAACGGTGACGCATGGCACGCACAGGCGAACCTGCGAGTTCTTCTCGAGCGCCGCCTCCACGATGGAGGGAAGCTCGCCCGCGCTCCCGCCGACGAACACGGCGTCGGGGACAGGCAGTTTCGCGAGCGCTTCGGGGGCGACACCGGGGACCGCATGCACGTTGCCGCACCCGAATGCATCCGCGTTCTCTCGGATGAGCCGCACGCCGGCCGCGTTGCGCTCGACCGCCCATACCGACCCCGCTCGCGCGACGAGCGCCGCCTCGATCGACACGCTCCCCGTGCCGGCGCCGACATCCCACACGGTGTCGGTCGCGGTAAGGCGCAGCTTCGCGAGCGCGACGGCGCGCACCTCCTGCTTGGTCATGGGAACGTCGCCGCGGATGAAGAGCTCGTCGGGAATGCCCGAGGAAGCGTACGGCCAGCGGGAGCTCGCGGCGCGGGATGCGCCCGCAGAGTCCGCCGCGAAAGAAGCCGCCGCGGGCGCAGACGCGCCGGCCGGCGCCTCGGAGGCTGCGCTAGAGCCCGCAGGCGACCCGGCGCAGCCTGCGAACTCGATAAGCATCACGTTCAAGTCGTCGAACGTCTGACCTGCGATTTCACTTGCGGTCGCGCAGGTGATGCGCTCGTCGGGGTACGACAGGCGCTCGGCCACCGTCACGCGCGCGTCCGCGAAGCCCGCCTGCACAAGCTCGCCCGAAAGCCGCGAGGGGTCTTCCCCGCCCGACGTGGCGAGGAAGAGCTCACCTGCGCGCTCGGCCTCGGCCACGATGTCGCACGCCAAGCCGTGAGCGCTCGCGAAGCGCCAATCCTGCCATGGACGCGCGAGGCGCGCGGCGAGATACGACGCTGAGCTTATGCCGGGAATGACGCGCACGTCCACCCGCGCGTCGCCGGAGAGCGCCTCCACCAGGCGGCGCGCGCCGCTGAACAGCCCCACATCGCCCGTCATCACGACCACGGCGCGCTGCCACGACGCCGCATCAGTGAGCGCGGCGACGATGTCCGCCGTCTTCACGAGCTCGCATCTCACCACGTCGGGCGGCACGTCGATGCCGACAAGCGCGCGATGAGCGCCGATGACCACGTCGGCGATGTCGATCGCGTCGAGCGCCGCACGCGAGAGCAAGTCGGGGTTTCCGGGCCCCGCCCCGATGATCGTTACCTTTCGCATGGAATCTCCCGATACCCGCGCGGCGTGACCATACGGCCGCCTACGCGCTTCGTGTCCGCGTTGCCGACGAACACGGTGGTGAACATGTCGGCGTCGAACTCCCCCAGCTCGGAGAGCCTGCACATGCCCGACTGCTGCCCCTCGCGCCCGATGTTGCGTACCCAACCGCAGAGCGTGTCGGGGGCCTTCCATTCGAGCATAATCTTCGCCGCGCGCGAGAGCCTGTCGGCGCGCTTTCTGCTGCGCGGGTTGTACAAACAGATGCAGAAGTCGGCGCTCGCAACGGCAGCGAGCCTGCGCTCGATGACCTCCCACGGCGTGAGCAGGTCGGAGAGCGACACGACCGCGAAGTCGTGGGCAAGCGGGGCGCCGAGCACCGCCGACCCGCTCTGAGCCGCGGTGGCCCCGGCGATAACCTCCACGTCTACATCGGGGTAGTCCTCCGCAAGCTCCAGCACGGGGCTCGCCATGCCGTACACGCCCGCGTCACCGCTGCACACAAGCGCCACGGCTTCTCCGCTCTGCGCGCGCGAAAGCGCCAGGCGGCACCGTTCGACCTCGTGCATCATCGGCGTCGCGAGATGCGCCGCGTCGGGCACGGCGGCGAGCGCGAGCTCCACGTATTTCGTGTACCCCACAACGATGTCGGCCGCCTCGAGCGCGCGCCGAGCCGCAATCGTCATGCCGTCGGGGCCGCCCGGGCCGATCCCCACCACGAAGAGCTTTCCCATCACCGCTCCTTAAACGAAAGTTCGATAGTTACCTTGGAAAACGCGACGGTCACGCCGCCGTGAGCGAGCTTCGGGAAGATAAGTTTGCCCCCGCCCGCGAGCGCCGCGCGCTCGCACACATTGTCGACCCCCACCGTCGCACGCACGAAATCAGATGGCGAAACGCTGCCTTCGACCTGCGACAACTCCTCTGCGGAATACGTCGCAAGCGGGATATTGCGCGCGCGGCAGAAGGCGAGCAGACCCTCCTCGTGCGCCTTCACGTCGATCGTCGCCGCCTCGCGCACGGCCGAAGGCGAGATGCCCGCCTGCCCGCACGCGAGAAGAAACGCCTCCCCGATCGCTTCGGCGCACGCACCGCGACGGCACCCTATGCCCGCAACGATGCAGGGCACGACAAGGCGAAGCGACTCGGGCGCAGGCGCCTGCGCCCGCACGCCCGCCGGCTTCCCCGTCACACCGGCGGGTACGACCTCGCCCGTTGTCTCCGCCGCGCGAACGGACGCACCCGCATTCGCGCCAGCGAACGGCGACACGACGATATCGGCCCGAGCGCGGTCGGACGCAATGTCAACCCCCTCAGGCGGCTGTCCCGAAATCGGCATGTCGGAATAGAGCGCCACGCGCCCGCCCGAAAGCAGCCGCGCCGACACTCGCTTGATGGCCTCGGGATTCGAAACGGCGAGCCCCGCACAGCGCGCCCACGTATCCACCGCCCACACGCCGCGGACGTCGGTCGCCGTGGTGATGACGGGGATGGCCCCTGCCGCGCGTGCCACAGTTTGCGCAAGCTCGTTCGCACCGCCCAAATGCCCCGACAAAAGCGGGACGGCAAAGCGCCCCGCCTCGTCGATCGCCACAACCGCGGAATCGCTTGCCTTCGAGGCGACATGCGGCGCGATCGCCCGCACGGCGATGCCCGCCGCGCCCACGAACAGAAGCGCGTCCGACGCTTCCCACGCGAGCGCCGTCCATGCGCGCAGGTCGGCCTTCCCCTCGCCGAACCCGCGCGAAACGGAAACGTCCCAGCCAGGGCCATCTTCACCTGTCTGCGCGCAATCGGAAAGCGCGTGTGCGGTGCGCTCCGCCAACGCATACCCCCTCTCAGTGAACGCTATGCAGGAAACCCTCATCTAGCGCACCACCATCGTCGAGAAGTAGCTGCCCCGATCGGGCACATCGTCGAGCGAGCGATACACGCGCTCGCCCGGAAGCCCACAGTCCTCTACGAGCTCGGCACCGTCGAAGGCGCCCTCCTCGCGAAGGATGCGCTTCGTGTCCGCAAGCGAGCGACGCGCCTTCATGACCACCTTCGTCCCCGGCCAGCCGATTGCGCGGCGCACGTCGTCGTAGCCGCCGGGCACGATGTGCAGAGGCGACGACATCTCGGGCGTGAGGTCGCGCTCGAGCGCTGCGGCGACCGCGCAGAAGCTCGGCACGCCGGGAATGGCGCGCGCCTCGAACCCGCAGGCGCGCACGTCGGGCGCTATGCGCTGGAAGGTGGCGTAGATGCTCGGGTCCCCCAGGTTCAGCAGCGCGACGTCGCGGACCGCATCCAGGTGCGCGACAAGCTCGCGAACAAGCGAGGCATGCTCGGCCGTGCGGCGCTCGGCGTCGCGCGTCATCGAGAATCGCACGGGGATCACCGTCTTGCTTGTAAGGTCGACGGCGCCGCGCACGATGTCGAGCGCGACCATGGCCCCGTCCGCCGTCTGCGGTGCGGCGATGACCGGACACGATTCGATTGTGCGGACGGCCTTGATCGTGAGCAGCTCGGGGTCGCCAGGCCCCGTGCCCACCCCGTACAGCACGCCTTTACTCATACGTAGCCCCCAATTCCCCGATAACTGCATCGGCGCCCGACGTGCGGAAAAGCTCTCGGCGCTCGGCGTCGAACACGACCGCGGCGATGTCGCATGCGCCCGCCGCGCGGCGGCGCAACCTGTCATCGATTGCCGCAGCGAGCGAGGCGCGCGCAGCGTCCCCCACGCCGGCGGCCTCGATTACCTCGAGCGCCGCCGTGGTCGTGACCGACGACATGATCTCGCGCACGGTCTTCGCGCCAGCGCCGGCCAAGGCCGCGTGGGCGGCCAGAATCTCCGCGCGGCAGTCGGCGGTACGCGAATGGGTGTCCATGATGCCGCCCGCAACCTTCACCAGCTTGCCGATGTGTCCCACAAGAAGAACATTGGTAAATCCCTCGCGAACGCAGCAATCAATCGCATCGCCCACGAAGTTGGAGATGAAGACCACCGGTGCACCGTTAAGGTGGAAATGCCCCGAGATGAACTGCCCGCCGTAGTTGCCGGGCGTGAGCACGACTCCGCGCCACCCCATAGCCGCATGCTGCCGGATCTCGAGCTCGATGCTGTCGCGCAAGGCAGCAAGGCTGCGCGGCTCGACGATGCCCGTCGTGCCCAGGATGGAAATGCCGTCCCCTATCCCCAGGTGCGGGTTGAAGGTCTTTTCGGCAAGGGCAACACCCTCGGGTACCGAAATCGTCACAGCGATATTTCCAGAAAAGCCGTGCGCGGCGCACACCTCGCGCACCGCCGAAGTGATCATCGCGCGCGGCGTCGCGTTGATGGCGGCCGCCCCCACCGGCTGCTCGAGCCCGGGCAACGTCACGCGCCCCACGCCCACGCCGCCATCGACGGAAACTTCCGATTCGCGCGCGGGCACGCCCTTGCTGCCCGCAGCGCCCGTGCCCGACCCCGCATGTTCCACGCGCGCGTACACGAGCACGCCGTCGGTCACATCGGCATCGTCGCCTGCGTCCTTTCGCACGGCGCACTGGGCGCACCCCTCGCCGATACATGCGTCGACCACGTTCGCCTCGACGGGCAGCCCGCCGGGGGTGACGATCGACACGCGGCCGACGGGCTTTCGTGACAAGAGCATCTCGCAGGCCGCCTTCGCCGCGAGCGCGGCGCAGCTCCCCGTGGTGTAGCCGCAGCGCAGGCGGGTCGTCCCGGTATATATGTAGTGCTCGAAGGCCACGCTAGCTGCTCGCCTTCCGATACCCTGTGGCAAACGAAGGGTCGTAAAGCTTGCTGCGCTCGTACGACTCCGCTTGCCCGCCGTTGTGCGCAAGCCCGCCGCGAGCTCCGAGCACGCGGCCCACCACCACGAGCGCCGTGCGGTCGATGCCCTCTCGCGCGCCCGCATCGGCGAGCGTGCCCACTGTGCATCGCACCACGCGCTCCTCAGGCCAGGTCGCCTTGTACACGAGCGCCGCCGGCTCGTCGGAGCTGCGGCCCGCGGCCAAAAGCTCGGCGGAAAGCTCGGCGAGCATACCCGAGCTCAGGAAGATGACCATAGTCGAGCCGCTTTCCGCCATGGTGCGCATGCCCTCGCCCGCGGGCATGGGGGTGCGCCCGGAAAGCCGCGTGATCACGACCGACTGGCTGATTCCCGGCAGCGTGTATTCCTGGCGAAGCGCCGCCGCGGCACCGCAAAAGCTCGACACGCCGGGCACCACCTCGTAGTCCACGCCGCGCGCGTCGAGCGCGTCCATCTGCTCCTGGATGGCGCCGTACAGGCACGGGTCGCCCGTGTGCAGGCGCACCACTTCCTCGCCCCGCGCATCCGCCGCGCACATCACGTCGAGCACTTCCTCCAAGGTCATGTGCGCGCTGTCGTAGACGACGCAGGATTCCTTGCACTCGGCGAGCAGCTCGGGGTTCACAAGGCTCCCCGCCCAAACGACCACGTCGGCCGCGCGCAGAAGACGCGCCCCGCGCAGCGTGACAAGGTCGGCGGCGCCCGAACCTGCGCCAACGATATGAATCATCCGAGCCTTCCCTTCCCGTTTCTCATCGCAACCGTTTACGCCGCCCTTCGCACAGCGGGCAAGACACGGCGCCCGCAGCGGCAATCGGCGCAAATACGTAGGCAGGAGGCGCAATGCCGCCCGCCCTGGCTTTGACACGCCCACAAACGCCCACTATCATAGTGGTAGTTTCGGCAACGAGCATATGACAATCGAATAAAAGGAAACGACCGGCGCGGCGCCCACACAGTCCGCGCTGGCTTGCGGAGGGAACCAGGTGGGAATCCTGGGCAAGGGACATTACTGTGTAGGACGCGCGGGCGAACCGCCTCGCGCCCCAAGCCAGACTGCTTCGCCTTTTCCTCACGGCATCGCCGTGGCGTTAGCTCCTTGTGAACCCCGAGGAGTGCGCTTCCCTTTCGAATGCAAGAAACAGGCGCGCTATCCCTTTGCGGACGAGCGCGCTTTTCTTTCGCTTGTGCCGATAAGCAACTGTCGCCGGGGGACCGGCAAACCGAGGAAAGGGAAAACCATGTCCGACCAGATGTCACGCCGCGGCTTCATGGGCGCCGCAGCAACCGGAGCCGTCGCGCTCGCCGGAGTCGCGCTCGCGGGCTGCTCCAGCACCTCCGCGAGTTCCGAGAAATCGAGCGAAAAGGAGAAGGCCGTGAAGCCGGTCATTCTCGTCACGAGCTTCGGCACGAGCTACAACGACTCGCGCCACATCACCATCGGCGCCATCGAAGACGCTATCCGCGAGAAGTACTGGCAGGACTACGACATCCGCCGCGCCTTCACCGCGCAGATCATCATCGACAAGCTGAAGAAGCGCGACGGCATCACGATCGACAACATGACCGAGGCGCTCGACCGTTGCGTGGAAGACGGCGTGAAGGAAATCGTCGTGCAGCCGACGCATCTCATGGCTGGCCTGGAATACGCCGACGTGAAAGACGAGCTTGACAAGTACGCCGACAAGTTCGACAAGATCTCGCTCGGCGACCCGCTGCTCACCTCCGACGACGACTACAAGAAGGTGGCCGCAGCCATTAAGGAGAACATGGCGTCCTTCGACGACGGCAAGACGGCGCTGTGCCTCATGGGCCACGGCACCGAAGCCGATTCCAACGCCGACTATGCCAAGATGCAGGAAGTGTTCAAGAACGAGGGCTTGACGCAGTTCTTCGTCGGCACCGTCGAGGCTGAACCGACCTGCGAGGATGTTATCGCCGCTGCGAGCGCCGCAGGGTACAAGAAGGCCGTGCTCGCGCCGTTCATGGTGGTCGCGGGCGACCACGCGAACAACGACATGGCAGACGAGACCGACCCCGACAGCTGGGCTGCGAAGTTCGTGGCCGCCGGCTTCGAAGTGACGTGCCTGCTCCAGGGTCTGGGACAGAACGCCGCGGTCGACGACATCTACGTCTCGCACGTGGACGACGCCATCGCCAAGCTGTAAACTCGCCGCGCACGGGGGCGCCGGTCGCGTCCCCGTGCAACGGGCATGCGCCTTCCCCGACCGACGGCGCATGCCCGTTGCATTCGCATCCCGCCCGCCCACCGCACGGCGCGGGCGGTAGAAGCGATTGAAAGGAACCCCTCCATGTTGAAGAAAACCCTCGTCTTCGCCCTGTCGGCGGCGCTTCTCGCGTTCTCGCTCGCCGGCTGCGCCGGAAATTCAAGCGACAGCGCAAAGGCAAGCAATACCGATTCCCAGGAAAAGACCGAGCAGGCGGCCGATGCGACCGAGGGCGCAAGCGCTGCCCCCATCACCGCCGACAAGGTGGCCGACGGCACCTATCCGATCACCGTAGATTCCAGCTCGAACATGTTCAGGATTGTGGACGCCCAGCTCATCGTGGAAAACGGCTCCATGCACTGCGTGATGACGCTTTCCGGCACGGGCTACGGCAAGCTCTTCATGGGCACGGGCGACGAGGCTGCCGCCGCGAGCGAGGCCGACTTCATCCCCTATGTGGAAAACGCGGAAGGCAAGTACACCTACGACGTGCCCGTTGATGCGCTCGACGAGGACACCGCCTGTGCCGCGTGGAGTATTAGAAAAGAGCAGTGGTACGACCGCACGCTCGTGTTCGAATCCGCCGGCGTCGATCTACGCGCCGACGCACTGAAGTAACGCCATGCGGTCGATTCTTCCCAAGGGGGAAAACAGGAAGCGCCGAAGCATCGCGGCGCGCGCGATCGCCTGCGTTCTCGTCGCCCTGCTCGCGCTTCCCTTCGCGGGGTGCAGTGCGAGCCCGAACGCGACCGGTGGCACGGCGGGCTCTCAGGAATACACTGTGAATGTCTCGCTTTCCGGCGGGTCAGGGCGCGCAAGCATCGCCTCACCCACCACAATTGTGAAGGATGGCGACACCTACACCGCGACCATCACCTGGTCGAGTTCGAACTACGACAAGATGACCGTCGACGGCGTGGACTACGCGCCCGTAAACGACGGCGGCAACTCCACGTTCGAGATACCCGTCACGCTCGACGAGGACATCGCCGTGTCGGCCGAGACCGTCGCCATGTCGACGCCGCACACCATCGACTACACGATCCACTTCGACTCATCCACCATGAAGGAGAAATCGGGCGACGAAGCAAGCGGCGGCTCCCCTGTGGGAACGGCTTCAAGCGCCGCGGCCGACTTCCACAACGCCGATTTGGGCTGTGGCTGGGAGCCGACGGGGGCGCTTCAGCTTGAATACGCCGAGCACTTCACTGTCGACGAGTTCAAAGGCGGTCTGCGGCTTATCTGCGTTTCGAATGGGGAACGTTTCCTCGTGGTGCCGCAAGATGCGAAGGTACCTGATGGGTTGAGCTCCGACATCGCGGTCATAAGGCGCCCCGCCGACAAGGTGTACCTCGTGTCGTCGGCGACGATGTGCCTGGTCGACGCGCTCGATGCGAACGACAATATCATCATGTCGGGCACGAAGGCCGACGATTGCTCGGTCGTGGGCTTCAAAAGCGCGCTCGAAAGTGGGGCGATCGCCTACGGCGGCAAGTACAGCGCGCCCGACTACGAGCGAATATCGGCCTCGGGCTGCACACTCGCCATCGAGAACACCATGATCAACCACACGCCCGATGTGAAGGAAAAGCTGCAGAAGCTCGGGCTCGTCGTGCTCACCGAACAGTCGTCGAGCGAGCCCGAAGCACTCGGGCGCGTCGAGTGGATTAAGCTTTTCGGCGTTCTGTTCGACAAGGAAGACGAGGCCGCGCACCTGTTCAACGAGCAGAAGGCCCGCGTCGAGCAAACGTCGGGGCTCGCGTCGTCAGGTAAAACCGTGGCGTATTTCTACATTAACTCGAACGGGGCCGCCGTCACGCGGCGGGCGGGCGACTACGTGGCGCAGATGATCGAGCTTGCAGGCGGCAGCTATGCGCTCGATGACGCGCAGACGGCGTCGACGTCAGGTTCGTCAGTAACGCTCGAAATGGAGCGCTTCTACGCGACGGCGAAGGATGCCGACATCATCGTCTACAACGGCACCATCGACGAATCGGTTGCCACCTTGAACGACTTCGTAGGCAAAAACGCGCTATTGTCGCAGTTCAAAGCCGTGAAGAACGGCAACGTCTGGGTCACAAGCGCCGACATGTACCAGCAGATGACTTCTACCGCCGACATTATCGACGAGCTGCACGGGGCGTTCACCGGCGATGACGCGAGCGACTTCCATTATCTGAGGAAGCTCGGTTAGCGCCATGAGAAGCCGGCTTTCCATGGCATACGACGAATCGGGGCGCGCCGCGCGGTGTCGCGTCGTGACGGCGCTGCTCGCTGTTGCCCTCATCGTGCTCGTCGGGGCCAACCTGTGCATCGGGAGCGCGCTCGTGCCCGCAGACCACATCCCCGGCATCCTTTCGGGCGGCGCGGCCAATTCCATGGAAAGCCAGGTCATCTGGGAGATTCGCCTGCCGCGCGTGCTTTCAGCCGTGCTTCTCGGCGGGGCACTTTCGCTTTCCGGGTTCCTGCTGCAGACGTTTTTCAACAACCCCATCGCCGACCCGTTCATCTTGGGCGTCTCCTCGGGCGCAAAGTTCGTCGTCGCGCTTACGATGATCGTACTTCTAGGCGCGAACCAGGCCATGTCCTCGCCGGCCATGGTGGCCGCAGCGTTTCTGGGCTCGCTTATCACCATCGGCTTCGTGCTCCTCATCGCACGGCGCATAAGTTCCATGGCCATGCTCATCGTGGCGGGCGTCATGGTGGGATACATCTGCTCGGCGGCGACGAACTTCCTCATCGCCTTCGCCGACGACCAGTCCATCGTGAACCTGCACAACTGGTCTTTGGGTAGCTTCTCGGGTTCGAGCTGGGACGACATCGCGATCATCGCGGTCGTGGTGATCACCGTGAGCGCATGCGTATTCGCGATATCGAAGCCCCTTTCCGCCTTCCAGCTGGGAGAAGCCTACGCGAAAAGCGTCGGCGTGAACGTCGCACGCTTCCGCGTGGTGCTCGTCCTTCTAGCGAGCATGCTCTCCGCCTGCGTGACCGCGTTCGCTGGTCCGGTGTCGTTCGTAGGCATCGCGGTTCCGCATCTCGTGAAGTCGGCGCTAAAGTCGTCGAAGCCCATCCGCGTGATTCCTGCGTGCTTCTTGGGAGGCGCCATCTTCTGCGCGGGCTGCGATTTGATCGCGCGCACGCTGTTCTCTCCCGTCGAGCTTTCCATCAGCGCCGTCACCGCCATCTTCGGCGCTCCGGTGGTTATCGCGCTCATGTTGAAGAAGCGGGTGAGGTAGATGGGGGAATTCGTGCCGCGGCCCAAAACGCTCGGAGGGGACATTCCATGCTTAGACAGTCCTGAGCTCGCACGAAAGCGCCAGAAGGCACTTTCGGCTCGTGCGGAACTGCGCGCGGAACGCCTCCTCCGAGCGGAGCCGAACCTCGAAACTACGGTCGAAACGCAGGCTGACGGAGCGCCGCTTTTCCACATAAGCGACCTGTCGGCGGGCTACGACAAGAAGGTCGTAGTCGAAGGCGTCGATCTGGAGGTTCGCGCGGGCGACGTCGTGGCGCTCATCGGGCCGAACGGCTCGGGCAAGTCGACCATCTTGAAAACCATCACACGCCATCTGGCACCGCTTGCCGGCGCGGTCGAGCTCGACGGGCGGGAGATTTCCCGATGGAAGACGGCGGAGTTTGCAAGGAACCTTGCCGTTATGCTGACAGATCGCCCCCGGACCGAGCTCCTCACCTGCCGCGATGTCGTAGAGGCAGGAAGGCACCCCTACACCGGGCGAATGGGCACACTCTCGCCCGACGACCATAGTCGGGTCGACGAGGCCATGAAAACCGCACATGTGGAAGAGCTCGCCGAGCGCGACTTTATGCAGATAAGCGACGGGCAACGCCAGCGCGTCATGCTCGCACGCGCCATCGCGCAGGATCCGCGTGTGCTCGTGCTCGACGAGCCCACGTCGTATCTCGATATCCGCTACCAGATCGACCTGCTGCGAATACTTCGCCACCTTGCGAAATCGCGGAATGTGGCTGTCATCATGTCCATCCACGAACTCGAGCTCGCGCAGAAAAGCGCCGACAAGGTGATTTGCGTGAAGGACGGCCGGGTCTTCCGCGCCGGCGCACCCGAGGACATATTCACGCGCGAGACGATTGGCGAGCTCTACGGCCTTCAGCATGGCACCTTCAACGAGCGCTTCGGCAGCGTGGAAATTGGGCGCCCGCACGGCGATGCGAACACGTTCGTCATCGCCGGCGCAGGTACGGGGTCGGCTGTGTTTCGCCAGCTCGTCCGGCAGGGCAAGGCGTTCTACGCGGGCGTTCTGCACGAAGGGGACATCGACTGCGAGCTCGCGCGCGACCTGGCAGCGGAATGCGTGGCCGAGCGCGCCTTCGAGCCGATCGGGGATAAAACCATAGCCCGCGCCAAAGAGCTCCTCGTCCACTGCGCGCGCCTTATTGTGTGCCCCGCCGCCTTCGGCACCATAAACGCCCGCAACGCAGAGCTCGTCGAGTTCGCACGCTCGCATGGTATCGAGGTCATGTGAGCGTGCGAAGGCGCATCGGAGGATTCCCAATTGGAGTGGGAAGGATAAACTGGACTTTCTTTTAATGATCCTCAGGCTACAGCTCCTACGCCGGCGAGGTCTACAAGGCGCCGGAGAACCTCGTAAACAGGAATTTCCACGCCGACGAGCCCAACCTGCTGTGGCTCACCGACATCACCGAGTTCAGACTCCCGGGCGGCGAGAAGGTCTACCTGAGCCCGGTCATCGACTGCTTCGGCGGGATGCTCGTCGCCTGGTCGATCGGGCTGCACCCCGACAAGCGCCTCACGAACTCGAGCCTGCGCCTAATCCAAGCGAGATTCCAGACTCGATAGGCCATTGAGAGTCAGGTCGTTGGCGACCTCCGAGACGCGCTCGATAGGAACCGAGCCATCAGACAGGGCCCACGTGCGATAGATACCGATAATACCCGACAGCAAGAACGCCAGATAGTAGTCGAACATCTCGTCCTTGAGACCTTGGGGCAGCAGATCGCGCTCGGCAATCTCGTGTTCGAGCGGCGCACGAAGACGAGCCATAAAATCATCGAGCGGAATGTTCTCGATCAGCTGACGATTGAGCACCAAGTTGTTGCATAGTGCCTCGTTAACGGTTTTAAAGAAGGTCGCCGCCGCGCCCAGGGCGCGCTCGTTGGTGTCGCCGTCCATGGAGGCAAGCGTTTTCTCAACCGAGTCGACAATCATCTCCACCACATCGACGGCAATGGCATCGAGCAAGCCATCAACCGTACCAAAGTGAACGTAAAAGGTCTTGCGGTCGACATTGGCCTCGCGCGCGATGGCACTCACCGTAATGTCTGCCAGCGGCTTTTCCATGAGCAGGCGCTCGAAAGCGGAAAGGATGGCATTGCGGCTGCGAACGATGCGGCGATCAAGACGCGGTTTGCTGGTGTCCATAGACGTGTCCCTTCGATATGCGGGCATTCATCAACAGATGAGAGATAATCTACGTAAGAGGATTATCCCCCATACAGCACAAATATGCCCCGCATCATGAAGAACGCACGACTGTCCTACTGCGACTTAGGGTGCTTCTTCTTATTGAGTGCCGACGGAGATACGCGGATACCGTCGCCCGTCTGTCGCACATAGGCTTTATGAGCCGGCTTAGCGGTCCCAGAAGCCTTCTGAGCGTGCTTCCTGGGATCAACGGTAACAGCATTCGTAGGGTGCGGCTTAGTGGGCGCAGAGGGCGTCTGAGGCGCGCGGCCGAGCTTGCGCATCACGCGATCCCAGCGCGCATGGATACTCTCGTTGTGGGCGCTCTTAAGGCCCAGCAGGGGCGCAGCCAAAATGGTCGGCGCGATAAACGTAATGAGACGCCACAGCAGATAGCCGGCGGTCGAAGCCGACCCAAAGAAATGACCCAAGAACAAAGCAAAGCCGCCCTCAGCGCCACCAGTTCCACCGGGCAAGGGAACCGCAGAGCTCAGCAGCTGGACAAAGGCGCTCGCGGCCATGACCGAGAAAAAGTCGACCTCGTGGTGGCCAAAGGCGAGCATCAGAAAATACGGCACCAGATAGAAAAACGCGAGCTGCAGCATGGTGATAAACACGGTGAGCAGCATGGAAGAAAAATGTCCGGCCGAAAGCTTGAACTTCTCGGAGAAGGAGTAGATCTCGCCATCGACAAACGAGCGCCATCCATCGATCTTAGTGGCCGAGACACCTATGCGCTCGAGCCAATTGATGATGCAATGGGCGACGCGCGTGACGGTCTTAGGCATGAGCGCGACGGCGAAGATGCCGAGCAGGATGCAGCAGTGACCGCCAAAACTAAAGACGCACAGCAGCGTCATGTCGCCATAGCGCTCGGCAAAAAACGGCATGCGAGCAAGCAATAGGATAGCGCCCCAGGCAACTAGGCCAAACTGATACACAATAAATCGGGTGAACTGCGTGGCACCCGCTTCGCCCACGTTTTGGCCCGCTTTGGTCAGGCGGTAGATCTGGGCAGGCGTAGAGCCCATCATCATGGGCGTCAGGTTGCCAAAGAAGATGCCACTCGCCTCGACCGAGATCAGGTCGCGAATGCCGACGGGTGAATTGGGGTCGAGCCAGACGGCGATCGCATAGGCCACAATGCCAAAGAACAGATACATGAACATGCAAAGACACGCGACAACGAGCCAGGGCGCCTGGACGCTCGACATAGCAGCCCAGAACTGCCCCATCTGCCCGGTTACCACCAGATAGACGATATAACCCACCAGCACAACGCCGATAAAGATTGCGCCGCGGCGTGCGCTCTTATTGTCATCGCCGCCCGAGGCCTCAACCTCGACCTGGGGCTTGGACGTATGCTGAGAGGACTCCGTCATGAGACTCCTTCTAACAGTCAAAATATCTTGGTTATTGTACCCGTAAGGGCCATAAGCAGAACGCAAAGCTCTTGTTCAAACGGGAATGACAGACAGTTGTTTGATAATAAAAAACCCGGTCTTCCGTGGAAAGACCGGGTATCAGATGCGTGGTAGCCCGTACCAGATTCGAACTGGTGATCTCCGCCTTGAGAGGGCGGCGTCCTAAACCGCTAGACGAACGGGCCACATGACATCTGCACTGCCGTGCTGCGAGAAAATATATTACGGGACAAAAAACGCAAGCGCAAGAAGAAATTCCAAATTGCCGAAATTTTGTCGCGAGGTTATGGAACGCGCAGGTCAACAAGGTAGCTAATTTGGGACGGGGCTATTTTAGCTACCCTAGGTGGAGATGAGTCAGGAGGGCTTCGCGGTTGTTGGGGATGTTGTCCTCGATCACGGCGTCGAGGGCGGCGTTGAGAAGCTGTCCCAGCTCCGGCCCCGGCTTGACGCCGGCGCGGATCAGGTCGCCACCATTGATGGCAAGCATCTTGAGTGTATAGGGCTCCCCCGCCTGCAGCAGATCGTGGGCGAGCGTACGCATCTCCTCGATCGTCTCGACGTAATAGAAGCACGAGGGCGCCTTGCCGAGCGTGTCGGCACGCTTAAGGTCCATGAGCTCGTCCATCAGACGCGGCGTATCGACACCCTCGCCCGAAAGCGCGCGCATCATATTGAGCAGGCAGGAGCGCTCGGGGCGCAGCGGCTTGTCATGGTATTTGATCAGCAGGCACACATCGCGCACCAAATCGTGCGAGAGCGCCAGGCGATCCATGATGACACGCGCCTTCTTGACGCCGAGCTCGGGATGACCGTAGAAGTGGCCGCTGCCGTCGTGATCGACCGTAAAGCACTCGGGTTTGGAAACGTCGTGCAAAAACGCCGCCCACATAAGGCTCGACGAGGGTGCGACGCCGTCGCACAGCGCCAGCTCCCCTGCCACCGTCAGCACGCGGGCGATATGCTCGTAGACGTTAAACGCATGATAGACGCTGCGTTGATCAAACCCGCGAGCGGACGCGAGCTCGGGCACGGCGGCGCAAACAAGCTCGGGGTAGCGCAGCATCGCGTCTCCCCCATGGCCGGTCGAAAGGATACCCTCGAGCTCAATGCCCACGCGCTCGCGCGCCACGGCATCGAGCAGCGGCGCGCACTCGGCAAGGGCACACTTGGTCTCGGGCTCAATCACAAAGTCTAGGCGGCAGGCAAAGCGCACCGCGCGCAACATGCGCAGGGCATCCTCGTTAAAGCGGCGCTTAGGATCACCGACGGCGCGAATCAGCTTGCGGTCTAGGTCGCCCTGGCCATCGTAGCGGTCGACAAGGCCGCGCTCGGGATGCCACGCCATGGCATTGACGGTAAAGTCGCGGCGCGCCAGATCGTCCTCAAGCGAAGCGGCGCGCTCCACACTCTGAGGATGACGACCGTCGGTATAGAAGCCGTCCAGGCGATAGGTGGTGACTTCAATGCGCTCGCCATCGCAAATAGCCGTAATGCCGCCAAATTTAATGCCCGACTCAACTACGGCAATACCGGCGGCCTCGAGTGCCGCCTTGGACTCCTGCCACAGGCCGCTACAGCACATGTCGACATCGTGGCTGGGACGTCCCATCAGGGCGTCACGTACCCAACCGCCCACGTACCAGGCCTCAAGACCGGCATCCTCGAGGGCTCGCAACACGCACAGAGAGGCGGCTGACGGCTGCGTAGCGTTGAGCGAAACATTGCACATTCCTGTGGCCTCCTGCAATTGCGGGCATATCGATTGATGATTTCCATGAAGTCTAGCAAGAAATGAGAGCGGGCGCACACGCGAACGCGCTTCAAGCACGATTGGATCCCAAGGCATCGACTACAAACATGAAAAAGCACCCGCCTCGGCAATCCTGAACTGCCTCCCATTTCTTGGACACGAGAAATGGGAGGCTTTTTATGCGT
>JAQDHS010000021.1:0-44184 GCA_027663555.1 Coriobacteriaceae bacterium AM04S-08 | reverse complement strand
GGGGTGGGGGAAGGGGTGGGGAAAAGTGTTGAAATATGGGGCATTTCCCCATATTATTAATGACGTCGACAGGCGGGGTGGTTCCCCGCGTACGTGCCATCTGAGTAACCGAGGGGAGGGCGCACATGGGAATGACTGGTGCATACGAGCGCAATCTCGATGCAAAAGGTCGTCTGTCCCTGCCTGCACCCCTTCGCGAGGAGCTTGGAGAGCACGTTCGCGTGTTCAAAGCCCTGGATGTCGATGCTCTGTACGTGTTCTCTGCCGAGGCCTTCGATAAGTGGGTCGAAGGACTCTTCGCGGGTCGTGAGGGCCACGAGGGTTTTAACCCGCGTGACATCAACGACCAGAAGCTCATGAGGGCGATCAACAAGCGCACCACGTCGATGGATGTGGACAGCGCCGGTCGTATCGGTCTTTCTGAGTCTCTCCGCAAGCAGGCGAACCTCGACCGCGAGGTCACGGTTGTGGGTAACTACGACCACCTTGAGGTTTGGGACCGCGCCGCGGCCGATGAGGACGATGACGACGAGGCTCTGCTTGACCTCTTCTTCTCGTAAGGGCAAGGCACGAGTAACGGATGGAGCGTGGGATCTTGACACAAGAATATCGGCATGAACCTGTCATGCTCGGCGAAGTGCTTGAGTCGCTGCAGCTAAAGAGCGGCTCCGTTGTCTGCGATTGCACCCTTGGCGGTGCCGGTCATTCGGTAAAGATGGCTGCGCAGGTGGGGGAGACGGGCCTTTTGCTCGGCGTCGATCAGGACGACATGGCCCTCGAGGCCGCTGGCGCCCGTCTGGACCGCGAGGTTCCCGGCGTCCCGCACCAGCTGCTAAAGGGCAACTTCGGCGACTTGGACGAGCTGCTTTGCTCGGCCGAGGTGCCCGGGGTCGATGGCTTCCTGTTTGACTTGGGCGTTTCGTCACCGCAACTCGATATCCCTGGCAGGGGCTTTTCGTATAACGAGGACGCCCCATTGGACATGCGGATGGATCCGGGTAACAACACCCTAAACGCAGCTGAGGTCATCAACACCTATAACGAACACGACCTCGCCCGGATTCTACGCGTCTATGGCGAAGAGAAGTTTGCCTCGCAGATTGCACGCGAAATCGTGCGCCGTCGCGAGCAAGAACCGATCGAAACTACAGGCCAATTTGTCGAGATCATCAAGGCGGGAATACCTGCTGCCGCTCGTCGGCATGGTGGGCACCCTGCCAAGAAAAGTTTCCAGGCCATTCGCATCGAGGTCAATCACGAACTCGATGTGCTCGAGCGAGGGCTAGACGCCGCCACAAGGTGGCTCAACCCGGGTGGACGCATCTGCGTCATCTCGTATCACTCGCTCGAGGACCGTATCGTAAAGAACCACTTTAAGGAGATGAGCCAGGGGTGCACGTGTCCGCCGGAGATTCCGGTGTGCGTGTGCGGCAACGTGCCGATACTCAAGGTCATCACCCGCAAACCCCTGGTTGCCCAACCCGATGAGGTTGCGCGCAACCCTCGGGCGAGATCAGCCAAGATCCGCGTGGCGCAGCGTCTGTAGACGCGACCGCGCGATATTGGACCTCCCGCTCGCACCATAAACGAAGCTTAAACACACTACCAACGTACTCGGGATGGGAGGCGGCATATCATGGGCTACAACACTTCAAACGCAGCACTCGCCTATGATATGAGCGCCATGCCCGCCTATCGTGAGACACCGCAGGCCCCCGTTGCTCCCCGCGAGCAGCGCACGCCGCGCTTTGATGTCTACACGGGCGCGGGCCGTCAGGCAAACCAGGCGGTAAGCCCGGTTTTCATGAGCGTTCTTAAAACGGTTTGCATCATTGCGGCTATCTTCATGACGATCGGTGTCGCCCGTGTGGCGCTCGCCGGCGTTACGGCCCAGGTGCTCAACAGCAATGCCGCGCTTACCAACACGCTCGAGAAGGCGACTGATGAGAGCTCCGACCTGGAGGTCATGCATTCGGTCTATGGTGCTGACACGCGCATTCGCGACCTTGCGGGCGCTTATGGCATGGTGGAGCCCAGTGAGAGCGTTACACTTGATTTTTCGCAGGATGCAGCCGCGGGCGCTAGCTCGACCGCGACCGCTCAGTAACAAGACGGTAGCTGAGTATGACAAATGACTATCGCCGCGGTTCCGACGGGGGTCGCGGTTCTGGACGTCCCTCATCGCGGGGACGTTCTGGTTATCAAGGAACGGGTCGGCCATCTTACAACGCGAGGCCGTCCTATGGCAACGACCCCGCGTCGCGTCTCCGTAGCTCGGGCGGACCTCGGGTACGCAATACGGGCGCGCGCAAGGGGTCGTCGTCTGAATGGGTTACGGGAGCGCCGCTGCCTCGTCGCGATGTCGTTATGGGCTGTATCGGGGTTGGCCTTGCCGCGGGCGTCTTCCGTCTTGCCGAATACCAGATCGTGAATGCTGACAAGCTGCGCGAGCGTGCGGACGCGCGTCGTCTGCTTTCACAGACGCTCTATGCCAAACGTGGCACTATCTACGACCGCAACGGCAACGTGCTGACGTCGTCGGTCGAATGCCGCAATGTCGCCGTGAACCCTCAGCTTGTCGAGGACGTCGACAAGACGGTCTCGGCGCTGGTCAAGGCTACCGGTATTGATAAAAAGACCTGCCGCAAGCTGGTGCTCTCTGATGGTTCCTGGGTGTATATCAAGCGCCAGGTCGACGAGGATGACGCTGCCGCCCTGGAAAAGAAGAATCTACCCGGCGTGCTCTTTGAGCAGGCGATGAAGCGGGTTTACCCGTATGGAAACCTGGCTTCTCAGCTGCTGGGCGTCGTGAACGTGGACAACGCTGGCCTGACGGGACTCGAAAAACAATACGATGAGCTTCTGACCGGAACGAATGGCTCTCTTGTGCGCGAGCGCGCAAGAGATGGCGGCTACATCGCGGGCGGTGCCTATAAAAAGGTTGCCGCGATCGATGGCGTGGATATCGTGACGACGATCGACGTCAACATTCAGCGCGCCGCGGAAGATGCCTTGGCCGAGGCGGTCGAGAAGACGAAGGCCAAAAACGGGTCGGCCCTGGTGACCGACCCGACGACTGGAGAGATCCTGGCCGCCTGCTCGTATCCGACCTATGACCAGACCAATTTGGAAAACGCCAAGACCGAGGACATGAACCTTCGCCTGGTGACGGATGCCTACGAGCCCGGCTCGGTCTTTAAGACGCTGGTTGCGGGCGCCGGATTTGATTTGGGCGTTGTGCGCCCGAGCACATCGTTTGAGGTTCCCGCGAGTATCAAGGTGGGCGACGATACCGTTACCGATGCCGACAAGCGTGACTACACCATGACAATGGACGTACGCGAGATGATGCGCCGTTCGTCCAATGTCGGTTTTGTCCTGGTGGGGCGCAAGATCGGTGCCGATGATTTTGCCACCTATGTGGACAAGTGGGGTATCGGTCATAGCTCCGGTGTCGATTTTCCGGGTGAGAGTCTGGGCATCGTCAAGGAGCGCGATCAGTACGATGGTGCCACCTTGGGTGCTATGAGCTTTGGCCAGGCGCTGTCCGTCTCGCCGATTGAGGTCGCACGTGCCGTGGGCGGCATCGCGAACGGCGGCGTGATGATGACTCCGCACTTCTATAAGTCGAGCAAGGGCGATGAAAAGGATTGGGGCGAGGGGGATCGCGCGATTTCCGAGGAGGCCGCCTCGCAGGTGACATCGTGTATGCAGACGGTCGTTGCCGAGGGAACGGGCGTTGGCGGCGCGGTGGACGGCTACGACGTGGCGGGCAAGACCGGTACGGCCGAGCGCGCCGATGAGAACGGCGGCTACCTCAAAGAGAACTACATGTCGTCTTTTATGGGGTTTGCCCCGGCGCAGTCGCCCAAGGTCCTGTGCTATATCACCCTTGACGGAACCCCGTCAGGCTCCGATGCCGCCGCAGTGCCGTTCCAGTCCATTATGGCCAGTGCGCTTGACGTGTTGGGTGTCCCGCGCACCAAGTAGGGGGTTACTATCTATGAAATGGCCAGTCGGTTAATCCTGGTTGTTCACACGCCCTGCACCACGCGTAGGCGGCGCTGGGATACAATACGCCGATAGCATTATTAGGTTTACAGGGGAGCTGCAATGATAGAGATCGCCGTCAACAATCTCGCGGCCGCAACAGGGGCCCGAACCGTGACGGGAGAAGCCGATCGGGTATGCCGCGGGTGCGTTATCGACTCGCGCCAGGTTGAGGAGGGCACGATATTCGTCGCCTTCCCGGGTGAAAAGGTCGACGGCAACGACTTTGCTTCCCGTGCCATCGAGTCGGGTGCCGGCGCCGTAGTGATGACGCGCGAGCCCGATGCCGAGCTGCTTTCGCTGGCCCATGAGAAGGGCTGCGCCATCCTGCATACCGATGACCCCGAGGAGTTTTTGCTGCGCCTGGCTCACGCTTATCGTTTGGAGCTTGGCTGCCTGGTAATTGGCATTACCGGCTCTATCGGCAAGACGACAACCAAGGACGTGCTCGCCGCGGTGCTCGCCAAGCGCTATCGCGTTTGGGCAACCAAGGGTAACTACAACAACCTGATCGGTATGCCGCTCACGGTGCTGGCGGCCCCTGCCGACACCGAGGTTCTGGTGCTCGAGATGGGCATGAACCATTTCCACGAGATTGAGCGCATGTCTCAGTCCGCCAATCCCAACCTTGCCATCGTGACCAAGATCGGTACCTCCCATATCGGTATCCTGGGCAGTCGTGAGAATATCGCTCGTGCCAAATCCGAGATTGTTGGCGGCATGTGCGCCGCCGGAGACCTTCTCCCGTTGCTGGTTTTGGGTGGTGAGGACGACTTTACCCCGTTCATCCGCGACACCTTTGCCGCCCCTGCGGGCGTCGACGTGATGCTTGCGGGCGTCTCGGACGACGATGAGGTCCGTGCGTGCGACATTCGCATTGATGACGAGGGACGCCCGGTCTTTACGCTCGATTTTGGCTTGGGCGAGACTATCGACACACTGCTTGCCATTCCCGGCGCGCAGTCCGTTCCCAATGCCGTCAAGGCCGCGGCGGTTGCCTATCGTCTTGGCGTGACGCCCGAGCAGATCGATGCCGCCTTTAGGGGTCTTACGATTACCGGGCATCGCCAGGAAATCAAGCGCGCCAAGAGCGGCGCTCGCGTCATCGACGACTCATATAACGCCAGTGCCGAATCGATGGCAGCCGGCCTCGACCTGCTGTGTTCGCTTTCGTGCACGGGTTCGCGCATGGCGGTTCTGGGCGAGATGGGCGAGATGGGCGACGAGGCTCCTCGCATGCATGAGCTGGTGGGCGCCTATGCGGCGGCCAAGAAGCTCGATATGCTCGCATGTGTCGGCGGTGAGCTTGCCCAGCGTATGGCCGAGGCCGCGCGCATGATGGGTATGGATGAGGACCGCATTCAGGTGTTCTCCGACTATCAGCAGGTGCTCGACCGTATGGGCGGCGCTCTTGAGCAGCATGATGTCGTGCTGGTCAAGGGCTCACGCTTCGTTGAGCTCGATCGCTTTGTGGAAGGTGTGTGCTAGTCCATGTTCGGCAATCCTTCGTATCCTACGTACCGGGCATTTTTGGGATTGGGCATCGCCGCCGTCATCGCGATGCTGCTTATGCCGTGGTGGATTAAGCTCCTGAAGGTCGAGGGCATCGGTCAGCAGGTTCGCGCCGATGGCCCCAAGCGTCACCTGATTAAGCAGGGCACGCCCACCATGGGTGGCGTCATCATCCTGGTTGCCGTTTCGCTGGCCTGCCTTTTGATGGGAAAGCTCACCACCGAGCTCGTGCTTGTGCTGCTCGCCACGCTGGCAACCGGCGTTCTTGGCCTCATCGACGACCTGACTTCTGTCACGCACGGCCGCTCGCTCGGCCTGACGCCTCACGCCAAGATGATTGGCCTTACCCTCATCTGCGTTACCTTTACCGTGCTTGCTGTCAACTGGTGCGGCGTCGCCCCCGAGATTCGTTTCCCCGGTGGCCTGACGATCGACCTTGGTGTGCTCTCGACCACCATTTGCGGCCTCTCTTTTCCGTGGCTCTACCTTGTCTTTTGCTGGCTGATGATCGCGGGCCTTTCCAACGCCGTAAACCTCACCGACGGCTTGGACGGTCTTGCCGGCGGCACCTCCATGATCGCCATGCTGGCCATGGCTGCCATGGCGTTTTTGCACGGCGATGTGAACCTGTCCATCTTCTGCACGGCGTGCGCCGGCGCCTGCCTGGGCTTTTTGTGGTTCAACTGCTATCCGGCGAGCATCTTTATGGGCGATACCGGCTCGCTTGCCCTGGGTGCCGCTTTTGCCTGCACCTCCATCATGACCAACACCGAAGTCGTTTCCCTCATCATCGGCGGTCTGTTTATCGTCGAGACCCTGTCGGTCATGATCCAGGTTGTCTATTTCCACTTTACGCACAAGCGCGTCTTCCTTATGGCGCCCATTCATCATCATTTCGAAAAGAAGGGCTGGGCCGAGACCAAGGTCGTCATCCGTTTTTGGATTGTCGCCGCGGCCTTCGGAGCCCTGGGCCTCGCGTTGTTCTTCCAGTTGGGATAGTGGTCTTTCATGCCTCTTGCTGATGTCTTTAGCCTGCTCGTTTTGGGCCAGGGTAAGTCCGGTCTTGATGTCGCTCGCTGGGCGCTTGCACATCCCGAGCGTGTGAGTGCCGTTACCGTTTACGGTGGCGGCACGTCCGAGCCCAACGATGCCACGCGCTCGCTCGAGGCGCACGGGGCATCGTTTGTCTACGGAACCGAGCAGGTCGAGGGCGCGTTTGATGTATGCGTGACGTGTCCGGGCATCTCGGAGTTCTCGGCATTCTTTAAGACTGGCCGTGATCACGCTGCCCAGATTATGGGTGAGCCTGAGTTTGCCTACCGTCTGTCTCCCCAAAATTGGATTGCCATTACGGGCACCAACGGCAAGACGACAACCACGTCACTGACCGATTACCTGCTTAAGGCAGCGGGCGAGGCGAGCGTTGCTGTCGGCAACATTGGCGAGCCTCCGGTGAACGAGATCGATGGCCGTGCGCATAACGAGTGGTTTGTGGCGGAGCTTTCGAGCTATCAGATCGCAACGACCCAGGAGCTTCACCCCCGTGTGGCGGTGCTGCTCAACATTACCCCCGACCATCTGGGCTGGCATAAAAGCCATAAGAACTATGCGCTCGCCAAGATTAAGCTGTTCGAGAATATGGTCGACGATGACCTGGTGATTGTTGACGTCGAGGATGCCGGTATCCACGAGTTCGATGAGTACATCTATGTTCCGGGTCGTCGCATCTGCAAGGTTGCTTTTGACGAGCCTGCGGGCGAGGACGCCGCATTTGTGCGCGATGGCAAGATGGTCGTTCGCCTGAAGGGCGTCGAGACCCCGCTCGTCGATACGTCCGAGCTTAAGATTTCGGGCCATCACAATGTAATCAATGCCCTGTGTGCTGCCACGGCGGCCCTGACGGTCGGCGCCGATGTTGACGGTGTGTGTCGCGGCCTGGTCTCGTTCCAGCCGCTGGAGCACCGCGTTGAGCCCTGTGGCGAGATCGATGGCGTGCGCTATGTTAACGATTCCAAGGCAACGAACACCGATGCGGTCGAAAAGGCCCTGACGGCGTTTCCCGATGACGATGTGATCTTGCTGCTCGGCGGTCACGATAAGGGCACGCCGCTCGAGTCCTTTGCCCGCGTTGTGATGGATAACGTTCGCTCGGTGGTCTGCTTTGGCGACGCGCGCGAGCGCTTTACCGCCGCTATGGACGAGGCGGATGTCGACGGTGATGTCGATATCGCCCAGGCCGACGACCTGCGCGATGCCGTGGACGTTGCCCGTTCGCTCTCGAGCCGCGGCGATGTGATCTTACTGTCGCCCGCCTGCTCTTCGTTCGATGAGTTCTCGGGCTACGAGGAGCGCGGTCGCGTGTTTAAGGACTATGTGGCCCAGCTTGCCGCTGCGTCCAATACGCAAATGGAATAGGGGCTGCCGGTGAGAGAGGAGAGCCCCCGACAGAATATGAGGAGGCCCGACTCGGACCGTGCTTCCTCGCAGCGCAGCACGCCGCGCGCCGGTCGTCGCACGCAGGGCATCGGCGAACGTTATATCGCCGGCGTCCCCGCACGTATCATGCGACCCCGCCTGGTCTTTTTGACCTGCCTGTTCTCGCTGGTCTGTTTTGGCCTGCTTATGGTGTACTCGGCATCTTCAGTCGAGGCGCTTCACGAGAACGACTCCGCGACCTACTTTTTGTTCCGGCAGTTTATGTTCACTGTCGTCGGTGTTGCTGCCCTCGAGTTCATCGCGCGCGTTGCACCCGATAGCTGGTTTGGCGAAGGGGCGCTTAAACTTGCCCTTATCGCTATGATGATCTTGCTGCTTGCGGTGTTCCTCTTTGGTAGCGGCAGCCGTGGCGCTACGCGTTGGCTGAGCATTGCCGGCATTCAGTTTCAGCCATCGGAGTTTCTCAAGCCGTTTGCCATTGCCTATTCTGCCATCATGCTCGATAGCGTGTTTTCGCCCGGCGGTAACATCAATGAGTTCCTTAAGGGCATGGGCTTATATTTGGGCATATCGCTCGTCTTGATTTTTATTCAGCCCGACTTTGGCACCATCCTGATTATTCTGTTGACGATCATGTGCATGGCGCTCTTTGCCGGCCTTGACCCAAAATACATTATCGGTGCGATTCTTGCTGGCGCCGTCATCATCGTGATCGCTCTTGTCGTCGAGCCGTACCGTATGGTGCGCATTCAGGTTCTCTTGAACCCTTGGGCAGATGAATATGGAGACGGGTATCAGGCAACGCTCGCCATTATGGCGTTTGCTTCGGGCGGACTGTTCGGCCGCGGTATCGGCAACTCAACCATGAAGTACTCGTATTTGCCCGAGGCACACAACGACTACATCCTGGCCATCATTGGCGAGGAGGTTGGCTTTTTGGGGACGCTGCTGTTTTTCTTGGTGTTTGCGATGCTGATCTACTCGGCGTTTCGAATTGCCGAGCAGGCCGCCGATCGTCGCGGGGCGCTCATGGCTTCGGGCTCTGCGGTTATCCTCGCGGTGCAGTTTTTGATCAACGCGCTGGGCATCCTCAACGTGTTTCCCATGACGGGCAAACCGTTGCCGTTTATTAGCTACGGCGGTTCGTCGATTATTGTGTCGCTTATGCTTGCCGGGTTGATCCTGCGCGTTTCGTACGAGAGCGCCCGCCGCGATGAGTATGACCGCCGCCGTGAGAGCTTTGCCGTTATGGACGAGAGCACCGCCGGCGTGGCCCATGTGCGCGGTGAACGACCTTCGCGTAGCGGCTTTACCGTTCTGGATGGTTCTGCATCCGAGCCGGCAGCTCGTCCACGCTCGCGAACGGCTCCGCAAGGTCGTCCGCAGCGCCCCAGCCCTCGCAACGCGGGCGGCGGATATAATCGAATCGATTTGAACTCGGACCCGTCGGCGCGTCTGCGCACCGACGACCAGGGACCGCGTGTACGAAGGGACTACCATGACCGATAAAATGACCGTTGCTATTGCAGCCGGCGGCACGGCAGGACACATCAACCCCGCGCTCGCCTTGGCCGAAGAACTGCGTGACCGTGGCCACCACGTTGTGTTCGTGGGCCAGTCGCGCAAGCTCGAGGGTCGTTTGGTCCCCGAGGCTGGGTTTGATTTTGTGCCCATTACGGTCACGGGCTTCGACCGCTCCCGTCCTTGGACGGCGCTGACCTCGCTGTGGCGTGTCAATAAGGCCAAGCGTGCGCTCGCCAATCATTTCTCAAAGGTCGGCAAGCCCGATGCCGCCATCGGTTTTGGTGCCTATGTCGAGGTTCCGCTGTTGGGGTGGTGCAAGGGCGCAGGCGTTCCGTATCTGCTGCATGAGCAGAACTCTGTTCCGGGCCTGGCCAACAAGATGATGAACTCCCACGCCGCCCGCGTGTGCATCTCGGTGCCGGCAGCGCGTTCGGTCTTTGAGCGCGAAGGTGACCCTGACCACGTGCTCATGACCGGCAACCCCGTACGTCGCTCGGTGATCGAGGGCGATCGCGATCGTGGCCGCAAGGCACTTGGCGTTCCCGAGGACGCTACGCTGCTGCTCGTCTTTGGCGGTTCACTTGGCGCCCAGCACCTCAACGAGCGCGTGACTTCGCTCAAAAACGAGCTGCTTTCGCGCAAGAACCTCTATGTGTTGCATTCGACGGGTGCCGACGGCTTTGAGGAGACCGAGCGCGCTTTGGCGCTGACGCCCGAGGAGGCGAAGCGTTACCGCGTCCAGCCTTACATCGACAACATGGGCGATATGCTGGCTGCTGCCGATTTGGTGCTCTCGCGTTCGGGTGCATCGAGCGTGGCCGAGATCGCTGCGCTCGCCGTGCCCTCGGTGCTCGTGCCGTATCCGCATGCGACGGCCGACCACCAAACCACCAATGCTCGTTATCTGGTCGACGCCGGGGCCGGCGTGCTCTGCGCCGATGCCGATATCGACGGTTCTGCCTTTGCCGATGAGCTGCTGCACCTGGTCGATGACGCGGCGGCGCGCGACGCCATGCGTCAGGCGGCGCGTGGTCTGGCTCAGGATAGAGCCGCCGCTCTTCTGGCGGATGCGGTAGAGGGTTTGCGTTAGTTAGACGGATATCTTCGGTCGCCCTCGCGCTGATGCGGTAGGTGCGGTACAGTTAACGGGTTACAGGCAGTGTTTACGCAAGGAGTACACGAGCACATGGCTGATTCCCAGACTGCAACCTCCGCGCCCGAGTTTAAGAGCGCCCACTTTATCGGTATCGGCGGCGCCGGCATGAGCGGCATCGCCCTCGTTCTGCACGAGCGCGGTTATGCCGTTACCGGCTCCGACCTTAAGACGTCACGTTATATCCGCCAGCTTACCCGCGCTGGTGTGAAGGTGCATGTGGGCCATGAGGCCGCCACGATCGACGAGGTCAAGCCCGACGTGGTTGTTGTCTCCACCGCTATTCCGGAGTCCAACCCTGAACTCGTGCGTGCTCGCGAGCTTGGTATTCCCGTGTGGCCCCGTGCCAAGATGCTCTCTGCTTTGGGCCACGGCTACACCACCGTCGCTGTTGCCGGCACGCATGGCAAGACCACCACGTCTTCGATGTGTGCCACCATGCTCGACCGCATGGGTCTGGATCCGAGCTTCCTGATCGGTGGCATCGTTGAGGGCTATGACACGAACGGCAAGAACGGCTCGGGCGACTACTTTGTCGCCGAGGCCGACGAGTCCGACAGCTCCTTCCTGTTCCTGAACCCCAACGTAGTCATTGTGACCAACGTCGAGGCCGACCACCTCGATCACTACTCGGGTATCGAGGAGATCGAGGCAACTTTCGCCAAATTCATGAGCCTGGTGGGCGAGGACGGCACCGTCATCGTCTGCGGTGAGGACCCGCATCTGGTCGAGCTCGCCAAGTCGACGGGCCGTCACGTGCTTTCCTACGGCTTTGCCGAGAGCAACGACATCGTCTGCATGCACCCGGATGTCAAGGGCATCCAGAGTGACTTTATCGTTCGCTTTGAGGACGGCACTGAGCGCGCTGTGGAGATCAAGAGCAATCCCGGTCGCCACAACATGCTCAACGCCACGGCGGTGCTCACCGTCGCCCATGTCCTGGGCCTTGACATCGACGCCGCCGCCAAGGCGCTCTCGAGCTTTGAGGGCGTCCGCCGTCGCTTTACCCACGTGGGCGATATCGATGGCATCACCGTGGTCGATGATTACGGCCATCACCCCACCGAGATCAAGGCGACGCTTGCTGCCGCTTCGTCGCTGGGTTACAAGCACGTCGACGTCGTGTTCCAGCCGCACCGCTATTCGCGCCTGCAGGCCCTGTGCGACGACTTTGCCGATGCATTTGCCAATGCCGATAAACTGCTGCTGATTGATGTGTTCTCGGCTGGCGAGATGCCCATTCCGGGTGTCACCTCTAAGATGCTCGCCGATACCGTGCGCGCCAAGCATCCTGGCAAGGAGGTCGTGTACTGCTCCAGCCGTCTTGAGCTCAATCAGGAGCTCGAGCAGATGGTGGGCGAGGGCGACCTGCTGCTCACCATGGGTGCCGGCGACGTTACGACCGTCGGTCCCGAGTTCATTGAGTATCTGACTGCCAAGAAAGACGCTTAAGTCTAATGGGTCTGTTTAACGCCGTCATGGCGCTCTCGGGCATGATCGACACGGATGTGATCGAGGACGAGCGCCTTGCGCGTCATACGAGCTATCGTATCGGCGGCAAGGCCGACCTCTTTGTGACGTGCCATAGCTATCATGCCCTCCGCCGCGCCGTGGCGGTGCTCGATCGCGAGCAGGTGCCGTGGGTCATCATCGGCAAGGGCTCCAATCTGCTGGTTGCCGATGGCGGTTATCGCGGTGCCGTCATTTCGCTCGGACGTGAGTTCCAGCGCACGGTTGTTGCCGATGACGGTTGTACGCTGACGGTCGGTGCGGGCGTGATGTTTGCGCGCCTGGTCAACGATGCCCTGTCGCGTAGCCTCTCGGGCCTTGAGTTTGCCGTTGGCATTCCCGGTTCGGTCGGCGGTGCGATATCTATGAATGCCGGCACGCGGACCGAGTGGATTGGCTCGCTGGTTGAGGATGTCGTAACGTTTGACCCGGCATCCGGTATCAAGCATTATGCGGGGTCCGAGATCTCTTGGGGCTACCGCGAATGTAGCCTTCCCCGCAATGAGATCATCCTCGAGTGCGTGCTCAAGCTTAAACCGGCGCCCAAGGCCGACATTCGCGAGCGCATGGAGCGGTACCTTACAAGGCGCAAGCGTACGCAGCCCATGGGTCGCGCATCCTGCGGGTCTGTCTTTCGCAACCCGCCCGATGCGAGTGTGGGCAAGCTTATCGAGGATTGTGGATTAAAGGGTTTTTCGATTGGCGGCGCGGAAGTTTCGCCCGTTCACGCTAATTTTATCGTTAATAACGGAACTGCCTCGGCCGATGACGTTGCCGCGGTTATCAGACATGTGCACGGAAAGGTGAGGGAGGCGTATGGCATCGAGCTCAGACCGGAAGTTAAATTCCTCGGCTTCTAGAGCATCGAAACCCACCTTCCGCCGCGCCGGAGGGCGTTCCGGCGCGCCTGCCAAACCTCAACGCAATACCGTCGCGCACTCTAAGTCTGTCGGGCATGCTCGACAGACCAGTCGTCCGGTCGTCGGCTCGCAGCTCGGTAATCGTCCGGCCGCAAAAAAGTCCTCGCGTCCCTCGGTGACGTCAAAGCCTGTTATGGGCGCCAAGCCTGCCCGTCCCATGGCAGCTCCCAAGCCCTCGACGGGAACTAAAGCGGCGCGTCCAGGTCTCACGCTGGGCGCATTGAAACCGCGCTCGCTGACATCGGTGCCGGCTACCGCCAAGAAGCCTTCGAGTAAAAAAGGTTTCAACCCGTTATCTTCACTTGGAGCGATGGCAAATAAAACATCAGACGCCGCTTCTGTCGTTACAGGCAAAGGCAAAATCGTGGGCGGCGTTCTGGCCGTCTTGGCCGTGCTCGTCGTCGTTGCCATCGTGGTGATCAACTCTGGACTGTTTACTGCCACTGATATTCAGATTCAAGGCAGCGAGCATGTGACGAAGCACGATGCTATCCAGCTGATCGACTTGCCCGAGGGAACGTCGCTTTTTAACGTCGATCCCGACCAGATTACCGAGGATCTCAAGCAGAACCCGTGGGTTTCGGGCGTGGATGTCCAGCGCCAGTTTCCCCATACGCTTATCATCACGCCGACGGAGCGTAAAGTTATCGCCATTGCGTATATCAGCTCCGACGACCTTGCCTGGGCTATCGGAGACGATGACACCTGGATCGCCCCGCTGTCGACGTCGGTCGAAGTGGACGACCAGGGCAACGTCATCACGACAGGGCAGGGCTCAAATACCTTGACCGGAATCGATGCCGCGCTGGCGCTCGCCAAGCATTATGGCGCGGTGTTGTTGACTGATGTCTCGGCGGATGTCGCTCCGGTTTCCGGCCAGGCGGTGAACTCCAAAGCCGTTAAGGCCGGCCTGGATTATGTGCGTGGTTTTTCGAGCGAGTTCTTGGGACAAGTCAAGGATATTTCCACGCCTTCGGTCGAAGCCATCTCGGCAAACCTCAATAACGGCATTGAGGTGTCGCTGGGCGATTCGGACGATATCGCCAAGAAGGAACGCGTAGTCACCAAGTTGCTTTCGCAGGTAGAGGGCGTAACGTATATCAATGTGCGCTCTCCGGGCAACTACACATTTAGGAATGCTCCGACCTCGTAGCGCTGGTTGATGCTTTGTTGAGGGGCCATACCACGCCGTTTATCTGGTTTGTTTGGTTTTCACGGTCAATTATTTGACTGATACGTTCATAATGTGCAAACATAATACGGTTTACCTTTGCATTTACTTTCAACCTGAAGGTTAATGTGCGCAGGGGTCGACCCATGCTATGGCTATAACCTTTGTTCGGAGGACCGACATGCACGAGACAGAGATCAACAACTACCTTGCCGTCATTAAGGTGGTCGGCGTCGGCGGCGGCGGTACCAACGCGGTCAATCGAATGATCGAAGAGGGCATCCGCGGCGTCGAGTTTGTTGCCATCAACACCGATGCTCAGGCACTCGCGATCTCTGATGCCGATATCAAGGTGCACATCGGCACCGACCTTACCCGCGGTCTGGGCGCCGGCGCCAATCCCGAGGTTGGCCGCAAGGCTGCCGATGAGTCCCGCGACGACATCGCCGAGGCGCTCGCTGGCGCCGACATGGTGTTTATCACCTGCGGCGAGGGCGGCGGCACCGGTACCGGCGCTGCTCCCATCGTTGCCGATATCGCGATGAACGAGGTCGGCGCACTGACCGTCGCCGTCGTGACCAAGCCCTTCACCTTCGAGGGCCGCAAGCGTAAGAAGAGCGCCGAGGAGGGCATCAAGACCCTCTCCGATTGCGTCGACACCATGATCGTCATTCCTAACGATAAGCTGCTCGACATCGCCGAGAAGAAGACCACCATGCTCGAGGCCTTCGCGATTGCCGATGGCGTCCTTTCCCAGGGCACCCAGGGCATCACCGACCTCATCACCGTCCCCGGTATCATCAACCTGGACTTCGCCGATGTTAAGACCATCATGAAGCAGGCCGGTACCGCCATGATGGGTATCGGTACCTCTTCTGGGGATACTCGTGCCGTCGACGCTGCCCAGCAGGCCATCTCCAGCCCGCTGCTCGAGAGCTCCATCGATGGTGCCACGCGCGTGCTGCTCTCCATCGCCGGTTCCAAGGACCTGGGCATCCAGGAGATCAGCGACGCCGCCGACGTTGTCGCCAACGCCGTCGACCCCGAGGCCAACATCATCTTCGGTACCGTTGTCGACGAGTCCCTGGGCGATCAGGTGCGTATCACCGTCATCGCTACGGGCTTCTCCGACTCCAACGTCAACCGTCAGGATGAGCTCTTTGCTGCTCAGCAGTCTCAGAGCAAGGCCGCTGCCTCCGCTGAGCCGCAGCGCACCGCTCCGGCTGCCAGCCCGGCTCAGGCCGCTCCGACCCGCAACGTCGGTGGTACCGAGCTGCCCAACTTTGGCAACGACCAGTTCGAGCTTCCCGACTTCCTGAAGCGCGGTAGCTTCTAGTTCGTTTTTCTCAACGACCTGCACGGGGTGTGTCCATTTGGATGCACCCCGTTTTGTTTCTCGTTTGTAAACGAAAGCCTCCAATCTCCTTACGTTCCCTTTACGTTTGGTCCCTACCGCTGCGGGTATCCTTTTAAGGAAGTATGACAGCCGTATAAACGCGGACTGCGCGGCGACGCCGCGGTACTTGTGTTATTAGGAGGCTTTAGTATGGCAGCACGTGCGGACAACGTTTCGCGTGTCGACCATGATGGAGTTACGTTGGTGGAGGGCGCGACATCCGATGTCCGCTTTGCCTTTACCGAGCGCACCGGTGGCGTTTCTGAAGATGCGTACTCCTCGCTCAACCTGGGCTCGCATGTAGGCGATGACCCCTTTGCTGTTCAAGAAAATCGTCGTCGAGCGCTCGAAGCTATGGGCGCCACTGAGTGCGAGCATAATCTGCTCGTGCCCAATCAGGTACATGGTGACCATATCGTTACGGTGACTTCGAACGGCGCCGACGATCTTGAGGCTGTTCGCGAGCAGATTGCCGAGGGCTGCGATGCCATCGTCTGTACGGCCCATGACGTGCCCGTGCTGCTCTGCTTTGCCGACTGCGTTCCCGTGGTGCTGGTGGCCCCTGGCGGATTTGCCGTGGTGCACTCCGGTTGGAAGGGCACGATTGCACGTATTTCTGCCAAGGCGTGCCAGGCGCTTTGCGATGCTGCCGGCTGCGATGCGAGCGACGTTTCCGCCTATATCGGCCCCCATATCTTGGCTGACGAATATGAGGTATCCCAGGAACTCATGGATCGCTTTGCCGTCGAGTTCTCTTGCATCGATGCGAGTGCCTCTCGCATGCTCGATCTTTCCGCTGCCATTTGTGAGGCGCTGGTAGATGCCGGTGTGGACGCGGATAATATCGTGGATACCCAGCTTTCGACTGTGCGTCAGAACGACCGCTTTTATTCCTACCGTAACGAGGACGGCACCTGTGGGCGCCATGCTGCGATCGGCGTGATGCTATGAGAAAGATCGTATCGGTCCTGAGCGCCGCTGTGCTTACGCTTACGCTGTGCGCCTGTTCTTCGGGATCTTCTACCTCTTCCATTACCGTGGCCGGCTCCACGACCTGCCTTCCTATCGCCGAAATTGCGGCAGAGGGCTTTAAGGAGGAGACCGGCATCGACGTGCTCGTTTCCGGTTTGGGCTCTTCCGCTGGCATCGAAGCCGTCAGCGCTGGCACGGCCGATATCGCCAGCTCCTCCCGTGGACTCAATGCTGACGAGCAGGATCTGGGCCTGACTCCCATCGTCATTGCCCACGACGGTATCGCGGTCATCGTGAACGAAGACAACCCCGTCGATAACCTCTCGACCGAGCAGCTCCGCGATATCTATGCCGGCAAGATCACCAACTGGAAAGAAGTCGGTGGCGAGGACCTGAGGATTCAGGTTATCAACCGAGATGAGGCGTCTGGCACGCGTGAAGCCTTCCGCACCATCGTGATGGACGGCACCCCGTTCGATCGCCGCTCCGCCGTTCTTTCGGGCACGGGCCAGGTGCGCGACGTGGTATCTCGTTCGCGCGGGGCTATCGGCTACATTTCGCTGGGCTTCGTCGATAGCCTCAACGCCAAGACCTCGGTCAAGGCCGTCTCGGTCAATCATGTTGAGGCGTCCGAGAAGACGGTTGCGAGTGGCGGCTATCCCATCTCGCGCGACCTTTACTTCTTTGTGAAGGGTGCGCCTTCGCAGCAGGCGCAGGATTACATCGACTACGTGACGTCCGAAAAGATGGACAAGCAGATTCGCGAGGCGGGCTTTATTCCCGTCACCAACGACGAGAAGGGGAGTGAGTAGCATGGAAGCACAGGAAAACTCCCAGACTGAGCAGAATGCTCAGGCGCCCAAGAAGCGCGAGCTGGCGCTCGTATCGCGCAGCACCTATATCAAGGAGAAGGCGCTGCAGTGGATTTTCTTTGCCTGCGCGTTCTTGGCGGTTGTTACCGTCATCCTGATTTTTGTCTTTACCACGTACTCGGCGCTGCCCGTCTTTACCGACATCGGTCTGGCGGACTTCTTTAGCTTTACGTGGGCGCCCTCTGAGGGCCACTACGGCATCGTGTCGCTGCTTGCCGGCTCGGGTCTGGTGACCGTCGGTGCGCTCGCCATGGGTGTGCCCCTAGGCGTGGGCACGGCCGTGTATCTGGTCGAGATCGCCAGCAAGCGCGTGCGCAAGCTCATCAGCCCTGCCGTTGACCTGTTGGCCGGCATCCCTTCTATCATCTATGGCTTCTTTGGCATGATCATCATCCGTCCGTTTATCGCGCAACTGACCGGTGGTCTTGGTTTTGGTGCGCTGACGGCGTGGTTCGTGCTTGCCATCATGATCGTCCCTACCATCACCACGCTCACCATCGATGCCCTCAATTCCATTCCCATGGGTATTCGCGAGGCATCGTATGCCATGGGTGCTACTAAGTGGCAGACCATCTATAAGGTCGTGCTACCTGCCGCCAAGCTGGGTATCGTGGATGCCATCGTGCTGGGTATGGGCCGTGCCATCGGCGAGACCATGGCCGTGCTCATGGTCGTGGGTAACGCCCCGGTTATTCCCGACAGCATTGCGAGCCCCATCTCGACGCTCACGAGCCAGATCGCGCTCGACATGAGCTATTCCTCGGGTCTGCACCGCTCGGCGCTGTTCGGCATGGGCGTGGTCCTGTTTATCATCTCCGCCACGCTGGTGGGCGTCGTCCGTCTGATTTCCAAGAAGAAGAGGGGGTAGGCTATGTCCGATTCCGTTGACACGACGGTCGATACGACCTCGTCGCGCGAGCGCATCAAGCGTGCCCTTTCCCATGGCAAGAAGGGCCGCATCAACAAGGACCTGTCCAACAAGATCATGCTTGGCGTGTTCCGTGCCGCGGCATACATCACCACGCTGGTGCTTGTCGCTATCATTGCCTATGTGGTCATTAACGGCCTGCCGCATATCTCGCTCGACTTTATCTTCGGTTGGCCCCAGGGCGTCAACGCCGAGGGCGGAATTTGGCCCACGATCGTCTCGACCGTCTATGTGACGGCGCTCGCCATGCTTATCTGCACGCCGATTGCTGTGCTGGCAGCCGTCTATCTGGCCGAGTACGCCAAGCAGGGCAAGGTCGTCGAGCTCATTCGCTACGCTGCTGACGCTTTGGCCTCGGTGCCCTCCATCGTTATGGGCCTGTTTGGCTACGCCTTGTTTGTCGAGGCCATGGGCCTGGGCCTTTCGATGGTCTCGGCCGCTCTGGCGCTCGCGCTCTTGATGCTTCCCATTGTCATGCGCACCACCGAAGAGGCCATTCGCGCCGTCCCGCGCTATATCCGTTGGGGCGCGTACGGCCTGGGCGCCACCAAGTGGCAGGTTGTCTCCAAGATTGTGCTTCCTTCTGCCTTTGGCCGTATTGCCACGGGCATCGTCCTCGCCATCGGCCGCGCCATTGGCGAGACCGCGGTGGTGCTCTACACCATGGGCCAAGCCATCAATCTGCCTATTTCGCCGCTCGATTCCGGCCGCCCCATGACGGTTCACCTGTACCTGCTTGCCAACGACGGCATCAACATGAACGCAGCCTACGGCACCGCGCTCTTGCTGATGGTGATCATTCTGGCCTTCAACCTGTTTGCGCGCTTCCTGTCGCGCAAGCGTCGCTAGTTAAGGAGTCCCATGTCCGTTTATCAGTCCGCTCCCACGCTGGAGCAAGCGGCCATTACGGCCAAGGATTTCAACTTTTGGTACGGTGACTTTCATGCGCTGACGGGGCTTGACCTCAACATCGCCAAAAACGCCATCACCGCCTTCATTGGCCCTTCGGGCTGCGGCAAGTCGACGTTTTTGCGCTGCATCAACCGCATGAATGATCTGATCGAGGGTACGCGCGTCGAGGGCACCATGACGCTCGACGGCAATGATATCTATGCCGAGGGCGTCGACCCGGTCGACCTCCGTCGTCGCGTGGGCATGATCTTTCAGCAGCCCAACCCGTTTCCCAAATCCATCTACGAGAATGTCGCCTTTGGCCCTCGTCTACAGGGTGTGACTAGCAAAAGCGACCTCGATGACATCGTGGAAGAATCGCTCAAGCGCGCCAACCTCTGGAAAGAGGTATCCAATCAGCTCAACAAGGATGGTTTGGCGCTCTCGGGCGGTCAGCAGCAGCGTCTGTGCATCGCGCGCGTGCTTGCGGTGCAACCCGATGTTCTCCTGATGGACGAGCCCTGCTCCGCCATCGACCCCACGTCCGTCTCTAAGGTCGAGGATCTGATGGCCGAGCTGGCGCCCGAGATGACGATCATCATCGTCACGCATTCAATGCAGCAGGCAGCTCGTATCAGCGACTACACCGCATTCTTCTTGCAGGAAGTTGCCGGCGAGCCCGCCACGCTCATCGAGTATGGTCAAACCGACGCGATCTTCACCAGCCCGGTGGACTCGCGGACGGAAGACTATATCACCGGCCGCTTTGGCTGATCGGTGCGACTAGTCCCAAGCCGATCGGACCTAGTCCGGTGCGTATTCACTGTGCGGGCGGCATGACCGCACCCAACTGATTGGAGTGAACCATGCGCAAACTGTTTTCCCGTCAGCTCGTCGAGGCCCGTCACGAGATGCTGAGCATCTATGAGGCCGTCGATCTGGCCCTCCACGATGCCGTGAAGGCCTATGTGACCGACGACCGCAAGCTCGCCACCAAGACCAAGAAGCGCACGCTTTCGATTGACGCGCGCTGCGCCAACCTGGAGGCCGTCTGCTACAACCTGATCGCCACGCAGTCACCGGTCGCCTCCGACTTCCGCCTGCTTCAGACGATCATCTACGTCGACTTTAACCTGCAGCGCATGACCGATAAGGTCCGTCAGATCTGCCGTGCCACGCGTCATATGATCAAGGCCGACATCTCGCTGCCCAAGGAGCTTGTCGGCACGGTTGAGGCCGAGGCTGAGGCCGTCTACCAGGTGCTAGGCTCGTCGCTTTCTGCGCTCGTCACCAACGACATGTCCATCATTTGCAACCTGGCCGTCGAGGACGAGCCGGTGCACGCCGCCTACGAGAAGTTCTTCCGCACCTTTAACCGTATGGATACGGGCGACTTTATGGACGACGACAGCAACTATGACGACCTGCGCCGCGCCATCATGGTTTCGCGCTACCTCGATCGCATCGCTTCCATTTCCATCGATGCCGCTTGCCGTCTGACCTTCCTGTTGACTGGTCAGCGTATGAACGCCGGCGATATCGCCCGTGTGGACGAGGATGAGCTCGAGAGCATGCGCGTGCCTTCGGGCGAGGGTGTTATCATGAGGCCCGCCGTCGACGCGCGTTACGTTGCCAAGGTGCCCGCCAACGAGGTCAGCGAGGGTCTTCGCTACCTGCTCGATCATCTTGAGGACGAGGACGATGGCGAGGACGACGAGGAGTAAGTAGCCCCGTTCGTCGAAAGATTGTAAATACCTAAGTGAGCGCGGCCTTGCACATGCGGGGCCGCGCTCTTGCGTTAGCATGGGACTACTTGTTTGGCTGTCAGCGGAGGCGATTGGCAATGGATAACTATTTGGATTTGATGCGCGCTCGCCGCGAGCAGATTCTGGAACGTTTTTATGCGGCGCTCGATCGCGCGGGCCGCCCCCACGACGCCGCGCGCCTCATTGCCGTGTCCAAGACCGTTGGTGTCGATGAGACTGTTGCTGCCATCCAGGCGGGGTATCGCCATTTTGCCGAGAACCGCCCGCAGGAGCTGGTTCGCAAGCTCACGGGTCTGGCGGAGCATCAGGAGCTGCCCGAGGTGCGCTTCGATATGATCGGCAACCTGCAGACCAATAAGATCAATGCGGTGCTGGGCTCAGCCGAGCTGATTCACTCGGTGGGTTCGCTGCATCTGGCACAGGCGATCTCGAGCCGTGCTGTCCGCAAGATTGAGGCAGGCGAGCTCGCCGGCCCCCAGCGTGTGCTCATCGAGGTCAATGTGAGTGGTGAGGAGTCGAAGGGAGGCTTTTCGCCCGATGAGATTCGCGCCGCCGCGGGTGAGCTTGCGGAACTTGAGGGAATTTGCGTACAGGGGCTTATGACTATGGCGCCCCGGGGGAATAAGGATGTGGCACGCCGCACCTTTGCGGGGCTTCGTGAGCTGAGGGATGAGCTGGAGGCGGCGCATCCCGATTTGAACCTGCCTGAGCTTTCCTGCGGCATGAGCGAGGACTTTGAGCCTGCCCTTGAGGAGGGCTCTACGCTCGTTCGCCTGGGCAGGGTAGTATTTAGCCCGGAGTTTGCAGTAAAATAAGGCTCTGAAGTGCGCACTGATTATCGGGGCGCCTGCACTAAACCGCGAGAGGACACAACCATGGGCTTCCTTGACGAGATTAAAAATAAGATGCACCTGGGCGGCCAGCAGGGTTACGACCAGGGTTATGGCCAGGACGACGACTACGGCTACGATGACGGCTATGACGATAGTTGTCAGGGCAACGGCTACAGCGGTGCTTCGGGCGAGGGCTTCTACACCCAAGACGAGCCGAGCAACGGCCTGCTTGGTCAGACGCGCCGCGGTGAAGCTGAGTCGGTTGCCGTGTATACGCGCTCCGGTCAGCTGGTCGGCGATGACTCCCGCCATGCCACGACGTATAACCCGCCTTCGCGCTCGCAGGACAGCGTTGCGAGCGGTTATCGTCCTGGTGCCTATGACACGCCGTCGAGCTACGCCGAGAACACCCGCGCCCGTGCCGCCGCTGCACCCGCGCCTGCACCGAGCGATGCCTCGGCCTATGCGAGCAATATCATCAACGCCACGCCGCAGCTGCCGGCCTATGTCCTGCGCCCCGAGAGCTATGACGACGTGGAGACCGTGGTGCGCCGCGTTCGCACCAAGCAGCCTGTCGCACTGATTTTTGTTGGCGTTCGCACCGAGGTCGCCAAGCGCGTCCTGGACTTTAGCTATGGCTTTGCCTGTGGCCTGGGCGCCACGGTCAAAGAAGTGGGCGATCGCGTATTCATGGTGCTGCCCGCCGGCTGCGAGGTTAAGGATTCGGACCTCAAGAAGCTTCGTGCCGACGGCTACCTTAAGTAAACCCAAGACGAGGAGATTCTCATCAACATCTACACCATTGTCCAGCTGGTCAACACGCTGTTCAACTTCTACTCCACGCTCATCGTGGTCTATTGCTTTATGACGTGGATTCCCATGAAGCAGGGCGGCCTGCTGCAGGATATCGCTGCAGTGCTCGATAGCGTCTGCGGCCCGTGGCTCAACCTCTTTCGTCGGTTTATCCCGCCGATGGGCGGCGTTGATTTTTCGCCGGTCGTTGCGATTATTGCGTTGCAGTTGGTGCAGAGGCTGATTCTGCAGCTTCTTATAGGTATACTCGTATAGAACTGACTTAGTAACTTACGTCGGGCGTGTAGCGCCGAGGCGATGAAAAAGGAGACTTGTTATGGCTATTACCCCTGCAGACATCCAGGCTCAGACTTTCTCTGAGGCCAAGCGTGGCTACGATCCTGCCGAGGTCGACGTCTTCTTGGAGACGCTGTCCTCCGAGGTTGACGCTATGCTTGCCAAGATCGTTGATCTTAAGGGTCGCCTGACCGCCACCGAGCAGCAGCTTGCCGACGCGCAGGCTCAGCTTGCCCAGGCTCAGGATGCCACCGCCCAGGCCGTTCCTGCCGCCCCCGTGGCTGCTCCCGCCCCTGACTTCTCCGCTCAGGAGCGTCAGATTTCCGCTGCTCTGATCGCTGCCCAGCAGACCGCTGAGACCATCGTCAACGATGCCAACGAGAATGCTGAGCGTATCCGCAACGAGGCTGACGCCAAGGCCCGCGAGGTTATCCGCCAGGCCCTGACCGAAAAACAGGCCGAGCTCGAGGAAATCGATCGTCTTAAGGCTTCCCGCGAGGAGTTCAAGGCCGAGTACCTCAAGCTCATCCAGCACTTCATGGATGATGCCCAGAACTCCTTCCCGGCCGACCTCATGGCCTCCACGCCGGTCGGTTCTGCCGCTTCTCCTGCGGTGACTGTTCCCGCCGAGCCGCTGCCCGTCGCTGACCCGGTTGTCCCCGTGGCCGATCCTTTCGCCCCGATCGACAACTTTGCCGCCGACGACCTGGACTAACATTCGGCCTACAATTTAGTGCCTAGAAAGGACCCGCAGCTTGCGGGTCCTTTTTTATGACTGTGCCGGGGTGCGTAACATAAAAAACCGAGCCCTGCACATAGTGGCGCAGAACTCGGCGGACGGGTGAGCGGTCAAGGGTAGGTTTTAAGGCATGTCCCAAAAATCTACTTGAGGAGGAAGTTGGAGAGGGGAATGGTGCGGGCCTCGCGATGCTCGGGATCGGCGATGTGGTCGGCGGGATAGCCACAGACGAGCATGTGATAGGGATAGACGCCCTCGGGCAGGTTGAACTGCTCGCGGGCTAGCTCGGGCTTAAAATGGCATACCCAGCACGTTCCCAGACCTTGCTCCTCGGCCTCCATCATCATCTGATCGCAAACAATCGAGGTGTCGATGGCACTCGAGTTCATCTGGTCATAGGGGCGAACCCAAGCGTCGCCGGTAACGCTGCAAATAAGGAAGACAAGCGGAGCCCCAAAGATGGACCCATCACGAGCAAACCGAGGCTGACAAGCAGCAGCCTTCTCCAACAGCTCAGGCGTATCCAGCACCATCACACGGGCTGGATGATTATTACAAGCAGAAGGAGCAATACGCCCAGCCTCAACAATGGCATCCACAACAGTTTGCTCAACAGAACGATTCTCAAACTCGCGACAAGAATACCGAGACCGAGCCAGATCCAAATAAGACATACAAGCCCTCCAACAATTAAAAATCAAACAAACCCAAAGTAACCCAAACAGTACCCAAAGCAGCAATCAGCCAAACGCTCATCAAGGGCCAAAGTGTCCGAACGGGTACCAAAGGTCCCTTCAGCCAAACCCCCATCGCGCTACAACTATCAGCCAAAGTTCCCAATGGTGGTACGTAAGGCGAAGGGCCGGCCACGGTTTACTTTCGAACGACTCTGCAAAGCAGCCGGAGTGAGAAAGCAAACCGTGGCCGGCCCTTCGCCGCCGGGACACGTACCCCCAATTAACTGTTCTTCATGACGATCGAATCCACGACATCGGCCACATTCTCGCAGCAGTCGGCGCAGTACTCCAGAAAGGCGTACGCGTCACGCCAAGCGATGACCTCGAGCGGGTCCTTGCCGTTAACGTGCAGGTTACGCATGGCGTTGATGTAGAGTTCGTCTGCCTCGGACTCGATGGTGTTGATCTGGATGACGAGCTCGCGCAGCGTTTTGGACTTGCGGTAGTTGGGAAGCTCGACCATAAGGTCCTTCATGGCGCGGCAGGCATCGGTTACCTTGTGGGCGATGACGATGGCGTCGGGATGGATGCTCTGAATGTTGGTGAAGTAGACGCGCTGCACGACGCCCTCGATGCGGTCGAGCACGGTGTCGAGTGAGCAGCTCATCAGATCCAGATCCTCGCGTTCGAGCGGGGTGATAAAGGCGGTGAGCAAGGCGTCTTCGAGCTCATGGTGCTTCTTGTCTGCCGCATGCTCAATCGCGTGCATCTCCTCGAGCATGTCGTGGATCTGCGCGGGGTCAAAGTTCTCAAAAATCTTGGTGAGCAGCTCGGCGGCCTGGACGGCAAGGTCGGCGCAGGCGACGTAGTTGTCAAAGTAGAACGAATCGGGTTTCTTTGCCATGAGTGGGTCCTTTCGAGGCGAAGACGGGTGGGCGAAGTTTTGCGGTCCGGATGGACGCTCGGTGTGGCTAGAGGAACATCATGAACAGCTTGGCCATGACAAAGCTGATGAGTCCGCAGGCGGGGAAGGTGAAGAACCAGGTGAACATCATGTCCTTGACCACGCCGAAGTTGATAGCCGAAAGGCGCTTGACGGCACCGACGCCCATGATGGCGCAGGTCTTGATGTGGGTGGAGGACACGGGGATGCCGGTAAGGGTGGCAAGCAGCAGGTTTGCGGCGCCCGCGAGGTCGGCGGAGAAGCCCTGGTACTTTTCGAGCTTGACCATGCTCTGGCCGACGGACTTGATGATGCGCTCGCCGCCCACACTGGTGCCGATGCCCATGGTGGCCGAGCACAGCAGCATGATCCAGATGGGGATGCCGGCGTCGCCGACGCTAGTCTGGCCGTTGGCGAAGGCGACACCTAAAAAGAGCACGCCGATGAACTTCTGTCCATCCTGCGCGCCGTGCATAAAGCTCATGGCCGCAGCACTCGCGATCTGAGCGTATTTAAAGAAGACATTGGCACGTCGCCTGTTGGCGGCGGCGAAAAGAATCGAGACGAGTTTGCACAGGATCCAGCCCATGACAAAGCCCAGACCGATGGAGAGCGCCAGGCCGTAGATGACCTTCATCCACTCGTGGACGTTGACGCTGTTCGCGCCGCCGAGGGCGATGGCAGCACCGGTCAGGCCGGCGATAAGGCTGTGGCTTTGCGAGGTGGGGATGCCAAAACGCGACGCTGTGGCGCCGTAGACGACGATGGAGAAGAGCGCCGCGCAGAGGCACGCGAGTGCCATGGTGCTGTTTCCGCCAAAGTCGACGATATGTGAGATGGTGTTGGCGACGCTCGCGTTAAAGTGCGTCATGATGAGCACGCCCAAGAAGTTGAATGCGGCGCTCATGAGGATGGCGGCGCGGGCGGGCATGCAGCGCGTGGTGACGCAGGTCGCGATGGCGTTGGGCGCGTCGGTCCATCCGTTGACGAAGATGGCGCCGAGCGCGAGGATCACGGTGACGGCAAGGACTGGGTTCGACACAAGCTGGCCGAGGAAGGTTGAGAACGTTACGTCCATATATGGGCTTTCTCGATATTTGCAGACTCGTTACAAAAACATGATAAATCGTATCACCTCCTGCGGGTTTCTTTACGGAGTTCTGATGGGAGAAGTGAATTTTTTGGTACTAACATTGAATATTAGCCCTGTTGACCGTGGTCGTTCTTTTTGCTAACACGCCATACGGACGCGTGCGTTCGCTCCGACACTCCAAAACCACAGTCTGTTCGCTTTACAACATGCAAACATGCGTTCGATAATAGGGCCATGGAATATCGACAGACAGACGGCAAAACTCGGCGCGTGCACAAGCAGTATGTGGACGTCGTGGCTCGCATTCTCGCGGGCGGACAGGTTGTGCCGGTTACCGTCTGCTGGGTTGACGGTCGCTGCTTTACGATTGACGAGATTGTCTCGTCCACCGGTTTTGGCCTGACGGTTCACGGCATTCGTACGGCAACCTATAAGGTACGTTTTGGCGGACATGCGACCGAGTTGTATCTAGAGGACCAAACGCGTGAGCGGGCGGACGGCTCGCAGGCGCACGTGATGCGTTGGTGGGTCTGGGCTTTTGATCGTACGCTCGAGGGCGAGCGCCGCAGGTAAGAGCGCGCGGCATTCGGGTACAATGGCAGGAATCTTGTCACCTACGGCGCTGTTGTGGCGCTTTTTGAAAGGACGAAGTATGAACGATATCCAGGGCTATCAGAACGGCCCCGTCGAGACCGGCGCAAGTCGCGCCAAGGAGATGTCGCCGCGCGCGTACAATCTCGCCATATCTGCCCTGATCTTCTTGGGCTTTTGCGCCATGGGTGCCGGCGCCTACTTTACGAGCACCATGTCGTTTGCGCGCATGATGATGAGCGGCGCCGCCCTGCCACTGGTCTTTGGCTCGTTTATTTTAACCATCGTCGGCATGGTCATGATGTCGGCTGCTGCGGGCAAGCAGTCCGTGGGTCTGTCCCTTGTGGGCTACGTAATCTTTGCGAGTACCTTTGGCCTGACGGCGTCGTTTGGTCTTGCCAACTACGACCTGCCTACCATTAACACCGCCTTTATCGCCACGGCCGCCATCACCTTTGTCTTTGGTGCGCTGGGCGTGACGTTCCCCAAGTTTTTCCAGCGCGTATATGGCATCGGCTTTGGCGTTCTGCTCGCCACTATTCTGGTTGAGATCGTGCTGATGTTCATGGGCGTCTCGCAGACCATCACCGACCTGATCGTGATCGTGGTGTTCGCCGGCTTCATCGGCTACGACACCTATGTGGCAACGACGGTGCCGCCCACGCTGCCCAACGCCGTGCTCATGGCATCCAACCTGTTCGTGGACATCATCAACGTGTTCCTGCGCATTCTGAACATCCTCGGCCGTCGCGATTAAAGCGCGGCATTGCGATGCTTCCTGCTGGACACGGTAAAACGATGCGAAAGGCGGTCCTTCGGGGCCGTCTTTTTTGTGCGCGGCGGGGTATCATGGATGGGAAAAGCCGATAGCGGCAGCGACAGGAAAGGTGGCCACGTATGGCAGACGTCGACAACAGGAACCGTAACCGCAGGTCCAACCGAGCGGGTCAGCCCAATCCCAAGCGCGAGGCCCGTGCCAAGGCCGCCGAGCGTCACGTGGCAACTGTGTCCGAAGCGTGCGCCAAGGATATCGAGCGTTCGCTTGCCGGTGTTCGCGAGTTTGACGGTATGCCTGCCGGCTTTGTCGCGGCGATGAAGGCCAAGGTTCAGAGTGCTGTGGCCCCCGAAGAGCAGGTCGCCGAGGACGTCGAGAACGCGGAGACTGCCGAGGTCGAGGCGGCGCCCGAGACCGAGGCGGCGCCCGAGCCCGTCGAGGAGCCTGCCGAGGAAATCGCCGAAGCTGAGTCCGCGCCTGCTGAGGAGCCCGCTCCGGTCCTGCCCGAGGTCACTGTGCTTGATGCCTCCGCCACGCAGGCAATCCTCGATAACGGTCGCGGCTATGCGCAGTTCTGCGACATGGCCGTGCTCGCCTTTGCCTCGTTTACCAATCCGGGCGGTGGATATATTCAGGGTTATCTGGGCCAGGAGGCCACGCTGTGCGCCGATTCGTATCTGTACAACGTTCTCGATAGGCAGCGTAAGTGGTACGGCGAGAACCGTCGCCGCAACATCAACTGCGAGCTCTATCGTAACCGTGCCCTAGTGGTGCCTGCGGTGCGCTTCGACCGCAACCACGTGCATGCATACGCCGACGTGATCGTGGCCGCCGCGCCCAACGTTAAGCGCGCCCGCCAGGAGTATCGCGTGAGCGACGATGCTCTGCTGGATGCCCTGCGCGACCGCATTCGCTTTGTGCTCGCCATCTGCGACGAGTTGGGTCGCGAGAAGCTCGTGCTGGGCGCATGGGGCTGCGACAACAACGGCTTTGATGCCGAGGCCGTGGCCGAGCTCTTCCGCAAGGAGCTCGCATCGGGCGACTTCAAGGTCAAGCAGGTCTTCTTTGCCGTGCCCTCTACGCGCTGGGACGAGGACTTCGCCAAATTCGAGCACGTGCTGGCAAACTTCCCCGAGCGAAACGAGGAGTCCTATGCTCAGGTTGCCGCCCGCGCCGCAGCCGCCCGTGCCGCCGAGCAGGCTCAGGCCGCTGCCGAGGATGACGAGGATGACGACGACTGGCGCAAGTACCTGTAAACGGTGCTCGTGATGCGATATACCGAGCCGACGGGAGAGGCTGCTCCTGTCGGCTTTTTATTGAGTGGGGAGCTTACGATGAAAAACGTTCTGTGCTTTGGTGACAGCAACACCTATGGTTACGATCCGACGGGCATGCGCGACGGTACCGCGGTGCGCTATGCGCAGGATGTGCGCTGGTGTGGCGTGGTCCAACGTGACTTAGGCGAGGGCTGGCATGTAATTGAAGAAGGCCTCAACGGCCGCACGACGGTACGCGACGACATGTGCCATCTGGACACTAACCTCAACGGCATTCGCGCGCTTCCGATGCTGCTCGAGGCTCATAAGCCGCTGGACGCCATTGTGATCATGCTGGGCACCAACGACTGTAAGACGGTCTTTAACGTGACAGCTTCCGATATCGCCCGTGGCGCCATGGCGCTGATTCGCGCCGTCCGCGCGTTTCCGTGGACCGACGCTGCGCCTTGCCCGCGCATCCTGCTGATGGCTCCTATCAAGATCAAGCCGCAGATCGCCGATGTATATATGACCGATTTTGACGAGCGTTCCGTCGAGGCATCTGAACATTTTGGCGAGTACTATGCGCACGTGGCCGAGCAGTTTGGCTGCGACTTTTTGAATGCCGCCGAGTTTGCCGAGCCGGGCGATATCGACTATCTGCATATGATGCCCGAAAGCCACGAGAGCTTGGGACATGCCGTGGCAGCCAAGCTCAAAGAGATGCTCGGTGAGTAGCACGGCCCCAAACCACCACAGAGTTCCCCTTGCGGGGGCTTGTTTCGTTTGTTTGTCTTGATCTGTAACAGTTCCAAGGCCGAAAACGGGCTAGATGTTACAGATTAAGATTATTTAGGTCGATATCGATTGTTTGTCTTGATCTGTAACATCTAGGGTCGATTTTGCCGAGTTACTGTTACAGATCGAGATGTTTGTGGGAGCCACCGCAAAGGTGCCTGTCCCCTTTGCGGCGGTTTTGGGCTGCGAATCTTAATATTGCCACATGTGGTTGACGGGGCCGGAGCCTTTGCCCATGTTCAGGCCGGCGGCCAGAGCGCCTGTCAGGTATGCCTTGCCGGCGTTGACGGCATCGGCAAGATCCATGCCCTGGGCCAGCGCGCAGGCGATGGCGGACGAAAGCGTGCAGCCGGTGCCGTGTGTGTTGTCGGTCTCGATGCGCTTGTGGCGGAACCACGTGGTGAGCGGATCGCCCAGATGGTTGCCCTCGTCATCGAGTGGCGCGGGTTCGGCCAATACATCGTTGGCCTCGTTGACAAGATGCCCACCCTTAACGAGGGATGCGCAACCAAAGCGGCGGGTGAGGAGCATGGCAGCATTTTGCTGTGTGCGCTCGGAGTCGACCTCGTAGTCAAGCAGGGCCATGGCCTCGGGAATATTGGGCGTGATGACGGTTGCTAGTGGGAACAGGCGGCGGGTGAGCGCCTCGGCGGCATCTTCGGCAATCAGCCGTGCGCCCGAGGTGGCTACCATGACGGGGTCGACGACCACGTTTGTCGCGTTCCAGGCGCTCAGGCGGTCGGCGATAACCTCGATAATCTCGGCAGAGGAAACCATGCCGATCTTGACGGCGCTGGGGCGGATATCGTCAAATACGGCGTCGATCTGCGCAGCGACGATATCAGGGGAGATATTCTGCACGGCGGTGACACCGAGCGTGTTTTGTGCGGTGATGGCGGTGATGGCCGTCTCGGCATACAGGCGGTGCGCCGTGATGGTCTTGATGTCGGCCTGAATGCCGGCGCCGCCGCTGGAATCGGATCCTGCGATGGATAGAACGGCAGGTACCTTACTGCGATCCATGTTCGCTCCCTTGTTCGGTCGGAATCAAATGGGTCTTTAAGCCAGCATTATAAAGATGCCCGGGCCGGCTCTATGACGAACCCGGGCGAGCGATGCAATCTTTACGCAAATGTAAGCAAATGTTCACACGTCAACAATTGACGAACACCATGTTACCGATTGTGGCTCCGGTGACGAGTTAGTCCTCCATGCCGAGGTCGATCGTCGTGCCTTCGAACACCTTGTTAACGGTGCGGACGGCGCACATCTTGCCGCACATGGTGCAGGTGCCCTCGGTGGCGGCGGGGGATTCTTCGTAGCGTTTCTTGCCGGTGACCGGGTCGAGAGCACACTTCCACATGGCATCCCAGTCGAGCTTGCGGCGTGCCTGGCCCATCTTGTCGTCCATGTCGCGGGCGTGCGGCACCTTCTTGGCGATATCGGCGGCGTGCGCGGCGATCTTGGTGGCCATGAGGCCGTCGAGCACGTCCTTGGCGTCGGGCAGGCACAGGTGCTCGGCGGGCGTCACGTAGCACAGGAAGTCGGCACCGGAGCTGGCGGAGATGGCGCCGCCGATGGCGGCGGTGATGTGGTCGTAACCCACGCCGATATCGGTCACCAGCGGCCCGAGCACATAGAACGGGGCATTGTGGCACAGGCGCTTCTGCAGTTTCATGTTGGCGGCGATCTCGTCGAGCGCCATGTGACCCGGGCCCTCGACCATGACCTGGACGCCGGCGGCCCAAGCGCGCTTGCACAGCTTGCCCAGCTCGATCATCTCGGCGGTCTCGGTGGCATCGTTGGAGTCGTAGAGGCAGCCCGGGCGGCAGGAGTCGCCGAGCGAAATCGTCACGTCGTACTCGTGGCAAATCTCGAGCAGCTCGTCAAAGTACTCGTAGAAGGGGTTTTCGTTGCCGGTGACCTCCATCCAGCCAAACAGCAGCGAGCCGCCGCGGCTCACGATGTTCATCAAGCGGCCGGTCTCCTTAAAGGTCTTGGTGACCGACTTGTTGATGCCGCAGTGGATGGTCATAAAGTCCACGCCGTCCTCGGCGTGCGCGCGCACGACCTCGAACAGGTCATCCTTGGTCAGCTTGACCAGCGGCTTTTCCATATAGCCGATGGCGTCGTACATGGGGACGGTGCCCACCATGAGCGGTGTCTCGTCGATGAGCTGCTGGCGGAACTGGCGCGTCTTGCCCGAGTTGGAAAGGTCCATGATGGCGTCGGCGCCAAAGTCCTCGGCGATCTTGACCTTCTTCCATTCCTCGGCGGCATCGGCCTTGTCGCCCGAGATGCCCAGGTTGACGTTGACCTTGGTGGACAGACCCTCGCCGACACCAAAGGCGCGCATGCCCTTTTTGATATGCACGATGTTGGCGGGAATGGCGATGCGGCCGTCGGCCACGCGCTCGCGGATGTACTCGGGGTCGCGATGCTCGCGCTCGGCAACCTCCTTCATCTGCGGTGTGATCTGCCCGGCGCGGGCGAAGTCGATTTGCGTGACGAGCTTGGGCTCGGTCTGTGTGCTCATTGGCACGGCTCCCTTCGTTGGCATTACCCATATCAGGTTTGCGGGTCAGGGCGGGCGCGCCCAATCTCAGCCTGCCGTCTTGTCCTGCAAGCTCCCCGTTATGTCATGGGCTCAAGTATAGCCTGAATGGGTACGATTGACGCGATCAGCATGCCCATGGGGAGGCGAACATGGAAGACAAGCATCTATATCGAGAGACGCAATGGGATGTATCGGCCGAGGAAAGCCGTGCGCACCATGGCCTTGTCGCGATTGGTTTTGCGGTGCTTGCCGTGCTGGTGATTGCCGTTTGTATCTGGACGTTTGGTGGTCGCGGCGGCGCTGCATGGGAGTTCGAGGCCGATGATAGCCTGCCGATAATGACGGTGAAGGTCGCGGGCGGCAATACCGTTGCCGCGCCGGGCGACTATTGGTATTCGCGCGATGGATTTGTCCAGCTTCAGCTGAGCGGTGGGTCTATTCCTGGTGAGGAAATCGAACGCGTGACGTATGATGCGGCGCTCAAAACGCTGACGGTGAAGCTCAAGAATCAGGGCGACGTGCCTACGACTATGGATATCGCGCTGACGGAATGGCGCTTGGAGCCCCCATCGGGTGTTGCGGTGTCCGAGGCAGAGCACGTTAAGATTACCTACCAAGATGGCTCGACAAACGAAGTTGCCAAAGCCGACGGCTTGGCGGAATAGACGCCGTGCCTAGGCAGCACATTCAAAAGTAGCGGTGGTCCTACAAGGTCTGTTCGTTCAGGAAGACCAAAGTGTTCTTATTTGAAAGCTCGGGAAAGTGACGATAACCAACGTCAAACGCGGTGAGCCCGCTTACATCCTCGAGCTTGTTTTCTGCCATCCAGCGCACCATGGAACCACGTGCCTTTTTGCTGGCGGTCGAGCGCTGGATGGGCTTGCCGTTGCGGATGCCTTCGCCAAAGAGGCACGTGACGACCGTGGCGTCGCCCGCGAGATGGGGCAGAACGGCTTTGGCGTACTCTACGCTGGCGAGGTTGACGATCGTGGTGTTTGAGCCTGCCGGGGCGATAGCCCGCGCGAGCTTGTCGCTCCAAAACGCATAGAGGTCTCGGGCATCGTCAACGGCGAGCTTCGCGCCCATCTCCAGCCGATATGGTTCGACGGCATGAAAGGGGCGAACGCACCCGTAGAGGCCAGAGAGGATCCACAGGTGGCTTTGCAGCCATGCGAGCTGCGCGGAATCCATCACCTCGGGCGCCATGCTCTGGTATTGAATGCCGTGGTAGGACATGACGGCAGGGGAGAGGTGACAGGCGAGTGCGGGATTGTCGAGATCGCCGTTTTTCAGGATGGGCCCGAACTCATGCAGGGTGTTGAGGCAAGGCCCCAGCAGTTTGTCACTCACGTTCCATAGCGCCTGCAGGCTGTCGCTGCCTTCATTCCGCTCGATATCTAGCAGTGCGCGGTGGAGGCGAGCCGTCTCGCGCGCAAAGGGTGGAATGCCCAGGACTTCAAAAGCATCTTGGGCCGCGCGCATCTGCTTGGCGGGCGAAATGACGACCTGCAGCATGGACTCTCCTCTGCCAAAAAGGAAGTTGCGGTGGAATACGGTCTGTTTTGGCCGTTTATGGGCCAGTTTAGTCTGTATTTCACCGCAACTGATGAAGGGTTGGTTACGCGCGCTCGATGAAGGCCTTGTAGCCGCGATAGGCCTCGTAGATATCGGCCTTGTTAGCGACCTCCCACAGGGCGTGCATGGACAGGACGGCAACGCCAGAGTCGATGACGTTCATGCCGTACTTAGCCATGATGTATGCGATGGTGCCGCCGCCGCCCGCGTTGACGCGACCAAGCTCGCAGGTCTGGAAGTCCACGCCGGCCTCGTCCATGATGTCGCGGATGAGGGCCACATACTCGGCGTCGGCGTCGTTAGAGCCGCCCTTGCCGCGGCTGCCCGTGTACTTGTTAAAGCACAGGCCGCGACCCATAAAGGCTGCGTTCTTGGTTTCGAACTTGCCGGCGTAGCCCGGGTCGAAGCCGGCGGACACGTCGGAGGAGAGCATGCGGCTGCGGGCGAGCGCGCGGCGCAGGGCCAGCGGGCTATCCTCGCCGGCGAGCGTCATGATCTCGGCGACGGTGTTCTCGAAGAAGCGGCTCGTCATGCCGGTGGCACCTACGGAACCGATCTCCTCCTTGTCGACGATGAGTGTGATGCTCGTGCGCTCCACGTTGGCGACGTTGATCTGGGCGAGCATGGACGGATAGGCGCAGACACGGTCGTCGTGGCCATAGCCCAGAATCATGGAGCGGTCGAGGCCCATGTCACGGGCGGGGCCGGCGGGCACGACCTCGATCTCGGCGGAGAGGAAGTCCTCCTCCTCGACGTCGTACTGCTCCTTGAGGATATCCAGGAACATCTGCTTGACGGGCTCCTTGGGAGCGTCCTTGTCGTCCTCGTCAAACTTGACGGGGCGGCCGCCCACGATCACGTCGAGGATCTCGGCGTCGACGGCGTCCTTGGCGGGCTTGGCCATCTGCTCGCTCGAGAGGTGGATCAGCAGGTCGGAGATGGTAAAGACCGGGTCGTCGGCCTTGTCACCGATGTTGATGTCGACGGTGGTGCCGTCCTTTTTGCAGATGACGCCCACGAGTGCGAGCGGGGAAGCGACCCAGTGGTAGCTCTTGACGCCGCCATAGTAGTGCGTGTCGAGATAAGCCATGTCGCCGGCCTCGAAGGCGGGGTTCTGCTTGAGGTCCAGGCGCGGCGAGTCCACGTGGGCGCCCAGGATGTTAAAGCCCTGCTCGAGCGGGGCGGTGCCCAGGTTGACGAGCATGAGGTCCTTGCCGTGGTTGGCGGCGTACACCTTGTCGCCGGCCTTGAGCGCGCGGCCCTCGGCGATCACGGTCTCCAGATTGACGTAGCCCGCCTCCTCGGCCATCTTGATACCGGCCTTGACGCACAGGCGCTCGGTCTTGTTCTCACTCAAAAACTGCTTATAGCCGCGGCAAAGCTCCTCGAGCTCCTCGATCTGCTGTGGCGTGTACTTTTTCCATGCGCTGGGACGCTCCATGACGCAGGCTCCTTTCGGATCGATCGTGCTGGTTGATGTACCGTGAGCCATCGTATCACGCGCGGGCCCGCGGCGGCAGGGAAGCCTGATGTGCGGTGGCCGCGGGGCGGGGAGCGTGTAAACTGGTGTGAGCAAACCGTGCCCAGCCCAAAGCGAGGTATTCAATATGTCTGAAAAGCGCCGTACCTTTGCCGTCATCGACGGCAACTCGCTCATGCATCGCGCCTTCCACGCCGTGCCGCCGACCATGAACGCGCCGGACGGTCGCCCCACCAACGCGATCTTTGGTTTTCTGAACATGTTCCTCAAGATGATCGATGCCTTTAATCCCGACGGCGTTGTCGTGGCGTTTGACAAGGGCAAGCCGCGCGTGCGTATGGAGATGCTGCCGCAGTACAAGGCGCAGCGCCCGCCCATGGACCCCGACCTGCACGCGCAGTTCCCCATGATCAAGGAGCTGCTCGGTGCGCTCAATGTGCCGATTCTGCAGTCCGAGGGCTGGGAAGGCGACGATATCCTGGGAACCATGGCGCGCTTGGGTGAGGAGGCCGGCTGCGACATGCTGCTGGTGACCGGTGATCGCGATATGTATCAGCTCGTGACTGAGCACGTCAACGTGGTCTCGACTCATAAGGGCCTGTCCGACGTGGCGATCATGACGCCCGAGAGCGTGGACGATCTGTATCACGGCATCACGCCGGCGCTCGTGCCCGACTTTTATGGTCTGAAGGGCGATACGTCCGATAACATTCCCGGCGTACCGGGCATCGGCCCCAAAAAGGCGAGCGCGCTCATTGCGCAGTACGGTAGCCTGGACGAGGTCATCGCACACGCCGATGAGGTCAAGGGCAAGATGGGCGAAAACCTGCGTGCGCACATCGACGATGCGCTGCTGAGCCGCAAGGTCGCAACCATTCGCACCGATGCGCCCGTCGAGCTCGACTTTGACGAAACATCCTTCCCAGCGTTTTCTGCCGATGAGGTTTCCGCGGCGCTGGGTACGCTTGGTATCACCGCCATGCAGAACCGTTTCTTGGCACTGATCGGTGACGAGGGTGGCGCTGCTGCCAGCACGTTTGAGATTCCCGCCGTTTTGCGCGCAGCCGCCGGCGATGCTGGCGCGCTTGGTGCCGTTGCGGCTGAGGTCTCCCGCGTGATTGATCCCGGCGAGTGGGTCGCCGCCGTTGTGGACGATGACAAGGAAGAGGGCGCGCTCTTTGGGCTGACGCGCACGCTGTGGTTGGCGACGTCCAAGGGCCTGTTTGCGCTCGAGGAGGGCGACAGCGGTGCGGCGGCTGAGGTTGAGGGCTTCAACTTCGCCCACGGCGTGATTGCCGGCGTGCTCGCGCGTCTGTTTATGGAAGGCCGTGTGGCGAGCCCGGATATGAAGGAGCTTCTGCATGAGCTTTCGCCCATCGATTCTTCTGAGCTCGAGCTCATGGATCCGCTGGCAGTCGATTCCACGCGCATCTTCGATACCGTTGTTGCCGCCTACCTGTTGGATTCCGACCGCTCCGAGTTTGACGAGGTGTATCTGGCCGATACGTATCTGCAGATGGCGCTGCCTGCGGCGCGCGGCGCAGAGGGTGCTGGCGAGGACGCTCCTGCGCCCGCCGCTCGCACGGCGGCCTTGACGCTGGCGCTGGTTGCACCGCTGCGTGACCGCATGGCCCGCGAGAACGCCGCCAACGTGTTCGATGGGATCGAGATGCCGCTCGTGCCGGTGCTTGCCAAGATGGAGCGCGCGGGCATGCTCGTGGACCCCGACCGCCTGCACAGTCTGTCCGAGGGCCTGGCGACCCAGATTGCCGAGGTCGAGCGCAGCATTCGCGACCTGGCCGGCGACGAGACCTTTAACATCGGCAGCCCCATGCAACTCTCGCACGTGCTGTTTGATGTTATGGGACTTCCGACCAAGGGCCTCAAAAAGACCAAGCGCGGCTACTATTCGACCAACGCCAAGGTGCTGAGCGACCTTGCCCGCGACCACGAGATCGTGCGCCTGATTTTGGACTGGCGTGAGAAGTCCAAGATTAAGTCGACCTATCTGGACACGCTGGGCCCGCTGCGCCGTGGTGACGGGCGTGTGCACACCACGTACAACCAGACCATCACCGCGACGGGGCGCCTGTCTTCGAGCGACCCCAATCTGCAAAACATTCCGACGCGCTCGGAGCTGGGGCGTACCGTCAAGACGGCGTTCTCGGCGGGCGAGGGCAGCGTCTTTTTGGCGGTGGACTACTCGCAGATTGAGTTGCGTTTGCTGGCGCATCTTTCGGGAGACGAGCACCTGGTGCGCGCCTTTAACGAGGGCGAAGACTTCCATGCCGAGACGGCAGCGCGCGTGTTTGGCGTGCCGGTTTCCGAGGTGACGCCCGACTTGCGCAGCCGCGCTAAGGCCGTGAACTTTGGCATCGTGTACGGTCAGCAGGCCTACGGTCTGTCGCAGTCGTTGCACATCTCGATGGCCGAGGCGCGCGACATGATCGACCGCTACTACGAGGCCTACCCGGGTGTGCGTACGTTCCTCGACAGCGTGGTGGCACGTGCCAAGCAGACGGGCTACGCCGAGACCATGTACGGCCGCCGGCGTCATATTCCGGAGCTCAAGGCCAAAAACCCGCAACTCCGCGGCTTTGGCGAGCGCACGGCCATGAACCACCCCATGCAGGGCACCGCGGCCGACATCATCAAGATCGCCATGGCCCGCGTAAGCCGCCGCCTGGAAGAAGAGGGTTTTGCCGCCCACATGATCTTGCAGGTACACGACGAACTGGACTTTGAGTGCCCCGTCAACGAAGTCGAGCGCCTTACCGCCATGGTCCGCGACGTCATGGAGCACGTCGTAGACCTACGCGTACCCCTCATCGCCGAAGCCAGCACCGGCATAACCTGGGCCGACGCGAAATAGGAAAGCAACCACAGTTCCAAAGTAACCGAAAACAGAAGGACGCCCCTCATCAACAAGGAGCGTCCTTCGTTCAATTAAATTCAGCCAAAGTATCTAGGCGCCAAGACGCCATCCAGGCGGCAAGCAAGTCACCGCAGGACCTGGCCGGGCGAGGCCGGTAAGTTTTTCGTAGATTCCGCACGAGCCGGAAAGCACTAAATGTGCTTTCCGAGCGAGCCCAGGACCTGACCGAACGAAAAACTTACCCGCCTCGCCCGGCCAGGTCCGACGAGCAACGTTAACGTGCTGCCAAGATGGCGTCGATGAGCGTCAGTACGCCCCCGTCGTTGTTGCTCGGAATACGCCACTTGGCATGCGCGTTCATGTGCTCCTCGGCATTGTCCACGATAAAGCTATGCCCGACGCGCTCCAGCATGGGGATGTCGTTGTACGTATCACCCACGGCGGCGGCATCAGCGATATCAATGCCCAGCTGCTCGCACAGGTGCGCGACGCCCGACCCCTTGTCGACGCCCAGGTTCATAAAGTCTATCCACTCGCGCCCGGCGTTGGTGACGTAGAGCTTGTCCGAGAACTCGGGGCTGTAGTTCTCGCGAAACGCGGGCTCGGCATCGTAGGCGGGGAAGAAGATCGAAATCTTGTTGGACTCGATATCAAGGCCCTCAAAGCTATCGACGTAGTTGATCGTGTTGTAGTACACGCTGATCTCGTCGTGGTACTGATGGTCACGGGCGAGCACATAGAACTCGTCGTAGCAGCACAAGACGGGAACGGCACGCGGGTCCTCCGAGGCACGGGCGAGCACCTGCTGATACAGCGCCACATCGATGTTGCTCTTATAGATATAGCTGCCGCGATAGATGACGCAGGCTCCGTTGTCGGGACAAAAAGCAAGGCGGTTCTTAATGCTCTCGAACATTTCCTCGAGTTTGGGGGCGGGGCGTCCGCTGGCGGGGCAGAATACAATGCCTGCGTCGGCGAGCTTGTCCAGGCGCTCATCAAGACCCTGCGGCAACACGCGCTTGTCGGTGAGCAGCGTCTTGTCCATGTCGACGGCGAGAATCTTAATGCTTCCGATATTGGTGTCCGATTCGTAAGTTTGCATAAAAGCGCGCCTTTCGTTTCGAAATTGTTTCAGACGTTATAACCATCAACCAGTAACTGAGCGTATTGTCGCAGGAACGGAGCGTATTTGCACCACGCTTCACAAAGTAATGAAAAAACTTTTCAGAAATTTGAATTTGTCGCTTGTGCTGCGGGCACTTTAGCGTAATATAGCGACCATCGAAAACGGAGACGGAAATACAACCGCTTACCGAAGAAAAGGTACCGTTTACGATATTAGAATTGCGCCCGGCGATAGGTGAAAGGAGAGGCAGATGCAGTTCGTAAAGATCATCACCACTGCAGATAATGCCATCCGACGCCAGCGCGCAATTTCCCGACGACGATAACAATCGTCTCTGTCCGTATGGGGCGAATTGCCTCAACAGAGTCATTTTGAGGTCGTTGGGTTTTAGCACGATATAAACGCATGTTTCTAGGGCATGCTGTGCTGCTTTTTGCTATTTAACCTGATATTGCACGGTTTTTTGACCTCGAAATGACTTGCAACTGACCGATGTTCTAACTAGCTACCAAGGGCGAAAGGAAACAGCCATGAGCAAGGAAAAAGTCGTTCTCGCATATTCCGGTGGTCTTGATACATCCGTATGTGTCAAGTGGCTCCAGGACGAGAAGAACCTCGATGTCGTTTGCGTCTGCGGCAACGTGGGCCAGGAGGAGACCGGCTTGGATGCCAAGAAGCAGAAGGCGCTTGACCTGGGCGTTCTCGATTGCCAGGTGCTCGACCTGCGCGACGAGTTCTCCGATGAGTTCCTGACTAAGGCCATCGCCGCAAACTCCATGTACGAGAACAAGTACCCGCTGCTCTCCGCGCTGTCTCGCCCGCTGCTCGCCAAGAAGCTTGTCGAGGTCGCTCACGAGTTTGGCGCGACCTACGTCGCCCACGGCTGCACCGGCAAGGGTAACGACCAGGTTCGTTTTGAGGCTGCCGTCAAGGCCCTCGACCCCGAGCTTAAGGTTATCGCCCCGGTTCGCGAGTGGGATCTGAAGTGCCGTCCCGATGAGGTTGCCTATGCTCACGCCCACAACGTGCCGGTTCCCGAGGGCGCCAACGACAACCCCTATTCCATCGACGACAACCTGTGGGGTCGCGCCATCGAGTGCGGTCACCTGGAGGATCCCTGGAACGAGCCGCTCGACGACGCCTGGGTTATGACCAAGAACCCCGAGGACACGCCGGACACCCCGACCTACACCGAGATTGAGTTTGAGGCGGGCAAGCCCGTCGCCGTCGATGGCAAGAAGATGAAACTCTCCGAGATCGTCATCGCCCTCAACAAGATTTCGGGTGACAACGGCTTTGGCCGTCTCGACCTGGTCGAGGATCGTCTGGTGGGCCTCAAGAGTCGCGAGTGCTACGAGGTTCCTGGCGCCCTGACGCTCATCACCGCCCACAAGGCGCTCGAGGACATCTGCGTCGAGGGCGACCTGCTCAAGACCAAGATTAAGCTCGAGCAGGATTGGGCCACCGCCGTGTACAACGGCCAGTGGTACAGCCCGCTCAAAAACGCGCTCGATGCCTTTATGGCCGACACCCAGAAGTTCGTGACCGGCACCGTCCGTCTGAAGTTCTTTAAGGGCAACTGCCATGTCGTCGGCCGCAAGAGCCCGTTTAGCCTGTATGACTACGGTCTGGCTACCTACGACCGCGACACTACGTTTGACGAGAAGGCCAGCGCCGGCTTTATCGAGATCGATACGCTGTCGCTCAAGACGTGGGCTAAGGTCCAGGGCCCCAGCTCTGCTGCCGCCCAGGCCTAGCGCCTCCTTCCTTTGGTATCCGCGCGGCCCATCCGCGTGATACATAACGGGCGCATGGGGTCCCTACCTTTCGTTATGCTTGCTGACACTTCTTAACATCGGTGGCCCCTACGTTCCGCCCGCATGATATGATGCCGCGTCTGCGGCTGAGTCCGAGCCCCGCCGGGGTTGTCCGGCGGGGCTCCTCCTATCAATTTGACGGCCCTGCGCCTATATATATGGGGAGTATCCATTATGTTCAATGCTATCGCGCATGCTTTACTTGCCCTCGCGCCCGAGTTTGATGCTGCAAAGGTCGAGGACGTTCCTATGAGCCTAAAGGCCTGGATCGATGGTTCGCAGGGCAACATTCGGAGGGAGACGCTGGGCGCCAAGTGCATGGCGCATCACTTCTTTGCAAATTAGCTATATGGCCTCGCACATGGTGGGGAATATGCAAAACTAGCGGTTGAGAAATCGCTTTAGCGACAGGGCGCATTGCTTTGGGCGCTTGTTTTGGGATTTGATGAAAGGGGACGGTTCCATGGCTCTTTGGGGCGGTCGTTTTGAGGCAGGCGTGGCCGAGGTCACGCAGGAGTTTGGCGCGTCGTTGCCGGTTGACAAACATCTCTATAAGCAGGATATCGCCGGATCTAAGGCACATGCCAAGATGCTGGCGGCCCAGGGCATTATCAGCGCCGAGGACGAGCAGGCGATTGCCGAGGGCCTGACCGGAATCGAACAGGATATCGATGCCGGCAACTTCACCTTTGATATCAACGACGAGGACATTCATATGTCCATCGAAAGCGAGCTGACGCGTCGTATCGGCGAGGCTGGCAAGCGCTTGCATACTGGGCGTTCGCGCAACGACCAGGTGGCGACCGATACGCGCCTGGGCGTCAAGGCGCTGGCCAAGGAGCTCATGGAGGCCAATCTTGAGCTGCGCCATGTGCTGGTGGATGCGGCCAAGAAGTACGACAAGGTGATTCTTCCGGGCTACACGCATATGCAGCACGCTCAGCCCGTGCTGCTCTCGCATCATCTGCTGGCGTATTCCTGGATGTTCGCGCGCGACTTTACGCGCCTGAAGGCCGCCTTTGATGCCGCCGACAACTGCCCGCTGGGTGCTGCCGCGCTTGCCGGTACGAGCTATCCGCTCGATCGCCAGATGACGGCTGCCGAACTTGGCTTTGCGGGTGTGATTCCCAACTCGCTCGATGCGGTTTCCGACCGTGATTTCCTGCTCGATCTGCATTACGCCGGCTCCGTCATGGCCATGCACCTGTCGCGTCTTTCCGAGGAGATCGTGCTGTGGTCGAGCTCCGAATTCGGCTTTATCACGCTTTCCGACTCGTATTCCACCGGCTCGTCTATCATGCCGCAGAAGAAGAACCCCGACTTTGCTGAGCTTATCCGCGGCAAGAGCGGTCGCGTGTACGGCAACCTGGTGCAGCTGCTCGTGACCATGAAGGGCCTGCCGCTTGCTTATAACAAGGACTTGCAGGAGGACAAGGAGGGTGCGCTCGATACCGTCCATACGCTCATGCAGTGCCTGTCGGTTATGGCCGGCATGATCTCGACCTGGACTGTCAACGAGGACGCCATGGCGCGCGAGTGTGGTGTGGGCCACTTGGCAGCCACTGATGCTGCCGATTACCTGGCAAAGCGCGGCCTGCCGTTCCGCGAGGCACATGCCGTGGTGGGTCATCTTGTCCTAATGTGTGAGAAGCGCGGCTGCAATCTTGAGGACCTGCCGTTTGAGGTGTTTCAGGAAGCAAGTCCGCTCTTTGAGCGCGACATTACCGAGGCACTCGACATCCCGTCGATTGTCGCCGCGCGCACGACCGAGGGTGGTACCGCCCCTGCTGCCGTTGCCGTGCAGTTGGGAAGAGCCGAGGCGCAGCTCGCGGCCGATGAGGGTGTGTTTGGCTCGTTATCCAAGGTCGTCGAGATGGGCCACGGAGCTAATTAGCTTATTGGATGCGTCTGTCTGGTGTGTTCATCATATTATGCCTTTACGGGTGCCCGCTACGGTGGGCACCCGTTTTGTTATAGAGAAGGAAGGAGCTTGTCGAGAACTTCTGTAGGACATTTGCGCAGGTTGTGAAGGGGGTGCGTTCACGGGCGACAATCGACCGCCCGTTCTGTTCGTTGCAGTTGAAAGTGGGACGGATGGTACTCTAGTCGGGCTTCGAAACAGAAGTGACACATATGGAGCGCTTTAATAAATAATAACGCTTCAATAAACGGCTTTTTGTTTAACTGCAGCTAGAACTCTGTTACGATGCAGTCCAGGCGGGTGCCGGAATGGGACTTGGGCACGCGCGAACCTACTTGAAAGGCTACCTTATGGCTATCGAGAAGACCTTCATCATGATTAAGCCCGACGCCGTGCGCGATCGCAAGATCGGCGAGATCGTTGCTCGCATTGAGCGCAGCGGCCTTGTTATCGAGCGCATGGAGATGACCACGCTCGAGCGCGCTACCGTCGAGGAGCACTACGCCCATCTGGCCGACAAGCCCTTCTTTGGCGGTCTCTGCGACTTTATGACGAGCGGTCCGGTCGTCAAGATGGTCGTTTCCGGCCTCTCCGCTGTCTCCAAGATGCGCACCCTTATGGGCGCCACCAACCCGCTTGATGCTGCCCCCGGCACCATTCGCGGCGACTTTGCTGTCGATGTCAACGCCAACGTGATCCACGGCTCCGACTGCCTGGAGAACGCCGAGATCGAGATCAAGCGCTTTTTTGGCTAAACCAGCTTTGACTCCTTAAAGCTGTTAGCGTGTGGCTTGGGCGCCGCGGAACTTCATCCGCGGCGCCCTTTTTATTCCAGTAGACTTTTGGTAAACCCCCACAAATCTACTAAAGAGCCCCCGTCCGGATGTTTGAACTGCACCCCAAAACTTGGACGGCTTAAATAAGAACTACGCCGCAAGG
>JAQDHS010000020.1:0-45397 GCA_027663555.1 Coriobacteriaceae bacterium AM04S-08 | reverse complement strand
GTATACGGGTGCATCATCGACGTCTTCAATACAGACAATATCAGTGCGGAATGCGCTGGGAAGTTACCCCATGCGGACAGCTGCGGGGTCTTTGTTGCGTTCGTACAAGCAACCCAACATATATATCTGAATTTGGATGGGAGGGGCTTGCTGCTGGTAGGGGCGTTGGGTAGCTGTTGACACTTTGGGATGCGTGGCGTCTTGAGTCGGAGCGGAACTTTGGAATGGGATCCGCAATTTGGGGTGGGGCTTCCACTTTGGGAAGGGATAGTTACTTAGTTGAAGAGAGGCTTAATGGCTGATAGGTAGTCTTTGGCTACGTCCTCTTTTGGGGCTTGGAAGTTGTGCCAGGCCCACCATTGGACCATTCCTACGAAGCTTGAGGCTATGTGGTGGAGGAGGAAGCTGCGGTCCATGGTGCCGGCGGGCCCTTGGGGGCCGTTGGGGACGGTTTCGGCTGCTCGTGACATGATGGTCTTGCGTAAGCAGTCGGCGAAGACGCGTGAGCCGGCGCCGGCTACGAGGGCACGTACGCCCTGGCGGCGCTCCCAGAGGTTGTTGAGGATATGCTCGACCTGTACGAGTGGGTCGTCGAGCGGTGTGCCATCGTCGTCGAGGGCGTGGGTGCAGATATCGCACACGAGCTCGGCCAGCAGGTCGTCTTTGCTCTTGAAGAGCCCGTAGAACGTCGCGCGGCCTACGTGGGCGCGAGCGATGATGTCGCCGACGGTGATCTTGCCGTATTCCTCCTCGCGCAGGAGCTCGGAGAATGCCGAAACGATGGCGGCGCGGCTTTTTGCCTTGCGGGCATCCATGGCTATGCCTCCGCGTGAACGAGCAGACAGCGGAGCGTGCCAGAGCAACCCTCGTAGGGGCGTTTGCCGGCGCCGTAGCCGACGGCTTCGATGCGGTAGCGTGGGGGCAGTTGGTCGGACGTGCGCAGTGCGGCGACGATGGCGGCGCCCGTGGGCGTCACGAGCTCACCGGCGACCGGCGCGGGCGTGAGGGCGATATTGCCCGCTTGGCACAGGTTGACGACAGCGGGGACAGGAATGGGCATAAGGCCGTGGGCACAGCGGATGGTGCCGTGACCCTCGGAGAGCGACTCGACCACAATATCCTCAACGCCCAGGTCGTCAAGGCAGATGGCGACAGAGCAGACATCGACGATGGAGTCGACGGCGCCCACCTCGTGGAACATGACGGTCTCGGGCGTTTTGCCGTGGGCCTTGGCCTCGGCGGCGGCGAGCGCGGTAAAGATGGCGAGCGCGCGACGCTTGGCGCCATCGCTTAGCTGCGAGCCATCTATGATGGCGGTGACATCCGCCAAAGAACGGTGGTGATGGTGGTGGGCGTGATGGTGACCCTCGTGGCCATGACCGTGGCCCTTATGGTCATGCTCGTGGCAGTGCTCGTGTTCGTGCTCGCCATGATCATGATGGTGGTGCTCATGCTCATGTGTGTGCTCGGCAGCTGCTTCGTTGCCGTAGAGCCAGGCCATATCGTGATCGTGGTTCTCGAGTTCCTCTGCAAGCTGGACGTCGAAATCGCAGGCGTCGATGCCATGCTTGTTTGCGCGCGTGACGGCGATCGTAAAGCCGTCGACCGGCAGCGTGGCAAGCTGTTCGCGCAGGTGCTCCTCGCTGGCGCCCAGGTCGAGCAAGGCCGCGACGGTCATATCGCCGCTGATGCCCGAGGTGCCGTCGATGATAAGCGTGTGCTGATGGTTGGACATGGAATGCTCCTTAACGGGCGCAGGATGTGCCGGCGCTCAGATGATTGATAAGACTTGCCTGGTAGGCGGCACCAAAGCCGTTGTCGATATTGACGACCGAAACGCCGCTGGCGCAGGAGTTGAGCATGGCGAGTAGCGCGGCTACGCCTCCAAAATTTGCGCCGTAGCCCACGCTGGTGGGAACGGCGATGACCGGGCAGCTCACCAGACCGCCGATGACGCTCGCCAGGGCGCCCTCCATGCCGGCGATGGCGATGACCACCTGCGCCTGAGCAAGTTCCTCGGCATGCGCGAGCAGACGGTGCAGACCGGCGACACCCACGTCGTAGAGGCGGTCGACCTCGTTGCCATAGAACTCGGCCGTCAACGCGGCTTCTTCGGCGACGGGCAGGTCGCTCGTGCCGGCGCAGGCGACGACGATGCGTCCGTTGCCGGTAGGGGAGGGCTTGCCGCCCACGAGGGCGAGCTGTGCGTCCGGGACATATCCCAGGTCGATGCCGTTGCCAAGAAGCTCAGCGGTGCGCGCGGCTTTTTCGGCATCCAGGCGCGTGACCAGGATGCGCTCCTGGCCGGCATCGCGCAGTGCTTCGATAATGGCGGCAATCTGATCGGCGGTTTTACCGGCCCCGTAGACAACCTCGCCGGCTCCCTGGCGCACCCCGCGCGAAAGATCGAGCTGCGCAAAGCCCAGATCGGCGGTCGGAGCCGTCTGGATGCGCGTGAGGGCGTCGGCAGGGGTGACTGCTCCGCCGGCAACATCGCTCAGCAATTGCTCAAGATCTCGCTTATCCATATATGTTCCCTTCGACGGCGCAAAGTCTAGCACTCAAAGGGTATGTTTCCGAACACTAAGACAAAATTGTTCGGAAACTATAGGACAGACTGATTCAATTGTTAGACGGATCGACTAGTCGCGCAGGATGATGTCCATGGCGAGCATCAGGTTGCGCTCGTCGATGGTAAACGGGGCGGCCTCGCGCGTCTTGGGCTTGGCACAAAACGCGATGCCCGTGCCTGCGGCCTGGATCATGGGGATGTCGTTGGCACCGTCGCCGATCGCGACGGTGTGGGCCATATCGACGCCGCACTCAACTGCCCAGTCCAGCAGCTGGATGAGCTTGGACTCCTTGGTCACAATGTCGGCAGCCAACTTACCGGTGAGCTTGCCGTCCACGACCTCCAGACGATTGGCCAGGCAAAAGTCGATGGCCGCGGCGGCCACGATCTTATCGGCGACTTCGTGAAAGCCGCCACTCACGACGCCGACCTTCCAACCCTTGCTGTGTGCCGAGCGCACAAGCTCCAACGCGCCGGGGGTAAATGTCACGCGCTCAAAGGTGCGCTCGAACACGCTCTCGTCCAGGCCGGCGAGCAGCCCCACGCGCTCCTCGAGCGCCTGCTTAAAGTCAAGCTCGCCGCGCATGGCGCGTTCGGTGATCTGTGCCACCTGCTCGCCCACGCCGGCCTCTTCGCCCAACAGGTCGATGACCTCCTGGTTGATGAGCGTGGAGTCGATATCCATAACGATGAGGCGTGCAGTCATGGCGGGCCTTTCCGAGTGCTGTTTTATTGGGGCATATTGTCGCACGTGACGAGCGCGGGCGGGTGTCACGGCGCGTCAATTGTTTCGTCTCCGTCAAGTCTTTGGGCAGGAGCCACTTTTTCGCGGCACATCGACGCGAGTGCGATAAGATAGAACGCCATGTCTGGCTGCGCGGTTTACGCAGGCTGGGCAAATCTGTACGACGCCGCCCGGAACGACACGGGGCGGCACAGATCCATAAAGGAGGATCACTGGTATGAGCCAGACCCGTCCCATCGATGAGCATTCCATGCACACCCGTACCTGCGGCGAGCTTCGCTTCGAGAACGTGGGCGAAGAGGTCACCCTCACCGGTTGGGTGAGCCGTCGCCGCGACCACGGCGGCCTTATCTTCTGCGACCTTCGCGACCGTGAGGGCATCACGCAGCTCACCTTCGACCCCGAGCACTCCGACGGCGATGCCTTTAAGATCGCCGAGACCATGCGTCCCGAGTGGCCCATCAAGATTCACGGCGTCGTGCGCGCCCGTGGCGAGGAGACCACCAACACCAAGCTCGCGACCGGCGAGATCGAGGTCCTGACCGATCATGCCGAGGTGCTCAACACTTCCGTCACCCCGCCGTTCCAGATCGAGGACGGCATCGAGACCAGCGAGGACACCCGCCTGCGCTATCGCTATCTGGACCTCCGTCGTCCCGAGATGATGGCCAACCTCAAGCTGCGCTCCGACTTTACCTTTGCCATTCGCGAGGCGCTGCACAACCGTGAGTTCATGGAGGTCGAGACGCCCTCCCTGTTCAAGTCCACGCCCGAGGGCGCCCGCGACTTCATCGTCCCCAGCCGTATCCAGCCGGGCAACTTCTACGCTTTGCCGCAGTCTCCGCAGCTCCTGAAGCAGCTGCTTATGGTCGGTGGCGTCGAGCGCTACTACCAGGTTGCCAAGTGCTTCCGCGACGAGGACCTGCGTGCCGACCGTCAGCCCGAGTTCACCCAGGTCGATATCGAGATGTCCTTCGTGGACCAGAACGACGTTATGAGCGCGCTCGAAGAGGTCCTGGCCGACGCCTTCGGCCGCATGGGCGTCGAGATGCCCACGCCGCTGCGTCGCATGGACTATTGGGAGGCCATGGACACCTATGGCTCCGACAAGCCCGATACTCGCTACGGCATGCACCTGGTCGACCTGACCGACATCTTTGCCAACTCCAAGTTCAAGGTCTTTGCGACTGCTGCAAACGAGGAGGGCTCTGTCGTCAAGGCCATCAACGCCAAGGGCGCCGGTGCCTGGGCACGTGCCAAGATCGATAAGCTCGCCGGCGTGGCCTCCACGTTTGGCGCCAAGGGCCTGGCCTGGATCGCCTTCCGCGAGGACGGCTCCATCAACAGCCCCATCGTCAAGTTCTTCTCGGACGAGGAGATGGCGGCTCTGCGTGAGCGCATGGACGTCGAGCCCGGCGACCTTGTGATGTTCGCCGCCGGCCCGCGCCTGCTCTCCGACGAGATTCTGGGCGGCATGCGTTCCCACATGGCCAACGCGCTCGAGATCAAGCGCGAGGGCCACGACTTCCTGTGGGTCGTCAACTTCCCGCTGTTCCACTGGGACGAGGATCGCAAGGCCTATGCAGCCGAGCATCAGCCCTTCACCCTGCCGACCGAGACCGACATCGCCAAGATCGAGGCCGACCCGTTGGCAGCCGGTTCTTGCACCTACGACTTTGTCATGGACGGCTTTGAGGCCGGCGGCGGCGGTATGCGTATCCACAACGCCGAGATGCAGATGTCCATGCTCAAGCTCCTGGGCTTTACCGAGGAGCGTGCCGAGTCGCAGTTCGGCTTCCTCATGGAGGCCCTCAAGTTTGGTGCGCCCCCGATGGGTGGTTTCGCCTTGGGCCTGGACCGCGTGTGCATGCTGCTCACCGGCTCCGACTCCATCCGCGACGTCATGGCGTTTCCCAAGACGGCCAGCGGCTCCGACCTTATGTCGGGCGCCCCGAGTGCCGTTTCTGGCGCCCAGCTCAAGGACGTCAGCCTGCGCTTGATGTAGGCAAGCGGCTACATTGTGCCCGCAACGAGGGAAGGACGCGTGCCTTCCCTTGTTTTTTATGCGCGGGCGTTGCGAGGGCATGGGGTGACCGGACGTCGCGGAAACTGTGTCCCAGAATTTGCACCCAGAGCGGGATGGGCTTTCCGCTAGGGCCGCTCAGCGGAAACTGCGACCCGGAATTTGCGTCCAGAGTGGGCTGCGGTTTCCCAAACAGGGCCCTTTGGGAAACTGCGACCCAGACTCCAGCCAAATAACGGGACGCACTTTCCAGTCGAGCTTCTGGCGGGTCTCGACAAGCATCTAACGCTACAATAACTACCACGTGGCTGGGTTTGCCGGCCGAATGTGCGACGTCGTGGGAGGGGACATGGTCGAGTTTACAAAGACGATTAAAGATCCGTTGGGATTGCATGCCCGCCCGGTTGCGCTGCTCTATGACATTATTGCCAAGCATCGTAGCAACGTATCGGTCAGCATCGGCGATCGCCATACCGACGGCCGCGATGTGATGGGGCTCATGGCTCTCTACGGCGAATGTGGCGAAGACATCGTGTTCCGCGTTTCGGGCGTGGATGAGGCCTCCTGCGTCACGTCGATCAGAAACCTCTCGCTTTAACCGCAATAATGTGGCAAAGGGGCAGCCCCCTCTGTTGCATAAATTGGTATGACAAGGCACCGCAAAGAGACAGTCTTTGCGGTGCCTTCTTTGTTGCATATAGGAAACTTTTCCGAAAACTGAATAGGGACCCTTTCCAAAAAGTTAGCCACGTGCTAGTTTACTGTAGCGAACATAGACGTGGTTAACTTTTGCTGCGTCGATGTTGAGGACGAACTGACGTTAGGAGCACACTCATGTCTTGCGGACCGCAGATGCCGGCCATGCCGCTTTCGATGGTGAAAGCGGGCGAAACCGTGCACGTGTCTCGTGTAAAGGGCAATGAGGACATGAAGCACCACCTTAAGGACCTCGGCTTTGTCGAGGGCAACGAGGTTCACGTGGTGAGCTCGAGTGGCGCCAATATCATCGTCACCGTGCTCGGCGCGCGCTTTGGCATCGATACCAAGGTCGCCATGCACATCATGACTGTCGGTTAGTTCGCAGCATTCCATAAAAGCTGAAAGGGGGAAAAGAATATGAAGACGTTGGGTGACGTTAAGGTGGGCGAGAGCTCTACCATCGTCAAACTTCACGGCGAGGGCGCACTTCGCCGTCACCTTATGGACCTGGGGCTCATCAAGGGCACTTCGTTCAAGGTCGTAAAGGTTGCACCGCTCGGAGATCCGGTCGAGATCAACGTGCGCGGCTACGAGCTCTCCATCCGCAAGGAGGAGGCTGCCGTCGTCGAGGTCCAGTAAGGGCCGGCGGCACATATTTCTGCAGATAAAGTTAGGTTTTTCTAACTCATTAATGCAGTGTTGAAGCACATTATCCAGCCCGCGCGGAGAAAGCAGCGCGGGCACACAAGGAAGAAGGATTGAATGGCGGATTCTCAGATCCATGTCGCGCTGGCGGGTAACCCCAACTGCGGCAAGACCACGCTTTTCAACCTGATCACCGGCGCCAACGGCTACGTTGGCAACTGGCCCGGCGTCACGGTTGAGAAAAAGGAAGCCAAGCTCCTGAGTGACAAGAACGTCACGATTACGGACCTCCCCGGCATCTACTCGCTTTCCCCCTACAGCCCTGAGGAGCAGTGCTCGCGCGACTACCTCATGAGCGGCGAGCCCGATGTGGTCGTCCAGGTCGTCGACGCCACCAACCTGGAGCGTAACCTGTACCTGGCACTTCAGGTCATCGAGACCGGTCTGCCCGTGGTTGTCGCCCTCAACATGGCCGACTTGGTCGAGAAGAACGGCGATAAGATCGACACGGACAAGCTTTCCAGGAAGCTCGGCTGCCCGGTCATGATGATCTCGGCCCTTAAGAACAAGGGTATCAACGAGCTCTTTGAGCAGGTCAAGAAGTCGGCGGCTGCCAAGGCCGACGTGCCGGCGCATAAGTTTGATTCCGCCATCGAGGACGTTCTGACCCACATCGAGAACAACCTGCCGGCGAGCGTTCCCGCCAACAAGCGTCGCTACTACGCCGTCAAGCTGTTTGAGCGCGATGCGGACGCCTGCAAGCTCATCAACCTCACCAAGGAGAAGGCCGATCGCGTTGAGCAGCTGGTCGCCCAGTGCGAGCAGGATTGCGACGACGATGCCGAGTCCATCATCACCGGCGAGCGCTATGGCGTCATTGCCCACATCATCGACGAGTGCCTCACCAAGGCTCCGGCCAAGATGAGCACCTCCGAGAAGATCGACCGCGTGGTTACCAACCGTATCCTGGGTCTGCCGATCTTTGTGGTCATCATGTTCTGCGTGTACTACATTGCCGTTTCCACCCTGGGCGGCACGGTGACCGACTTTACCAACGACCAGCTCTTCGGCACCGACGGCTGGTATGTGCTCGGTCAGGGCCGCGATGCTTACGACGAGGCTGTCGAGGCTGCGGGCGACGACGCCGACTCGGTCGACCCTGCGCAGTACGGCCCCTATGTCCCGGGTATCACCACCGTGGTGCACGACGCCCTTGTGGCGGGCGGTACCGAGGACGGCGGCTTGGTCGATTCGCTCGTCTGTGACGGCATCGTCGGCGGCCTGGGCGCCATCTTTGGCTTCGTCCCGCAGATGTTCCTGCTGTTCGTGATGCTGTCATTCCTGGAGGACTGCGGCTACATGGCCCGTGTCGCCTTCATTATGGACCGCGTGTTCCGCCGCTTTGGCCTGTCTGGTAAGTCCTTCATCCCCATGCTCGTGTCCTCGGGCTGCGGCGTCCCCGGCGTCATGGCCACCAAGACCATCGAGAACGAGAAGGACCGTCGCATGACGGTCATGACCACCACGTTCATTCCCTGTGGCGCCAAACTGCCGATCATCGCCCTGCTCATGGGTTCCATCATCGGCGATTCTTCCACCACCGCTGCGTGGATCAGCCCGCTCTTCTACTTCCTGGGCGTCTTTGCCGTCATCGCTTCGGGCCTCATGCTCAAGAAGACCAAGCTCTTCGCCGGTCGCCCGACGCCGTTTGTTATGGAGCTCCCGGCCTACCACTTCCCGGCGATCCGTTCTTGGGCACTGCACGTGTGGGAGCGCTGCTGGGCCTTTATCAAGAAGGCCGGTACGGTCATCTTCGCTTCCACCGTCGTGGTATGGTTCCTCTCCAACTTTGGTAGCTACAACGGCTCCTTTGGCTTCCTGCCTGCGATGGAGGGCATCCCCGAGGAGTTCATGGATTACTCCGTGCTTGCCATGCTCGGCAACCTTGTCGCTTGGATCTTCGCCCCGCTCGGCTTTAGCACCTGGCAGGCCACGGCACTGACCGTCTCGGGCCTTGTCGCCAAGGAGAACGTCGTCGCCACCGCCGGCTCGCTGCTGTCCGTTGCCGACGCCGCCGAGACCGACCCGAGCCTGTGGACCGCGTTTGCCGCCATGTTCCCGACCATGGGCGCTTGCGTTGCCTTTGGCGCCTTCAACCTGCTGTGCGCTCCGTGCTTTGCCGCCATGGGTACCATCCGCAACCAGATGGACTCCGGCAAGTGGACCGCTATCGCCATTGGCTACGAATGCGCCTTTGCCTGGGTCATCGGCCTGTTCATCAACCAGTTCTACAATCTGTTTGTTCTTGGACAGTTTGGTATCTGGACGGTTGTGGCCATCGTGCTGCTGGTGGCGATGCTCTTCCAGATCTTCCGTCCCATGCCTAAGTACGCTTGGACCGACGAGGACGAGACCAACACCGCTTCCGCTGCAGTTTCCGCTTAAGTCCGAATAAGGATCAGCCCCTTTCCACGAGCCCGGGTGTCCCAGCGACACTCGGGCTTTTTGGTGAGGGAGATGTGGCGTTTCCGCAGATAAAACCGACCAAAATATACCTGTCCCTTTTTGGCAGGTGGAGAATGGGGTAAAGTAAGTGGTGGTTAACTAGAGGAGGCTTGCTATGGCACCTATCGATATTGTTGTACTGGCTGTTATCGGCATTGCGTTTGTCGCCGTGTGCGTGCGCATTTATCGCAAGGGCACCTGCGCCGACTGTGCTCAAGGTGGCGTTTGCACAGGACATTGCTCCAACAAAAAGACCTGCGCCGCACTTAAGGGCGTAGACAAAATCGCCGAAGACTTGGGCCGCGGTATCAAATAAGGTGAACGGGGACGTCTCTGTTTCTCCTTTTGACGAGTGCCGTGCAATCTGCGATCTGTCGGGTGCTGCGCAGTTACTGCTACGATAGGTACGTCAGTAACTGCCGCCGAGCGGCTCAATCGAAAGGAAACCTGCATGGAGTCCTCCGCCTACCCGATGCTCTTTAGCCCGATCAAGGTCGGTACGACCGAGGTCAAGAACCGCGTCTTTATGCCGCCGGTATCTACCAACCTGGCCGATCACGGCTATGTGACCGACGACTTGGTCGATCATTACCGTGCCCGCGCCAAGGGCGGCGTGGGTCTCATCATCACCGAGGTCGTGACGGTCGAGCCCACCTATACCTATCTGCCGGGCGATATGTGCTGCTACGACGACACGTTTATCCCCGGCTGGGAAAAGCTCGCCGCAGCCGTCCACGAGTATGGCTGCAAGATCATGCCGCAGCTCTTCCACCCCGCCTACATGGCCTTTAACATCCCGGGCACGCCGCGCCTGATCGCTCCGTCCTTTGTGGGCCCGTCCTATGCCCGCGAGGCGCCGCGCCCCATCACGGTCGATGAGATTCACGAGCTCACGCATCAGTTTGGCGACGCTGCCGTGCGTATGCAGAAGGCCGGTGTCGATGGCGTCGAGGTCCATGCGGCGCACGCCCACGGCATGCTCGGCGGCTTTTTGACCCCGCTCTACAACAAGCGTACGGATGAGTATGGCGGCTCGCTCGACGCTCGCATGCGCTTTTTGCTCGAGGTTATCGCCGAGATTCGCGAGCGCTGCGGCAAGGACTTTATCATCGACGTCCGCATCTCGGGCGATGAGTACACCGATGGCGGCCTGACCCTCAACGACATGATCTATGTCTCACGTCGTCTGGAGAAGGCCGGCGTCGACATGATTCACGTGTCGGGCGGCACCACCATCAAGCGCGGATCTGCGATTCCCGCCGCCGGCACGCAGCAAGCCTCGCACGCCGCCTGCTCGCGCGAGATCAAAAAGCACGTCAACATTCCCGTCGCCACCGTCGGCCGCATCAACGAGGCTTGGATTGCCGAGGAGCTGATTGAGGACGGCGCTGCCGACATCTGTATGATGGGTCGCGCCAATCTGTGCGATGCCGAGTTCTGCAACAAGGCGGCTGCCGGTAACGCCGACGAGATCCGTCCCTGCATCGGTTGTCTGCGCTGCCTGAACGGCATCATGTTTGGCAAGCGCATCTCCTGCACCGTCAACCCGGACGTGGAGCGCGACGAGGCCGGCTACGAGCCTGCCGCCGAGGCCAAGAATGTACTGGTTGTGGGCGCTGGTCCTGCGGGCATGGAGGCAGCCTACATTGCCGCCAAGCGCGGCCACAACGTGGTACTCGTGGACAAGCAGGATGAGCCGGGCGGCGAGATGCGCATCGCGGCCGTGCCGCCGGCAAAGCAGGAGCTCACCCGCGTGATCAAGTATCAGTACCGCCGTCTTGCTGAGGCTGGTGTGAAGTGCGTATTTGGCACCGAGCTTTCGGCCGAGGACATTCAGCGCGACTACGCAGGTTACGAGGTTGTCCTGGCTTATGGCGCCGAGCCCATCGCTCCGGCCTTCATGCAGGGCTTTAAGCAGGTTATGACGGCTGACGACCTGCTGGGTGGCAAGGCTTTCCCGGGCAAGAAGATCGTCATCGTGGGTGGCGGCACCGTTGGCTGCGAGGCGGCCGATTACCTGGCCCCGTTGGTCAACGACCTGTCGCCGGCCAATCGCGATGTCACCGTCATCGAGATGACCAAGACGCTCGCCGCCAACGAGGGCGGCGCCGGTCGCGCGGTGCTCATCACGCGCATGCTCTCCAAGGGTGTCCACGTGCTGACCGAGGCCAAGGTGACCGAGATCACCGAGGAAACCATCAGCTACGAGAAGGACGGAGAGGTCCACACCATCACAGGTGCCGATACGCTGGTGCTTGCCATGGGCTATCGTCCCAATACCAAGCTGGCCGACGACCTGGCTGCAGCCGGTGTTGCCACCCACGTGCTGGGCGATGCCAACAAGTGCGGCAACATCCGCGACGCCATCGGCGATGGCTACAAGGTTGCCTGCGAGCTCTAGTCAACCCCTTGTTGCGTGGGGACAGGTTACTTTGCATCAACTTGGTGCATGTAAACCTGGCCCCATCGCACCATTGCGGCTTCATGGAATAGCGCCCGTACGCATCGAATTTCTCCTCTCATAGGTGTGCGGCACAAAGAGCCCCGAGTTCATACGAGCTCGGGGCTCTTTTCGTTTGGATTGCAGACGTATTGACAGACGAAAACAGTCTGTGTCCGGTATTGAGCCATACGAAAGCGAAATAATGCGTCTTAATTCCGTACGCAAATACAGACGAAAACCATTTGCGTCTTTGATAAATCAGTACGCAAACGGCTTTCGTCTTATAATACGCTTATGAATGGTACGAAACGAGAGGGTTGTGCATATGGTTGTTAGAGAGAGCCCTACAGTCGAATACGAGGAAAGCGTTACGCCGACGTTTCTTAAAACGGTGAGCGCCTATGCAAACTACGGGACGGGCAAGATTGAGTTTGGCGTTGATGACGAGGGCGTGGCTGTCGGCCTTGCAGATCCGGTCGCAGAGTGTCTCCGCATCGAGAACATGATTAATGACAGCTTGGATCCCGCTCCCCGTTACACGCTCGAGCCCGATGAGAAACACGGGACCGTAATCCTTACGGTTTATGAGGGCCAGGACAAACCCTATCGAAGCAAGGGAAAGGCCTACAGGCGAAACGATTCGGCAACGGTGGAGGTCGACCGGTTTGAGTATGGCAGGCTGACGCTCGAAGGCAGCAACGTAACGTTCGACGCGCTCACGTCGGCTCGCCAGGACTTGAGTTTTCACACGCTCGAGCATAAGTGTGTTGAACATCTCGGCATTTCCGAGCTAACGCCGGATATTATGCGCACGCTTCGCTTGCTCGGCAAAGATGGCTATACCAACGCTGCGGCGATTTTGGCGGATAAGAATGATTTTCCGGGCATCGACTGCGTCCGTTTTGGCGATACCGAGGATGTGATCTTGGACCGTGAGACGGCGACAAATGTATCCGCAATTGAGCAGGTGGACAGGGCGGTGGCTATGTTTGCACGCTACTACCGTTTTGAGCGTATCGAAGGGATGGAGCGCGTCCAAACCGATCGAATTTCTCTTGAGGCATTCCGCGAAGCTGTTGCAAACGCTTTGGTGCATCGGACGTGGGACGTTCGAGCGAATGTTCAAATTGCCTTGTACGACGATCGTGTTGTTGTGACTTCGCCCGGATCACTGCCTGCCGGTTTGACGACGGAACAATACCTGTATGGGCAGATATCCGTGCTCAGAAACCCAATTGTCGCCGAGGTCTTTTTAAAGCTGGATTACATCGAGAAATTTGGCACGGGAATCGCGCGCATTAGACGTGCCTATCGCGATTCGATCAATCAACCAATTTTTGATGTTCGCGGCGGCACGGTGGCCGTCACATTGCCCGCTACCGATGCCTTTGAAGGGTCCGAGGAAGAGATCCAGGTTCTCAATGCCTTGTCGGGCGGGCGAATTATGTCGCGAAGCGAGATTGAAAAACAGACGGGGCTGAGCCGCATGCGGACGTTGGCGGCACTCGAATCTCTGCTTGAACGGAATGCAATCGTAAGGCAGGGAACCGGGCGGGCCACGAAATACGAGCGCTCATAGTCCAAAAGAGCCATGGTACAAGACGGACCCCAAGCCAGCGTTGGCTTGGGGTCCGTTATATCCCGGATGGTAACGGGCCGATTATTGTCAAGTTATAGCAAAGTATAGCGACGTACAGCAAAGTATAGTGAAATATGGCAAGCCGTATAGCGCGCCTTGATTATCAACCGTCCGTATTTCACAGCAACTTATAACAGGCTCGGGGTGCCAATTTGGGGTGCGGTAGTGCTGCGTCACGAAAAGGGCCTATCTACTACGTTTAAGCCGCAGGGGCCAACCATAGTCGACTTTTTCGAAAATCGACAAGCTGTCTACCTGCGGTTTTGTTTTCACGGTTTTCGGTATGGCCGAGGCTATCCGTGTTAGCGTAGTAGATGGGCCACTTTTGTGGCAAGGGGGCCGATCTGCGGGCCAGGGTAGCTAAAAGAGCCCCGTCCCAAAAAGACTGATTGGGAGCCGGGGCGTGTCGATGCGATAGTATTACGTGGTGGAATTCGACAAACCGTGAGCTTCATTCGAGGGCTTTATGGAACAACACCAGCATTATCAGAGCCTGCAAGATCAGGCATATAACGCATTGCGCTCCAAGATTATCTATGCCGAGCTCAAACCCGGCACGCGCCTTTCGGCGATTGGTCTGGAAAAGGAGACAGGAATCGGGCGCACGCCCATTCGCGAGTCGTTTGTGCGCCTGCGCGAGCAGGAGCTGGTGGAAACGCGTCCCAAAAGCGGCACCTATGTCTCAAAAATCAGCATGGAGCACGCCGAGAACGCCTGCTTCTTGCGCGAGAAACTCGAGAGAAGCGTGCTTATTAAATGCTGCTCTGCCGCCACGCCCGAGCAAAAGCAGCGGCTTGAGCAGATTCTTGCCGAGTCCGAATCGCTCGACCATCGCGAAACGCGTCGCTTTTTCGACTTGGATAACCTGTTTCATGAGACGTGTTTTGAGATTGCCGGCCGCCATATGTTGTGGGATTGGATGAAGAGCGTCAATACGCATTTTGAGCGATATAACTGGTTGCGTATGGTGTCGCAGGATCTGGATTGGGAGCCGATTCGTCGGCAGCATCGCCGGATTCTCGAGGCCATTAAGAGGGGCGATACCGACACGGCGAGCTATCTAGCGGAGACGCACTTGCACCTGATGCCCGAGGAGCAGGGCCCGGTTATCGCCTTGCATCCCGACTACTTTGAGCTGTCCAAAGACTCGTCTATCTAGCCCATCACCGCATCTGCTCGAGACGCAAAAACGATGCTGCTCACCTACAACGTTTTGCAAGCGAGATTTTTAAAAAAATGCCTAAAATGGCAAAGGCTGCCGAGATTGGGAAACGGGGTGCGCTATGGCGCAGATGAGAATCAAAGACATTGCCGCCGAGGCGGGCGTGAGCCCAGCCACGGTCTCGCGCTATCTCAACAACCGCCCCGGACAGATGACCGAGGAAACCCGTGCTCGCATCGCTGAGGTCATTGAGCGCACCGGCTATCGTCCGCGTGCCGCCGCGCGCAATCTGCGCAGCTCGCGCACCAACCTCATCGGCGTGATCCTGGCCGACATCGCCAATCCGTTTTCCAGCGCCATGCTCGAGGGCCTTTCCGCCAGCGCCGCCGCGCGCGGCTGCTCGCTCATGACGGCCATTAGCGGCAACGACCCTGCCAAGGAAGCGGAGTCGCTCACCAGGCTTATCGATGCCGGCGTGGACGGTCTGGTCGTCAATACCTGCGGCGGCAACGACGAGGCGATCGCCGCAGCCGCGGGGCGCCTGCCCGTCGTGCTGCTCGACCGCGACGTTGCCGCTGGTGGCATTGATCTGGTGACCTCCAACAACCGTGAGCTGGTCGCTGGCCTGGTAGACGCCTTGGCCGCTGCGGGCAGCGAACGTCTGTGCCTGCTCACCGAGGCAAGCGACGACAGCCCCGTGCGTCGCGAGCGCGCCGAGGCCTTTGCCGACGAGCTCTCGCGTCGCGGCCTGGCCGGCGAGGTCGTCACCCTGGCCGACGGCGGTGCCACGGGCGTTGGTCGCTTAGACGAGACTATTCGCGACAACGCAGGTAAAAAGCTCGGCCTTATCGCCGTCAACGGCTTGGTCTTCCTACGTCTGACCGAGGCGCTGGCACAGCTGGGACCTTCGTTGCCGGCTGGGCTCAAGATCGCGACATTTGACGATTACCCTTGGAACCATGTGCTCTTTGGCGGCGTGACCACGGCCGCGCAGGACACCCTCGCCATCGCCGAGCGCGTGGTCGAGCGTCTGTCCGAGCGCATCGATGTGGTCACCACCACGGTGGGCGAGGCCGCAAGGCTGGCTCCCAAGCGCATAGAGATCCCCGGTCGCATCGAGCACCGCGCTTCGACCTCGCGCTAGCCGCTCGTTCGCAACGGCCTCCGCGCCCACGTTTTTTGAGCGCTTGATACGCTTTAACCCTGCGGAAACATTTTTCTGCGATAGTATCTGCGATATAGACCAGTCGAAACCCGCCCGAAAGAAAGGGGAGCGACATGAACCAGCAGAACATCGATTACGTACTCCGCTCTGTAGAGCAGCGTGACATCCGCTTTGTGCGTCTGTGGTTTGTCGACATTCTCGGCCGCCTCAAGAACTTTGCCATTAGCCCCGAGGACCTCGAGGTCGCTTTTGAGGAGGGCATCGGCTTTGACGGCTCCGCCATCGAGGGCTTTGCCACGCCCGAGGAAGCCGACATGCTGGCGTTCCCCGATGCTTCGACCTTCCAGATCCTGCCGTGGCGCCCGAGCCACAACGGCGTCGCCCGCGTGTTCTGCGATGTGTGCACTCCCGATCGCAAACCGTTCGCTGGCGACCCGCGCGATGCCCTGCGCCGCATGTTCCGCAAGGCTGAGAAGGCTGGCTATCTGCTCAACGTGGGCGCCGAGCTGGAGTACTATTACTTCCCCGACGAGCACACCCCCGAGCCGCTCGACAACGTGGGCTACTTCGATCTTTCGGTGAGCGATGCCGCTCGCGACCTGCGTCGCAACACGGTCCTCACGCTCGAGAAGATGTCCGTGCCCGTGGAGTACACCTTCCACGCCGCCGGTCGCTCGCAGCATGGCATGAGCCTGCGTCACGCCGAGGCCCTGAGCATGTCCGACGCCATCACCACGGCTAAACTCATCATTAAGCAGCAGGCCTACGAGAGCGGTTGCCACGCCTCCTTTATGCCCAAGCCGTTGGCAGGCGAGGACGGCAGTGCTATGTTCCTGTGCCAGTCGCTATTCGACCACGACGGCAACAACGTCTTTTGGGGCGAGGACGACGAGAAGTACCATCTCTCCGATATCGCCAAGCACTACATGGCCGGCATCCTGGCGCACGCGCGCGAGATCAGCGCCATCACCAACCCCACGGTCAACTCGTACAAGCGCATCACCACGGGTGGCGACTCCGTGCCGCAGTACGCCACGTGGGGCCTGCGCAACCGCGCGAGCATGGTCCGCATTCCGGTCTACAAGCCCGGCAAGCAGCTGTCCACGCGCATCGAGCTGCGCAGTCCCGATCCCATGGCCAATCCGTACCTGGTCAACGCCGTTACGCTGGCGGCTGGTCTGGATGGCATCGAGCGCAAGCTGGAGCTCCCGCCCGAGGCCACGGCCGAGACGCTCAAGCTTACCGACCGTCAGATGGTCGAGGCCGGCTACACGCCGCTGCCGCGCTCGCTCAAAGAGGCGCTCGACGTGTTTGAGGACTCGCAGTTTATGAAGGATGCCCTCGGCGAGCACATCCACAGTTTCTTCCTCAAAAAGAAGCGCGACGAGTGGCATAAGTTTGAGTCCACGATCACCGAGTGGGAGATCAAGCACTACCTGGCGAACTCCTAATCGCGCTGGGTTGTTCCAGTACGATTGAGCTCATTTCTTTGGAGGCCGATATGTCCGAAAAGAGTGCCCTGTTCATGGCGCGCACGACGCGCTTCCACGAGTTTGCCCGCAGCTTGACGACTACCCTGGGTGTCGAGGTGAGCCTGGCAACCCCCGATTCGCCAACTGCGGCGCACGACTTTGACCTGCTGATTCTCGATTCAGATGGCATCCGCAGCGACCGCATCGATCAGATTGCCAAGTGGCTTGACGATCGTGGTGGCGTCCCCATGTTGGTGATCGTCGACGACGAGGCACTCGGTACCTTGCGCCTGCCCAATCACGCGCATGCCGACTTTGTATGCCCCACGGCGACGCCCAATGAGCTCAAGGTTCGCGCGCAGCGCCTGATGGGCGAGGAGGAGACCGTTACCGCCGACGATGTGCTCAATATCGATAACCTCGAGATCAACCTGGCTACCTACCAGGTGACGCTCGATAACGAGCCCATTGACCTGACGCTGATGGAGTACTCGTTGCTGAGCTTTTTGGCAACACACCCCAACCGTGCCTACAGCCGCGAGGTGTTGCTGCACCGCGTGTGGGGCTTTGAGTACTGCGGCGGCACGCGCACCGTCGACGTGCACATCCGACGCATCCGCTCCAAGGTGGGCCCGCAGATCGCGGCGCACATCACCACCGTCCGCGGCGTGGGCTATCTGTTTAAGGACTAGATTTCCACCACAAAGGGGACAGGCACCTTTGTGGTGGTTTTGACGCAGGTGCGGGTTTCTTTCGAGTTTGCAGCAGAACTTAAGCCTTCCTAAAAGATTGCGTTCTCGTACACGTACGCCCGCATATTGGGGTACAACTCAACGTGAACAATGATGGCCCGCCACATGTTTGGCGGGCCTTTGGTTATTTGACGAAAGGATCGCAGCTATGAGCGAGTACGATTCCCAGCGTCCCCAGGATGCGGGCAACGCCGGCGAGACCCAACAGCAGCCGCGTGTGCAGGTGGAATCGACGCCTGCCGATGGCAACAACATTCCTTACGTGCAGGCCTACGACACACAGACCGGCCAGCCGCTAGGCGGTCAGCAGGTCGTGAACAAGCACACGGTGGTCAAGACCAAGACCAAAAAGCTGCCGATCTTTATTACGGCGCTTGCCGGCTGTGCCTGCGGCGCCCTGCTGGTCATCGCGCTCATTATGAGCGGCACGCTCGATATCGGTGGCGGCAAGAATGCCGTGACGGCGGGTGCTTCGGGTTCATCGACGCAAAAGATCACCATCGATTCCGAGGACACTACGCTGGCCGAGGCCGTTTCTGCCAAGGCCCTGCCCTCCGTGGTTTCCATTACCGCCACTTCGAGCGGCAGCCAGAATGGCTCGCTTTCGCAGTCTGCCGACGAGTCGGACAACTCGGGCAGCGTCGGCTCGGGCGTTGTGCTCGATACCGAGGGCCACATCCTCACCAACAACCATGTGGTCGATGGCTATGACCAGTACGTGGTGACCATGGACGACGGCACCACCTATGAGGCCGAGTTCGTGGGCAACGATGCCTCGAGCGACCTGGCCGTCATCAAGCTCAAGGACGCCGACGCCTCCAAGCTCACGCCGATCGAGATCGGCGACTCCTCCAAGCTCAACGTGGGCGAGTGGGTCATGGCGATCGGTTCGCCCTTCGGCAACGAGCAGTCTGTCTCCACGGGCATTGTGTCGGCGCTGTATCGCTCCACGGCCATGAGCTCTACCAACGGTAACACCATCTATGCCAACATGATCCAGACCGATGCCGCCATCAACCCGGGCAACTCCGGCGGCGCGCTCGTCAACGACAACGGCGAGCTGGTGGGCATCAACTCGCTCATCGAGAGCTACTCGGGCTCCAGCTCGGGCGTGGGCTTTGCCATTCCCGTTAACTACGCCAAGAACATTGCCGACCAGATTATTGACGGCAAGACGCCGGTGCATCCGTACATGGGCGCTACGCTTTCGAGCGTCAATGCGCTTAACGCCCGCACCAACAAGCTGAGCACCGATAGCGGCGCGTATGTGGCGAGCGTCGTTGAGGATGGTCCTGCCGCCAAGGCCGGCATTCAGGAGGGCGACGTCATCACCAAGCTGGGCGACGATGAGATTTCGAGCGCCGACGGCCTGATCATCGCGCTGCGCAGCCACGAGGTGGGCGAGAAGGTCGAGATCACGCTCATGCGCGGCAAGGAAGAGAAGAAGGTCACGGTTGAGCTGGGCTCCGACGAGGAGCTACAGAACCAGCAGCAGAACGACAGCGCGACCGATACCGGCAACGGCGGTATTACCGACGAGCAGCTGCGCCAGTATCTGGAGGAGCTGCTTGGCCAGCAGGGCCAGGGTCAGGGCAACGGCCAGGGTTTCTAACGAGCTGTATCGCACATGTCGAAGCCAGAGGGGCTGTTCCGCCAGCGCGGGACAGCCCCTCTTTTCGCGATGATCCCTTGGAGACGGAGGAAAACGGATCATTTAGAACTGGCAAGGGCATGGTTTAATCGCGCGATCCACCCCAGTCTGGCGGTTGCCGATTCGGTGCGGTTCGAAAGGGTTATTCGGCGCCATGGTGACCGGTGGTACTCTTGTATCCGTTTGAAATCGAGCGAAGGAGTGCCGCTATGGAGCAATCGAGCCTGTTTGGTGACGGCGTGGACATCGATACCGAAACGCCCGCGAGCGCGGATGCCGCTGCACCGGCCGACGCCCATGCCCAGGCCGCCGTGCGCGCGGCTGAGTTGCGCCACGAGCTCGATTACCACGCCTATCGCTACTACATGCTCGACGCGCCCGAGATCACGGACGCCGCCTTCGACAAAATGCTCGTTGAGCTGCAGGAGATCGAGGCGGCCTATCCCGACCTGGTGACGCCCGACAGCTATACCCAGCGCGTGGGCGGCTACGTGAGCGAGCAGTTTACGCCGGTCACGCACATGGCACGCATGTATTCCATGGACGATGCCATGGATCTGGACGAGCTCGACGCATGGCTCCAGCGCACCGAGGATGCGCTCGGTGCCGGCAGCGTCACCTATACCTGCGAGCTCAAGATTGACGGCTTGGGCGTCGCGCTTACCTACCAAAACGGAACCTTCGTACGTGCGGCCACACGTGGCGATGGCACCACGGGTGAGGATGTGTCGCTCAACGTGCGCACCATCAAGGATGTGCCCATGCACCTGTCCGAGCCGGCGCTCGCCCACATGGGTGCCGACCGCGAGCGCACCATTGAGGTGCGCGGTGAGGTCTACATGCCCAAGGGCAGCTTTGTGCGCCTGAACGACGAGGCCGATGCCGAGGGCCGCGACCCTTTTGCCAACCCGCGCAACGCTGCTGCAGGATCCCTGCGCCAAAAAGACCCCAAGGTCACGGCGCGTCGCGACTTGGCCACCTTTATCTACGCCATCGCCGATACCGATCCGCTGCACGTCCACAGCCAGCGCGAGTTTCTGGACTGGCTGCGCAGCGCCGGCTTTAGCGTCAACCCCAACGTGGCACGCTGCGCCACGCCGGCCGAGGTCCACGAGTTCTGCGCCCAGGCCCTCGAGCATCGCGGTGACTTGGACTACGACATCGACGGTGTGGTCGTAAAGGTCGACAGCTTCCAGCAGCAGCTCGACCTGGGCTTTACCGCCCGCGCGCCGCGCTGGGCCATTGCCTTTAAGTTCCCGCCCGAGGAAAAGCAGACCGTCCTGCGCGAAATTCGCATCCAGGTGGGCCGCACCGGTGTGCTCACGCCGGTCGCCGAGTTCGACCCGGTGACGGTTGCCGGCTCCACCATCGCGCGCGCCACGCTGCACAACATCGACGAGATCCGCCGCAAAAACGTGCGCGAGGGCGACACTATCATCGTGCACAAGGCGGGCGACGTAATCCCCGAGGTCGTGGGCCCGGTGCTCGATAAGCGTCCGGCCGATTCGGTCGACTGGCACATGCCCGAGGTCTGCCCCGTGTGCGGCAGCCCCGTGGTCCACGAGGATGGCGAGGTCGCCTACCGCTGCGTGTCCATTGACTGCCCGGCGCAGCTCAAGGAGCGCCTGCTCCACTGGGTGAGCCGCGGCTGCATGGACGTTGATGGCCTGGGCGACGAGATCGTCGACAAGATGATCGCTGCCGGCCTGATCCACGATGTCGCAGACTTCTACCAGCTCACGGTCGATGACATCGCAGGCCTGGATACGGGGCGCGTGTACGCGAGCACCAATAGCAAAAAGGGCGTTAAGAAGGGCGATCCCATTCCGGTAGGCCTCAAGACGGCCGAGAAAATCATCGCCGAGCTCAACAAGTCCAAGAGCCAGCCACTCGGTCGCGTGCTGTTTGCCCTGGGTATCCGCCACGTGGGCAAGAGTGTGGGCGAGGTCATTGCCGAGCGATTCCTGTCGATTGACAAGCTCATCTTGGCGAGCGAAGAGGATATCGCCGAGTGCGAGGGCATCGGTCCCAAGATTGCGGCGAGCGTCAAGCAGTTCCTGGCCGTGCCCGAAAACCTTGCCGTGCTGGAGCGCCTGCACCAGGCGGGCCTGTCGCTCGAGGTCGACTTGGGCGCCGCGCATGCACAAGCCGCAGCCGACGCGGGCGTGGCGGGCGAGCTCGCCGATGCACAACCGCTCGCGGGTCTGACCTTCGTGCTCACCGGCACGCTCGTCAACCGCACTCGCGACGAGGCGGGCGCGGCGCTCAAGGTGCTCGGCGCCAAGGTTTCGGGTAGCGTGTCAAAGAGGACGAGCTATCTGGTCGCCGGCCCCAAAGCAGGCTCCAAGCTCACCAAAGCCGAGCAGCTGGGCGTGCCCGTGCTGGACGAGGACGCGCTCGAGCAGATCTTAGCTACTGGTGAGGTGACCCAGGCTTAAGGTGCCGATAATCAAATTGGATAACCTCCCGGAAAGTCTGATACTTTCCGGGAGGTTTTTATTTGGGTGCGGTGACGGACACCGTGATCTGCGTCATGTAGGTTGCTGAGGGTGATCCTGCGGATCGGTACCGTCTCGGAGCGATAAGAGATTCATACAAAGCAGAGGTGCCCGTAATGGTTGATTGCCCCCATTGTGGTGATTTTTATATACACTAACATTAACATTAACGTGTATACTAAGCAGCGAAGATATATGTTGAGAGGAGCCGCTATGGTTACCGTCGCGTTTTCGGAACTGCGCCAAAACCTTACGCAGGTGGCCGAAAAGGTTGCCAATGAGGGCGAGGAAGTTGTGGTCTTCAAGCGGAGCAAGCCGTTGTTCAAGATCGTGCCGCTCGACTATCAAGGCCCGGTTGCAGTGGAATATGACGCTGCCCATGAGCTTGGGGGCGCAAAGCCGCCGCGCGGCACGGGTAAGCCCAAGCGCGACGTGGGTACGATGTGGCATCCCAAGATCACCTGGAAGGAGATTCGCGAGATGCTCGCGGAGGATGAGGGCTACCAGGAGTATCTCGATATCGTGGCCAAAATGCCAAAGGGAACGCCGCTCGATACGATGACGGTTGAAGATGAAAAGCGTGTCGCGAGGGAGCGCTACCTATGAGGGCATTTCTCGATACCAATTTTCTACTCGACTGCGTACTTCCGGGCCGGCCAGAGCATGCGGCGGCGCAAACGATCAAGGGGCTCGTTGACGTAGGGCTTATCGAAGGTGTGGTTTCGGCCTGCTCCCTCAAGGACGCGTACTACATTCTCACCAAACAGGCAGGGGGGGCACGCGCCCGCGAGGTGGTGCGCGACTGCCTTAAGAGCTACTCGGTAGAGCCTCTCGACCAAGAAGCTTGCGCCTCCTCAGCCTATTCCGATGAGCCGGACTTTGAGGACGGCTGCATCCGTGCGATGGCCGAGCGAGCCGGTGTGGACTTTATCATCACGCGCGATCGCGCTGCCTTTGTGCGCTCGACCATCAAGACCTTCTCGCCCGCAGAGTTCATCCGGGCGTTTCCCATTCCAGAAGAATGAACCCGCACCGTCCCGTTGCTCCCGCCGGCCCTACGCGGCCAGGCGGTCGAAGGTACCACTCCGTTGTCATACTCCGACCTGAGGACTACGACCTGATGGTTCAGGAGCAGACCAAGGCCCGTCTAATGGTTCGCATCGCTGTCGCTGAGCGGGAGCACGCTGCCGGGACGGCGCGTGATGCCTTTGAGGCCCTCGATGATCTTGAGGCAAAGCTCGATAACGATTAGAAAAAACTTCCCGGAAAGGTTGATGTTTTCCGGAGGTTTTTATTTGGGAATAGTAACAGGCACCGTGATCTGCGCCACGTAGGTCGCTTGGGATCGCTGATGATGTCGATTAGTGTGATCAGGGCTTCGGCATGAATGTTGAAGCCGCGGCGCCACGTGGGATTATTTCGAGACCCAATTTGCTCGCAATCAGATTGCACCTCTCCGAAAAAGTGGTTTTGTAGTTTGGACATTCGAAGGTATGCGCAATCTGCTTACGTGGACACCCTCCTCCGCAAACAGGAAAGAACGGGCATCTGCTGCAATTGCTGTCTGCAAGAAGAAGATGATAGCAATCAAGCTCATCTGTATTACGGGGCAGTGAATTGCATTCTTTGATGTTGCCGAGTATATGGCTTTTGTGATCGTTCAAGGACAGGGGATACTCAGTACAGCTGTAGATATCACCTTCAACTGAAATTAATTCCGCCATAGTCGTTGACGCTATGCAGGGGGCATTGAGTCTTTGAAGCGGCAGCAGCTCGACTTGAATGCCCATTTGATTTGCCTGCGCCAGACATTGAACAATCGATTGATTAACAACAGACCTGTTGGGACGATAGTTCCTACTATTGACGCCCCACTCATATACGGGCATGAATTGAATCGAAAAATGCTTGTCGTGGGAAATAAAGCCTAAATCAGACACTAGTTTGTCTATTTTGTCATAATTGCGGTTCGTTATATTCACACGAATCGTAATTAAGAGATTGAGCTGATTCAAGTCCAACATCGAGATGTTATACAGTTCGGCCTTGATGCGCTCATATGAAGGTTTTCCTGATAGCAGAGGCCTGCTTAAATCATGGTCGGTTTGAAACCCATCCAGGGTTATATCGAGTTTTGCGAGGTGTGCATCTTTTGCCAGTTTCTTGATTAGATTTGTTGATAGGAGAGTCCCGTTGCTTGCCATTTCGCTATCGAATGAAAACCCCAGACACCGAGAAGCCCTTTCAATCCTATCTGATATTTCGAAAATTGCTTGGGGGTTTAGGAGGGGTTCGCCTCCATACCAGCGAAGATTGATATTCGATAGATTATTTCTTTTCGCCGAATTGATGATATGGTCAGCGACTTCCTCGCAGCCAATTTTGCTCATATCAACATTCCGGTGGCACTGACCGCAATATCCGCAGCGCATGTTGCAGTCATTAGTTGTCATTATCGCGAATGCTGCGTTGTGCCTATCTGGATGAAATAAACGACTAACTATGTGTGAACTTTCAGTGCGGGGAGGATCGGTTCGAATAATCCCTCGTTTTAGAAGGACCTTGAATACTGTTAAATCAGAGGGCTTTGGAAGGGCTTTATCGATAGCCTGATACTCGCTGTCCTTGATAAGCAAAAGGGAGGGGCCTGCCGAGTGATATAGCATTCTGTGAGGTATGCCTTTATGCAGATAGCGGTTTTGTCCGACTACGGCAAAATTTGACCATCTATATTCGCTACTCATCGGCGGGCCCCCAAGCTACCTACTAGAAGCAGATGCAGTTATTAATTGAATCCGGCTGCTTCGAGTCCGTCGAGACTACGATTTCGACAATTTCGGTTTCCGCGATAGTCATGTTGATCTCCTTAGTTTGCTTTGATTTGTCATGGCGCGCGTCGAAACGGACTATAGTCGCATCGGTAAAAGAATACAAGAAAATTATTACAAAATTATTTGTGGTATAGTGTGGGCGTTGTGGATTGCAGAAAGGTTGGGGCACGAATGCCAGAAACGAGCGAGATCAAGGCTCTATCTAACGATTTGCGCATGAGAATCTATTTGCTGTTACGCGTTGAGGGCAAAAAAACGGTTGGCCAGATTTGCGACACGCTTTCGGTGCCGGTTGGATCGGTGAGCTACCATGTCTCTATCCTTGAATCGGCTGGGTTGGTTGAGAAGGCAGATTCTCCCGATGGCGACAAGCGAAAAAGCTGGTGGAAGGCACGCTGTGGCGGAAAGAGACCAAAACTCGACGCTTCGGATGTGGCGGAAAGTTATCAACGACAGGAACAGGCTGCCTATGATGAGGTCTACAAACGCTACTTGGAATGGCAAGCGGAGGAGAGGATCGAGCCGTCGACATGTGAAAAACGTCATGATGCCGTATTTGAGCTTACGCAGGACGAGATGAAGGAGCTTGCCTCCGATATCGACAAGCTATTCGATAAATGGCAGAAGATAGAGGACTCGCATGATGGCTTGGAGCCGACCAGCCGAATCTACTTTCTGTCGCATGCCTTTAGATGGTTTGCGTGATGGAGTCCGATTCATGAAGCCGATGTCTGCTTGGTTTGTCTCCGATGCCGCCGCCATGGCGGCGATTTCACTGCAACCGATCTATATCATGCTTGCGGCTCGTGGGCTTGGGGCAGATTCATATGCTGCGGGATGCATCGCTTCTGCCTCAATGCTCATCAAGCTGGTTTCCGGTGTCATGGGGGGCTTGGTGGCCGACACAAGAGAACGACAAACTGTCATGATGACGTCTGGCATATGCCAGACGGTGGTCTGGTCGACATATGCCGCGCTTGTATTTCTTGGTTTCGCAAACGTAATCTTATTTAGCATTTTCACCTTGATTTCTTCTCTTGTATGGGGACTGTTGGGCGGCGCGGCAGATGCAGCGCTGCGTGGGATAGCCCACGATGAAATGAAATACGTAAGAGCGAAGACGGCATGTGAGGGGCGAAACTCTGTAATAGGATTGGTCTGTTCGCCGGTAGGGGCGCTTTTCTACTGCGTATCTCCTGCCGTCGTGCCGATTGCGCAGGCTGCGCTCTTTTTATTGTCAGCAGTTTTTGCGTGCAAGCTTCATCAAGAAAAAGGACAGCGTTTGCCGAGCAAATCCGGTGTATCGACCCGTGTCGTTAAAAACAATCTAAGGCTCTTGCATGAAGGGTTTTCTTGGGTAATCCATCAACATCGGATCCTTGCTCTGCTCATGGCGGCTTCACTCGTCAATTTTTCATTTCAAATATGGCAATACGGCCTGCAATACGTGCAGCTCGATGGCGGTCAATCGGCTCTTGGTGTCAGCGTATTGGATATGGCATCATGCGCCGGTGTCCTCATTGGCGCGATTGTGGCGATGAGGACGAAGAGCGGCGTAAGCCCGTTAAGGTCCTTATGCATGGTTATTGTCGCGTTGGCGTCGGCAAGTGCCTGTCTTATCTTGAAGGTTGCGGGCAACGTGAGCGCAGCTGCGTCTCTTGCTGTTTTGTCGCTTCCCATGCCATGCACGAGTGCATCAATTCAGGGAGAGGTGTTTGTGAAGGTGCCCGACGAAATGCAGGGGAGGGCAAGGGCTGTGCTCAATGTTATTGCGCAGGGTTTTTGTCTCATGGCACCTATGGCCGCATCGTATCTTTCCTCGCGCGGTGCCGAGCCAACCATCTGCTTGGCATCCGCAATACCTGTCGTGTTCGCCTTGGTCTGTGTCCGTATTTCAGCGTAGATTGGCAACTGCTGTAGTCCGTACACCACGAATACGGGTTATCTTACCGGCACCGTGATCTGCGTCACGTAGGTTGCCGGATCATCGCTGATGATGTCGTCGATCAGGGCGATCTCGCGCGACGGACCGGCGGGCGTCAGGTTGTGCTCGCGCATATAGCCGAGCAGCTGCTTATAGCGTGGGCCCGCTTGTCCGTGCGTGCCGCGGAAGCTTATGGTCAGGCAGCGCGCGGCAGGTCGCGTCTCAACATCGCCCAGGTAATCATCGGTGTCATCGAGCAGCAGAAAGACCTCGTCGTAGCCATCAAAGTCTCCGGCGGCCAGGCGTTCGGGCGCGATACCCACACCCAGATTGCCAAGATAGGCAAAGGTTTCGTGCTGTCCCTGCTGAAGCTGGCGGATATGCCATCCCAGCGAATAGGCGTCGGTGGGATTGACGCGCTCGTGCAGCGCGGCGCAGCGAAGTTCGGGTTCCTCGATTTCGCTAATGGTGTCGAGATCAGCATTCAAAGCGCCACGAAGCAAGGCAAGCCGCTGGTCAATCTTGCGCGACATGCGCTCCAACTCACGCCGCCTGTGCTCAATTAACTCCTGTTGCTTGGTCAGTTGCCGTTGCATCAAATCCATATCGCGCGTAGTGACAAACTCGCGAATCTGGGCCAGCGGCAGGTCAAGAACGCGCAGGTTGCCGATGGTGTTGAGGGTGGAGAGCTGCCGCGATCCGTAGTAGCGGTACCCACTCGCCGGATCGACATATGCCGGCTCCAACAGCCCCATCTGTTCGTAATGGCGCAGTGTGCCCACGCTCAAATTGAGCAGGCGCGCCACCTCGCCAATGCGGAGCAGGCCTTCGGTGTGTTCGCTTGGCATGTCGGTCACAGGACCGCTCCTTTCGGTAAAAACAGGGGAGAGGTGCTAGGCATGCGTCGCCTCGCTACGCCACCAGCTTGTCAAAAGCCCCGCGCCGGTTGAACACGGTAAACGCGATAACACAGATGACTGCCGACAAAATCGATCCGCACGGCGAGGCGATACCCATGGGAAACAACGTATCGGAATAGGCATTCGACAGCAGCCACGCACCGGGCACGCGAATGAGCGCCACGGCCAGCACGTTGTGCGCAAAGCCGATGTAGCTCTTGCCATACGCAGCGAAAAAGCCACTAAAGCAAATGTGGATGCCGGCAAAAATCGCGTCGAAAATATAGCTGCGCATATAGCCGGCGCCGGCCGCGACCACTGCGGCGTCCTTGGCAAAAAAGCCGATAAACGCCGGCGCCACCAGCCACATCAGCACCGTGATGAGGCAGCCGTACACGACCGAGATGGTCATGGCGTCCTTGAGTACCTGACGCGCGCGGTCGCCCTTGCCCGCGCCGGCGTTTTGCGCCGTGAGTGCGCTGACGGTAGCGCCCATGGAACTCGGCACGATAAACAAAAAGCTGATCATCTTCTCGACCAGGCCCACGGCGGCGGCGTCGACCAGGCCGCGATGGTTGGCGATGACGGTGATAAACATAAACGCCACCTGGATGCAGCCGTCCTGCACAGCCACGGGCACGCCGATTTTAAGAATGCTGCCGAGCACCTCGGGCTGGGGGCGCAGGTCGCTGCGCTTAACGTGGATGTTTGTGCGACGGCTCTTGAGCCACACGAGCGCGAGGGCAACGCTGGCCGTCTGCGCGGTCACCGTGCCGAGCGCTGCGCCCACGGGGCCGAGCCCCATGTGGCCGATAAACAGAAAATCGAGCGCGATGTTGATGATGCATGCCACGCCAATTACGTACATGGGCGAGCGCGAATCGCCCAGCCCGCGAAAGATGGCCGAAAGAATGTTGTACGCGGCGATAAAGGGAATGCCGATAAAGCAGATACGCAGGTAGGCGGCAGTGCCTTCGACGGCTTCGGCGGGAGTGCCAATGAGCGCCACGATCTGCGGGCAAAGCGCGAGCAGGACAGCGGCCAGTACCACCGAGACACCCATAAAGAGCGTGATGGTATTGCCGATGGCGGTCTCGGCGCGATCGAAGCGGCGCGAGCCCACGGCGTGGCCGACGATGACCGTCGTTCCCATGGCCAGACCAACGAGTGTCACGGTAATGATATAGAGCGTCTGTGCGCCGTTGCCCACGGCGGTGATGCCGGCAGCGCCGCTAAACTGCCCCATCATGTACAGATCGGCCATGCCGTAGAGCATCTGCAAAAAGTACGAGAGCATATAAGGCAGGGCAAAGACCGCGATGGTCTTAAGGACATTGCCGCGTGTGAGGTCGTGTTCCATGGGCGGGGCACTTTCTGGCTTGGTTCGTTTAGCTACCAGTGTAGTGAAAACCCTACAACGATTGTAGAGTCAAGGTTTGTATTGGCGGCGGGGCGAAAAAGTCACGCTCGTAATCATTTCCGTTGAATACAGGCATAAGCCGTACATGCGTGGTGCCTGCGCTGGCCTTAAAGAAATCGGTTTCGCATCGCTTGACACCGTTGCCTGTCGCGCAATAATACGTGCGTTTGCGAATGACGTTTGACGGAGATGATGATACGGGTGCGTAATCTCAAACTGCTGATGTCCTATCTCGGCGAATTCAAACGCGATTTTATCCTCGGCGTGCTGTTCATCGCCGTCGAGACTGCGCTTGAGCTCTTTATTCCCGTGATCATGGCTAACATCATCGACGTGGGCGTGCCCGCGCGCGACACCGGCTATATCCTGTTCCAGGGAGCACTCATGCTGGTGTGCGCCGCATGTTCGCTGGTACTTGGCTTGGGCTATGCGCGCACGTCCGCCCGCGTTGCCTCGGGGCTGGGCGCTAACTTGCGCGAGGCGGAGTACCGCAAGATCCAGACGCTCGCCTTTGGCAATCTGGACAACTACGACGCCAGCTCGCTCGTCACGCGCATGACCACCGATATCACCGTCATCCAAAACGCTATCGGCAATGGCTTTCGCCCCATGGTGCGCGGCCCCGTGACGCTCATCGTCGGCTTGGTCTATGCGCTGGTGCTGTCGCGCCCGCTTGCCACCGTTTTCGCGATCATCCTGCCGGTGCTGGCGATCGTACTGGGTGTTATCACCTATCGCGTCAGTCCGCTCTACCGCCAGCTGCAGACCTCGATGGACCATCTCAACGGTGTGGTGCAGGAAGACCTCACCGCCGTGCGCGCCGTCAAGGCGTACGTGCGCGCCGAGCACGAGGAGGCCAAGTTCGATGCCGTCAATACCGAGCTTGCGCATATGGCGACGAAGACCTTTGGCAACGCCGTGCTCAACCTGCCGGTGTTTCAGCTGTCGATGTACGTGGCGGCGCTTTCCATTCTGTGGATCGGCGGGCGCATGATTCTTGCCGGCGAGCTCGGCGTGGGCTCGCTTACGGGCTTCATGAGCTATGTGCTGCTGATCATGAACTCGCTCATGATGATCTCCAACGTGTTTTTGCTGCTCACTCGCGCACTTGCCAGCGTGGAGCGCATCTCGCGGGTGCTCGACGAGCGTTCGCTTATTCAAGCGCCCGACGCTGCCGCTGCCGTGCACGAGGTGGCCGACGGAGGCATCGAGTTTCGCGACGTGTCGTTTAAGTACCGCGCGGATGCTGCCGAGGATGTGCTCGAGCATATTGACCTTTGCATTGAGGCAGGCTCCACGGTGGGCGTGCTCGGCGGCACGGGCTCGGGCAAGAGTTCGCTTGTGCAGCTGATCGCGCGCCTGTACGACGCCACCGAAGGCGCCGTACTCGTGGGCGGGCGCGATGTGCGCGATTACGACCTGGTTGCCCTGCGCGACGCCGTGGGTATCGTGCTGCAAAAGAACGTGCTGTTTACGGGTACCGTGCGCGAGAACCTGCAGTGGGGCGCGCCCGATGCCACCGACGAGGAGCTGCTGCGTGCCTGCCGGGCGGCATGCGTGGACGAATTCCTGGATCGCATCGGCGGACTCGACGGCTATCTGGGCCAGGGCGGTGCCGGCGTCTCGGGCGGACAAAAACAGCGTCTGTGCATCGCGCGTACGTTGCTCAAACATCCGCGTGTGCTCATCTTTGACGATTCGACCAGCGCGGTCGATATGGCGACCGACGCCAAGATTCGTGAGCATATTGCTCAGATTCCCAATACGACGGTGATTGTCATTGCACAGCGCATTGCGAGCGTCATGGGTGCCGATCGCATTATTGTGTTGGACGACGGCCGTGTTCACGGCATGGGCACGCATGAAGAGCTGCTGGCAGGCGATAGCATCTACCAGGAGATCTATGCCTCGCAGATGGAGTTTGCGGGGGATGCGGACGTCGCAGACGGCGCAAATGCCCCGTCTTCGTCTGGCCCCAGCGGATCACTTCAAGCCACGGAAGGAGGCGAGCAACATGCCTAAGACATCCGCTCAGGCCCGTCCCGCCAATCTGACGCAGACGCTCCGCCGCCTGCTCTCCTACATGGGGCATGCCAAGTTCTCGCTGCTCGCAGTGGGTGTGCTTGCCTCTGTGGCCGCCATCGCAAGCCTTGCCGGTACCTACATGGTGCGCCCCATCGTCAACGGTTTGGCAACGGGCGGTGAGGAATTGCTCGCCAGGCAGGTTATCTTTACTGCTGCTATCTACGCCGCGGGCGTGCTCTCGGCTCTGGGCTACTCGCAGATTATGGTGCGCGCGGCCCAACGCGTGGTGTCCGATATTCGCCGCGACCTGTTCGCGCACATCCAGACGCTGCCGCTGAGTTATTTTGACAGCACGCGCTCGGGCGACATCATGAGCTTCTTTACCAACGACGTCGACACTGTCTCCGAGGCGCTCAACAACAGCTTTGCCAACGTGATTCAGGCCGCCATTCAGGTTGTGGGCACTACAGCTATGCTCATCATCCTTAACTGGCAGCTCACGATTATCACGCTCGTGTGCGATACGGCCATTGTGCTGTATGCGCGCTACTCGGGCGCGCGTTCTAAGCGTTTCTTTGCCGCCCAGCAGGCATCGCTGGGCGATTTGGACGGATATATCGAAGAGATGGTCTCGGGCCAAAAGGTCATCAAGGTCTTTAACCGCGAGGCAGCGAATGTCGCCGGCTTTACCCGCCGCAACGACGAGCTTCGCCGCACCGGCACCGCCGCCGTGAGCTATGCCAACTCCATGGTGCCCATGACCGTCGTGATTGGCTATGTCAACTATGCTATCGTCGCCGTGGCGGGCGGCATACTCTGCATCAAGGGGCTCGCCGACGTAGGTGCGCTCGCGAGCTACCTGGTCTTTGTGCGCCAGGCGGCCATGCCCATCAACCAGTTTACGCAGCTGGGCAACTTCTTGCTCAACGCGTTGGCCGGCGCCGAGCGCCTGTTTGCCGCCATGGATCTTGAGCCCGAGGTGGACGAGGGCTGCGTGGAGCTGGTGCAGACGGGCGACGCCGCGTGGGCATGGAAGATTCCCGAGGGCCAGGGCGTGGGCGCGTACGGGCACCTGCATGATGTGGCTGCCGTTGATGAGTCGGGCCGCGCGGTGTCTGCCGGCGGTACCGAGCTCACGTGCGGTTTGGTTCCGCTTGCCGGCGACGTGCGCTTCCATGCCGTGGACTTTTCCTACGTGCCGGGCACCCGTGTGCTCACGGACCTCAACCTGTTTGCCAAGCCGGGCCAAAAGATCGCCTTTGTGGGCTCCACAGGCGCCGGTAAGACGACCATCACCAACCTCATCAACCGTTTCTACGAGGTCGATGATGGTGAGATCACGTACGACGGCATTGACGTCAAGCACATTGCCAAGGCCAGCCTGCGCGGGTCGCTCGGCATTGTGCTGCAGGACACGCACCTGTTTAGCGGCACCATTGCGCAGAACATCCGCTTTGGCAAGCTCGACGCGACCGACGAGGAGGTGCGCGCCGCTGCCGAGGCAGCCTGCGCCGACTCGTTTATCCGCCGCCTGCCTAGAGGCTACGACACGCCGGTCACGGCCGACGGCGCCAACCTGTCGCAGGGCCAGCGCCAGCTGCTCGCCATCGCGCGCGTTGCGGTAGCCGATCCGCCGGTGCTCATCCTGGACGAGGCCACTTCGAGCATTGACACGCGTACCGAAAAGCTCATCGAGCGCGGTATGGACCGCATCATGCGCGGACGCACCACGTTTATGATCGCGCACCGCCTGTCCACCGTCCGCGACGCCGACGCCATCATGGTCCTCGAACACGGCCGCATCATCGAGCGCGGCACGCACGAAGAACTGCTCGCCCAGCACGGCGAGTACTGGCAGCTGGCGCATGGCTTAAAAGAGTTGGATTAACCCGTTCGAGCACGATGCTTTGACCCCTCCGTGCCCCTCACCTCGACTCAAACCATCACAACATTCGACGTTTTTTGCCAAAATCGGGAAAAGCATCGAATGTTGTGATGGTTTTTCTTCCACTCGACCGGGTGGAATCGCTTTCTTGCGCACGAAGGTGTGCGGACCCGTGGGCAGGGGAATAAGGTTGGTTATCCGACTCCATTGGAGGGCTCATGGACCTGCCGATCGTCCTGTCCCATAAGACTGCCTGGCTGTACCACAACGTGGCGCGCCCGTCCGAGCCGCTCTCGCGAGCAAGCAGCCTATACGATGAGGACTCGCTTGCTAACGAGGCGGAGCCGACCGCGAGTCTGCCCAAATTGGGACTCGATGCCAAGGGGCTGAGGGCTTCAACGGCAGTTGGGATCGTTACCGACTATCTGGTTTCGCTTGGTATTCCACGAGAAGAGCTCGATCATATCGACACGCTCGTCAACTTTGATTTTGAGCGCTCGACGCCGGCTGGATTTAGGTGCCACGTGTTTGGAGCGCCGATACCTCCAGGCCATCTTATCGAGGTGGCAGAGGGCCTTCTGGTGGTTGATGAGGCCATGTGCTTTGTCCAAGCGGGTTCGTGGATGAGCGAGCCCGAGCAGCTGGAATATGGCTACGAAATCTGTGCCCGATACCATTTGAATCATCTGTCGACAGGCGATTATATCGAGATGGGGCAGAGGTATACCGTTGCCGACATGATTGCCTATTGCAATGATAACCGATCTCGTCAGGGGGCTATACGCGCGGTCGCCGTGCTCAAGCGCGTGCACGATGGCGCGCGGTCGCCCATGGAGACGGCTACCGCAATCATGGTCGTAGCAAAACGTTCCCAGGGCGGGCTAGGATACGTCAAGGTTGAGCTCAACCATCGGGTCGATGTCCCCAACGAGTTCAAGTATCTCGCAAAGGCCGGGTATTTCGAGATCGATGTATATGCGCCCGCGAGCGGTACGGGGATTGAGTACAACGGCTCGGACCATTTTGATAAACAGCGCAGCGCGTCGGATGCGGAGCGTATGACCGTGCTGAGCGCGCTGGGCTTTAGGATGATCGTCCTCACCGGGACTCAGTTTGCCCATCAGCTGCAATTGCACCGGGCGATGAACGCCATCGCGCTCGCTATGGGCCTCACGTGCGACCGAAGCGAAGCGTTCCAGAAACGTCAGAACGACCTGCGAGAATTCGTGATTCGGCACTGGGACGGCGGTCTTTAGGGGCGCTTTGGTCCTTCTACGGGGCGCTGCGGGCAGGTAGACCATCACAACATTCGACGCTTTTTGCCAAAATCGGGAAAAGCATCGAATGTTGTGATGGTTTGTGTGTTGAGGATGGGCTTGGAAAGTCCGTTTTGCTCAAAGCGACCTGTCCTGTCGTACGGGTGTCGGCATGATTCTCCCGTGGGGTATTATGTTTTCCGAAGAATAAAACGCCGCGTGAGGGGAGGGCTGCGTGGACGGGCACGTGCAACATGACGGCTTTGGCCGCGGCATTAACTACCTGCGCATTGCCGTTACCGACAAGTGCAATTTCCGCTGCATCTATTGCATGCCGGCCGATGGCGTGGCGCCCCGCGCGCACGACGAGCTGCTCAGCGCCGAGGAAATCGCCCGCTTTGTGCGCTTAGTGGCGGGGGAGGGCATTCGCCGCGTGCGCCTGACGGGCGGCGAGCCGCTGGTCAGCCGCCGTATCATCCCGCTCATTCGCGACATCCGCGCGATTCCGCAGATCGAGGACATCTCGCTCACCACCAACGGTGCTCTGCTGCCCAAGCTGGCACCGCAGCTCAAAGATGCCGGCCTTAACCGCGTCAACATCTCGCTCGACACGCTCGACCCTACGCTCTTTGGAAAGATCACGCGCCTGGGTCGGCTCGAGCAGACCATGGCGGGCATCGACGCGGCGCTGGCCTGGGGCTTTGAGCCCGTTAAGGTCAACTGCGTTGTGGTGCGCCGGCTCAACCAGGATGTGGCGGCCCTCGCGCGGCTCACGCTCGACCGTCCCATCCACCTGCGCTTTATTGAATACATGCCCATCGGCGACGAGCGCACGAGCTCGCATTGCGCTGTGGACCCGCATGCGCCCACGCTCAATCCCGAGCTGTGGGACGCGAGCGATACTGTGCCGAGCGACGAGTTGCGGGCGCGCATCAATGCCGGGGCCGCCGCAGTGGGTCTGGGCGAGCTCGAGCCGCTCGACATCAACGACGCTCCTGCCGGCGCGGGCCCTGCGCGCTACTGGCACTTTCCGGGCGCGGCGGGAACGGTTGGCTTCATTAGCGCCATGTCCAACCATTTTTGCGCGAATTGCAACCGTCTGCGCCTGACGGCCGACGGCAACGTGCGTCCGTGCCTGTTTAGCGATGCCGAGTATTCGGTGCGCGACGCCCTGCGCCGTGGTGATGATATGCAGGTACTTTCGATTTGGCGCGATGCCGTGGCCCACAAACCGCAGGAACACGCGATAATTGAGGGCACGCAACGATTTATGTCCCAAATCGGAGGATGATCATATGGCCAAGAGCAGGTACGCCGATGCCACCAAGGCCGCTCGAAGGGCCGCGATGTCTGCCCATGCGGCCGCGGTGAATGCCGACAACGCCGACGCGTCCGCGCAGCCGTCTGCCGGCGCTGCTGCCGGGCCCGCTCGCGACGCCCGCCGCGACGAGCTGACGCATGTGGATGCCAAGGGCGAGGTGCGTATGGTCGACGTGTCCGACAAGGCCGAGACCCATCGCATCGCCATCGCCGAGGGCACCATCCTCATGCATCCCGAGACGCAGGCCATGGTGCTGCAGGACCGCGCCAAAAAGGGCGATGTGCTTGCTTGCGCGCGCGTGGCGGGCATCATGGCCATCAAGCGCACGAGTGACATCATTCCCATGTGCCATCCGTTGCTCATTACCAAGAGTAAGTGCGATATCGAGCCTATCGCGCCGGCGGGGACGCCTGCCGAGCACGTGCCCGAGGGCTGGGCTCCGGCGCGCGTGGACGGGCAGGTTGGCTTTCACGTGCTGGTCACGGCGGGCGTGACGGGCAAGACGGGTATCGAGATGGAGGCCCTGACCGGCGCGAGTGCCGCGTGTCTGACCATCTACGACATGTGCAAGGCCGTCGATCGCGGCATGGAGATCGTCGACGTGCGCCTGTTGCACAAGGAGGGCGGCCGCTCGGGCGTGTGGGATCGTGCAGAGCGTCAGGCCGCTGCTGTCGAGGCCGCCGGCGCCGACGGTAACGCATCCACAAGCGCGCCTGCCGCCGTCGCGCCCGTCGCTCCCGCCCCGGCCGTCCCCGCGATCGCGTTTATCGGCTACCAAAACTCGGGCAAGACCACGCTCGTCGAGAAGGTCATTGCCGAGCTCACCCGCCGCGGCCTGCGCGTGGGTTCGCTCAAGCATCATGGGCATCACGGCTTTGATATCGATGTGCCCGCTAAGGACACCTGGCGCCATCACCAAGCCGGATCCAAGCACGTGGGCCTCATCTGCGCCACGCGCTGGGCGGAGTACGCCGACACGCGCGAAGAGGACGAGGTGCCCGCGCGCGAGCTGCTGTCGCGTTACAACGATGTTGACGTGGTGATCATCGAGGGCTACAAGACCGAGGGCTTCGACAACATCGTGGTCGCGCGTTCCGGTGTGGACCGTCTGCGCGGCAAGAGCTCGCTCGACCTGGTCGACGGTCGCACGCTGGCGCTCGCCTGCAACGAGGCCCTGGCGCGTCAGGCCTTCGATGCCGGCTTCGCGACCCGAGCCATCAATATCAACGACGCCCGAGCCATCTGCGATCTGATCCAAGATCATCTTTAAGGCTTGGCGCTGCGCCGGCCCCAAGCACCCCCATCTCGCCCCTCAAGCCGTCGCTCGCGTACCAAAGTACGCGTCGCTCCTCTTTCGGGGCGACCTGGGGCACTTGGAACCGGCTCGCTGCGCTGCCATAACATGCCAAATAGGGACAGGTTTGTTTTGGCGGGTTTTATCTGGGTAAACGTCATTTCCACCACAAAGGGGCCAGGCACCTTTGTGGTGGTTTTGGCCAAAGAGGCTTTGACTTAAACCTATCTCAAGGTGTAATAATCGCTGACAAACGATTGCGATCACGGAGGCCTCATGTCAAAACTGTACTTTATGCGTCACGGTCAAACGCTCTTTAACTTGCTTCGTCGCAAGCAGGGCTGGTGTGACTCGCCGCTCACCGAGCTGGGAATCGAGCAGGCTAAAACTGTCGGTGCGACCCTGCGAGGGCGTGGCCTTACGTTTGACCATGCGTACAGTTCGACGTCCGAGCGTGCGTGCGACACGCTTGAGCTTGCGTTCCCCGGTCAGCCTTACGAGCGCGTCAAGGGCCTTAAGGAGTGGAACTTTGGCAAATTTGAGGGCGCGAGCGAGGATTTGAATCCGCGCCTGCCGTACGGCGATTTTTACAAGCAGTATGACGGCGAGGGCGAAGTCGAGTTTCGCGAGCGTATGATGGCGACCATCACCGAGTTCATGCAGCGCCCTGGACATGAGAGCGTGTTGTGCGTGAGCCATGGCGCCGCAGCGGCTCAGGTCATGCGCGGCGTGGGCGTGGAGCCGCTCAAGATGAAGCACCGCATTGGCAACTGCTGTGTGCTCGAACTCGACTTTGATGCTACTACCGGCACATTTGCTCTTGCAGATTTGTACAACCCCTACGGCACCCCGCGCGAGTAACATCGGGGCATCAGCCAAAACCACCACAAAGGGGCCAGGCACCTTTGTGGTGGTTTTGCCGTTTACAGGCGATTTCCTACCGTTCAGCGGACTTTCGCACCAATGGGGCTTACGCTGCATGCAAGTTTCATCCTACAATCGCCCACGTGCTCACAAGTTTGTTACTCCTCGGGAGGCATCACTTGCGCATAATAGAAGACGAGGAATATCGCCCCGTCGTCTAGCGCCGATGTCCGAGGAGTTTTTTCATGCTCATTTTAAAGAAGATCAACAATAACGTTGCTCTCGCCGCCAGCGATGACGGCCGAGAGGTTGTTGTCTTTGGCAAGGGCATCGGTTTTCACGAGATGCCCTACGAGCTTGCCGATGAGTCGCTCATCCAGCGCAAATTCTATAACGTTCCCGAGAGCCTGCAGGATATGGTCGGCACACTTCCCGACGACGTTCTGCTCGCGGCAAGCGACATTGCCTGCTTCGCATCCCAGCAGCTTGGTTGCAAGCTGTCCGGTGGCCCGCCCTTTATCCTGGCAGATTACCTGCAGTTTGCCGTTCAGCGCGACGACGACCAGATCAGCGCTCCCAACCCGCTCGAGCATGAGGTGGCTTTCATCTACCCGCGTGAGCTCGAAATCGGTCAGGCCGCGCTCGCCATCGTGCAAAAGCACACCGGCGCCAAGCTGGGTCAGAACGAGGCCACGAGCATCGCGCTCCACATCGTTAACGCCGAGGTCGACGGCATGGGCCGCGCCAAGGACATGGACTTCATCATGAAGAGCACCCGCGTGCTTGACGAGGTAACCCATTCCGTGGAAAAGCAGCTCGGCTGCTCGCTCGACACGGCGTCGTACTGCTACATTCGCTTTCTTGCGCACCTGCGCTTTTTTGTTCGCCGCCTTGTTAAGGGCAGCTGCACGCAGACCGAGAACTCCTCACTGTTTATGCAGGCCGCCCGCGATTTTCCCGAGGCCTACCAGTGTGCGTACGCCATCAACCGCGTGTTCGAGAAAGAGTTCAAGCAGAGCTGCTCGGACGAGGAGCTCTTGTATCTGATGATGCATATCAACCGTCTGCGATCGGCTTCGCAGACCGAGTGAGTAAAGCCGCCAGCCCGGCGGCAATCGCAACAATTCTTTTTGGTTTCTAACTGCGGGCAAGGTACCGGCTCGCGGTAGGGGATATTTTTGTCGAAATTTGGAAAAGAGAGGACAGATCATGGCAGGTAAATACGACGATCTTGCTGCCCAGATCGTAGAGCTGGTTGGCGGCAAGTCCAACGTCAAATGCGTCGCACACTGCATTACCCGTGTTCGTTTTAAGCTCAAGGACGAGTCGAAGGCCAATGACGAGGCAATCTCCGAGCTGCCCAACGTCATCAAGGTCATGCACGCCAACGGCCAGTACCAGGTTGTTGTGGGCAACATCGTCGAGGACGTCTACGACGCCGTTCTCAAGGCCGGCGGTTTTAGCGACGGCGGCGCCGTCGACGCCGATGACGACGATGCCGCTCCCAAGGGCGTTACCGATGTGATCATCGACCTCATCTCGGGCATCTTCGCCCCCATGCTCGGCACCTTCGCCGCTGCCGGTATCATGAAGGGCCTGCTGGCGCTCGCTACCTTCCTGGTCCCGAGCTTTGCCAACGACGGCGCCTACACGCTGCTCTACACCGTCGCTGACGGCATGTTCTACTTCCTGCCCGTGGTGCTTGGCTTTACCGCGGCCAAGAAGTTCAAGATGAGCGAGTTCAACGGCATGGCCATCGCCTTTGCCCTGGTGTATCCCACCATGGTTGCCCTGACCTCGGGCGAGGTTGTCGGCTCCGTCGAGCTCGGCTTTGCCGGCACCTTCTCTTGGTACACCACGTTCCTGGGCCTGCCGCTCATCATGCCTGCCTCGGGTTACACCAGCTCCGTTATCCCCATCCTGCTCATGGTCTGGTTTGGCTCCACCCTCGAGCACTGGGTTAAGAAGTGGATGCCCGCTTCTATGAAGATGTTCTTCACCCCGCTGATCGTCGTCACCGTTACCGTCACCCTTGGCTATCTGGTCATTGGCCCCATCGCCACGCTCATCACCAACCTGCTTGGTGAGTTCTTCGCGCTGCTGTTTGGCCTGCCCATGATCGGCTCCCTCCTGGGCTGCACCCTCGTCGGTGCCTTCTGGATGTGCCTGGTCATCTTTGGCTTCCACTGGTCGCTCGTGCCCATCGCGCTGGTCAACCTGTCCACTCTGGGCCACGACTACATCCTGGGCTCCGTTATCGCCCACTCCTTCTCGCTGGGCGCCGTGCTCTTCGCCATGTATCTCAAGAACAAGGACGAGAAGTTCCGCGGTATCGCGCTGCCGGCCATGATCTCCGCCTTCTTCTTTGGTGTCACCGAGCCCGCTATCTACGGTGTCGCCCTGCCCGATAAGAAGGCCTTCATCAACGCCAGCATCGGTTCTGCTGTGGGCGGCCTCATCATTGGTCTCTCCGGCGCCGTGGTGTACATGTCCGGTGGTCTGGGCGTCTTCAACTGGCTGTCCTTCATCGACCCCTCCGGTGTTAACGGCATCAACCACATGATCTGGGCTATCGTTGCCTCTTTCGTGGGTGCCGCCGTGGGCTTTGCGATCGAGTTTGCCACCTACAAGCCCGAGGCTGCCAAGTAGCCCAAACGACAAAGACTCGGTACCAAGCCGGCGGGGGGGAGCGCCCCGCCGGTTTTTTTCAAAGGGGCTAGATGCCATGCGCTCGTCCGAGCGACTGCCCAAAATCAAAACCATGCCGGATTACGGGGCTGAAACGGTGAGTGCTGACCATACCCCGTTTTTCCGTAAACTGACAAGCCTCCTACCTGCGGTTTTGTCCTTGCCGTTTCTGGCATGCTCAAGGGGCACTGGTTCTGCCCCGTAAACCGGCATGGTTTTGAACCTGCCAATAAGGGACAGGTTTATTTTGGTCGGTTTTATCTGGGCAAACGTCGTCTCCGTCAGCTCCGTCCGCATATCTTAAGCCGGCATAGTTTCGATGGGTCGGTCCGTGCGCGTCCCGCAACATGCCTCGCCACGAAACCGGCCTATCTACTACGTTTAAGTGGTAGGGGCCAACCACACGGTGGTTTTTCGAAAACCGCCAAGCCGTCTACCTGCGGTTTTATTTTTGACAATTGCGGCGTGGTCGGGGGTTCACGACTAAACGTAGTAGATGGGCCGGTTTCGTGGCGGCCGACTCAACGCGAACTCCGATCGGGACGCAAATTACCTCGTGGACGCCGCTTCGGCGTCCACGCAACATCCCAACACGTACGAAAGGAGCCAACATGGCTTTTCCCGATGGATTTCTGTGGGGCGGTGCCACTGCCGCCAATCAGTGCGAAGGCGGATACAACGAGGACGGCAAGGGCCTCGGCGTTCCCGACATCATGACCGGCGGCACGGTCTCCGAGCCGCGCCACATTACCGACGGCATTCTGCCCCAGTACCACTATCCCAGCCACGAGGCCGTGGACATGTACCATCACTATCTCGACGACATCAAGCTTTTTGGCGAGATGGGCTTTAAGTGCTACCGCATGTCCATCAACTGGAGCCGTATCTTCCCCAACGGCGACGAGGCCGAGCCCAACCAGGCCGGCATCGAGTTCTACCGCCGTGTGTTCCAGGCCTGTCAGGAGCAGGGCATCGAGCCCATGGTCACCCTTAGCCACTATGAGCTGCCTTATGGTCTGTCCAAAAACTACGGAGGCTGGAAGAACCCCAAGCTCATCGATTTCTACCTCAACTACGCCCGCACCGTCATGACCGAGTACAAGGGCCTGGTGCGCTACTGGCTCACCTTTAACGAAATCAATTGCCTGCTCATGGGCGGCTTTGGCGGCGTGATGGGCGGCGGCATGGTGCCCGAGGCAACCGACACGCCCATGGCCTTTGGCGACTGCGACTGGGACGACCCGCAGGCGCGCTTCGATGCCCTGCACCATCAGTTCCTGGCGAGCGCCAAGTGCGTCACCATGGGCCATCAGATCGATCCCCAGAACAAGATCGGCTGCATGATCGCCGGCAACGCCTGCTACCCGCACACGTGCAATCCGGCAGACGTTCTGGCCGCACAAAAGCAGCAGCGCGAGATGAACTTCTACTGCGGCGACGTGCAGGTGCGCGGTGCGTATCCCTCGTGGGCGCCCAGCGTGTGGCGCCGCGAAGGCGTGCACGTGGAGGTTTCGCCCGAGGACGCCGCCACGCTGGCTGCCGGTAAGGTCGACTTCTACAGCTTTAGCTACTACATGAGCGCCACGGCCACGGCCGACCCGGTGCTGCTGGAGCAGGGCAACATCTTTGGTGGCGCCGGCAACGAGTATCTCAAGAAGAGCGATTGGGGTTGGGCGATCGACCCCGAGGGTCTGCGCTACTACCTGGAGGAGGTCTACGACCGCTACCAGGTGCCGCTGATGATCGTCGAGAACGGCCTAGGCGCGGTGGACGAGGTCGAGGCGGACGGTTCGATTCACGACGACTACCGCATCGATTACCTGCGCGAGCATATCAAGCAGATGGAGATTGCCATCGAGGACGGCGTGGACCTGATGGGCTACACCATGTGGGGCTGCATCGATTTGGTGAGCGCCTCGACCGGCGAGATGAAGAAGCGCTACGGCTTCATCTACGTCGACAAGGACAACGACGGCAACGGCACGCTCGCCCGCAGCCGCAAAGACAGCTTCTTCTGGTACAAGAAGGTCATCGAGTCCAACGGCGCCGACCTGGCCTAGCCAAGTCTCAACCAGCGTAAACGTCGCAACCACCACAAAGGGGCCAAGCACCTTTGTGGTGGTTTTTGCTTTGGTGGATGTGTGGGACATGCCTTACAATCTACCAAGTAATTCATGACGGGCGAAAAACGGAGAGAAGGGGCTTGATGCGTCCTTAATGTTTCAAGTGGATAGATTGATTCGATAGACGGTGGCGAATGCCCACCGCCCGTATTCGTATGAAACAAGGAGTCTCCATGCTCGCATCTCTTTTCTCAAAGCCTCAATCATCGCTTTCCGCGCAGGCTAAACGCCTGGTGGCAATGCGCTTTCTCATCTACACCGGTTTTCAGACCAGCTACTTTATCGGCGTCATCGGAACGCTCACCTATGCGGACGACGCTACGGTCGTCGCGACATCGCTGGCCGTCCTGTTTATGAATGTATTTGTGATCCTGGGATCCTTTGCGGGTGGCGCGGCGCTCGACGCCTGGGGTCCGCGCCGCCATTTCTTGCTGAGCATGGTGGGCACGCTCGCAACTGGCACGGCAATCATCGCATTTGGCAGCGCGACCGGCATCGTCCTGCTCGGCGCGGTGTTTCTGGGCTTTACGATGGGGCTCGCCCAGCCCATTGCCACATCCTATCCGGCCTACCTCACCGACGATCCTGTCGAGCTCAAAGACATCAACTCCGCCATCGCCATGGTTTCAAACGTGAGTATCATCGTCGGGCCCACGTTGGGCGGCTTTGTCGCGGCTGCTGCATCGTCACGCGCGGTGTTCGTGCTCATGATGCTCTTTACCGTGCTGGCGCTCGTTGCCGGCTGGGGCTTTAGGTCGCAGACCAGCCATGTCGTCGGGCATGCGGATGCCGATTCGGCAGAGGAAGGGGAGCGTGCGGGACAAAGCTCCAACCCCAGCGCATCCTCCCGCGCCACCTTCGCAGCCAGCATCAAGACAGTCTTCACCAACAGCGTCCTCGCCCTGCTGTTCTGCATTATCTTTCTTTCGAACTTTGGCTACGGAGCCTTCGATCCGCTCGAGTCGTTTTTCTATCGCGATGTCCTACACGTCGGTGTTGAGTGGATGGGCTGGCTCTCGTCGGCCTCGGGCGTGGGCGCGGTGCTGGGTGCTGTGCTCGCGCTCCGCTTGCCGCCGCACCTGGTCAACCTTAAAACCCTGCTCGTGGCGCTTATGTCCGTGGGCCTGGGAAGCCTGCTCTATGTGGGGACGCCGTACGTGGGCGTGGCCCTCGTCGGCCAGATCGCCCTGGGCATTGCTTGGGGTGTCGTCAACCCGCTCCACAACACTATCGTGCAAACGACGGCCCCGCTTGAGCAGCTCGGCCGCGTCAATTCGGTCATGGGCTTTGGCAATATGTTCGCCGGCGTGGCGCCGCTGGCGATTGCCCCGTGGCTGGCGGCGACATTTGGCGTACAACGGACACTCGTAGGGGCGGGCATGGTCGTGACGGCAGTTCCCGCGGCGTTGCTGCTGTTTGGACGCCGGCATCTGGATCGTGCCGTAAAGCGGTAAGAAACCATCACAACATTCGATAAAAACCGCGATTTTGCCGAAAAACGTCGAATGTTGTGATGGTTTGCGCCCCGGGTCAGGCCATCCTGCGGATCCGGCCACCCTGCGAGTCCTGCCACCACAAAGGAGCCAGGCACCTTTGTGGTGGTTTTTGCTTTAACGGGCCGCGCCTGCGCCTTGGTATACCATGTACGCCGTTCACGACCACACCCCACACCGCCGCACAACCCAGAAAGGCCCCCATGGACACCACCTTCAGCCACATCAAAGCCGTGTTCTGCGATATCGACGGCACGCTGCTCACGAGCCAGCACACGGTGTCCCCGCGCACCGTTGCGGCGATCCGCGCCCTGCGCGAGCGCGGCGTGCTCTTTGGCCTGTGCACCGGGCGCGACGCCCACGCGACCGAGGCCATGTACGAGCTCTGGGGCATCGAAGGCCTGGTGGACGTGCTCGTGGGCTGCGGTGGTGCCGAGGTCATCGACCGCGCGCACGACATCAACGAGCTGAGCTACCCGCTGCCGGGCGAGACCATCGCGCGCATCTGCAAGCACATGGCGGACCTTCCGGCAACGCCCGTCTGCCCCCGAGACGGCGTGTTCTGCGTGCCCGAGAGCAACGCGTGCGTCGAGCACCTGTCGCGCGTCGATGGCGTGCCCTACCAGGTGGTCGATTTTGCCGAGTTTTTGCGCGAGCCGCAGCCCAAGGTGATGTTTACCATGGCGCCCGAGGTAATGCCGCGGGTGATTGAGCGGGCGTCGACGTTTGCCGATGACACTGTTAAGGCGGCTGCCCTGCAAACCACGCAGCGGCTCTACGAGTTCATGGATCCGCGCGTGTCCAAGACGCGCGGCCTTGTGCGCGTGGCGGAGCTCAACGACATGGAGCTCCAGAACATTTGCGTGTTTGGCGATGCCGATAACGACACCTGCATGGTGGCTGACGCCGGCGTGGGCGTGGCCATGGCAAACGGCAGCGTCGCCACCCGTGCCGCCGCCGATTTTGTAACCGCCAGCAACGACAAAGACGGCATCGCGATCTTTATCGAGGAGCATCTGCTGTAGCGCAGGGGGAGAACCACCGCAGAAGGGGGCAGGCGCCTTCGCGGCGGCCTCAGGCGATTTGGGCGAATTGATACCTAAAATCTGCGCGCAAATTCAAACATGGTCGTCAGAACATTACGCTTCTAACCACCGATGGGTTAAAGATATTCTCATCAGTTTGGTAGGGTGTTTCTCGCGGTAAATGACCTGCCGCTCATGGTCAATTATCGACCGTTCACAGGATGTTTGCTCTTGAGCAAAATGTTGTGCAAATAAAACTAATGCCATTAAAAAATAATAGGCAACTAAATTACCAGCAGAAACAAAAAATAGATAGCGAATAAACGGGTACCGTCAAGATTCTTTCGCAAATTGATCGAGGCGGCCTCGGCCCCGCCT
>JAQDHS010000002.1:0-152901 GCA_027663555.1 Coriobacteriaceae bacterium AM04S-08 | reverse complement strand
CCGTGTTCCGCTATGCGGTTGTCAATTTGCGAAAGAAATTATGCGTCACCGAGAGCTTGTTAATTCCTTTAATTATGTTGAGCTGAGCAACGATAATTTCTCAACTTATTCAGTTGAATTTGCAAAGATGCTTTTATCGATTTGTTCTGAATTTGATTCGGTTTTTAAAGATTATGTCGAACTTCGATCCGGAAATAGACCATCTAATATCAAGGAAGCATTCGAGTGCCTGTCTGCTTTGAATGATATTGCCTTTGTAAATGAGGTAGTTGACATTGCGATTAACCAGAGTATTTCACTCAAACCTTTTAATGCGTGGATAAATGGAATGTATGCAAAATTAACTTGGTGGGATAGCTATAACGCTGTGAAACATGATCGTGGTACGTATTTTAGAAAAGCTAATTTGGAGAACTGTTTGAATTCACTGGCAGCTTTATTATGTATCGAAATTGTCAGTTTGAAATGTTTTGGAGTTAAGCGTTTGACTCCAGTTAATCGATTGTTTCGTATACCTAACAAACAACTTTGCCGATCATTGCCGGGCCAAAATGGACAATGGGATTTGGTTATCGATTCTAAGGAGCTGAATGAAACATCAAATATGAGACCTGCAAATTTGATGATAGTGAAGAGCGTGAGCTAGCGATACTTTGGATCGCACAAAAAATAGATGGCGTAAGCGTGGGGGGGGTGATGACGTCTGCCTGACGCAAAACGGCTTTCGCACTAGAATCTGAAATAACCACAAGGAAGGTTCTTGAGAAGGATGAGGACCGCAATGTAGATCTTAGCGGACGCCGCGCCCGACATGTTCGCTGAGCCCCACCTCAGCGACGGGACGATCGACAGCTGGTGCTTATCCGCAGGCTCTCCGATCAGGTGCTTAATTCGATCATAGAAGCCGAGGCCGGTCAGCTTCACTGCAGTGGCGTGAACAGCCGGAACATCTATTGCGAATGTATTCTTAAGACCTGCAGCGTCGACATTGTCGTTGCTCTCTACTATGAAGTGACTCAAGTGGTCACCGGGAATTGAGCCCGTGAGCACGAAATACTGAGCAGTTTAATCAAGAGGGCCGCTTCCCGGGGACTGGGGGCGCAGCTCTCGGCCAATGGTTTCACCGGGTGGTTACTCTGACGTGCTCGAGCAGGAAGGATGGAGGAGATGGTCCATGCCCCTGGACACAGTGAGTGCTATTGTTTTATTGGTTATTGTGTCCTTAACCGCTTATTCGATATCAACTGACATGCAGTCTAATTATGTTGGTTGTTATCTTTATTTTGTCGTTATTAGGTGCTCTTGCGCTAAGGCTGATGGAGCTGATTTTTATGGCATATCCTCCGAAACGTCCAAATAGCCACATAATTGATATAGAGGCATGCTCTTTCGTCACCTCCCTTATGCCTTCTGAAAACTGGGTTGTTCGAGACTTAACAGAACGTGATTTTGGAATCGATAAAATTTTTGAGCGCTTTGAAAACGGATTCGCTACTGGTGAATTAATGGCAATTCAGGTGAAGGGAACAAACAAGCCACTCGAAGATAAACCTGAAATTCCATTTTCCATTGATACGAAGACGCTTTTATACGCTGAAATGTTTGCAATACCTTTTCTTTTAATTAGATGTTCTTTAGCGGATGATGGAGCGTGCTATTTTGTCTGGTTGCAAGAGTATATTCGTGTTCGATTGAATTTCGATAATTCGTCTTGGCGAAAGCAAAGGTCAAATACTATTTTAATTCCAACTTCTAATAGATTGGGCGATACCTCTGCTGAAAGTCGGTTAATCCATATCTCTCGGTTTCCAAAAATGAAAGAGTCATGGATCAAATATTATATAAATACATGTGATTTAGCGTATCGACTTCCGAATTATATTGAGGATGATACCGTCACATTAGATTTCGCAATACAATACGTTTTGCCTGTTCTTGATAGCCTTGAGAAGGCTAATAACATGCTTGGTTTAATTTCCAACCACTTTGTCGCTACTAAATTGAGCCAAGCTATTGAGCTTGGAAAACGTATATGCGACAAAGAGTTTGAAAGCGAATTAACTGATTCGTTTTTTAAATTCGTTTGCCTGTGTTCTGATGTACGCAAATCTATAGATGTGCTATCACTTAGATTCGATGTCGATCATATGAGGTTTTTATATGAGTCCGAAGGCATGGCGGAGTATTAGTGCTCTGTTTTTTCTGCGGGTTGAATGTAATGCGGGATTTCTTGTCGGATACTTTAATCTACTGCTTATCTTCAAGAAAGACCTGAAAGGTATTTTGTTTGACTACGTTTGTGCCTAAGTTGCTTTGAAAGCATGGTTTTTAGAGAATAATCCCCGAGCCTTGCTCCGTGTGGCGGCACGTAAAAGTTGTACTGTGCTTGGGCAGGTAAAAGTCCAAGACGATTAGATATCCGAGAGGATATCGAGCCCGCGTCGGGGAGATAAGGTGAGTCCGCGCCGGGGACTTTAATTCCGGCGGCAATTAGGTTTCCGAAAGGATGCCGTGGCTGGCAGCCAGCAGAAAACCGCTCTACACACTCCTTCCGCGTGCCGCCTGCTCAAACGATTTGCGCCGAAAAGGATATCCGGTTTGTGCCATAAGACGTTGCTGTCGACAATGCACGGGACGGCAAGGACGTGGCGGCTCTCATCAAATTGCAGTCACAAAGATACCTTTTATCGATTCCCTGTTGAAAAACTAAATTGATAGTCTGAGAATAACTTAAGAGAGCCTTAAATCTCGGAGAAAGGATGTCGTATGAATAACCTTCGAGAAAGATGGCGAGGACTAACAGCGCTGGGAGTTGCTGTATTTGCCGCCGCCTGCATGACGGTTGTCCCGGCGCCCTCATTTGCTGATATTGATTCTCTCGTTGGTCTTCAATATATTGATCATAGCGAGTCTCGCAATTTGACAGGTTTCTCTGTTTCTCGTCCTGCTGGAACGTATTATTTCGACAACGATGGCTCGATGCAGACCGAACTCGTTCGGTGCGAGGACGGCAACCTTCGCTATTTCGATCCCGAGACTGGCGTCATGGTCACGAACCAGTGGTATAACGATTACGAAGCCGTTTGGTACTATTTTGGCGCTGACGGGACCGCGGTGTCGAACTGGCAGCTTATCGGCGGGGATTGGTACTACTTCTATCCCGAAAACCACGATATGGCATACGGCCGAGTTCAGATTGATGGCAAAAACTACTTCCTGAACACCCCTGGCGCCAATGCTGATGGCCGCATGCAGCATAGTGGCTGGATTTATGACTCCATCTATGGAAAGTGGCTCTATGCGACTTCCAGCGGCGAGCTGTTGACCGGTTGGCATAATATCGGTGGAACTTGGTACTATTTCAATGAGTACGGTGTCATGCTAACTGGCTGGATCAACGATTCGGGCACCTGGTACTACGCCAACGCCTCCGGCGCGATGGCCACTGGCTGGCTCAACATCGGCGGTGCGTGGTTCTATCTCGACGGCTCGGGCGCCATGGTCGCTAACGGCTGGCGCAGCCTGGGTGGCTCTTGGTACTGGTTCGACGATTCCGGTGCGATGGCCACCGGCTGGCGTCAGGTCGGCGGCGCCTGGTACTACTTTAGCGGTTCCGGCGCTATGGCCCACGACGCCTGGGTCGGCGACTACTACCTCCAGTCTTCCGGCGCCATGGCTACGAATGCCTGGGTTGGCTCCTACTATGTCGGCGAGGACGGCAAGTGGATTCCGGACTACGGTTTAGTTTGGTATAAGAGCGGTAGCGATGTTTACCATACACATAAGTGTCGTACCGTTGGCAAGGACGCAAAGGGCTATTCGCAGATCTCTATCCAGGAGGCCCGGAGGCGCGGTGCTTTACGAGAGTGCAAGAACTGCCAACAAATTGGCTAACGCATTATTGAGCTAGTTTTGATTGAGGCCCCGTTGCCCTGAGGTGACGGGGTCGCTGCGTGATTGGATACCGTGCTGCTATGAAGAAATGCTCATTCGGGGTGTTGGTCTTTTCGGGCCTTGTTTCTTTGGGACTCCTTTTGGGTTCGCCCTCGATGTTATACGCCCTTGATTCGAATAACACTGACGAAGGTCCCGCATCTAACGTTGCTATTGCTTCTGTCGAGTCAGGCGTTGATGCTCAGCGCGAATCGACCTTCGCTGTCGAGCAGAACTCTCAGGTTGATAATGAGACCCCTTCTGAGGTTTCGAATCAAATTGTTTGGCATCAGGGGTGGATATCACCCGAAGAAGGGGCTGGTTATTGGCGTTGGGGCTTGTCCGACGGAACAATCGCTGTTTCTTCTTGGAGACACATAAACGGTAGCTGGTACTGGTTCGACGACGAAGGTCGAATGGCTCAGGATGGATTGGTTCAAGTCGGGGGTGCAACTTATGGATTCTCCTCTTCGGGTGCAATGCGTGTCGGCTGGTACCTAGATTCTACAGGCCCCACTTCTGCTTGGCGTTATTTCTCCGGTTCTGGCGCCATGGTAAAAGGCTGGCTTTCAGACGGCAGCAACTGGTATTGGCTGGATGATGAGGGCAAGATGGTCCACGATACAATGCTGCAGATCGGGGAAGCCACGTATGGATTCTCCTCTTCTGGCGCAATGCTTATCGGATGGCACCTTGATGCTTCCGTCTGGCATTATTTCTCCGGCTCTGGTGCCATGGTGAAAGGCTGGCTCTCGGATGGGGGTCGTTGGTACTGGCTTGATCCTGCAGACGGTTCTATGGCCACCGGGTTGAAAGAATGTAATGGCACTTCTTATAGCTTTAACAGCTCAGGGGCCATGCTCTCCTCCCAGTGGGCTCTTATTGACAACAACTGGTATTACGCTGACTCCAACGGCTTACTGCATGGAGGCTGGTTACTTCTAGGGAATTCTTGGTATTACCTGGATCCAGGAAGCCATATTATGCTCACGGGCTTTATGCAAGTGGAGTTGTCCACCTATTTCCTTACGAGTTCAGGCGCCATGGCAACAGGCTGGGCACTTGTTGATGGTACTTGGTATTACGCCGCATCAAATGGAGCTATTCAACGAGGACGATGGATAAAGTTCGGAAGCGCCTGGTATTACCTTGATGATGTATCCGGCGCAATGTGTACTGGTGAATTCGCGGTAGGAAACACGCGCTATTTTTCTTATGATTCCGGTGCGATGGCATCTTCGTGCTGGATTAACTTGAGCGACGGTATGGCATGGGCGAAATCGTCTGGAGCACTGAGCGAGCCGTTGCCTACTTCATCTGATGGATCTCCCGTAGTCGCTGATCGTGCTGACTCGTCTTCATTGCCAGGTGTGATTCATATTGGAGACGCGGTTTTCTATGCGGATGCAAACGGTGCCGTCAATGTAGCATCTGGTTGGATTATGTCGAAAGACGCTTCTGACGAAAGCGGCAATACTTGGTATTACGCATCTTCCAATGGTGTCCTTAAGTCTGGTTGGCAATATGTTAACGGTGCGTGGTATTGGATGGATCCTTCCACCTACAAGATGAAGACCGGATGGCTCAATGACCGCGGCACGTGGTACTGGCTTCAGCCTTCGGGCGCTATGTTTGCTAACGGGTGGCTGAAAATCGATGGCGTCGACTACTACTTCAATGCAAGTGGTGCATGGTTGAATACGTCTGGTTCTGTTTTGGGGGTTAATAGGTCCAGCCTGGTCAATTGGCTTATGAGCCACGAAAACGATGGCTATTACCGTGGAACACCCTACGATACGCATCTTAGCCAAGAAACATGCATGTATCCAAAGGGTGATCCTCGTTGGGATGGGTATACCGGTATGAACTGCGGCGGATTTGTATCGCATGCGTATATGAAAGCGGGCGGTAATTTAGCTCCCATTGCCGCCGAGCAGAGCCATTCCCCTTGGAGTGGAGGTCCCGGAAGGGGCGGCTGCGTTAACGCTTATCGTTGGTACGGCTACGCTATCGATACGTGCGCGAACGTGACTTATTTCAACTCTATTGATGAGTTGTTGCGCAGTGGCTTGGCTCGTAAGGGGGACATTGTGTTCTTCAATCCTTACAACCCATATGCCGACGATAGCCACATTGGCTTTTTCTGGGGCAATTCGCCGAGCGAAAATTTGTTCTGGCATAGTGATGGTTATGGAAACCGCATCTCCGGTTTGACCGCTTTGGGTCCATCGAAAGTAATATTGATTCGTTAGAATTCTGAGTTGTAGGGGACTCTCTGGATCCCCTACCTTTTTGACATCTAGTTTGAAAGTTTATTTGAAGTCGGTATTCTTGGGGGGGGGTAAGAGTAGGGACTAGGAGTCCTTGGTTTCACCCTGCTGGGAAGTTCTTGTTTACATTGTGGTATTGCGTGCAGTTATTTGTCGTCCTAGATGGCATCTTGTCCAGTTGGATGTTCGGAAATCTTTCACAGCCATGCTGTAAGCTAAACGCAAACAAGAACGAATGACGAGGTTTACATGAGCAAACATCTTAAGTTATTTTCGGCATTGTTGGTGCTGATGGTCCTTGCGCCCATTTCTGTGTTTGTTTTCCCCTCGAACGCGGAAGCTGCGCGGTCCCTAGTTGAGAATTCCTGGCGTTATGAGGATGGGCAATTGGTCGCAGAGGATGCTTCTTCCGAAGAAGATGGAATAGCCTTATTGTCCATGGACATTCTTCCCGATGGGGCTACGGCGCAGGGCATCGATGTCAGTGAGCATCAAGGACGTATTGACTGGAATGCTGTTAAGGCTTCTGGTATCGATTTCGCTATTCTGCGTGTTGGATTTGGCGCTCCATCTTGGGGCGGTCGAGTTGACTATCAATTTAATCGAAATATTTCTGAGTGCGAGCGACTCGGAATTCCCTACGGCGTCTATATCTATTCATATGCTTTTGATAATCAGCAGGCAGCCGATGAGGCATCAATGGTGATCAATTGCCTTTCTGGACATAATCCAAGATTGCCGGTGTATTACGATCTTGAGGATAACTCGATAATTGCAAATGGACGTCAAACCGGAATTGCATCGAGGGCGCAGGTTTTTTGTAATAGGATTTCTGCCGCAGGATATGAGCCTGGTATTTATGCAAATTTAAATTGGTTTAACAACATTTTGACTGACTCTGTATTTAAGAGTAGCTCTTGGGATCATTGGATTGCTCAATATAACTCGCAATGTGACTATACCGGCAATTACAGTTTTTGGCAGTATAAGAGCAACGGAAAAGTCCTTGGAATCAACGGCAACGTTGATATGAACTACGCGTATGTTGATGTCTCCCTTTATCATTGGCAACTAATTGACAGCACCTGGTATTATGCAGCCTCCAACGGCAAGGCGTATGCCGGATGGTTGTTTCAGAGCGGCACGTGGTACTGGCTCGAGCCCGACGCGGGCGGTGCCATGGCAACCGGCCTTCACGAGTGCAACGGCTCCCTGTACTGGTTTAATTCGTCCGGCGCCATGGCGACCGGGTGGGTCCTCGACGGCGGGACCTGGTACTACGCGACTGGCTCCGGCCTGCTGGCGCGCGGCCCCGTATCCGTCGGCGGCGTGCCCTACTGCTTCGACGCCCGGACGGGGGCCATGCTGACGGGCTACCAGACGGACGCGCAGGGCGTCCGCCGCTACTTCGGCAGCTGCGGCCCCCTTAACGGCTGGGGCCTCGTCGACGGCTCCTGGTACTGGTTCGCGAACGGCATCGCCTCGACCGGCTGGCTTTACACCGGCGGCTCCTGGTACTGGCTCGACCCCGACGCGGGCGGCGCCATGGTGACGGGCCTTCACGCATGCAACGGCTCCGCATACTGGTTCAACTCCTCCGGCGCCATGGCGACCGGGTGGGTCCTCGACGGCGGGACCTGGTACTACGCGACTGGCTCCGGCGCCCTCGCCTCCGGCTGGCTCAACCTAAACGGTACGTGGTACTGGCTCGATCCCTCGACGCACGTCATGGCCACCGGGCTCCATGGGTGCAACGGCTCCATGTACTGGTTCAACGGCTCCGGCTCGATGGCGACCGGATGGGTCCTCGACGGCGGAACCTGGTACTACGCGACGGGCTCCGGCGCGCTGGCCTCCGGCTGGGCATATGTCGGCGGCGCCTGGTACTGGCTCGATCCCTCGACGCACGCTATGGTTACTGGTGTTCAGCAGATCGACGGGGCACAATACTCTTTTGCTAGTAATGGTGCTTGGCTCGGCTAGCAACTCTTCTTTAATTGCTTTTTTCTAATTACATATTGCTCTTAGCTATCCATTTGTAGACTATGTTTATGTAAAAATTGGTTACTACTGGGGGCTGACATGGCAAGGAAAAAGCGAATAACATTAATCCTAATCATTCTTTCAACTCTACTGCTCGCTGGGCCCGGTGTGGTTGATATCGCGAACGCAGAATCCATAAGCTCCTTCATCCCTACTGATTTTGAGCAGCAATCCGTCTCCTCGACTCTTAATTCTTCCGATTCAATCAATGATGGGTCTGCTCAAGAATCCGTTAAATGGAATCAGGGTTGGAATTCGTTTGACGGTAACTGGTTCTATGTGGATTCAGTTAATCCAGTCTCGCTGCATTCTGGCTGGCTCTATACCAATGGGGCCTGGTACTGGCTCGACCCCGACGCGGGCGGCGCCATGGTGACGGGCCTTCACGCATGCAACGGCTCCGCATACTGGTTCAACTCCTCCGGCGCCATGGCGACCGGGTGGGTCCTCGACGGCGGGACCTGGTACTACGCGACTGGCTCCGGCGCCCTCGCCTCCGGCTGGCTCAACCTAAACGGTACGTGGTACTGGCTTGACCCCTCGACGCACGCCATGGCTACCGGCTTTCACGAGTGCAACGGCTCACTGTACTGGTTTAATGCGTCCGGCGCGATGGCTACCGGATGGCTCCTCGACGGCGGTACCTGGTACTACGCGACGGGATCCGGCGCGCTGGCGCGCGGCCCCGTATCCGTCGGCGGCGTGCCCTACTGCTTCGACGCCCGGACGGGGGCCATGCTGACGGGCTACCAGACCGATGCGCAGGGCGTCCGCCGCTACTTCGGCAGCTGCGGCCCCCTTAACGGATGGGGCCTCGTCGACGGCTCCTGGTACTGGTTTGCGAACGGCATCGCCTCGACCGGCTGGCTTTACACCGGCGGCTCCTGGTACTGGCTCGACCCCGACGCGGGCGGCGCCATGGTGACGGGCCTTCACGTGTGCAACGACTCAGCGTACTGGTTCAGCGCCTCCGGCGCGATGGCGACCGGATGGGTGCTCGACGGCGGGACCTGGTACTACGCGACGGGCTCCGGTGCCCTCGCCTCCGGATGGCTCAGCCTAAGCGGTGCATGGTACTGGCTCGACCCCTCGACGCATGCCATGACCACGGGCGTTCAAACTATCGGATCATGTGAATACATATTTAATAGTACCGGCAAGATGATGGCTAATTGCTGGTCAAACGGTGATGGGTCTTGGATGTATCATTCGTCATCCAGCGGCGCAATTGACCTTAAAGGCATAATGACCGATTCGGGAATCCAGCTGATTGACGATGACGGTAATGCCAGAACGGGCTGGATTGAGAGTCAGGGTTCTCGATATTATTGTTCTGCTAATGGGGTAATTCTGACTGGATGGCAGCAAATTGCTGGGTCTTGGTATTACTTTAACTCGGATGGTCGAATGGCGACCGGCTGGCTTAACGATGGCGGTAACTGGTACTGGCTAGATTCCGCTTCTAGCATAATGAAAACGGGATGGCTTTCCCGTGGGGACACATGGTATTACCTTGATGCCGCACGTGGGGGAGTAATGTTGAGCAACGGTTGGTATTGGATCGGCTCTACTGACTACAAGTTCAGTTCATCCGGCGCAATGGTTGGCGCTTGGGTCGATGTCCCGTGCTATTCGCAGTACCCGGAACTTCCTACTGGCTGTGAGTCGGTTGCCCTTACAAACTTGCTTAACTACTATGGTTTCGGTTTAGGTAAGACGATTATTGCGGATTACTATTTGCCCAAGGGAAGTAATGGCAATTTTGTTACCGCTTTTGATGGCAATCCAAGGCGTAGCAGCGGGGGTCTCATGGGATGCGTCGCACCTGCGATTACTATTGCTGGTAATAACTTTCTGCGTGCTGCTGGAAGTGGCAAGCAGGCAAAAGACGTCTCTTTCTCGTCAATTTCTTCCATTAAGAACAGGCTGACCTGTGGTCAACCTGTTGAGATGTGGAATACCGAATGGGGAAGTTGGCCAGGAGGCCGTTATGCTGCGCGTTGGTATAACGGGCATTCCTATGGTCTGTGGGGCGGTAATCATGCCGTAGTCCTTAAAGGCTATGATGACGAGCAGGGAATTGTCTATCTTTCGGATTCGATTAACGGCAATGTTACGCGAAATGCCCAAGTGTTCTTCGGCACGTGGCAACAGATGGATAGCCAGGCCGTGGTAATTGAATAGCCATGATGCTAAAAGGGGAGAGCTCGACGAGCTCTCCCCTTTTGCTACATTGTTAATCTAGCTACGCCGTCTTCTTACGTCCAAATAGTTCGTCCCAGTTACTGGCTGCCAAAACTGTTCCGCATACAATTACAACGCAGCAGATTACGGATGCCATGTCGGGAATTGTTCCAAGCAAGATCAGGCCAAAGACCACTGACCATGCCGAATAGGAGATATTCAGAGCCATCGCACGCGCTGCTCCGATTGCCGCAATGCCCTTGTAATAGAACAGATAGGATGCAGTTCCTGCGAGTCCGGCGAGTGCAATAATCAATGTGGGCATGCTTGGGATAGCGCCCAACGTGAAATGCCATGCTCCGAAGAGGGGGAGTACGAGCGCTCCATAAACAAGCGCACTTGTAGTTTCGCGGATTTGCAAAGCTGTTTCGTCATCAACGGCATCATCTTTCATTCCCCATGCGCACAGCACCGCTTCGGATCCCCATCCAATAACGGCAAGCACTGCGCCGAGTAAGCCGAGGGGGGCATTTGCAATCTCGCTCGATCCGGCCGATAGATAGCCCATCGTCATTACACCGCAAAGAGCAACGAGAAGGGAAAGAATCTGGCCTTTGCCCATTTTCTCCTTCAGCAGTACGAAGGAAAGGAATGCTCCGACTGCGGGATAGAAGGCGGAGATGATTGCCGTGTAGGCAGCTCCGATGTTATTAATTGCCAATACGTAGCCGGTCATTCCGATAGGTCCACCGAGTAGGGCGCCGGCGATGACGACCTTGCCCGAACGAGTTTTAAGTGCAGCGAGCGTGTCTTTTAGTCTGCCTCGGACTCCCATGTAGCCAAAGAGCCAAATTGCACAGAAGGCATCATGGAGAAAGGATCCCGCAATGGAGGCGCATGCAAGCGCTTCCGCCGATCCAATATAGGGCGCAAGCGCCAAGCCGATTCCAAGAATTACTGTATCAAGGCCCCAAAGAAGACCGCTAAAAAAGCCGAATTGCATCGTTACTCACCTTTCCGATAGATCTCCAGTGCCTTTTTGAGGTATTTGGCACCGTAATTGAAGTAGATATAGAGCCATTCGCCCACGAAGTCGCCTTCGGCTTCTTTCAGAAGAGACCAGAGGTACCAGCACCATCCTGCAAGGGCAATGTGCGCATAGTTATGCGCAATTTCGTTGTTTGTTGCCTTGCGCCCAAAATATGCATCAAGCGCGCGGTCGACTTCATCTTCGGAAAGCTCGCAGCAGACACTGCATGTTCCAAAATCGTTTGCGTAATCGCTCATGCCAGCATATTCCCAGTCAATGAGATAGTACTTGTCGTTCTCATCGATAAGGAAATTGAGGTAAAAGAAGTCATTGTGGCAAAGGCATTTTGGTGCATTATCGGCCTGTACAAAGTGCTCCAATTCATCGATTTCGGCGGACATTTCCCTGTAGCCTGGAATGTCGATGGGACCTTTTTCCAGAAGAAGTGATTCGTAGCGCTTCGCTTCGAGGTAGAAGTCAAATTCGGTTTCAACATTTGCACCACTCTCGTGAAGCGAACGACACATCTGCATCATTCGATTCATTTGGGCAGGATCATGCGGGTCAGGCTGCTTTGCGTTGGGTACAAACTTCGAAATTTTCCAACCACGCTTTGGGTCCTCATGAATGAACGTGTCGTCAAGGCCGAGCTCCTTGGCCTTTTTAAGTGCGGCTACTTCTCCATTTCTGTTAATAAGCAGTTCGGTCCCGACTCCCGGATGGCGGTAAACGTACTCTCCGTCATTGGTTCTAAAGTGGCACGATAGATTCGTAAGACCTTGTTTAAGGGGATAAACGTCGTGAATCTCTGTTTTGGAGCAGCCGAGCACTTGCTCGATGTTATCGAAAATATCGGAGTCAACGTTTTCGATAAAATGCGGATCAAAGGCACGCAGCTCATCAAGAGAATCGAATTCGTTGATCTCGCCCTCAGGATACTTCTTGATAACCATATCGAGCTCCTTGATGTGCTCGATATATAGATCTTCCCAAAGCTTGTCCGTTGTTTCGGGCTTGTTATATTCCGTTTCGAGAATCTGCTTAAATGCAAGCGAGAAGGCTTTATCAAAGTAGACATGTCCGAGCATATACCAAGCATCGGAACCGCCAATCGTAACATTGGTAATTCTGTCCATTGCTCCGGTTTGAATGCACCATTCTTTGGTGGCGCCTTCAGCATATTGAGCAGAATAAAATGCTTTCCAAACGTATGCTTCGAACGGATTGTTTAGAAGGTAATCATCGCTTGAGCAAATATAGGTGTTGCCAAGCCGCTCTTTTACGCACATAAGCGATGCGTGGTTATTTTTGGATGCATATTCGTTGTTGACGACAATCGAGACGCCGAACTTGCTTTCGAGATAGAAGAAATATTCTTTTTTATAGCCGACAACGACGGTGATATTGCTGATACCTGCGTCTTGCAGCTGCCTAATCTGTCGCTCAATGAGGATCTCACCACGTACTTTTAAAAGGCCTTTGGGCTTTTCATACGAAATGGGAGCAAAGCGGCTCGAAAGCCCCGCAGCCAATATCACTGCGTTTTCAACCTTATAGGGATGAAGCGCTTCGTAACCGCCGTCGGTTAGGCTGTCCGATTCGAGAAGCCCCTCATTCGTGAGCTCTTTATTCGCTGCGTTTACTGATCCAAGTGAAAGGCCGGTGCGCTCGGCAACTTCTCGCTGGCTGGCATATGGGTTCTTTAGGTATTCGTACAGAACTGTAAAGTTACGCTTGGTCAGTTCCACTGTAGGCCTCCAATTAAGATGTTCATTGCTTAGGAAAAGAATAGAATGATTGAACGATATGTTCAATCAATTGTATTTAGCTACATAGACTGAACAGAAAGTAGCGAAAATCAATCTCGAAAGGTGGATTAAAATAACTAAATAGGATATCTGGGAGGGTCGCTTATGTATCGATTCGAAAAGAAGGCCACGCTTGTTTGTGCTGCTGCGTCATTAATCACTGCTTGCTGCTTGCCCCTGAGTGCGAATGTCGCGTTTGCACAGGATTCCGTTGAGGCTCAGAGTATTGAGTCAAAAGCGGATTTTTCTTCTGTGGTTTCCGATGATTTGCAACCTGATAATTCTTCCGTCATAAAAGATGGCTGGCAACGAGACGAGTCGTCTGGAGTTTGGTATTACGGAAAAAACGGTAAACACCAAACTGGCTGGCTGCAAAGCGGGGGCTATTGGTATTGGCTTGATCCGGCCAATGATGGTGCAATGCAGACAGGTTATTTCAATGTGACCGATGCTGGCGGATCGACTGCTTCGTTTTATGCGAATGACGGCAATGCCGCAACGCCTTTTGGCGCGCTATATCAGAACTGCTGGCTACGTAACTCAGATGGAAATTGGTTTTATGCCAATGCTGGAGGCGATTTAGCTGCTGATTGGTTTTATCAAGACGGCACATGGTATTACCTGGATCCTGCCACCCATATAATGCAGGTTGGTTTTGTCGACCTCGGGAGCGGGAAATACTATTTAGATGCCACTGGTGCTATGAAAACCGGCTGGATTCTCGTTGACGGGAATTGGTACTGGGCATATCCATCGGGCGCACTTGCTTCGTCATGGCAGACGATAGGTGGGACTCGCTATTATTTTGACTCTCAGACGCTGGCTATGTTCAAAGGTCGTCACGAGATCGATGGAAGTACCTACATTTTTGGCGACTATGGCCTCGTAAATGGATGGTTCAAAGATGGAGTAGATTGGTATTACTGCTCTAATGGTATTGCGGTCACTGGCTGGCAACTCGTTAACGGAACCTGGTATTATCTCGATCCGGCTTCCGACGGCAAAATGTCTGTTGGGTATTTAGACCTTGGCAATGCAGCATATTATTTGAATTCGAATGGGACTATGGCTATTGGTTGGGCTCAGTCCGAGGACGGCTGGTATTTTGCCTCTGAATCTGGCGCGCTTATTTCTGGCTGGTATAAAGAGGGCGTGAGTTGGTATTACCTGGACCCTGCTAGCCATCTCATGAAAACGGGCTTATTTGAGGTGGGCGGCAACGATTGTTTCGCAAACCTGAGCGGTAGACTTGTGGTGTCAAGCTGGATTACCGTTAAAGACGGCGTAGAAAGATATGCCGATGGCAATGGATATCTTTGCAAAGATGTGATCCGCGAAAACGGTACTATCCTAAAAACAGCTGGAGCTGATGGCTGGCAGGTTGCGTCCGGTTGGGTTAATGTTGCAAATCAAAGGTTTTATGCTGAGCCCGGAACGGGCGTCATTCATCGTGGATGGCTGCAGATTGATGGCGATTGGTATTGGCTTGATGCCGATTCTGGTGCGATGAAAACTGGATGGGTTTTTACTGACGGTGCATGGTATTACCTAAACGCCGACGGAAAAATGGCAACTGGTTGGAAATGCCTCAATGGAACATGGTATTACCTTGACTCCAACGGCAGCATGCATGTTAGCTGGCTTAAAGATTCGGGTAAGTGGTATTGGCTAGACGGCAGCGGTGCTATGGCAACAGGCGCAAGAACCATCGATGGCGTGCGTCGAATTTTCTGGAGCGATGGCCAGTGCGACAAGGTTGGCTGGCAAAATCCTCCGCAGTATCCCCAGGTCAGCTCTTGGACTGTTCAGTTGCCTAGCTACTGCACTGGCTACTTTACCTATGTGACTCCTTCTCGCATTTCTGTCGAAGCGACGCGGGAAGATTGCGTGAATGCCTTTATTCAGCGTGCTTACGAATATATCGGTACGCAATATATTGAGCCTTGGTCTACCGCTCCCGGCGGGGCTGTTGATTGCTCTGGTTTTGTCTTGCAATGTCTTTATGCTACTGGCATGGATATGGGTGTTTACAACCCTTATAACCATCGCTGGGATCCAAGCCAAACCTACAATTCGATGAATTGGTATCGAAGCAACATCTTTATGCCCGTGAGCACCAGCTCGATTTAGCGTGGCGATGTGATTTATTATCGCGGGCATATCGCAATCGCACTTGGCGGCGGTATGATGATTGACTCCTGGCCTCATCAGGGTGTCGGTATTCATCCCGTCAGCGCTAGGGGAAATGTGATCGGCGCAGCCCGTCCGTTTATCTAATTGATTCCTTGTAAGACAGTCGGTACCGGTTGGGGGCCTGAAATGAATGCTCGGATTGATCATCGAATTTGCTGGCGAGCAATCGGCTTGGTGCTACTATCCGCCTCGCTCTCGGTTTTCGCCCCCGCGTTTTCTTGCACTGCTTATGCCGTGGAAGAGGGGGCGGATAACGATATCGTAGAGCGCGACTCGACGGAAGGGTCGGGTGCTTTTGTCGGCGGCGGTCTCGCTCAAGATTCCAACGATTATGCTGGCAAAACAGCGGAAGATTCGAATCCACAGGTTGTCGAAAGCCAAGACTCGTCGACGACGGAAAAACTATCTGGATGGCAATGGGACGGTTTGTCCTGGTATTACTATCTTGACGACTGCCGTTTGACCGGAATGCAGAATGTTGACGGCTCGTTGTTTTATTTGGACCCCGCTCGTGACGGCGCGATGAGTTGCGGCTGGATTTTTACTGACAATAAGTGGTATTACGCGAGTCCATCAGGCGCTTTGGCAAATGGTTGGCAGCTTATCGGAGGCCAATGGTACTGGTTTGACTCCCTTGACGGCTGTTCCATGGTTACTGGGCGACGTGTTATCGATGGGCATCCTTATCTTCTTGGAACCTATGGACTGATTAATGGATGGTGTCTTGATAACGGTTTATGGTATTGGGGTAGCAATGGTGAAGTCTTAACCGGTTGGCTTCAAACTGGCAATAACTGGTATTGGCTTGATCCCGCCAATGATGGTGCTATGTCTAGGGGAATCGTTTCCGTTGGCTCATCACGTTATTATTTATCGGATTCCGGTGCAATGGCTGTTGGTTGGGCGTTTGATGGTACGGACTGGTATTACGCAGACGGTTCCGGCGCACTTGCGTCGGGCTGGCGTTCGGTGAACGGCGCTTGGTATTGGCTCGATATCGCAAATGACAATAGAATGGTTACCGGCTTTTTTTCCATCGGATCGAATCGGTATCATTTTTCTTCAACGGGAGCGCTGTCACTCGGCTGGTTTATGAGCGATGGAGACTGGTATTACGCTGAGCCATCTAATGCATCGGGTATTGTAAAGACGGGTTGGCTGAAGGACGGTAGCCAATACTATTATCTTGATCCTGCCGTCGACGGCAAAATGCTGCTCGGGCATTTTTCTGTAAATGGGAAAAGCTATTATGCAAAAGGCTCAGGCGCTGTTGCTTGTCGTGAATGGGTAGATGTCCAGGACTCGGTTCAGGATGGTCCGTCTAAGGCTTTTGCTGGTTCTGACTGCTCGTTGTGCGGAACATTGCGCAATGGGAAGTTATTTACTTCAAACGGCGATGGCGAATTGGTCGAAGCGCGCGGTTTCGTGACGCTTGGTGGCTGCATTTTCTATGCTGATCCGACTAATGGCTCCTTGAGCGTCGGCTGGCAGAACGTTAACGGAAAATGGTACTTCTTTGATGAGACCGCTGGCTATGCACGATCTGGCTGGCTGAGCAAGGATGGCTCCTGGTCCTATTTAGATCCATCTACTTACGTTATGAAAACCGGTTGGGTTGCCGTTAACGGATATTGGTATTACTTGAATTCGTCTGGTTATATGCAGACGGGATGGCTCAATTTGGGCGGCACCTGGTATTGGCTTGATGCTAGTGGGGCTATGGCTACTGGCTGGCGCGTTGTGGACGGATCCTGGAATTACTTCATGGCTAACGGCGCGTGGGTGTCAGACTATATGGACGCTAAAGCTCAAAGTTATTCAAGCAATACAAATTGGCTGATACTTGTCGATACGTCGCGTTGTATCACGAGCATCTACACTGGGTCATGGAATAATTGGTCCTTAAACCGTCGATATGTATGTTCGACGGGAAAAGCCAGTACGCCAACTGTGATAGGGGAGTACCAAGTCTACGGAAAGGGATACTCCTTTGGGCATGGATATACTTGCTATTACTACACACAGTTCTACGGTGATTATCTATTCCATTCTTCGCCCTACTACGTCAACAGTAACCGGGTGATGGATCCCACGATGGGCGTTCCATCCTCTGCAGGATGTGTGCGCCTTGAGATCCAGAACGCAAAATGGATTTACGATAACATACCTTATGGAACAAAGGTTGTTTCCTATTGATATTGGACAAGTGTCTTTAAAGGTGGGAGAAAGACACTGATTCTTAAGGGACTCTTTTCCAATTGAGGTGCTTTGATTTGGCAAGCGGTTTCATGAGAAGGCAGTCATAAACTGTATGCACTTCCGGTGCGCAGGATTTTAATTCTCTACGAGCTTCCTTTTCAGATTATTTTGAAAAGCCAACCATCTCGCTCCCTCTAGGGGGGCGAGATGTCGGTGTTGGTGTTAAAAATTACGGGAGCACCATTCAATTTGCCGCCATGTATTATCTAAAGGCCGAGCCTTCTCCTGTCTTTTTTGAGCGTAATAAACAACACCTTAAATCTCTAATGATTGCTTTGCTAATCTTGAAAACATGACTTTGGGAGGATTTTTGGAAATAGAAAAGGGAAATGGTACAGGCGTATGCGTACTTCTTTCAGCATATAAACCTGATCTTAAGTTTTTCGCCGCTCAACTTGATTCGATTGATGAACAAACGTTTCCGGTTACGCTTTTGGTCAGAAATGACTGCCCCGAATCGGCCTCTTTAGAGGGGTTTATCCAAGAGCATATAAAGAAAAACGCCTATCGTTATTATCATGGCGATAAAAATCTCGGTTATGTCAAATCGTTCGAGGCACTACTCTCTTTGGCAGAAGGGGATTACGTAGTATTTTGCGATCAAGATGATATTTGGGAGCCTAACAGAGTTCAAGTTTCGCTCAACCATATGCTAGAAGAAGGCTCAATTCTTGATGTTTGCGATAGATCGGTAATCGACGAAAACGGAAACATGCTGGTAGAGAGCTACAGAAAAGCTCATCCAAATTCGCCTGAAGTAAATTGGTGCTCCGGAGAGGATATTACTATTCAGGCTGCAAGTGTATGCTACGGCATTGGTATGGCTCTCATGCTAGATGCGAGTGCTGCTAAGTCGATGATTCCCTTTCCGGAATCCACTGCACATGATTTGTGGTTGACATTGGGCTGCAGCGAACTGGGGAAGTGCAGTTTTACAACGACTCCCTTGGTTAAGTATCGTCGACATGGCGGGAATGAAACTGGATTCCTTGCGGGTGTTGCTTCAAAAGATGATTGGTATTTAACAAGAGTTAAAAACAGGGTTGATACAGCTAAGCAATTTGCCGAAAGATTTCCTGATTCACCGCACCTAAAGGAAATAATGGGGTTCGCCGATGCAAGAGAGCGACGCTCCATAATTGGCTTGCTTAAATATCGACGAGCTTGCCCGTCCATTGCTAAAGCTGAAATCGTTATGCGACTTGTACCGAATTGGCTGTTTCTTTTGATTTTAAACATGATTAAAGAAGCAAAATAGCTTCGTATCCGAATCGCGACTTGTTCAGAAGGGCGCTTATATTTGTGGAAGCCACAGAGAAGACTCTTTCGATTAAACACAATATGTTCTGGAATACCGTTGGCTCGTTGACGAATTTAGGCTGTCAATGGCTAATCACTATATTGGTCGTTCGACTGTCTGATGGATATAGTGCTGCTGGAATTTATTCCCTTGCTATGTCTATTTTCAACATGTTTTCTCAATTGGCCCAATACAGGATGTACACGGTACAAATTGCAGATGTTGAAAGGAAAAACTCTGCTGGTGAATACCTGACTTTTCGTTTCTTTACTACGTTTATGGCGTTTGCAATGTTGGCCGTCTATTCCATTGCGACGTGTCGTATTGATACGGTGCCTGCTGTTCTTTTGTATGCTCTCTATAAAACCGCCGGCTTAGTTATTGATGTCATGCATGCCAATGATCAGGTTGGCCATAGGATGGACTATATTGGGAAATCCCTCATAATGCAGGGCATTGGTTCTCTCCTTTCGTTCATTGTTGTCTTTGGGCTGTTAAATAGCCTCGAAGGTGCATTGTTGCTAATGACGGTAGTGACTATAGGTATCGGTGTTGTTTACGATTATCCGAGATCAAATCGAATCTCTGCAATCAAACTTGGAATTACCCAAGCGAAGGTCAGAGCTTTCCTATGTGGCTGTTTGCCCATCGTTCTGGGCGGCATTGCTGCTTCTGCGGCGCCGAATATTCCAAGGCAGTATTTATCTTATACATTCGGAGATTCTGCTCTAGGCATTTATGCATCAGTTGCTGCTCCCGTGGCAATTATCCAAATGGGTGCGACGTATATCTATAATCCTTTATTAGGTTATTTAGTAGAGCGTTACTATTCTAGGGAAAAGTCCTTTTTTACGCTTATAGGTAAAATACTTGCCGGTATTTTATTTGTCGGCGTCATATCAGCAGTTGCGCTTTTCTTTTTCGGCAAATTATTGCTGTCTTTGTTTTATGGCGCTGGAATAGCCAAACATTCTGATCTCCTTCAGCCTATGTTGGCTTGTGCCTTTTTGACTGGCATTGCTTGGTTTGTCAACGATTTGCTGGTTTCTCTTGATAACTACCGAGGGGTATTTGTTGGCAGCATATTGTCCTTAATCAGTGCTGTTGCTGTCATGGCTCCCGCGCAAGTGTTGTTTGGCTTAAATGGCCCTACTGTAACGGCGCTTATATCCAATGCTATTTGCCTTATTTATCAGTCTTTTGTTTTGGGGAAACAGACGCAAGAATGGTTTGGGGAAAAGAGATAGGCCGATGATGTCTAAAGCTCACGCGCTATTAAAGCTTCAAAACACTGAATTGGATATCCTTCAGGTTGTCGCTGCATTCTGCTCTAAGCACGGCATCAGGTGGTGGCTTGATGGCGGAACATGTTTAGGAGCAATGCGTCATAGGGGGTTTATCCCTTGGGATGATGATATAGATATCGGAATGATGCGTTCAGACTATGACCGCTTTTGCTCTTTAGCCGAGGATGGTTTACCGGAAGGATATTCGCTCCATACATCGCGGAATACTATTGGCTATGCTGCGATGTTTGCTAAGGTGTATCGCGATGAAACTCGCTTCGAGAATCAGGAGGCTCGAGAGGCTTCCAGTTCGATGGGTATTTTTGTCGACATCTTTCCATATGACCAGCTCTATACAGATAAACGCCTTCGTGCAAAACAAGTCCGAACTGCATCAATTGCACAGAAAAGAGCTTATTTATATCACTCTTCTTCCATTGTTGTCCCTCATAAAGGGTTCCTTGGACAACTCGAGCAAATTGGTTGTTCTGCTATACACGTAGTGGAACGACTGGTTTCTCGAGGCGCATGCTCTTACCAGGATTTGTTCGACTCCTGTATTGCCGACTCAAATACGGGTGAGGTCTCTGATTATTGTCTGACGTTAAGCTGGCCGAATATGGCGCCAGTGCCTATTTCAGAGATTTTCCCTCTGAGCAGTGCGGTTTTCGAAGGCAGTGAATTCCCCGTTCCTCGTATGACGGATAAATATCTTACAACGATGTATGGCGAATGGAAGAAAATTCCGGAGCCGGAAAATCGACATACCCATCTTCCTCTTCTGCTTGACTTTGGGGATGGTGAAGTCTGGACTGCGCAGAATTAAGGATATGAAATCTTTACCAGATGAGGTTATGTAATGAGTTCTTCTATTTGTATTTTCACCCATCATTATCACCCGCAACTTAGTGGAATTGGCAATTTTGTCGATGGTCTCGCTCATGCCCTAGCTGCCCGCGGCGACAGGGTGGTTATCGTTACTAATGATTCAATGCGCGTAGGAGTCGGTCATTCAGTCGAAAACGGTCTCGAGATAATTCGGCTTCCATGTATTTCATTGCTTGATGGAAGGCTTCCTCTTCCCAAAAAAACCGGCGATTATTACCGGCTCCTGCAAAGCCTTGATGATTATGAGTGGGACGGCGTACTTATCAACACGAGGCTTTTCCCCCTCTCACTCGAAGGGCTGAAGTTTGCTGTGGATCATAACACTAGGGCCGTCGTTCTCGACCATGGTTCAGCGTATCTTTCTTTCAATCAGCCATTCCTTGATTATTTTGTGCGCCGATATGAGGATTGGATTACTGATCGCGTAAAGACGTTTGAACCTGATTTCTATGGGATTTCTTCTAAAAGCGTTGAATGGCTTCAGCATTTTAATATCGGTGCAAAGGGCGTAATATCGAACTCAATCAATGCTTCAATTTATAGGAGCATCTCTTCGGGTAGAGATTTCCGATCAGAATTAGGTGTCCCTCAATCATCTTTAGTTGTGGCTTTTGTTGGGCGGTTTATTCCTGAAAAGGGAATTTATTCAATTATTGAGGCAGCTCGCGCAAAGGATATTACCAAGCGTGATATTTGTTTTGTTCTTGCAGGGGATGGTCCGCTGGCCAATGAAGTCAAGGAAGCCTGTTCGTCGAACTTGTTTTGGCTTGGGAGATGTAGCGCAGAGGACATTTCCTCCTTACTTCAGCAAGCAGATGTGCTTTGTCTTCCAACTCGGTCCGAAGGCTTTTCGACGGTACTTCTTGAGGCTTCAGCTTGCGGAACGCCTGCTGTGGTAACAGATGTGGGAGGCGCGCACGAGCTTATTCCAGATGATAGCTACGGCACGATAATTCAGTCCATGTCATCTGATGAGGTGGTTTCGGCATTATGCAGGCTTTTTGATGATCGAAAGCTGCTTTCTCTACAGTCTCGAAACTCTAGGGCCCTTGTTGAAAATCGATATAGCTGGGACGCCACTGCTATAGATGTCGAGAAGGCGTTTTGTATTTGCTAAGTGATACTTGGCTGGCTTTTACTTAGCTTTTGAGTGAAGTTGGATCTAAGACCCGAATTTGTTATTGTCGACTTATCCTATTCGATTTTGTCTTTAGTTGGAGATGCACGTTTTGAATAATCCTGCAATTAAGAAAAGCGAGTACGCGCTTGCCATCTTTGGGCTGGGACTTCTTTTGTTAGCTGTCGCGACATCATTGCACTATAAGAATTTAAATCTATTCATTCTTGAACTCTTTTGCGATGTCGTTGCTGTTGCGTGCTTATATTTGCAACCGAAATCACAGTCGAGCGGTGATGCTATTCGTCAGATAACCGTTCTCGTCGCGTCCAGTATCCTCAGCAGCTTTCTGCTAGTTTTCATCATATTGGCTGGCGCGAAGACGTTTGGCCCCTTCGGTCTTGGTGCATGGAATATCTCAGGTCTGGTTATATGCTTTCATTTAGTTTTAGCGTTCCAGGGAATTGAGCTTTGCTATGGCCTGATGAAGAGCTTCGTAACCTCGGTTAAGAAAACTGATGCTAAGAAGTGTTTCTTTTATTTGGCGGTTTTTGTTGGCTTTGCTGTTTTAATCGCTTTTATTGGCATTCCGCTCGATAAGTCAAAGACGGTGTTGTTCGCGTCTGCTTTGCCCATTACGGTTTTGATCGGATTGATTGCTATTAATGGGGGCATTTCTTATCTGAAGCCCGAACTGTTCGCTTTCGCATGCATTGTCTCAATTGGTCTATCCGTAATTATTTGCTTTCCCGTTACAAATTTTTTGACATGGGATGATGAGGTCCACTATGGAAATGCAAACAGTTTTTCCTACCTCACAAATGCTGAAATAACAAATTCTGACCGAATGATAGTCGAGCAGTTTTATATGGGGGACGGCTTTAGTTTGGATGCAGCTTTGGGTAAGTACCCAATAGATGAAACAAGAGAGTTTAACCGTGGCTCTGTTGAGCAATTGGTCAGAGAGGCTGATAAAAATGATTTAGCTGAAGGTATCGAACGTTTTAATTGTTTTGATAGTGTGGCTCTTTCTAAAATTGCCTATATTCCTTCATCTATCGGCCTTTGTTTGGGTCGCTTGCTTCATCTCCCATTCTCTATCAAATTTGCATTGGGTAAAATTTTTAATTTGTTTGCGTATGCAGTTATCTGCGGAATCGCAATTCGTATAGCCCCTTGCAGAAAATGTCTTTTCACTTGTATTGCGTTGTTCCCGTCTGCTGTGTTAATGGCAGCCAGTTACTCGTATGATCCCTGTGTGATATCGTTCAGTTTGCTAGGAACAGCTCTTTTGTTGAAGATGCTTATTTCTGAAGAGGATATTTCTGCTAAAACGTTCTTCGCATTTCTACTATCTTTTGCAATCGGGTTTGCAGCTAAAGCGATTTATTTTCCCTTATTTGGACTTGCGCTTTTAATTCCTGCAAATAAATATGTTTCAAGCAAGCAAAGACGTATCTTGATTGGTACTGCTCTATTCGTTTGTGCCATTATGATCCTATCTTTCTTGACGCCATATTTCTCATCTGTCGTAAATAATATTTCTGATGCACGTGGTGGCTCCGAAGTCTCTACGGCTGGTCAAACGACGGGAGTGCTTGCAAATCCAGTTGGAACTATAGCTGTAATCTCGAATTTCGTTTTTGGATCGATGCTGACCCCGGCGTTTCTCAATTCAATATCAACGAATATGGCTTATCTTGGGGACGTGTCTAATCTGTTCCCATGGCTTTCGTATCTCCCCATCATGCTGTTTGAAGCTATTTGCATTATTGATAATGAAAAAGATACTAAAATAAAGCTTAGCCGTTGCGGAATTGTTTGGACTCTATTCCTGGTTCTTGCTACTTGCCACCTAGTTGCTTTGGCTCTATACATCGCTTTTACAGGAGTTGGAAGCCAGACAGTTGCGGGTGTCCAAGCGCGATATCTCATACCTTTGATAATACCTTTTGCCTGTCTATTGCTCAGGTTCCCTATTTACTGCGATGAGGAGGTGAAGGCTAAAGTTACAGCCTTTATGCTCGGGGCTCCATTTGCGCTGCTGTATTTTGTGATGTTCGAGCTTCTGTATATCCGTTTTTTCTAAATTAGCGATATAGGTCATGGTTATAGTAGGAGTGGGCAATTAGTTGGATTCGATTGGATCGAATGGGACGGCGTTGAGGGTTCGCTCAGGACATGCGCCCCGTATTTGAGGCAGAACTGCAAGGGGTCCTTTTCCTGCGGTGATGGATGGGGACTCCATGTGTGCCCTAGTTGAGCAAGCTAAATATCTAAGCTTGAGATGTAACTTCCTAATGGTTAGACAGGATACAGTAAACTTAAGTCTGAGTTAAGCTATGCGTTGGACTGTAAGAGTCGCAAATTCTTTGGGCGTCGCTAAGAGCCAACTGTTTTTGGAATGGATGAATCTCGATTGTCTTTTACTTCAACGACATGTTCAAAAGGACATCTGCGTGTTCTCGTAATAATTCCTGCCTATAACGAACAGGAGTGCATTCTCAATACCGTTGCAGCTATAAAAGCTGCGGGTTATGACTATGTCGTAATCAACGACGGCTCACAAGATACAACGCTTGAGCTTTGTCGAGAGCATGGTATCAACATATTGGATTTGCCGCAGAACCTTGGTATCGGTGGAGCGGTCCAAGCGGGCCATAAATATGCCCAGAGATTTGGCTATGATATCGACATTCAGGTTGACGGCGATGGCCAACATGATCCTTCTTATATTCCTGAGCTTGTAAAGCTGATTGAGAGCGGTGCGAGTTTGGCGATAGGCTCTCGATTTCTGGTTGAGACTGATGGTTTTCAATCAACTTTTATGCGTCGTGTTGGAATCAGGTGGCTTTCATTTTTGCTCGAGTTGCTTACGGGTAAGGTGGTCACCGATCCCACTTCTGGCTTTAGGGCCTGCAATAAAGATGCTATCGACCTGTTCTGCAAGAGTTATCCTGATGACTACCCGGAGCCAGAGTCGATTGCTTTGGCTATGAAGCTTGGTCTTCCCGTTATGGAAGCGCCTGTAAAGATGAATGAGCGCCAAGGTGGACGTTCATCTATCGGGGGCTTCTCTTCCGTCTACTATATGGTCAAGGTTACGTTAGCCATTATCCTTGTGTGCTGGGTTCATAGGGGAGACAAATAATGAATCTTATTTTGAGGATTGGTGCGGCCCTCTTTTTCGGCGGATTCCTCGTCTATGTTTTACGTCTCGTGTCCAACGGAAAGATGCTTCTTAAGTACTCTTTGCTGTGGATTTTGATGTGTATGGCGGCCTTGATCTGTGATTTATGTCCTCAGATTATTTATAGTTGCTCAACAGCTATTGGGTTTGTCAACCCGGCCAATTTCCTTTTTTTGGGTGCAATCGTGCTGTTGCTTGCAATCTCTCTGTCTCTTAGCGTTGCCGCGAGTCGTCATGTTTTGGCGATCAAAAACCTTACTCATAGGATTGCCCTGCTCGAAAAAGAGCTTGAGAAAAGGTCTGATCATGAATGAGCTCAATACATGGTTTGATTCAGTTCCTTCGGCTATCCCTCATTAGGGCTCCTAAGTTTGTGCACCATTGATCGCGCTCGACTGCTGGTTGTGGATTGTCTAACAAATAGACAATCCCTATGTTGAGTGTCTTATCGTTTTATCTGGTGCAACGTATCAAGCGAGTTGTCTTGCATATTAATTAATTTGGGAACTGCATCTCTGGGTCGACTGCATCTGGATATTCAAAGGTTAATTTGATTTGGCGAGAAGAGAAAAATGATGAAAAATCGACATCTGAGTTTAATCAGCGTGGTTTGTCTAACATCTATTTGTTTCATCTCTCTTTTATGGCCCGCAATCGCATTTTCATTAACTGAAGATTGCGTGGCTGAAGGCACTGATGGCTCTTTGGTTCAATCGGGTCAGGAAGCATTTGGGACATCAGGTAGCGATCGTTTGACTTTGGATTCCGATAATTTCAAAGCATCTATCGATTCGTCGATATATGAATATACTGGCGATGTGATTACTCCTGATGTCTCTGTTTTGACTGCCAGCGGTTCTGTGCTAGCAAGCGGAATCGATTATGAAGTCACGTATTCAGATAATGTTGCCCCTGGCTGCGCCACTATAAGAGTGAATGGGCTAGGGAATTACGCCGGCGTTACCTCTCAACTGTCGTTCCAGATCGTTCGTTCCTCTGATAATAACATCGCTCTTCCTGGTTCTTGGGCCTACCAAAACGGTAAATGGTGGTGGAGATATGAGGCTGGTGGTTGGCCGTCAAACTGTTTTCTGTCCATTAGAGGGGCGGAGTATTATTTTGATTCCGAAGGTTATGCAGCTACTGGCTGGAAATACTTGAACGATGGCTGGCATTTATTTTCTAACTCCTGTGCACATTTGAAGGGATGGGCTGCCACCGGTGGGCGCTGGTTCTACCTTGACGAGACATCGGGTTCAATGAAGACCGGCTGGGTTTTAATTGATGATAGCTGGTACTATTTGGACAGTTCGGGCGCTATGCAGACCGGGTGGTTACTCCTTGGCAATACTTGGTACTGGCTTGAGCCTTCTGGATTAATGGCTACGGGCTTTAGGCTTGTTAACGGCTCTTTGTATCATTTTTCCGAATCCGGTTCTATGAGCTCCGGTTGGTTTATTAACGATGGGGCATGGTATTGCTCCAACGCATCGGGAGAGATTCGTACCGGGTGGTTTTACAATGGTTCTAGCTGGTATTTGCTAGACCCCAATAATAATGGCGCCATGCTGGAAGGATTTCAAACTGTAAATGGCTCCATTTATTATTTGGATCCGGATAGCGGCGGTGCATTAAAGTGCAACACTTGGGTCTTCTCACAAGATGAAAACGTATATTATGCGTGCAGCAGTGGTGCGATTGTGCTTTCGGGCGTCAAGGACGGCGCGGGTGGAATTAAGCTCAGGGATCCCGAGGGAAAGCCTGTCGCTGGCTGGTATTGGTCCTCAGCTGCACAGGTGTGGTTTTACACAGACTCAGATGGGGTTCTGCAGCGCGGTTGGCGATTCATTGACGGTAGGTGGTATCACCTCGACAACGAATCCGGAGCTATGAATACTGGCTGGTTCCTCGATGATGATGGAACGTGGTACTACCTTATGTCTTCTGGACAAATGGTAAATGGCTGGAACAGAATTGGAGACTCCGAGTATTTCTTTAATGCCTCAGGTGCTTGGGTGGAGCCTGAGCACTCCGCGCGCGCCTCCTTGCAGTCCCAGATCGTTAATCGTTGCCATAGCGTTCCTTCTCCTGGGGCGGGACTGTGCTCGGAGTGGGTTAGCCATGTGTTTTACCCCGTGCTGGGGTCATATCCCAACGGCGACGCATGCGACATGTTCTGGAATTGGTGTTACAGCCGAGATATATCTCAGCTTAAAGTTGGAATGATCGTTGCGGTCCCTACGCATACTCATACAAGTGCTGGTGCCCGCTGGGGCCATATTGCTATTTATATCGGAAACGGTATGGTTATGGATAACATCGGTTACATCAGGACAACATCACTTGCTTGGTGGCTGAACTACTACCACACTACCGCTATACCACAGTGGGGCTGGGTTTTAAATACGCCTTTGGAATGATGCGGATTCTGGCCAGCATGCGGAATCAACGCCTGCTTGTGTATCGAATCACAAACGCTTCTTAACTGTATATCATGTATGGAATGCAATTATTCATAGTAAGGGAATCGAGGGTTGACCCTCGATTCCCTTATCTATTAGTCGCATTTTAATAAGGTTAAAATTAGAAAGCGCAGAATTAAGCTAACACTTTATAAATGATAGTAGCGATTTCCGGGTTCTCCCACGCTGAAATTTGGGTTAATGTACGGATCGCCTTCGACATAGTATTTTGCCCAGCGATAATTCATGTATGCGACTTCTTTGTGGAACCGAATCTGCTTTTCCGTATTGTTTTCAACGCCTCTAGAAATCGACTCGTAGTGATAGAGCTCGACTTCGGGCGTGTATACGATCAGGTCGTTAATCTCGCGTAGCTTTAAGCAAAAGTCAACATCATTAAATGCAACTTGAAGCTCTTCGGTGAAACCTCCGACTTTCTCATATTCGCTACGCTTGGTCATTATGCAAGCTGCAGTGACAGCGCTGAAGTCTTGTTGCGCATCGTTGAGTGCAAAGTAGCCCCAATTATTCCTTGGCATGCTCTGGCAAAGATGTCCCGCCACGCCGCCAGTGACGCATAGGCCCGCGTGCTGAATGGTGTTGTCGGGATAGTAGAGTTTTGCACCGACTGCGCCAACATCCTCACGTGCGCAGATGCCAAGCATGGTCTCGATCCAATTGGGCGTAATTACCTCAGTATCGTTATTCAATAGCAAGAGATAGTCGCCCTTGGCGTGAGCAACGCCAAAGTTCATGAGCTTGGAGAAATTGAATTCGTGTTCCCAAGTTACAAGACGAACGATGTCAGGATATTTTGCTTGCAACTTATCGTAATAATCGAACGTCACCTTTTCTGTGCTGTTGTTTTCGATTATGACGAGCTCGTAATTGTCGTACGTTGATTTCTCAACAATTGATGTAATGCAGTTGTTCAGAATGTCGGCGTGGTCTTTAGTCGGGATGATAATTGACACGAGTGGGTGGGAATCTGGCACAGCGTAGGTTACTTTATATGTAAAGGGACGACGCGCTTGTTCGACCTTCGCATTGAGCCCAAGCCTGTCCAAATGACTCTGGACCGCTTTGATACCTGCGATAGTGGCATACGGCTTGCTATCGGCATTTGCTGCGGTGGAGGTCTCGCTTAGGCGCCAGTGGTATAGAACCTTCGCAACATGATGAACTTTCCTTGCCTTTTCCACGGCGCGGAGAGTCAGATTATGATCCTGTGCTCCATCGAACTCTTTTGTGTTCGGCTCTAGAGTGTCTAGCAGGGACTTACGGATGGTAAGCATGTGGCAGATATAGTTATTGTTTCTGAGCAGATCGATATTGAAATCCGGCTTAAAGAACGGCTGCGCTAACTTTCCATCGGGCATGAGTTTATCTTCATCACAATAAAGAAGATCGACGCCATTATTGTTTTCAATTGCCTCGGCATATGAGAACAACAAGTCCGGTTCAAGAATGTCGTCATGGTCAAAGAAGCTAACGAAATCGCCCGAAGCTACGGCAACGCCTGCGTTTGTGTTTTCGGAAATACCCTTATTTTCGGTAAGATTAATTGACTTAATTCTGTTGTCGCGGGCTGTTTCCTGCTCAACGCGAGCCTTTAGTTCCTGATTGTCAGGGCTTGCATTAACTAGGAGGAGCTCCCAGTTTGCATAAGACTGGTTTTTTACGGATTCGACCATATCGTTAAAAAACGAAATGGGCGTGTTGTAAAGAGGGACAATGATGCTGAATTTCGGAGCGCTATTGAAGACGATTTTTCTCTGCTTCTCCAGTGCGCCAATGGTTGCCTTATGCTCTGTAAACCATTCGGGGTATTCAGGGTCAAACTGCGCATGGGTAAAGAGGAAGTTGGTCTCCTCAAGAAGCAAGCCTAATTTATCAGGCGTTAAGCAGTCAAATGCACTGAATGAAGGGTGATTTTGATCGCCAATTATAAAGTAGTAACGATCAAACGCCTTTGGCATGCGGATCGAGAGCTGTGTTTCAAGTTGTTTTTTCTCGGATGTAAATCCAACACTCGTTACATTTGAGCCGAAGTTGACTATGCTCAGCTCAACCTCATTGAGGAACCGATCGAGGCAGCGAAGTTTGATTTGCGAGTCGTTGCGGTACGGTGTTCTAACCGTGCACCTCAGGATATACTCGTTTGAATCTTCGATGCACTGCCAAAAATCAATCGTCGCCATCTCAAACTCTGAAACGTCATCGTAATTTCTGAGTTTGCTGCACATGTCAGGTTTAATTTTGTAGTTAAGACGCGACTCCCATTTGATGTTCTTGCAATTGAGCGAAAGGGAGTCGCTGCTCAGGTTACGACCGTCTTTGCCGATTTCGCTAAACTCAACTTTAATGGATCGGGTGTCGGGGTCGGGGATTACAAGAACGTATGAGTCTGATTCGCCGTTATTGTCCTTGAATTTTAGAAGAGACAAAGGTAAACGGCGGTCGTCAACCGTTGCCGCTTGAGCTTTTATGCTGGAGCCTTCATGGATGCCTTCTATTTTAAGCTGCTGGTAGATTTTCCAGTTTCCTCTGCATACTCCGGTTGTTTCGACTCGCATTGTTTGCCTTTCGTTTGTTGGACACTGCTCATTGTACTTATTCATTTCCTACCTCGCGATAAATGCAGAAAGAGTTACGTGTTTCTACTGTCCGTTTTAAAGAGAATGAGGAGGAAGCCGCTGCTGGCGCATATAATTTTAATAAATATGTTTGTCTAATCGTTGTTTGCAATTAGCAGCTTTTGCCTAACGATTGTCAACTGAGAGGAATTCTATGAAAGGCATCATCCTCGCCGGCGGGTCCGGCACGCGCCTGTACCCGCTCACGCTCGTGACCTCCAAGCAGCTGCTGCCGGTCTACGACAAGCCCATGATCTACTACCCGCTGTCCACCCTCATGCTGGCGGGCATCCGGGACATCCTGGTCATCTCCACGCCGACCGACCTGCCCAACTTCGAGCGCCTGCTCGGGGACGGCTCGCGCTACGGCGTGAACCTCTCCTACGCCGAGCAGCCGAGCCCCGACGGCCTGGCGCAGGCCTTCACCATCGGCGAGGAATTCATCGACGGCGAGCCGTGCGCCCTCGTGCTCGGCGACAACATCTTCTACGGCAACGGCCTGTCGCGCCACCTGACGCGCGCCGTCCAGAACGCCGAGTCGGGGAGGGCCACGGTCTTCGGCTACCACGTGGACGACCCCGAGCGCTTCGGCGTCGTTGAGTTCGACGGCGAGGGCAGGGCCGTGTCCATCGAGGAGAAGCCCGCGGAGCCCAAGAGCTCCTACGCCGTCACCGGCCTGTACTTCTACCCGGGCGACGTGGCCGCCAAGGCGCATGGGGTGGAGCCCTCCGCGCGCGGCGAGCTGGAGATCACCACGCTCAACCAGATGTACCTGGAGGAGGGGACGCTGTCCGTCGTGACCCTGGGCCGCGGGTACGCCTGGCTCGACACCGGCACCATGGAGAGCCTGCACGAGGCCGCGGAGTTCGTCCGCGCCGTGGAGCACTCCCAGGACCTGCCCGTGTCCGTCCCCGAGGAGATCGCCTGGGAGAACGGCTGGATCACGACCGCCGAGCTCGAGGAGGCGGCCAAGGCCTACGGCAAGTCGGTCTACGGGCAGCACCTGAAGAAGGTCGCCGCCGGCGAGATCGTCAACAGCCCGCGCGAGTACTAATTGCCTGGTGAAAGGGGATGAGTGATGACTGATATTCTGGAGCGCGATGGCCTCTCCGTCGAGCTGCTCTCATCCCTTTCGTACTGAGGAGGCGAGTTGGCTGATGCGTTATCTGGTTGCTAAGTGGTTTTCTAAGCAAGGTTCGTTGGTAATGGCCGTTAAGCCAGGCCAGGAACTTGTCGAGATGATGCGAAGGATAGAGGATCGTTTCGGCATCTCTGACCTTCAGCTCATTAACATCAGTCGTCCTTCCGCATATGGCGAGTATGAACCATTTGAGTTTGTCCATTCTGAGGAACAGCTTGTAAAGCGCCTTGAGCAGCAAGCGAAGTAAGAAGCTGCGTTAGAATTTCATGATAATCGGGCAATTCGAATATGTGTTCGTATTTTCGGTTATAATCTAAGTAGATATTTTTAAGGGAAGGAGGGCATATGGCTACTTCAAGTTTAAAAACACCGATTAGGATGCTCTCTCCTCAGGGCGTAAAGGCGTTGTGCGACGCATATGATGAAGGCGTAACCAAGGATTTGAAGTTCAAGCCATCGCCTTCGGATCCGTCTTTGACGCCAGACATGAAGAAGGCCATCGATTCTTTGTTTAAATCGATGGGCTTCTAGAAATGGCGCTTGTATCGTATTCTTTACTCCAATTACTTAATGCGCGAGGAGAGGACGAGGTTTCGGACGTTCTCTCCTCTTTTCGCTGTGAACGTAACAAGGATATAGAGGATTTTGTTCGTTATAACACGTTTGATTTTAACCTGAGGGGTTTCTGTGCCTCTTATCTTGTATTTGATACAGATGCGGCCGCTTTAGTTGGCTTTTATGCCCTTGCTCTAAAGATTGCCTCCATTCCTGAGAATGTCGTTTCAAAAACAGCTCACAAGAAGTTGGCTTCTTTTGGTGAACTTAGACCAGAAACTGGTTGTTTTGATTTGCCTTGTGTTCTGTTGGCGCAATTTGGGAAAAGCGATTCAGGTATAGGTCGCGTAACCGGTGAAGAACTCATGGCTTTCGTTGAAAAGTCTATTTCTGACATACAGCGTCTTGTTGGCGGAAGGTTTGTGTTTCTGGACTCTGTCAATGAGCCTGGTCTTATTGAGTTCTATAGTCGCATGGGATACAGAGAGTTTGGCATAAGAAACAAACCTGCAGGAGAAGATTCTGATTCTGCTGAAGGCTCATATGTTCAAATGTTTAAGTACTTACATCTCTAGTAGGCGAAAAAAGGAGATTCATGTCTGAGATTTTTGAACCTAAGAACATCATCGTCACGGGCGGCTGCGGCTTCATCGGCAGCAACTTCGTGCACTACGTGGTCGACAACCACCCGGGCGTCCACGTCACCGTCCTGGACAAGCTGACCTACGCCGGCAACCCCGAGAACATCGCGGGGCTGCCCTCCGACCGCGTGGAGCTTGTCGTGGGCGACATCTGCGACGCGGAGCTGCTCGATAGGATCGTCCCCGGCCACGACGCGATCGTCCACTATGCTGCGGAGTCCCACAACGACAACTCCATCGCCGACCCGGAGCCGTTCCTGCGCACCAACGTCGAGGGAACCTTCCGCCTGCTGGAGGCCGTCCGCAAATACGGCGTCCGCTACCACCACGTCTCCACCGACGAGGTCTACGGCGACCTTGCGCTCGACGACCCGGCGAAGTTCACCGAGGAGACGCCGTATCACCCGAGCAGCCCGTACTCGAGCACCAAGGCGTCCTCCGACATGCTGGTCCGCGCCTGGACCCGCACCTACGGCCTGCGCACGACCATCTCCAACTGCTCCAACAACTACGGACCCTACCAGCACGTGGAGAAGTTCATCCCGCGCCAGATCACGAACATCATCGACGGCGTGCGCCCCAAGCTCTACGGCCGCGGCGAGAACGTCCGCGACTGGATCCACACCGAGGACCACTCCTCGGCCGTCTGGGACATCCTCACGAAGGGCCGCATGGGGGAGACCTACCTCATCGGCGCCGACGGCGAGAAGAACAACATCACGGTCCTGCGCATGATCCTCGAGGCGATGGGCCGCGACCCCGAGGACTTCGACTGGGTCGCCGACCGCCCCGGCCACGACCGCCGCTACGCCATCGACTCGACCAAGCTCCAGCGCGAGCTGGGCTGGAGGCCGGCGCACACCGACTTCGCCGAGGGGCTCAAGCAGACGATCGACTGGTACGTCGCCAACGAGCCCTGGTGGCGCCCGGCCAAGGAGGCCACCGAGGCACGCTACCGCGCCCAGGGGCAGTAGGCCGGACCCCGGCGAACCGCACCGCGGGGCGCCCGCGCGGGGCCGCAGGGCATGGGGATGATCCTGCGTCCCCGCGCGGGCGCCCCCGGTTACCCAACCTCTTCGATAGGAGCTTTTCCCACATGGCAGACATCGCATTCGAGAAGGACCTCTCCGTCGCCGAGACCGGCATCGAGGGCCTGAAGGTCGTCGACCTCGCCGTCCACGGCGACTCGCGCGGCTGGTTCAAGGAGAACTGGCAGCGCGCCAAGATGACCGCCCTGGGCATCCCCGACCTCAGGGTCGTCCAGAACAACATCTCCTACAACGACAGCCGCGGCGTCACCCGCGGCATCCACGCCGAGCCCTGGGACAAGTTCATCTCGGTGGCCCGAGGCTCGGTCTTCGGCGCCTGGGTCGACCTGCGCGAGGGCAGCGCCACCTACGGCAAGGTATTCACCTGCACCCTGGACCCGTCCAGGGCCATCTACGTCCCGCGCGGCGTGGGCAACTCCTTCCAGGCCCTGGAGGACGGCACCGCCTACACCTACCTGGTGGACGCCCACTGGTCGCTGGAGCTCAAGAGGACCTACACCTTCGTGAACCTCGCCGACCCCGAGCTCGCCATCGAGTGGCCGATCCCGCTGGACCAGGCCACCGTCTCCGAGGCCGACCTCAACCACCCGATGCTCAAGGACGTCGTCCCCATGGCGCCCAAGAGGACCCTCGTCACCGGCTGCAACGGCCAGCTGGGCCGCGCGGTGCGTGCGCTCGCCGAGGAGCGCGGCGTGGCGAAGGACTTCGACTTCTGCGACATCGACACCTTCGACATGTCCGACCCGGACGCCTACTCCAAGTACGACTGGTCGCTCTACGGCACCGTGATCAACTGCGGCGCCTACACCGCGGTGGACAGGGCCGAGACCCCCGAGGGCCGCGTGACCGCCTGGAAGGCCAACGCGACCGGGCCGGCGCTGCTCGCCCGCACCTGCTCCGAGCACGGGATCACGCTCGTCCACGTGTCCTCCGACTACGTCTTCGACGGCACCGCCGAGGTCCATACCGAGGAGGAGCCCCTCAGCCCGCTGTCCGTCTACGGCCAGACCAAGGCCGCCGGCGACATCGCCGTGGCCGGCTGCCCGCGCCACTACATCATGCGCAGCTCCTGGGTCATCGGCGAGGGGCACAACTTCGTCAAGACCATGAAGGGGCTGTCCGACCGCGTCGCCGACCCGGACGACAAGCTGGACAAGGTCACCGTGGTGGACGACCAGCTGGGCCGCCTGACCTTCACGCGCGACATGGCCGCGGCCATCTTCCACGTACTGGACGCGAAGGCCCCCTACGGCACCTACGACTGCACCGGCTCCGGTGCCGTCAGGTCCTGGGCGGACATCGCCCGCGTCGTCTTCGATGCCGCCAACGGCAACGGCGGCAGGGTCGTGCCGGTTTCGACCGCCGACTACTACGCCGGCGCCGCCGGCCCCGTCGCCCCGCGCCCGGTCCACTCGGCGCTCGACCTGTCCAAGCTCGAGTCGGTCGGGTTCCACATGCCCGACTGGGAGGAAGAGCTGGGGGAGTACCTCAAGACGCTCTAGCCGTTATTAACTTTTCGAGAGAAAAAGCCGCCGCTTGTTAACGGCGGCTTTTCTTATGCCTGGCGTATAGACCCGCTGCAACAAGGGCGGCGGCGGTCGCCAGACTCACTGCAAGCCCCGCAAGGGCGCCCGGAGTCTTGTAGGTCATCACGATCTTATTCGCGCCTTTCTGCATGTTAAGGGACGACAAGCCCTTATCGGCGGCGGGCGTTAGTTCTGCGGCGGTTCCGTTTACCGTTGCGTTCCAGCCCTCATCGTACGGAACGCTCAACAGCAGGTTGCCGTCATCCTTGGCGGTATACTCGCCTTCGATCCTTCCGTCCTCAAAAACCGTCGTAATAAACTCGCTCGCCTTAAGCTCGTTAATAATCTGCTCGAAAACATCCAGATTGAGGGCGTAAAAGACCGGCTCATTGTCTTGGGGCATGTCTGTATAGCCCTCTGCGACTCCGATTGACACCGTATGCTGGCTCGGGGTGTCCGATGCATCCGCAATCTGGCGGATATTATTGTCGAATCTCCAGGCCTCGTTTTCGATTGCTCGCTGGTCGATGGTAAGGGCGACGGGCCAATAACTGCCGGCGGTCGCATCTTTGTTGATGTAGAGATACCCGATGGAGCTTGCCGGAAGAGTAACGCTCCATTGCTTTAAGCTATCGCTATTCTCCGTGCTCGCGGCCTCGATCTTGGTATAGAGCTCGACCTTGCGGCCTAGGATTTTGCTGTAGAGGTCGTTCTGCTTTTCGAAGGGGTTCTCGCTCTTCAGCGTGCTGTTTTGGATATCGCTTGAGGCTGCGACGCCAATGCTGAGCGCATAGGGGTTCTCGTACACCGAGCTTGTGGAGTCGGCCTGATTCGTCTTGGCCGAAACGTATCCTGCAGGCGCGTTTTCAGGAATGGCGTACTTAACTCCCAATAGGGCATCGACGGCGAGAATGGGCTCGGCATAACGGGTCGAGAATTCGCCGACGCTGCTGTATCCAAGGGAGTTGAGCAGTGCGATGGCCTGCGGGTTGTTGGCAGACGAATACGAAGACAACTGGTTGTACCCAAGCGCTAGGCCTTCGTTGAGGGCGGCGCTATCGGCACGCGTGGTCGTTCGATCGATGCGGTAGAATGACGCAGAATCCTGGTCTTGAATGGCTGTGATCGTGTTGGTTGCGGTGGCGACATAGGTGCTGTTGGCTTCTTCGGAATAGCCTGCGTACAGTTGGTTCCACATCACATGGGCGTTGATAAACAACTCAATTGCGGTGATTGTCAGGATTGGTAATACGACGGCTGGTCGATAGGCATGACGAAATTTGGGCTGGCCCTCGAACACCTGCAACGAATAGCCCGCTGCCCACAGCGCAAAGAAGCTCAGCAAGAAAGTCGTGCGCGAATAGAATCCGTTGGGCACGCGCATGCCGCACCAGATGTACTCGAGCGGGCTCAAAACGGAGCTGGCGACCAGGATTATCGTGACGACGAGCGTTGCGATGCGTGTCTTGATCGAAACCGTGCGGTTAAACAGCAGGCTCACCGCGAGCAGCATCATGATGACGCCGCAATAGAACTGCGGTGTACTATCGTTGTTCACCCACATGCCAGGGAGAAAGCCCCTGATGAGCGATTTGAGGCTGGTTTTAAGCAGCGGCCCGAGGGCTAGGACGGGGCCGCCCTTGGACATGGCAAGGATGGTCGGCAAAAAGGTCCAAGCGGACAGAAGTAGCCCGAGCACGATGGCGCCTGCGAATCGCAGGGCCCGATCGAGCATGAGCTTCCAGCTAAAACCTTCTTCTGCAACATAATCGACAAATTCGACCAATACGAAGATGCAGAGGAACAGGATGCTGATGTAGGCCGTATACCAGCAGAACATGACATTGAGCGCCGTTGTGATGACGAGGCGGATCATGCACTGCTTGCGGATGAGCTCGTGGCATCCGTAGGCGCAGATGGGCAGCAGGATCAGGCAATCAATCCAGAGTGGGTTGCGCAGGTTGCTGATGGTCCAGCTGCAAAACGTGAACGAGAGGGATAGCAAGAATGCGGCGGGCTTGGAAAGGTCAAAGCGCTTTTGCACATACCAAGCGCTGCTGATGTGGATGCAGCCAAGCTTGAGCGCGGTTATGGCAAATACGAAGAGCGTCAGCTTGTCTGCGGGAAACAGCACGCAGAGCAGGTTGAAGGGGCTGGCGAGGTAGTAGCTATAGAGCCCCCATGTGTTCATACCGAGGCCCTGTGAGAAGGAATAGCGAAGGTTTGCCTCGCCTAAAAGGACGCGGCGAAACCACGCGAAGAAGTCGATGTATTGGTATTTGAGATCGTTGGTGAGAAACGAGTTGTCGCCAAAGGGGTAGACATGCCCCGCCTCTGCAAGTGCGACAAAAAATGCGATGGGAAACGTGAAGCAGGCGGCGTAGAACGCCACATTCTTGAGCGTGCTGTTATTGGGCCGTGTCATCAGATTCCTCGTTGGATTCTCGAATGATATAGATGGGGCGGTGCTTGGCCTCCAAGTAGGCTTTTGCTAGGTACTCGCCAATGATTCCCAGGCACAGGAGCTGCATGCCGCCAAACAGCGTAATGAGGCAGGCAAGGGAGGGCCATCCGCCTACGGGATCGCCCCAAACAAGCGTTTTGACCAGGATGACGATAAATCCCATGATGGCGATGAGGCAGAAGACGATACCCGTGAGGGCGGCGAGGGAGAGCGGCGCCGTGGAAAACGCGACGATGCCGTCGATGGAATAGAGGAGCAGCGACCAAAAGCTCCACTTGGTCTCGCCCGCGACGCGGTTGACGTTTACGTAGGGGAGCCATTTGGTCTTGAAGCCCACCCAGCCGTAAATGCCCTTGGAGAATCGGTTGTATTCGCCCATGGAGATGATGGCGTTGACCATAGGTCGCTTCATGAGCCTAAAATCGCGTGCTCCGTCGACGATGTCGGCCTTGGAAATGCGGTTGATGATCTTGTAGAACATACGGGCACAGAACGACCTGATGGGAGGCTCGCCTTCGCGGGTGGTCCTGCGTGTGGCGACGTTATCGTAGTCTTCGGTCTGCAAGATTTCGTACATCTGCGGCAGGAGCGAGGGCGGGTCCTGCATGTCGGCATCCATGGTGGCGACATAGTCGCCCTTTGCGTGCTGGAGTCCGGCGAGTAGTGCCGCCTCCTTGCCAAAGTTGCGCGAGAAAGAGTGCCAGCGGATGGCGTATGGATGCGCCGCCGCGGCTTCCGCCTTCATGACGGCGAGCGTTTTGTCTGCCGAGCCATCGTCGATGAGGACGGCTTCAAAGGAGATGCCGGGGTCTTGCCGGGTCATGATGCGAACGACGCCATCGAGCTCTTTGAGAAAGATCGGAAGTGATTCCTGCTCGTTGTAACTCGGTACGACGATGGAGATGAGCGGCATGGTGGTTTACCTCTCGCTTGGCTTGGAAGTAGGGTGGCCGGGCTGGTCGTCGTAGGCGTATTTGCTGTACACGTTGACCTCCCACTGCTTTTTTTCGACCTTTGCCACGGAATCGAGGATGAAGCCGGTCGCAAGGCTCAGACCGCACAGGAACATAGACGACGCGGCGAGCATGGCGGTGGGGAAGCGCGGAACGAGGCCGGTCTGGAAATACTCGACAACGATGGGCATGCCCAAGGCGAGGCCGATCACCGCAAACAGAAGCGCGACGAGGCTGAAGAACTTCAGCGGGCGGTAGTCCTTGAACAGCGTGCCGATCATCGCAACGACTTTAATGCCGTCGCTCACGGTATTGAGCTTGGACTCGGAACCTTCCGGACGGTCGCGGTACTCGATGGGCACATCTTTGATGCGCCAGCGGTGGTCGACGGCGTGGATCGAGAGCTCGGTTTCGATCTGGAAGCCCTCGGAAAGCACAGGGAAGGTTTTAACGAACGGGCGGCTCATGGCGCGGTAGCCGGTCATGACGTCATCGAAGCTGTAGCCATAGATCCACTTGATCATGGAGCGGACCAAATTATTACCAAAGCCGTGGAAGGCACGCTTGTTTTCCTCGGCATAGGTGCCATTTGAGAGACGATCGCCTACGGTCATGTCGGCTGTGCCGTTAAGGATGGGCTCGCAGAGGGCTTTGGACGCCTCGGCGGGGTAGGTGTCGTCTCCGTCGACCATCAGGTAGCAATCGGCGTCGATGTCGCGAAACATCTGGCGGCATACGTTGCCCTTTCCCTGACGGGGCTCAAAGCGGACCGTGGCGCCGTGTTCGGTGGCGATGCGTGAGGTATCGTCCGACGAGTTGTTGTCATAGACATAGACCGTCGCTTGCGGAAGCTCGCGGTGAAAGTCGTCGATGACTTTGCCGATCGTGAGCGCTTCGTTGTAGCAGGGGATGATGACGGCGATGGATTCAGAATTCACTCAATGCTCCTTATACATTCAATCCTTGAAAGTATAGCCGTTTGGGCTTGGCATCCTAAGATGTGGGTTAGTTCTCCAGTTTTGTTGCGCGAATCGTTTGCATGGCCGTCGGGTCTATACTGTTCGTTTGTCAACGATTACGAGTAAAGGAGTTGCATCCGTGTCGGATCAGACAAAGCAACAAGAAACTCGCAGTCTGCCTGCGACGTTTGCTAAGAACGAATTTGAGAAGGATGCGTTTATCCTTCGTCAGCTGGTTACCAAGGATTTTAAGATCAAGTATCGCCGTAGCGTTCTGGGCGTCGCATGGTCGGTTCTCAACCCGCTGCTGATGATGATCGTCATGGCCATCGTGTTCTCGACGATTTTTGGCCAGGGCCGCAATGGATCAATGACGCCCGAGATGTACCCGCTGTACTTGATCGTGGGTAACGTTACCTTTGCCGTCATGTCCGAGTCCACGAACCAGGCCCTAACGTCGATCGTGGGTGCTGCCCCTCTGCTCAAGAAGGTTAAGGTGCACCGCTGGGTCTTCCCGGTGCAGAAAGTGCTTTTCTCGCTGGTGAACTTTGCCTTCTCGCTGGTCGCCGTCGCCATCGTCATGCTGTGGTTCCGCGTTATGCCTTCTTGGCACCTGATTCTGCTGCCGGTTTGCCTGCTGCTGCTTATGTGCTTCTGCATGGGCCTGGGCATGATGCTCTCTGCCCTTACGGTCTTTTTCCGCGACGTTATGCATCTGTGGAGCGTAGTCATTACGGCGTGGACTTATATTACGCCCATCTTCTGGACGACTGACTATATTGCGCAAATGCCGCATCTCGTGCGTATCTTGATGTATGCGAACCCCATGTACAACTACCTGCAGTTTATGCGCGATATCTTTCTGTTCCAAACTACGCCCTCGCTTATGACGTTTGGTATGTGCGCTGCTTGGGCGGTCCTTGCGCTTGTTATTGGCTATACCGTGTTCCATAAGTCCGAGCGCAAGTTCATCCTCTACATCTAAGGAGTGCTGTGATGACTGAATCTGTTGTTGATTACAGCGAGCAGCCTCTGGCTGTCGAGGTCGACGACGTCACCATGATCTTTAACATGGCGTCCGAGTCGCTGACCAACCTCAAGGAGTACTTCATCAAGCTTGCCAAGCACGAGTTGTTCTTTGAGGAGTTTAGGGCGCTTAAGCATATTTCGTTTGATATTCATCGTGGCGAGGTCGTGGGTCTGGTTGGCACCAATGGCTCCGGCAAGTCTACGATGCTCAAGATTATCGCTGGCGTGCTTGAGCCAAGCGAGGGCAGCGTTAAGGTGCACGGTAACATCGCGCCGCTGATTGAGCTTGGTGCCGGCTTTGATCCCGAGCTGACCGCCCGCGAGAACATCTATCTGAACGGCGCCCTGCTCGGCTATACCAAGGAGTTCATCGACGTCAACTTTGACGGCATTATCGAGTTCGCTGAGCTTCAGAACTTTGTCGACATGCCGCTTAAGAACTTCTCCTCGGGCATGGTTGCGCGTATTGCCTTTGCAATCGCGACGATTACCGAGCCCGATATTCTGATCGTTGACGAGACGCTGTCCGTCGGTGATGTGTTCTTCCAGCAGAAGTGCGAGGCCCGCATCCAGCACTTTATCCAGAGCGGCGACGTGACGGTTCTGTTCGTTTCGCACTCCATGGAGCAGGTTGAGCGCATCTGCCAGCGTGCCGTTTGGATTGAGAAGGGTGACCTTCGCATGGATGGCCCGGTCGATGAGGTCTGCAAGGCGTACCGCGAGCAGTTCAACTAGGTTATAATTACTTGCGCCTGACAGGCTTGCGCTTGCTTGGGTGTGCGGTTATATGCTCCATTAGCTCAGTTGGATAGAGCAGGGGACTTCTAATCCCAAGGTCGACGGTTCGAATCCGCCATGGAGCACCATCGTTTATTAAGCCCGGACCGCTTGTGAACTGCGTCCCAAATCTTGGACGCCCTAAATAGCGACTAGGCCGCGAGGGCCTGATTCCGGAACTCCTCCGGGGTCAGGCCCTTCAATCTTACCTGCCTCCGGCTCGTGTTCCAGTGGACTATGTATTCCTCCAGGTCGCGTTTGAAATCCTCGAACGTCTCCCACTCGCGGCCCCGGTAGAACTCGTCCTTGACGTGGCCGAAGAGCTGCTCGGTGGCGGCGTTGTCGATGCAGTTCGCCTTCCTGGACATGCTCTGGACGATGCCGGCGGCCTCGAGCCTGGATGTGTACGAGGCGTGCTGGTGCTGCCAGCCCCGGTCCGAGTGCATGGTCGGGGCGGCGCCCTCGGGGATCTTGGACAGCAGCTCGTCGAGCATCCTGACCTGCTGGGCCATGTCGGGCGTGGTCGATATGTCGCTCGCCACGATCTCCTTGGTGCAGAAGTCCAGCGTCGGGGCCCAGTAGGCCTTGCCGCCCGCCACCTTGAACTCGGTGACGTCCGTTCCCAGCTTCCGCCACGGGGCCCCGGCGTCGAAATCCCTCGCGATCACGTTCTCGAACGTCCTGCCGACGACGCCCCTGTACGAGTTGTACCCGTGGTAGGCCGTCTCGCGTCTGATACCGCAGCGAATCCCCATCTCGCGCATCATCTTGAGCACGGTCTTGTCGGCTATCACGGCCCCCTCTTCCGCCCTGAGGCACATCGCTATCTGCCGGTGCCCGCAGCCGTTGGCGGTGCGCGAGAAGATCTCGGCGGCCGCCTCCCAGAGCTCGGGGCGCGTGGGCCTCGGCGGGTGCGCGAGGGCGTAGTAGTAGGTCGACCGCTTGAGCTCGGCGCATGCGAGCAGGTGCCCGAGCGCGTGCCCCTCGGCGCGCAGGGCCGCGACCGCTTCGGCCTTCGCCCTGGTCAGAGCCCGTCCCTCTCGACCAGGGCGCGTAATTTTTTTAGGTAGGCCACCTCGGCCTCGAGCCTACGGCACCGCTCCTCGAGCTCCTCCTCGCGGGTCCGCGGCCTCGCCTTGGAACCCTTCGGCCGGCCCTTGGGCCTCGGGCGCAGGGCCTCCGCGCCGCCCCGGCGGTATAGCGCGCACCACTTCTTGAGCGGCGACATCGACATTATGCCGAACGCCGCCATCGCCTCGGTCTTCGTCATGCCGCCGTCGACGACGGCGGAGGCGGCGGCGACCTTCTGCTCGTATGTGTACCTGCCCTGCTTTCCGTCCATGCGCAGCAGCACCTCGCTCCCGAATGCGCGGTATATCTCCTGCCATCTTCTCACGGCTTCCACGGGAAGCGAAAGGGCGATCGCGGCAGATTTATACCCGTGCCCGAGCTCGAAGAGCCCTATGGCCGCCTTCCTGGCCTCGATATCATGCTTCACTCTCAAATCAACGCGCATAAAGAAAGCCTCCCATTTCTCATGTCCAAGAAATGGGAGGCAGTTCATTGGTGGTCTGGGCTTTTTTCATCTTGTGTGCTGCGGTTTTGAAGGGTTCGCCATGGGAAACAAAAGGCTCGACTGGATCGATATTGCAAAGGGGATTGCAATGATTTTGGTCATTGTGGGGCACACCGTCCCAAATCCTTCTCCCTTGCGGCACGCGATCTTCTCGTTTCACATGCCGGTGTTCTTTTTTCTTGCCGGGTATACGTTTAGGCCGAAGCCGTGGCGCGAGCTGCTGAGCGGATCGGTGCCGCGTCTTCTGGTGCCATATCTTGTTCTTGCCTTGGCGTGGCAGATGCCGACTTTTTTGATGAGCGGCGCTTCTTTGACGGGCGGTACGCTGGTTGCGGAACTTGAGACGATTCTGTTTGCCTCTGGCGTTGATGTGCCTGGGTTTGGTGTTGCCGCCGTTGGCATGGCATGGTTTCTAGCGGCGCTGTTTACGTCGCGCCTACTGTTTAATGTACTTGTGCGGCTGTTTGATCGCCACGGGATTGGGGCTGTTTGGCAGGGCGTTGTCTGTGCCGCGATTGCCTTTTGCGGTTTGAGCGTGTCTCGCTATTTTGGTGTTTACCTGCCGCTCGATTTGGATCTGAGCTGCTATATTGTGCTGCTGATGTGGGTTGGCTATACGGCACGCCAAAGGGGGCTCGAGCCGAGCGTGGGCAAGCCCCTGCTGTTTATTGGAGTCGGTGTCGCTTGGCTTGTCCTTGCCGCGCTGAGTGGGCTTGAGCTTTCGAGCCGCCGCGTGGATGGGTTTGTGGTTGCGACAGTTGCCGCTCTTGCCGGCAGCTACTGCGTGTGCTGGGTTTCCATAGCGCTGGAGAAGTTGAAAGACGTGCCGGTTTTGGGGTCCTTTGAACAAGCGCTCGTGTTCTGCGGACAGGCCAGTCTTGCCATCTTTGCAATCCACGCGGTCGATTGGTTTATTCCTTGGCAGACCATGCCTCTGCTTATGACGCTGCCAGCATCGTGGCTCTTCGCGTCAATTGTGCGTTGCGCCTGCGATATTGGATTGGCGTACGTGATCAAGAAGGCGTAATTAAAAGCGGGGAGGACCAAGTTGGTTCTCCCCGCTGTCATTTATTCGGTAGTGTTGCAGGCTTACTTTTCGAGATGCTTTTTCAGCAGCTCCAACGCGTGGGCGTAGCCTTGGAGGCCTTCGCCGGTGATGGTGGCGAAGCAGGCCAAGCGGGCGTAGCTCACCTGGCGGAAGTCCTCGCGCGTCTCTACGGCGCTGATGTGTACCTCGACGGCAGGGATGGCGACGGCCTTGAGGGCATCGAGGATTGCCACACTCGTATGCGTGTATGCCGCCGGGTTGATGACTATGCCGTCGACCTTGCCGTAGGCCTCCTGGATCTTGTCGACGATGCTGCCTTCGTGGTTAGACTGGAAGACCTCGACCTTGTCGAAGCCTTGTGCGGCGCCCGCTTCCTGGCAGATCTGCACTAAGCGGTCGTAGTTGTCGCTGCCATAGATGCCCGGCTCGCGAATGCCGAGCATGTTGAGGTTGGGACCGTTGATGACGAGTGCTTTCATGGTTGCTTCCTTTGCGGTTGGGCGGGCGGTGCGGTGGAGCGGAAAACCACCACAAAGGCGCCTGTCCCCTTTGTGGTGGTTTTGGTTAGAGAGCGGGTGGGAGGGTGTCGAGGAGGGCTTGGGCGGTGTTGGCGGCGCAGTCGCGTGAGTCGATGATGTAGTCGGCCCAGGAGCGGTAGCGCGGCATGCGCTGCTCGGCGAGCTTGTCGATGCCATCGCGCGCCGTGATGGGGCGGCCCTTGTGGGCGAGCTCGTCGAGCTTGCGGTTGAGCATCACGATCTGGCTATTCTGGTGCAGCAGCGGGTAGTTCTCGTCGCGCGTGACCACGCCGCCGCCGGTGGAAAGCACCAGGCCGCTGCGCTTGGAGATGTCGGCCAGCGCCGCCGTCTCCTGTTCGCGGAACGCCGCCTCGCCGCGCTCGACGATAAAGTCGGCGCAGGGCATGCCCAGGCGCTCCTCGAGGGCGCGATCCAGATCGATGTGCTCTCGCCCCGTGAGCAGGGCAATCTGCTCGCCCACACGGGTCTTGCCCGAGCCCGGCATGCCGATCAGCGCGATGTTCTGTTCGCGGCGTGACAGGCGCTCCGTTACGTCCAGAATGCGCTCGCGCGGAGTGACCTGGCCGGTGTAGCGCTCAACGGCTTGCGCCGCCTGGGCCACGAGCATGAGCAGACCGCCGATGCAGGGGATGTCGCGGCGCTCGGCCTCGAGCATGAGTCCCGTGCGGGCGGGGTTGTAGACAATGTCGATAACGCCCTCGAGCGCATCGAGCCCTTCGAGCGTGCATGGCGCGTCGGGGCAATGGGGGAACATTCCGGCGGGTGTGCAATTGACGAGCAGGGCGGCGTCGGACTGCTGCGCGATGTTGTCGTAGCTGACTTCGCTCGTACGGCCGACCGGCACGACGATGGCGCCCAGGTCTCCCAGCACCATACTTGCCGTGGTGCCGGCGCCGCCGGTGGCTCCGAGCACGAGGACCTTCTTGCCGGCAACCTCTACGCCCAACTCCTCGACCAGACACTGAAAACCAAAGTAGTCGGTGTTGTCGCCGCGCAAACAACCGTCAGGCAGGCGTGTGATGGTGTTGACGTTGCCCATTCGCTCGGCGAGCGGACTCAGCTCGTCCAGGTATTCCATGACGGCGCGCTTGTAGGGGATGGTCACGTTGGTGCCCTCCCATTCGTCACCCGTCATAAAAGCCTGGAGGTCCTCGGGCTCGCGCTCAAATCGTACGTACTCGAGCCCCGCGAGCTCCTTGTAGATGGTCGGGGTGTAGCTGTGGCCCAGCACACGGCCCAGCACGCCGTAGGGGCGGGTTGCGGCGACATCGGTCATCTAGAGCACCTCCGTGTAACTGCCAAAGTAGGTGAAGCTCTCGCACACGTCGTCGATGGAATCGAGCAAGTCGTCGAGGGCCTTGCTGCCAAAGGGGCAGTCCAGGTCAAAGTAGAACATAAACTCAAAGTCGTGCCCGGGGATGGGGCGGCTCTCGAGCTTGATGAGGTTGATATTGAGCGCGTAGAAGCGCTCGAGTACGCGATAGAGTGCGCCCGGCTCGTTGGCCGTGGTAATCATGAGCGAGGTGCGGTTGGCGCCGGGGTAGACGCGTGGCTCGCGGCTGATGACGACAAAGCGCGTGTAGTTGTTGTCCGAGTCCTGGATGTTGGGCTCCAGCACCTCCAGGCCGTAGAGTGCCGCGCAGCTGCGCGATGCGATGGCGGCAACATCGGTGCGCTCGGAGCTGGCGACCATCTCGGCCGACATGGCCGTGTTGGGGTATTTGGTGGCGTGCAGGTCGTGGGCTTCGATAAAGCCGGCGCACTGGGCGATAGCCTGGCCGTGGCTATAGACCTCGTGCACGTCGGCGAGCTTGGTGCCGGGTTTGACGAGCAGATTGTGGTCGATCTTGAGACGCAGCGAGCGCACGATATGGAAATCGAACTGGGCGAGCAGGTCGTAGACGGCGTTAACCGAGCCGGCGGTGGAGTTCTCGATGGGCAGCACGCCAAACTCGCAGAAGCCGTCGCGCACGGCGCGCATGACGCCCTCGAAGGTCTCGAAGAACGCGATGTCGGGCACGTCAAAGAGCTTGCATGCGGCGATCTGGCTGTAGGCGCCTTCGACGCCCTGGCAGGCAACGGTGGCCGTTTGAGGGAAGGGCGTGTCGGAGGCTGCAGCCGTGGCGTGGGCCTTTTGCGAGACGGTAATGCCCTTGAGTTCGTTGATGTAGCGCTGCTGCTCGGCCTTGCTCATGCTCATGAGGAGACGGAACAGGGTGATGGTCTGCGCCTCGTAGCGCTCGGGCGCGCGGCTGGCGAGGTTGTTGAGCTTGGAGCGCTCACGGGCGGGGTCGAAGACGGCCTTGCCCATCTCGATTTTTGACTTGGCGACCTCGGTGGCAATGTCCATGCGCTCGACAAAGCTGTTGAGGAGCGTGGTGTCGATGCCATCGATGGCCTGGCGGATGTCAGCAAGGTCCATGGAGACCCCTTTCACGTGTCGGGGGATGTTGAGGGGTGGGTAGTTAGCGCTGGGCGGCGTCTTCGAGGAGGGCGTCCCAGATGGCGAGGGCGGCGGCTGCTTCGGCTACGGGGACAGCTCGGGGGACGATGCAGGGATCGTGGCGGCCGTGGACCGAGAGCTCGGCATTTTCCATAGCGTCCATGTCCACCGTCTGTTGCTCGCGGCCAATTGAGGGCGTCGGCTTTACGGCCATGCGCCACATGACGGGAGCGCCGGTCGAAATACCGCCCAGGATGCCGCCGGCGTTATTGGATTCGACCTCGATCTCGCCGGTTTCGGCATCGATTCGATACGGATCGTTGTTCTCGCTGCCGCGCATGGCGGCCACGGCAAAGCCCATGCCGAACTCCACGCCCTTTACGGCGGGAATGCCAAACGCGATTTGCGCGATGCGGTTCTCGATGCCGTCGAATATGGGGTCGCCGATGCCTGCGGGAAGCCCGTAAATGCCGCACTCCACGATGCCGCCGATGCTGTCGAGTTCGTCGCGCGCGGCTAGGATCTCCTCACGCATGCGGCCGGCTGCGGCGGCGTCAATGCACGGCAGATCGTTCGTAAGGATCGCCTTGCGGTCGGCCTCGCGATAGACCATATCGTCCATCGGCAGGTCGGAGATGCCGACGATCTGCGCCACATGCGCCATCACTTTAATGCCGCAGGCCTCGAGTGCCTGCAGCGCAATGCCGCCGGCGATGCATAAGGGGGCCGTTAGGCGGCCGGAGAAATGACCGCCACCGGCGACATCGTGCATGTTGTGATACTTCACGCGCGCAGGGAAGTCCGCATGTCCGGGGCGGGGCTTGCGGCGCAGCTCGGAGTAATCCTTGGAGCGCGTGTTGGTGTTCTCGATAATCGCGGCGATGGGCGCGCCGGTGGTATGTCCATCGACCACACCGGCGATGATGTGGGCGGCGTCGGCCTCGCGGCGTTTGGTCGCGGTCTCGTCGCGACCGGGGGCACGACGGTCGAGGAAGGCCTGCAGCTGCTCCTGGTCAACAGCGATGCCCGCCGGAATGCCATCGAGGGAGCAGCCGATGGCGGGGGAGTGCGACTGACCGAAGATGCTTAAATGCAAGACGTTGCCAAAGGTCGAGGACATGCTATTCCTCCTCGAGTGTGACCTTGCCGCCCAGCAGGCGGTAGTGGTCGAAGAAATCGGGATAGGACTTGTTGACGGCCTCGGCGCCGTGGATCACGACCTCGCCGGTGGCGCGGCTCGCGGAGATAGCGGCCATCATGGCGATGCGATGGTCGTTGTGCGAATCGACCTCGCCGCCGGTGAAGGCATCGACACCCTTGATGATGAGGTCATCGCCGGCAATGCGCACCTGCGCGCCCAGCGCGGTGAGCTCGCGGGTGGTGGTGGCCAAGCGATCGGATTCCTTGATGCGTAGGCGGGCGCAATCGCGAATAAAGGTGCGGCCTTGCGCCAGCGATGCCACGGCCGAGATTACGGGCACCAAGTCGGGGATGTCGTGGGCACTCATCTCAAAGCCGGCGAGCTTGTCGGACTGCACGGTGGCGGCGTTGGTGGAGCGCACGATGCGGGCGCCAAAGCGCGAAAGCGCGGCAAGCACGTTACGGTCGCCCTGTGCGGAGCTTAGCGACACGCCCTCGACGGTGATTGGGTCGGTGCCGATGGCACCGGCGCACAGCCAAAAGGCGGCGTTGGACCAGTCGCCCTCGACAGCAACGCTGCCGGGCGTGCGGTACGAGCCGCTGCTCACGCGGAAGTTCGTGACCTCGGGCTGGCCGTCCTTGGCCGGAATACGCTCGACGTTGACCTCGACGCCAAAGGCCTTCATGGCCTGGATCGTCAGGTTGATGTAGGGACGGCTCTCAATGAGGCCGGTTACCTGCACGCAGGAGGGCTGGGCCAGCAGTGGGGCTGCCAGCAGCAGGCCCGAGATGTACTGCGAGCTCACGTTGCCCGGAAGCACAAAGGTGCCCGGGCGCATGCGGCCGCTCGTCTTGAGCGGAAAACCGCCCAGACCCTGTAGGTCGCAGCCGGCGGCGATGATCTCGTCCGAGAGCGGGGAGAGCGGGCGGGCGCCCAGGCGGCCCTGGCCTACGAAGGTGGCATCCGCACCCAGCGCGCAGGCGACAGGCAGCATAAAGCGCAGCGTGGAGCCACTTTCACCGCAGTCAAGCGTGCCGCCGGCAAGGGCCTTGAGCAGGCCAAACTCAACACTCTTCATGGTGGGGTGGACCTGGAAGCCGTCCTCGACGGTCTCGATGCGAGCACCCAGTGCCGTAAGGCAGCGCACCGTGGCCTCGATGTCGGCGCAGGTGGTGTTGCAGGTGACGTGCGTCTCGCCGTTGGCAAGCGCAGCGCAGATGATGAGGCGATGCGCCATCGACTTGGACGCGATGGCGGGAACGGTGCCCTTGAGCGGGGACGGGGTGATGCGGGCTAGCATGCGGATGCGTCTCCCTTCTGGCCGAGGCCCTCGGCAATGAGTTCGTGGAAAGTGGAAAGTGGCGTGCGGTCGATGCTGCAGCGGCCAATGCCGTGCGGAATCACCAGGTCGATGGTGTCGCCCGCGCGCTTCTTGTCGTGGAGCGCTTCGGCAAAGACGGCATCGGCATCTAGGCCGCAGCGGGTCTTGAGGCCATGGCGGGCGCAGAGCTCCTCAATACGACCGGGCAGCGCAGCATCGCAGACGCCGTGCAGGGCCGCGGCGCGCGTGATGATACCCATGCCGATCGACACGCAGTTGCCGTGTCCGAGCTCAAAGTGCTCGCAGGCCTCGACGGCGTGTCCGGCGCTGTGTCCAAAGTTGAGGAGCTTGCGCTGGTTGGTTTCGCGCTCGTCGGCGACGACCACGGCGCGCTTGATGTCGATATTGCGGGCGATGATGAGCGCTACGCGGGCCACATCGCGGTTGAGCAGCTCCAGCGTGAGCGGGGTCTTCTCCAGCTCGGCGAAAAGCTCCGGATCGGCGATCACGGCGTGCTTGACGACCTCGCCGCAGCCGTCGGCGAACTGCTCGGGCGTGAGGGTGGCCAGGCACCCCACGTCGGCGATAACCACGCTCGGCTGCCAAAAGGCGCCGGCCAAGTTCTTGCCGGCAGCCAGGTCGATGGCGGTCTTGCCTCCCACCGACGAATCCACCATGGCGAGCAGGCTCGTGGGGATCTGCACAAACTTGCAGCCGCGCATGTAGGTGGCGGCCACAAAGCCCGCCACGTCGCCCACGACACCACCGCCGAGTGCCACGATCACGTCGGAGCGCGAAAGCTCGTGCTCGGCCACAAACTCCAAAATGGCAACATAGGTTTCGGCGCGCTTATGGGCCTCGCCGGCCTCGAAGGTGCAGATGCTCACCTCGTAGCCTGACGCCTCCAGGCTCTGCTTAACGGGCATCTGGTAGAGCGGGCCCACGTTGGTGTCCGTCACGATGACGGCCTTGGTGCCGCCGGCAGTGGCGCGCACGAGCGGTCCCGCCTGCTCCAGCAAAAACGTGCCAACATGCACCTGGTAGGGGCGTGCAGTGTCGATATCGATGGTAATCGCCATAAGCTTCGGTCCTTTCGACCTGGCGTGATGGGTTGTCTAGTGGGAGGCCTCGTCGTCGAGTGCGCGCTTAATGCGGTCGCCCTCGGCAAGGAGATTCTCCAGATAGCGCTGGTCGCGGTCCTTGAGCGCGCGGCTGTAGGCGCCAAGCGATTCGATCAGATGGTCGATCTCGAAGGCGAGCGCGTCGGCGTCGTCGATCATGAGCTCGGACCACATTTGCGGGTTGAGGTGCGCCACGCGGGTGAGATCGCGGTAGCTACCGGCCGAAAAGCCGTGGTGGACCTGGGCAGTGGGGCTTTTGACGTAGGCGTTGGATACCACGTGCGCAAGCTGGCTCGTGAAGGCGATGACACGGTCGTGCTCGGCGGCGCTGGTCACGCTGAACTTGCCAAAGCCCAAGGGGCGCACCATCTCGCGCACCTGGCCCAAAAGCTCCAGCTTGAGCGCATCGTCCACCGCGGGCGGTACGAGCACCAGCGGGGCGCCCTGGAACAGGTCGGCGCGGGAGTGCGCATAGCCCGAGTACTGCGTGCCCGCCATGGGGTGCGCACCCACAAAGTAAAAGCCGTGCTCGCGGGCAAGCTCAAAGGCGCGCTCGCACACGATACCCTTGACGCCCACCGTGTCGATCACCACGGGGCCCATGATGGCCTCGTTATCGGTGGCGTCGGCGAGTGCCTGGGCGTGCGCCTCTAGCCACTCGATGCAGGCTTCGGGGTAGCAAGCCAGGACGATGATGTCGCATTCGCCGAGCGTCTCGTCGTTGAGCTCACCGGCAACGGTGCCCATGCTGGCGGCCGTCATGACATCGTCATCGGTATCCCAGGCCAGCACGCGGACGCCCGCCTGCGCATAGCCGCGGGCAAAGCTGCCGCCGATGAGGCCAAGGCCGACGATACCGGCACACTTGGGGCCGCCCTGGTTAACGCGCGCGTTTCTCACTGTACCCATGGGCTACTCCATGGTCTCTTGGCAGACAACCTCGCGGATGGCTCGGATGCGGCGCATGGTGTCGTCGAACTGATCAGGGGTGAGGGCCTGGGCGCCGTCGGACCAGGCGCGGCTCGGCTCGTCGTGGACCTCGATCTCCAGACCGTTGGCGCCGCAGGCGGTCGCGGCGAGAGCCATGGGCTCAACGTAGCGGGTGTAGCCGGTGGCGTGGCTGGGGTCGGCGACGACGGGCAGGTGCGACAGGTGGTGCAGCACCGGCACGGCGTTGAGGTCGAATGTGTTGCGGGTGCGGGTCTCGAAGGTGCGGATGCCGCGCTCGCACAGGATGACGTTGTCGTTGCCCTCGCTCATGATGTACTCGGCGGCCATGAGCAGCTCATCGATCGTGCCGGACATGCCGCGCTTAAGCAAGATTGGAGTCTTGGTCTTGCCGACCTCTTTGAGCAGAGGGAAGTTCTGGGCGTTGCGGGCGCCGATCTGCATGACGTCGATCTTCTTGTCCAGGAAGACCTGCACGTCGCGTGGGTCCATGATCTCGGTGACGATCGGCATATCGAGCTCGGCAGACGCCTCGCACAGCAGGTCCAGGCCGGCGGGGCCCATGCCCTGGTAGGCGTACGGGGAAGTGCGGGGCTTGTAGGCACCGCCGCGCAGCATCGTGGCACCGGCGGCTTTCACGCGGCGGGCGATGCGGATGAGGTTCTCGCCCTCGACGGAGCACGGGCCGGCGATGACCTGGAACTGATCGCCGCCGATCTTGACGCCGTGGCCGCAGTCGATGACGGAGTCCTCGGGGTGGAACTTGCGGTTGGCGCGCTTGAACGGCTCGGAGACGCGCTGCACGCGCTCGACGACGTCCATGGACTCGAGCAGGAACGGGTCGATCTTGGTCGTATCGCCCACCAGGCCGATGATCGTCTCGTTCTCGCCGCGCGAGACGTCGGTCTTCAGGCCCTTTTTCTCAATCCAGCTGACGATATGGCTGACGGCCTCGTCGCTGGCGCTCTGCTTTAAAATTGCAATCATGGTGTGCCTCTCACCTCGATGGATAACCCTAGTAAAAACGGCCCGCATCGCGAGCCGTGTATATATGGTGCATGAGAGTTTATACTATCTGATTCGCTTTTGCCTTCTAAAGTGAGCCGTTGCGCCGCGTCTTCCTCGGAATTGCAAAGCTTTTTCTTTTATTTTGATAGCCCGTGGTGCACTTGGGTATAATGCCAAACGTTGGCCCTATTAGCTCAGGGGATTAGAGCGTCTGCCTCCGGAGCAGAAGGCCGTTGGTTCGAATCCAACATGGGGCACCATCGAACGTAAGACCGTCCGAACCTCGCATGGTCCGGGCGGTTTTCTTATACCGACGCGACGTGATGGGACGTGGTATGGCAGCAACGGATATCGAGCGCGGACTCTCGACCGCCGAGGTCGAGGAGCGCATCGCCGCCGGTAAGATCAACCGCAACATGGAGCTCAAGACCAAGTCGGTCAAAGAGCTCATCATCGAGAACCTCTGCACGCTGTTCAATTTGATCAACGTGATCTTGGCGTTCCTGGTCATTTTGACCGGTTCGTTTAAGAATCTGACGTTCTTGTTCGTGGTGTTCCTCAATACCGCTATTGGCGTCATTCAGTCCATGCGTTCCAAGAAGATGGTCGATAAACTCACGCTGCTGACCTCCAAGAAGGCCATCGCGGTGCGCGACGGCGCCGAGGTGGAGCTCGACCTGGACCAGATCGTGCTCGACGACATCATCCGCCTGGGGCGCGGCGACCAGATTCCTGCTGACGCCGTGGTGGTTTCGGGCGAGGCACTCGTGAACGAGAGCCTGCTGACGGGCGAGAGCGACCTTATTAAGAAGCAGCCCGGTTCCGAGCTCATGAGCGGCAGCTTTATCGACTCGGGCCTGCTGCGCGCCCGCGTGATCCATGTCGGCGCCGACAACTACGTGGCTAAAATTAATAATGAGGCCAAGTACGTCAAAAAGGTCAATTCCGAGATCATGAACGCGCTTAATGCCATTGTGCGCTTTGCGAGCATCATCATGATCCCGCTCGGTTTGGCGTTGTTTGCCTCGAGTGTGAGCGAGCTGTGGGATGCCGCGGGAACCCCGGGCGATAGCGCGCTTTCGTGGTGCTTCTCCGAGCTGTTGGCTGGTCATGTGCCTTCGTCGGCGCTGCTGTCCACGGTGGGCGCCCTGCTGGGCATGATCCCGCAAGGCCTGGTGCTGCTGACCTCGTCGGTGCTCGCCATCGCCACGGTGCGCCTGGCCCGCCGCAAGGTGCTGGCGCAGCAGCTCTACTGCATCGAGACGCTCGCTCGCGTCGACGTGCTGTGCCTGGACAAGACGGGTACCATTACCTCGGGTCGTATGGAGGTCGAGGGCACGTATCCGCTGCCGATCGAGGGCTTTGGCATGGGCGCGGGGGAGGGCGAAGCCGCCGTTCCCGTCGACACCACGGTGCTCGATTTTGCCCTGGCTAACGTGGCGCGTGCGACTTCGGCCGATGCCAACGAGACCTGCCAGGCGCTGCTCAACTATTACGCCGATCGACCGGTCGAGGTGTCCGAGCCGCTGTCGGTCATTCCGTTCTCGTCGTCCAAAAAGTGGAGTGGCGCTTCGTTTGCGCAGGGCTCCTATGTGATGGGCGCTGCGCAGTTTGTGCTTTCGGAGTGTGTGTTTTCGCAGGTCGAGAACCGTGTCGCCGAGCTTGCCGATACCTGCCGCGTGCTCGTGGTGGCGCGCGTGGACGGCTTTACGCCCGATGGCGATATGGTGGGCGAGGCCGAGCCCGTGGGCTTTGTGACCATCCGCGACGAGATTCGTACCTCGGCGGCCGAGACCATCGGCTACTTTAACGAGCAGGGCGTGACCCTTAACGTGATCAGTGGCGACGACCCGCGTACGGTGTCGTCGATCGCGCGCGTGGTGGGCGTGCCAGGGGCGGACGCTTATGTGGACGCCACGACGCTCGATACGTCGGCCAAGCTCGATGCCGCAGTGGACCGCTACCATGTCTTTGGTCGTGTGACCCCGCAGCAGAAGCGCGAGCTCGTGCAGGCGCTCAAGCGCCGCGAGCACACCGTGGCCATGACGGGCGACGGCGTCAACGACGTGTTGGCGCTCAAGGAGGCCGACTGCTCCGTCGCCATGGCGGCCGGCTCCGATGCCGCGCGTAACGTGGCCGAAATCGTGCTCGTCGACAACGATTTTGCCTCGATGCCCGCCGTGGTGGCCGAGGGCCGTCGCTCCATCAACAACCTGCAGCGTTCGGCTTCGCTGTTCTTGACCAAGACGCTGTTCTCGATGGGCCTGGCGGCGCTGTGCATCGCGCTGCCGCCGTACCCTTTCGAGCCGATTCAGATGACGCTCATCAACTTCTTCTGCATCGGCGCGCCGGGCTTTGTGTTGGGCCTGGAGCCCAACAATGCTCGCGTGAAGGGTGCGTTTTTGACCAACGTGCTCAAGCGCGCACTGCCGGCGTCGATTGCGGTCATTTTGGCTGCGGCGCTCGATATCTTTGTGGCGCGCGTGTTTGGCTTTAGCCAGCTCACGCTGTCTACGATGTGCCTGCTTACGTCGTGCGCGGCGAGCGTCAGCCTGATCTGGCGCATCTCGCAGCCTCTCACGCCCTTGCGCGTGGTGCTCTTTGTGTTTGTAGTCGCTGGCATCTTGGTGGGCGTTATCGGATTCCCGGAGCTGCTGTCTATTGCCAACCTGTCGATGGGCCAGATGGTTATCTTGGCTGTCATCGTGGTCTTTACCTGCTCGGTGTTCTTTAAGCTCGCCACGATGATGGATTCGCTCAAGCCGCGTCGTCGTCATGCCGCAACTGGTTTTGGACGCGGTGTGCGCGTCCACCTGGGTCGCGGTGGCGGCAAGGTGAGCTCGACGGGTTCGACGGCGGAGCGTTTTGCCAAGCGCGTCGCCGCCGACATGGCACAGCGCCGCGAAGCTCGCACCGTTCGCGAGGCCGAGGTCCGCGCACTCGAGGGCGTGGCCCAGGCCCAGCCCAAGAAAAAGAAGGGTAGCGGAGCCAAGCGCTCTCGCGTAACCAAGTCCGCCCAAGGCATCAAAGTCTCGATGCCAAGCAAAAAGAAGAAGTAGCTACGCGCCCTGCCGATGTTGAATTGGTGCCTTGTTCCTGTGGGGCCGTGGCGATGTTATGCTCTAACCTCGATTGTTTGAATTGCTTCGAAAAGAGGATGCCGTGATCTGTCCGCATTGCCTTAAGACCATCGAGGACGGCGCCTCGTTCTGCCCCTACTGCAACGCCTATGTGGGTCCGGGCGATGGTCCCGAGCACACCGAGTTCGTGTTCTGTGAGGGCTGCGGTGCCCGTCTTTCTCCGCATGATCGTACGTGCCCCAAATGCGGACGCCCCGCTCCGGGTATCCTCTCCGAGGACGCGGCAGCATCCGACCTGGCAGCGGGCCGCACGGCGGGCTTTCCGCGCCTAACGCAAGAGCAGATCGATACCGAGGTGCCGCATGCGCCGGCCTCTGCCGCTGCGGTGCTTTCGGACGCCGCCGACCCCAATGAGACCTGCGTGCTGCCAGCTTTCGATAAGGATTTCGGTATCCCCAAGGTCGATATTCCCATGCCCGTTTCCCTGCATGACGATGCTCAAAAACCCAAGCGCAAGGTGCACCCCGACGAGGACGCCTATCACAAGCATAAGCGTCATATTCCCAAGCCGCTCATTATCATCGCGGTCCTTGCCGTCGTGTGCGGTGGTGCCTATTGGTTCGTGACGACCGATCCCATGGGTGTTATGCCTGGCTTCTACGACCAGTTTGGCCAAGCTGCGCAAACCACCTTCCCCACGCGTCAAAAGGGCGAGGCGACTGAGGACGATACCAAGCAGGGCGATTCTGCCGAGGTGGTTCAGGAAGAAACCGTGCTCACCGATGATCAGCTCTATACCAGGCTCGACGGTCTGTATCAGACCATCGTGTCCTACGCTGACGAGGACCAGATCGGCGAGGTCATCGATTCCTTTAACAACGGTTATCTCCGAACGCCGCTGTCCACCCGTCAGGAGCTGTCGCAGAGTGCCTACGCCCTGCGCGACCAGATCAAAAAGACGCAAGATGAGCTCAACAACCTGAAAGTACAGGACGATACGGTCTATGCGGATGACATCGCCCACTTAAAGCAGCTTGCCGAGTGGATGTATGAGCGCGTCGACGTGATCTGCCAGAGCTGGGATATCTCGCTGGCCATTCCCGATGGCGAGTCGATGAGTTCCCACCAAAGCGAGATCCTGGCGCCCATCGCGCAGGGCGGCAACAGCGCGCTGAACCAGTACGATGCCAATGTGGGTTCCTGGAAGCCGCAGCAGCGTTCCTAAAATTAGTTCGCCATAGTCGGCATAACCTACGTGCGCAATTGATGTAAACCCGTGCTTATTGCTACAATTCGTACAAATATGCTTTAAACGCACGAGGAAGGAACCACATGTTTGGTTTTAAGAAAGAGCTCTACACGCCCGAGTATCAGCTTGTCGGCGACGAGTGCGCCGTAATCGAGACGTCGAAGGGTACCATCAAGGTCAAGTTTGACGGCGAGGGCGCTCCCATTCATGTCGCGAACTTCTGCGAGCTTTCCACGATGGGCTTCTATGATGGCCTTAAGTTCCATCGCTATGTGCCCGGTTTTGTTATCCAGGGCGGCGACCCCAATACCCGCGACATGTCCGGCGCCGACGTCGCTGCCGGTCTTGAGGGCCCCGACGGTATGCCCGGTACCGGTGGCCCCGGCTACTGCATCAAGGGCGAGTTTGCCGCCAATCCGCGCAACAGCCATGTCGATGGCGCCCTTGCCATGGCACGCTCCATGGACCCCGATTCCGCGGGTTCGCAGTTCTACTTCTGCCTGGGTGCCCAGCATAACCTCGATTCCGGTTACACCGTCTTTGGTACCACGGTCGAGGGTCTCGATGTGATTTCGCAGCTGCGTGCCGGCGACGAGATCGTCCATGTCGAGATCGTTCACGAGTAAAGGGGACTTCCTTGAATAGCCAGCTGATCCAACAGGGCCGCGCCGCTTACCGCGCGGGTGATTTTTCTGCTGCAGCCCAGATGCTTGGGGCGGCAAAGACTCCCGATGAGATTATGGGCGAGGCCGATCACCTTCGTGGCAACGCCTTGATGCACCTGGGCATGTATGCCGAGGCCGCCGAGGCCTATGCCGCCGCCCTCAACGACGGTACCTACGGCAAGCGCGGCGCGCTGCTCACCAACCGCGGCAAGGCGCTCGCCGCCGTGGGCGACTACACGACGGCCGCTCAGGCTTTCTCTGCCGCTACGCAGGATGCTTCCTATGCCACGCCGTTCAAGGCCTATCTGGGCCTGGGCAATGCGCTGTTCCAGTCGGGCGACTATGCCAACGCGGGAACCGCCTTCCGTCAGGCTGCCATCGACGGCGCCAATCCGGCTCCTGCCGCCGCACTCGGCGAGCTCGGTCGTTGCTTCATTAAGCTCGGCCGTCCGGCGGATGCCGTGGAGACTTACCGCACGGCTATCGACTTTGCCGGCCCCCGCGACGACACGCGTGCGCTCAACGCCGGCATGGGTCAGGCGCTTTCTGCCGCCGGCCGTCCCTCCGACGCACTCGACGCCTTTAATGCCGCTACTGCCGATGGCATCTACCAGCTCACCTCCGAGCAGGCCGATGAGCTTGCCCGCGTGCAGGATTCGCTTGCCGCGCTGTCTGCCCAGACGGCTATGGCCACGGCTCCGGCGCCCGCGATGGACGCTCCTACCGTCGATCCGCTCGATCCTACGGGCGCGACCGGTCAGTTTATGCCTGATCCCTCGGACACCGGCTTCTTTACGCTGTCCGAGTCTGAGATGGTCCAGCAGGACCGTCAGGATCGTAAGCAGGCCAAGGTCCGTCGTCGCCATCGCCATACGGGTCTCAAAGTCTTCATCGTGCTGCTTCTGCTTATTTTGATCGCCGCGGGCGGTCTGGGCTATGCCTACACGCGCGGCTTTGGCTTCCCGTCTCAGGAGTCTGTCGTTACCGATCTGTTCCAGGCTGCCGGCGACGGTGACGCCGCAAAGGCCGAGTCTTGCCTGGCCTCGAGCCTGTCCGAGGACGCTAAGTCGATGATCATCTCCTCGATTCCGCAGGGTGCCACCGTGTCCGTCGAGGGCATGGATCAGTCCATGACCGAGACGACCGCCAAGGTGAAGGCATCGCTGTCCAAGGGCGGCGAGCAGGAGTACACCGTCAAATTCGTGCGCTCCGACAACCATATCGGCTGGGCCGTTTCTTCGCTCGATATGGATTTCTCGGCTGCTGACAACCAGTAGTGACCTTATGGGATTTAGCTTTGCCCGGCGCTTCACCGCAAGTGAGGTGCCGGGCTTGCGCTAGTATGATGAGCTAGTAGTTTTCCAGCAATCATCCAACACATCAGGAGTTGCGTTGTTTTCTTTGATGGATATGTTCTTCGGTAGCTATGCGGGCGATCTTGCCATCGACCTCGGCACCGCCAATACGCTTGTCTCCGTGCGCGGCAAGGGCATCGTCATTCGCGAGCCCTCTGTTGTCGCCATCGACAAGAACGACGAGCGCATCTTGGCGGTCGGTATCGAGGCAAAGCGCATGCTCGGCCGTACGCCCGGCAACATCGTGGCCGTTCGTCCCCTGAAGGACGGCGTCATCGCCGACTTCGATGTTACCGAGGCCATGCTTCGCTACTTTATCGACAAGGCGTCCGAGAAGCGCTATCCGTGGACTCCGCGTCCGCGTGTTGTCGTCTGCGTTCCCTCCGGTGTCACGTCGGTTGAGAAGCGCGCTGTCTTTGAGGCCACGATCCAGGCCGGTGCCCGCCAGGCCTATCTGATCGAAGAGCCCATGGCGGCTGCAATCGGCGCCGACCTGCCCGTCGAGGAACCCACCGGCTCCATGGTCATCGACATCGGTGGCGGTACCACCGAGGTTGCCGTTATCGCTATGGGCGGCATCGTCGTCTCGCAGTCTATCCGTATTGCCGGCGACGAGTTCGATCAGGCCATCCTCACGCACGTTCGCGATGCCTACAACCTGGCCATCGGCGAGCGTACGGCAGAGGACATCAAGATCAAGGTCGGCTCCGCCGTGCCGCTCAAGGATGAGCTCGACGTCGAGGTCAACGGCCGCGACGTGATCACCGGTCTGCCCAAGACCGTGCGCATCGAGAGCGAGGAGATTCGTCGCGCACTCAACAAGCCGCTCGACGAGATGGCCAAGGCCGTCAAGGACGCACTCGACGCTACGCCTCCCGATCTTGCCTCGGACCTTATGTACTATGGCATTTTGCTGACCGGTGGCGGCGCGCTGCTGCGCGGTCTCGATGTGCGCCTGCGCGATGAGACCGGCGTTTCGGTCAACGTCAGCCCCACGGCGCTCGATAACGTTGTTAACGGCTGTGCCCGCGTGCTCGAGGCCAATGCGTTTGATGGCGGCTTCGTCCAGACCAATGCTTAATTTCCAAAAGGTGGATTCCATTTGGCACGATCTTCGGGTTTCTCCACAAATCTGAATACCAAGCGACAATCAACGGGTATGCGCCCGTTGATTGTTTTCAGCCTGATTTCGGTGTTGCTGCTCACGTTTTATATTCGTGAGGGCGAGACGGGGCCGATTCATGCCGTTCGTTCGGGCGTGACGACGATTACCTCGCCGGTGCGTTTTCTGGGCTCGACTGTGGCGGCTCCCTTCAATGCGATCGGTAACGTGTTCTCTAACCTTACGGCGTCACAGGACACGCTTGACGAGCTTAAGAAGCAAAATGAGGAGCTGACCTCCAAGGTTGCCGAGCTCTCCGAGGCTCAAAAGACCGCCGAGCGACTGGAGGGTCTGGTCGGTCTGCAGTCGACCTACAACCTCAAGTCCACTGCAGCTCGTATCGTCGGCGCTTCGGGCGATGCCTGGACCTCGACCGTTACCATCGATAAAGGTTCTGCCGACGGGCTTACCATCAACATGCCTGTGACGAGTTCGGCTGGTGTTATCGGACAGATCATCGAAGTCTCGGCCAAGACGTCCACCGTGCGTCTGATCGGCGATGAGAACTCGGGCGTGTCCGCTATGGTGCAGGACACGCGCGCCCAGGGCATGCTGCAGGGTCAGGCTGACGGCACGCTGCGTCTTGAGTACGTGAGCGTCGACTCCGACGTTAAGGTTGGCGACATCATCGTGACCTCGGGCATTGGCGGTGTGTTCCCCAAGGGCCTTCCGCTCGGCACCGTCTCGTCGGTTGAGAAATCGGCAAACGACGTGTACTACACCATTGTGGTACGCGCCCAGACGACGGCCGAGAACAACGAGGAAGTGCTGGTCATCACCTCGCTGACCGACGAACAGTCGGCCTCGGATGAGGACGTGAGCACCGCTAATAGCACGCCGCAGGGAACGTCGCGCGATGCTGCGACCAAGACGAAGGACGAGAGCTCGGATGACGGTTCCGACACGTCCGAGACGACCGATTCCGGCTCGAGCGAATAGGGGGCATGTCCATGGATCTACACGAGCAGGGGATGAGCTCCCGCACGTTTGTAATCGCCGCCATCGTGTGCGTGCTGCTGCAGGCAGGCCTGGCACCGCAGATCTCCATTGCGGGCGGTCGCGTCAACTTCATGATTATCCTGGTGTGCCTAAGCGTGTTCTCGGGCGACCCGACCCGTGCCGTCGTGTGCGGTTTTTGCAGCGGCTTGTTTTATGACCTGTCCGCTGCCGTGCCGGTGGGAGTTATGTCGCTCCTGCTGACCGTGGGTTCTTTTGCCCTGGTGCACAGCGCTGCCGGTCAAACGAGCGGTACCCCGAGTGCGCGCGGCATCACTGTGGGCGCCTTTGCGCTCGTCATTAATGTGATCTACAGCATCATCTTGCTGTTTATGGGTATGGAGACGAGCTTTGTCGTGGCGATCTTCGGCCATGCGCTGCCGTCTTCGATCCTGACGGGTCTGGTTGCCATTCCGTTTTTGATGTCCGGCGTCGTGCCGCAGTCCGGTTATGGATTCTCCGCACGTGGCGGACGCCAGACGGGCATGCGCTTTAAGCCCAAGACCCGTAAGCTCAAATAGGGGAGGCCCGTAGATGTCTTCCCAGATGACGGTTATTATCGCCGGTATCGTGCTGGTTGTGGCCATCGTGGTCGCGCTGGTCATCATGCGTCGCGGCGATTCCCGTTTTACCTACGATACGCAGCATGGAACGGCCCCGCGCGCCACCGAGGGCGAGGGCAATACCGCGGCGACCGCCTTTAAGGGCCGCTTCTCCATCCTCACCACGGGTGTGGGCGCGATGTTCGCGGCGCTTGCCGTCAAGCTGTGGGGCATGCAGATGGTCTCGTCGGACTATTATGAAAAGCAGGCTAATAGCAATCAGACGCGCACCGTTACCACACCCGCTGTGCGCGGCCGCATCCTCGACCGCAATGGCGTGGCACTTGTCCAGAACCGTCCCTCACTTGCTGTCGTGGCCTACCGCGACCTTGCCGAGGATGAGGTTCTGGTTCGCCATCTTGCCAACGTGCTCGGTATGCCCTACGTGGCGGTTCTGCGCAATATTCAGGACAATTCCGAGGGCGCCCAGAGCCTGCATACCATCGCGACGGACGTCCGTCGTTCCACGGTTGCCTATATCAAGGAGCACGCAGGCGAGTTCCCGGGCGTCAAGATTGCCGAGCGTACCGAGCGCCAGTACCCGTACGGCGAGACGGCCTGTCACATTTTGGGCTATACCGGCACCATTACCTCCGAGCAGCTCGAGGCCCAGAATAAGAAAACCTCTGGCGATGATGATGCTTCTGCTGGCAAGATTACGTACCAGTCGGGCGATATCGTGGGCCAGGCGGGTGTTGAGAGCTACTACGAAAACCTGCTGCAGGGTATTCGTGGCGAGCAGACCGTCAAGGTCGATGCCTCGGGCAATGTGACCGGTCAGGCCGGCGCCGTGCCCGCCAAGGCCGGCTCCGACATTAAGCTCACGCTCGACCTTAAGATCCAACAGGCCTGTGAGACGGCGCTGGCGAGCGCCATCGAGCTTGCCAAGACCACCGGCTACAGCAATGCCGGCAACGGCGCTGTGGTGTGCCTCGATCCCAACAATGGTGAGATCCTGGGCATGGCGAGCGAGCCCAAGTTCGATCCGTCCGTCTTTATCGGCGGCGTCTCAAATGACGTGTGGACCGAGCTCAATGATGACAAGGGTTCGCACCCGCTGCTCAACCGCGCCATTAGCGGACAGTACATGTCGGCCTCGACCATCAAGCCGCTCTCGGCACTGGCCGGTCTTGAGTTTGGAACCTACACTTCAACGCAGACAACCAACTGCACGGGCTATTGGACGGGCTTGGGCAAGGCTTGGGGCAAGCGCTGCTGGCTGACGTCTGGACACGGCACCATGACGTTGCAGTCGGGTATTGCCAACTCGTGCGACCCCGTCTTCTACGATATGGGCAAGGCGTTCTTTTATGACGAGCAACATTCCGAGGGCCTGCAGGAGGTCTTTCGTCGCTGGGGCCTAGGCAAGACCTGCGGTATCGATTTGCCGAGTGAGGGCGCGGGCCGTATTCCCGATGCCGAGTGGAAAGAGTCGTACTTTACCGACGCCTCTGCCGAGGACCGCAAGTGGAATGCCGGCGATATGACCAACATTGCCATCGGCCAGGGCGACATTTTGGTGACGCCTCTGCAGATGGCATGCGCCTACATGGGCCTTGCCAACGGCGGTAAGCAGTACGTGCCTCACGTGTTTTTGTCTGCCGTGTCGCGCGATGGCGACGGCGATGCCTATAAGTACAACGGCAAAGGCAAGAAGAAGCGCCTGGAGGCCAAGATCAACAGCGATTCGGATTTGGCTCTTGTTCGCAACGGCATGCACGACGTGATTTACACGGCATCGACGTCCCTGGCGGCTCACTTTGGCACCCTGACGCCGCAGGTATACGGCAAGTCGGGCACGGGCGAGAAAAGCGGCGAGGACGAATACGCGTGGTTCTGCGCCTATGCGCCGGCCGATGATCCCAAGTATGTCATCGCTACTGTCCTGGAGCAGGGCGGCGGTGGCTCAGATACCGCGATGCATGTCGTGCGCGACGTGCTCGGCGTGATTTATGACGAGCCCGATACCTCTTCGGCCTCGGGCGATTCTTCGGTTCGATAGGAGGTTGCGATGGATTTTTCTCCGGCGGATCTGTTCCGTTCAACCAAGACCGGCTCTCGCAGCAGCCTGGACCGCGTCAACAAGCAACTTTCGGCCTCGCGCGGTACGTTTCGCCAAAAGGTGCATATCGGTGTGCTGCTGGCTACCGTCGCGCTCGTTGCCTATGGCGCCATCATTATTTGGTCGGCGTCACAGTTTAAGGCCGACGCCTCATTCTCGCGCCACCTGCTGGGCATTGGCATTGGCGCGGTGCTTGCGGTGCTCGTCTGGCGTACCGATCTGCGCGGCATCTCTAACTTCTCGACGGCGCTGCTCGTCATTGACCTTATTGTGATCTTCTCGCCCAAGATTCCGGGCCTGTCCTATACGGGCGGTCTGGGCATGACGGGTTGGATCAAGATTCCCGGTATCGGCTTGACATTCCAGCCGGTTGAGCTTGCCAAGCTCATCACCATCTTCTTTATCGCCACGCTTGGCTCGCAGTATAACGGTCGCATCGATACTGTTCGCGACTACGTCAAGCTCTGCGGCATGCTGTCCATTCCGTTTTTGGCCGTCGTCGCCATGGGCGACTTGGGCTCGGGCCTGGTCGTGCTGGTCTCGGGCGCCATCGTCATCTGCATGAGCGGTGCACGCCGCGAATGGGTGCTGTCGACCCTGGCCCTGCTCGTGGGCCTGGTGGCCCTCGTCCTGGCGCTCGATTCGGTCTTTGATTCGTTGCTCGGCCACGATGTGCTCATCAAGCAGTATCAGATGAACCGCTTGACGGTCTTTATCGACCCCGATAATGCCGATTCGGACGATGCCTACAACCTGCAGCAGTCGCTTATCGCCGTTGGCTCGGGCGGCTTCTTTGGTAAGGGTTTAGGCCATGCGACGCAGTCGGCCGGCGGCTTTCTGCCTGAGTTCCACACCGACTTCGTCTTCGCCTTCCTGTCCGAGACCTTTGGCTTTTGCGGTTCCTTTTTGCTCCTGTGCCTCTACGTGCTGCTGATCTTTTCGACGATTCGCGTCGCCTTTAAGTGTGAGTCGCTGTTCTTGCGCCTATCGTGTGTGGGCATCGTTGGCATGTGGGCGTTCCAGACCTTCGAAAACATCGGCATGTGCATCGGCATGATGCCGATTACCGGTATTCCGCTACCGTTTATTAGCTTCGGTTCGTCTTCGATGATGATTCAGCTGCTGACGGTGGGTATCGTACAATCCATATGGCGGCATCGTTCGGGCGCCGCGTAACCGCTGGAGGGGTTTGCTATGAAAATTCCCGTAGATAAGCTGACCCGCGCTTTTAAGATGGGCGCGTCCGTTAAGAAGGATTCCGATACGCCGGTGCGCGTCTCGGTCTATTTGGATTCGTCCGCCTCGCGCTTTCTGGCCGAGACGGTGCGTGACGCCTTTGTACCGCAGACGACCTCGGGCATTGTGCGCGTCGAGCGTCTGGGGGAGGAGCGAATTGCTCCAAAGACCGATACCGATGTGGTGCTGGTGCTCTCGTGCGGCTCCGACCGCTTGGAGAGTGCCGTGCAGGAGCTCGTGATCGCCGGCGCCCCCGTGTGCGTGCTTGCCGAGTCTGCTGTGGAGGTGCCGTTTATCGAGGAGTCCACGCCTGTGCTCGGCGTGGTAGCGGCAACCGATAAGACGTATCTGCTCGAGACGCTTGCCCGCTGGATTCTCGATCGCACCGACAAGGAAACGGCTTTTGCGGCGAACTTTGCCTTCATGCGCATCGCGGCGGCCAATCGTATCATCACCTCGTGCGCGCTCACCAATATGGCGACCGGTGCGCTGGTGTTTTTGCCGGGCGCCGATTATCCCGTTATGGCGCTGGCGCAGGTGGGCATGCTCTTTGAGCTCGCTGCCGTCTTTGGACGCGGCATTAAGCCTGAGCGCGGCTACGAGGTCGCTGGCGTGCTTGCCGGCGGTCTTGTGATCCGCGCGGTCACCCGCGCGCTCGTCAAGCAGACGCCACATATTGGGTTTGCCGTCAAGGCGCTTACTGCCGCCGCGGGCACCTATGGCATGGGCCGTGCGCTCGTTTCGCTCTACGAGCGCGATGTCGACTACAGCCGTGCCAACGAGGTGGTCACTGCCACGTTCTCCCGCGTTCGCGATCTGGTGACCACGGTCGCGGGCGCTACCCGTCCTATGGCGTCCTACGAGGACGCATCCGATCTCGCTGCTTAGGGGTTTTCCGTTGCGCGTTCCGTATCAAGACTGTTTTCATTTAATTGAGCCGCTGCTCGCCAAGGTCGAAAAGCCGAGTCGCTATATCGATCACGAGTGGGGCACGCTTTCAAAGGCCGATGCCGACTACCGTTGCTGCCTGATCTACCCGGATGTGTACGAGGTCGGTCTGCCCAACCAGGGTATCGCCATCCTCTACAACATCCTTAACCAGGCCGAGGGCATCTCCTGCGAGCGTGGCTATGTGCCGTGGCCCGATATGGGTGACGCCATGCGCGAGGCGGGTATTCCGCTGCTGTCGCTCGAGGGTGCCGCCCCCGTCGCTTCGTTTGATATCGTCGGTCTGCATGTGCCGCACGAGATGGCGGTGACGAACTTCCTTGAGGCACTCGACCTCGCTGGCATTCCGCTGTTAGCGGCCGACCGAGGTGAAGACGACCCCATCATCATCGCCGGCGGCCCCTCGGTGTACAACCCCGAGCCGTACGCGGCCTTCTTCGATGCCATCCTCATCGGCGAGGGCGAGGAATCGCTGCTCGAGACCTGCCAGCTGCATCGCCGCCTGCGCGACGAAGGAGTCCCGCGCGCGCAGATTGTTGAGCAGCTTGCATCCATTGCCGGCAACTACGTGCCGTCGCTCTATGAGGTTCGTCACGACGAGCCCTGCTCGCCGCATGGCTACACCGTGCCGCGCGAGGGCAAGGATGCGCCGACCGTGGTCTACAAACGCGTCGTCGAGGATTTCGGCGCCACGAATCCGCTGTCGCAGTCGTGCGTGCCCTATGCGCAGCTGGTTCACGACCGCCTGTCTATCGAGATTCTGCGCGGCTGCGCTCGCGGCTGTCGTTTTTGCCAGGCCGGCATGACGTATCGCCCGGTGCGTGAGCGTTCGGCCGACCAGATCGTCTCGTCGGTGATTCAGGGTCTGGAAAAGACCGGCTATGACGAGGTGTCGCTGACCTCGCTCTCCACGACCGACCACTCCCGCATTCGTGACGTGCTTGGCAGGCTCAACCGTCGCCTGGAGGATACGGGTATTCGCGTGTCTATTCCGTCGCAGCGCTTGGATTCGTTTGGCGTGGATATGGCCGAGTCGGTCGCCGGCGAAAAGAAGGGCGGCCTGACGTTCGCGCCCGAGGCCGGCAGCCAGCGCATGCGCGACATCATTAACAAGAACGTGACCGAGGAGGACCTGGACCGTGCGGCCAAGGCGGCCTTCGAGGCCGGCTGGAACCGCATGAAGCTCTACTTTATGATGGGCCTTCCCGGCGAGCGCGACGAGGACATCGTGGCCATCGCCAATCTGGCCGATCACGTGCTGGAGCTCGGTCGTTCCGTGGTGCCCAAGGCTCGTCGCGGCTCGATCTCGGTGTCGATCTCGGTTTCGGTCTTTATCCCCAAGGCTGCCACGCCGTTCCAGTGGTGCCCGCAGCTCGACTACGACGACGTCAAGCGTCGCCAGAAGCTGCTCATCACGAGCGTTCGCAACCGTGCCGTCCGCGTTCATTACCACGATGCCGAGACCTCGCTCATCGAAGCCGCGCTGTCCCGCGCCGGTCGTGACATGACGCCCGTCATCATCGATGCTTGGCGCGCGGGCTCTCGCTTTGACGCCTGGGTAGAGCATTTCTCGCTCGATAACTGGAAGGAGGCTGCTGCCAAAAACGGCATCGACCTCAATGAGCTCGTGCACCTGCCCTACGAGTTGGACTGGCGTCTGCCGTGGGAGCATGTGAGCCCCGGCTGCACGCGCGGCTTCCTCGAGCGCGAGTACCGTCGCTCGCTCGAGGGTGTCACGACTCCCGACTGCACCCGCACGTCGTGCACCGGCTGCGGAATCTGCCCCACGCTCCACGCCAAGAATGTATTGGTGGGTGATCGCGCATGAGTGAGCGCCTGACCGACAACCCCACGCTCTTTAGACTTCGTGTTCGCTATGGCAAGCGCGATCGCCTTAAGTACCTGGGCCATCTCGAAGTAATCCATACCATTGAGCGCATCGTGCGCCGTGCGGGGCTTCCCTACGCCGTCACGCAGGGCTTCTCTCCGCACATGCGCGTGGGCTTCTCTTTGGCGCTACCGGTGGGTACGTCGTCGACCTGCGAGTGGTATGACCTGTTTATGACCGAGTTCGTGGCGCTCGACGAGGCGTTTGGGCGCCTGGCTGCGGCGTCTCCGGCCGATCTGGCGCCCATCGAGGCGGCGTACATCGACGTGCGCACACCGGCGTTGACGGCGCAGCTCACGCGTCTGTCGTATCGCATCGACCTGCACTTGGATCCCGAGGCGCCCGTAAGCGCCGACGAGGTTCGTCGTGCGATCGACACGCTGCGCGCGGACCATGGCATCGACTACGCGCGCGGCAAAAAGAGCAAGCGCTTGGATTTGGATCACACGCTCGTGGGTTATGAGCTCACGGCGGGGGAGCGTCCGGACCATCTGGTGCTCATGCTCGACACCCATGCCGATAACGAGGGTTCCATGCGTCCGGAGATTTTGCTTTCAGCTGCTGATGTTTTGTTGCAGGGCTTGACCCCGGGCGTCGATGCACCTATTGTTTCCACCGGTATGCAAGACCTCGTGACCATCTGCTCCTACGATGTCGAGCGTCAGAATCAAGCATGCGAGGACGACGAGGGCCGACTCGTCAGCCCCATACCTGTGCGAACTTGTGGATTTGCTCCACATACTCGTTGACGGGGGTATTATCGCCTGCTACTATATTCGGCTGTTGCACTAACTGATGCATGAAGGGCAAGTAAACATGTACGCAATCGTTAACACGGGCGGCAAGCAGTACAAGGTCGCCACCGACGATGTCATCACCGTCGAGAAGATTGAGGGCAATGAGGGCGACAAGGTCACCCTGCCGGTCATCTTCCTCAACGATGGTAAGAAGATCGTCACCGATCCCGACAAGCTGGCCAAGGCCAAGGTTACCGCTCAGATCGTTGAGCAGTTCAAGGGCGAGAAGCAGCTGGTCTTCAAGTTCCACAAGCGTAAGCGCTATCGTCGTCTGAAGGGTCACCGTCAGCAGCTCACCAAGCTGAAGATCGTGAAGGTCCAGGCTACGTCCCGCGCCAAGAAGGCTGTCAAGGCAGAGGCCGAGGCTGTTGCCGAGGCTCCCGTCGCCGAGTAGATTACACTCGTAACGAAAGAGTAGGTATACACAATGGCACACAAAAAAGGACTCGGTTCCTCCCGTAATGGCCGTGACTCCCGCGGTCAGCGCCTTGGCACGAAGCGCTTCGCCGGCCAGACGGTAACCACGGGCACGATTCTCGTCCGTCAGCACGGCACGCACATCCACCCGGGTGAGAACGTTGGCCGTGGCAAGGACGACACGCTGTTCGCGCTGGTCGACGGTACCGTTGAGTTCCACAAGGGCATCAAGCACAGGGTCAGCGTACGCCCGCTCGCGAACGCGTAATTCACCCTTCATAGAGCACATATGTGGGAGGCACTTGAGTTTTAGGATTCAAGGGTCTCCCTCTTTTTTGTAGGAGGCGATTCTGTTGTCACAGTTCACCGATATCAGCCGCATTAACGTGTGCGGCGGCGACGGCGGTGCCGGATGCATGTCGTTTAGGCGCGAGGCCTTTGTCCCCAAAGGTGGCCCCGATGGTGGCGACGGCGGTCGTGGCGGCAATGTCGTCATCCAGGCCGATGCTCAGCTGTCTTCGCTGATCGACTACCGCTTTAAGCATCACTTTCGTGCCGAGCGCGGAACGCACGGCCAGGGCGCCCGCCGCAACGGCAAGAGCGGCGAGGACCTGATTCTTAAGGTTCCCATGGGCACCGTGGTGCGCGAGCTCGACCCCGAGACGCAGACCCCGATGTTCGAGATTGCCGACTTGGTGCATGATGGCGAGCGCGTCGTCGTGGCCCCTGGCGGTGCCGGTGGTCTTGGCAATACGCACTTTGTGACGTCGGTGCGCCGCGCGCCCGCGTTCGCCCAGTTGGGCGAGCCGGCCGAGGAGCATTGGATTGAGCTAGAGATGAAGCTCATGGCCGATGCTGCGCTCGTGGGCTTCCCCTCGGTGGGCAAATCCTCGCTTATCGCGCGCATGAGTGCCGCCCGACCCAAGATCGCCGACTATCCGTTTACCACGCTCGTACCCAACCTGGGTATGGTGCGTGCCGGCGAGTATTCCTATGTCGTTGCCGACGTCCCGGGCCTTATCGAGGGTGCGAGCGAGGGCAAGGGCTTGGGCCATCAGTTCCTGCGCCACATCGAGCGTACGGCACTGATCATGCATGTCGTCGATATGACGGGCGGTTTTGAGGATCGCGATCCGGTCGAGGACTATCGCATTATCAACCGCGAGCTCGAGCAGTATGGCGCCGAGCTTTCGGAGCGCCCTCAGATCGTCGTCGCCAACAAGTGCGATGCGCCGGGCACGGCTGACAAGATTGCCGACCTCAAACGCGCTGCGCTCGACGATGGACATATGTTCTTTGCCGTGTCTGCTGTGACGGGCGCCGGCCTCAACACGCTAATGCTTGCCGTGGGCGAGCAGGTGGCCAAGCTGCGCGCCGAGTTGGCTGTCTCCGATGAGCCGGTCGACCTGCGCGACGATGAGTGGGAGCGCCGTCGCCTGCAGCGTGAGAAGCGTTTCCGCATTGTTCAGGAAGAGCCCCATGCCTTCCGCGTGGTCGGTCGCGCCATCGAGCGTATGGTCATCCAGACCGACTGGGAAAACGAGGAAGCCGTCATCTACCTGCAGCACAAGTTTGCGCGCATGGGTGTTGACGACGCGCTCGAGAAGGCTGGCTGCCGTGCGGGCGACGAGGTCCGCATTTGCCAGCGCGCCTTTGACTTTGAGGGCGCCGAGGACTTCTCGGAGTACGAGGAGGATCTCGAGGACGCAGGCGTTGAGGTTATTGACGTAGCCGATGCTGCGGACGATGGCGTTGAGATTGTCGATGCGGCAGAAGTCGCGGACGATGTCGAGACCCCGGAGGGCGAGTAAGTCATGTCGCTGCGCGGTGGAATTGGTCTGCCTGAGCTGCCTATCAAGGATGGGCAGGAGTTTCGGCTTGGCATTATGGGTGGCACCTTCGATCCGATTCATTACGGGCACTTGGTTACCGCCGAGCAGGCGCGCGAGTCGCTCGACTTGGACGCCGTGCTCTTTATGCCAGCCGGCTCTCCTGCCTTTAAACTCGACAAACCGGTGACGCCCGCCGAGGACCGTTATGCCATGACGGTCCTCGCAACCGCTGCGAATCCGGCTTTTTTGGCGAGCCGTTTCGAGATCGACCGTCCAGGCGTGACCTATACGGCCGATACGCTTCATGCCCTTCGCGACTTTTACCCGCCTCAGGTAAAGCTCTACTTTATTACGGGTGCCGATGCGATTATCGATATAGTGACCTGGCACAATGCTGATGAGATTGCCGAACTGGCAACCTTTATTGCTGCGACACGTCCCGGCTTTGATATCGATACGGCCCGGGCGCGGATTAAGGAATCGGGCCTACCGTTTGACGTGCGGTATATCCAGATTCCGGCGCTGGCGATTAGTTCGACCAACATTCGTAAGCGAGTTGCCCGTGGCATGAGCGTGCGCTATCTTACGAGCGAGTCCGTGCTCGGCTATATTCGCAAACGCGGGCTGTATACCGATCTGGGTCAAGAAGATTTTGAGTGATGGGGGTCTACGTTGTCGGTAGAGGATCAGTTTGAGGGCGATGAGCGCGTGCTGCTCAAGCGCATTCAAGAGCTGCTCGATGTGCGTATGAAGGATAAGCGCAAGCGCTACATGCATTCGCTGGGTGTTGCAGAGACCGCGCTTCATCTGGCCGAGGTGTATGGCGTCGACCGCTTTGATGCTGCCGCCGCCGGTCTGATTCACGACTGGGATAAGGTACTCTCCGACGACGAGCTCGTGGCCCGTGCGTTGCACTACGGCATCAAGGTTGCTGGCTCTCCTTCGGCCGCGACACCGCTGCTGCATGGCCCGGTTGCCGCCTATGAGCTTCCGCAGCTATTTCCCGAGCTATCGCCGGCCGTTTTCCAGGCTGTCGACCGTCACACCGTGGGCGCCTGCGACATGACGCCGCTCGATATGGTGGTCTTTGTGGCCGATGCCATCGAGCCCAACCGCCATGGTGATTATGCCCACGCGCTGCGCAAGATGGTGGGGGAGTCGACGCTTGACGAGTTGTTCTTCTCCTGTTTTGCGCAGGGTCTGGTCTACGTGATCCAGTCCGGGCGCTATCTTTATCCCACGGCTATTACGATTTACAACCATTACGCCCAGCTGCGCTAGCTCGGGCTGTCTAGAAAGAGGTATTCCATGGCCGACGAGACCATGATCGACGAGCAGATTCTTGAAGGTGTGGAGCACAAGAGCTTCGTTGCCACGTCCGACCGTACCGCCGCTTCGCTGTCCGCGAGCGGTGTCGCAGCCGAGGATGTCGCCCGCGCCGCCGCGCAGGCCGCCTACGACAAGAAGGGCGAGGACGTGCAAGTGCTCGATCTGACCGAGCTCTCCGACGTGTGCGACTACTTTGTGCTTGCCACCGGTACCAATAACCGTCAGGTCGATTCGATCGTCGACGAGATCGAGGAGAAGGTCGCCGAGGCTTGCGGTGAGCACCCGTTCTCCATCGAGGGCCGCGAGCAGAAGACCTGGATGCTCATGGATTACGGCTCGGTTGTCGTCCACGTCTTCACCCCCGAGGCCCGCGACTTCTACCGCCTCGAGAAGCTCTGGGGCGACGCTCCCCAGCTCCCCCTCAATCTCCTCTAGGGCCTTATTTGGGCTGGGGCTTCTCTAGGGCTACCCTCTACCGTTCGCCGGGCAGTTGCATCGTTCGCAGCTGCCCGGCTTTCTTTTTGCCCAAAGTAGCTAATTTGGGACGGGGCTATTTTAGCTACTACCTACCGTTCGCCGAACGAAGCGATTTGCGGTCCATTGCGCGATATTTAGCTTTCCGACTCGGGTAACGTATTTGTTGTCTGTAAAGGAGGAGATGCGTATGACTCGGACCGCGCGGGAAATCTCTGTTTACGGCTATTACCATGTCGTCCAAAAGGGCTGTGGTGGTCAGCTGATATTTGAGGATGCTGATGATCGACTCTATCTGATTCGGCTGATAGCTTCGAAATGCCAGAAGTTCAAAGTTGATGTCATCGCATGGTGCCTTATGGATAACCACATTCACTTGTTGCTGAATGACGGGCATGCTCACCTGAGCGATTGCATGCATTCGATTACGACGGCGTATGCCATGTATTTCAATTCCAAGACAGGCAGGAGAGGTCCTGTTTTCCAGGATCGATTTAAGAGCGTGCCGATTCTCGATGATGATCAGCTGCTCAGCTGCGTTCGTTACATTCACGATAACCCTGCGAAAGCCAGAATTGGCACTGCTTCGCTCTATCGCTGGAGCAGCTTTAGCGAGTATATGGGCTATCCGGGTATTTGTAAGACTGATTGCGTGCTCGGGTTGCTCGGGAATTCCCAGAGGTTTTTTGCATTTAGCACCTCTGGCGAGCCCAATGGCTATTGCTTCCGTTATGGCGCTCATGTGAGTGATACTGACGCGCTTGAGTTTGCGCAGGCGTTGCTCAAACCTTACGAGCCTCACCATCTCAAAGCTCTACCAAAGGGCGTGCGTGATGACTGTATCCGTAAGCTCAAAAGCGAAGGCTTTTCGATCAAGCAGATCGTGCGCCTCACGGGCATCGGCCACTGCACGATTCAAAAAGTCAAAGTTGAAAAGTAGCTCATTTCAGGCGGGATAATTTTGCTACGGCCGCCAAACCGGGCGTCCGGGGTAGTCAATTTGGGACGGGGCTATTTTAGCTACCCTTTGGCTGACGGTGAATGATTGTGGGCCGGGATGAAGCTCAACCGATATAGGGGTAGCTAAAATAGCCCCGTCCCAAATTGACTACCCATGCCGTGTCGGACCGAAGGAAACAAAAAGCCCCACTCCAAAATGACTAATCTTTGAAGCGGGATTGGCGGCCGAAGGATAGGGCGGTGTCGCCGAATTTGTCTCGGACGGCGTCGATGGCGACGGAGAGGTCGCGGCGGTCGCTGGATTGGGCTCCGCGGTCATCGATCTCGCAGAACAGGTCGGTTTGGATACCGCCTTGGTGGTTGAAGTCGCTCATGCCGATACCCGCCAGACGCACGTGTATGCCTTCTTGCCAGATATTGTCGAGCAGCTCGAGCGCTACGGCCACAAAGATATTCTCATCGTCGGTGGGGTGGGGCAAGCGGCGCTGTGCCGTGCGTCCGCTGCCATACGAATACTTGAGCTTGAGCGTTACGGTTCCGCCCGTTAGCCCCTGACGGCGCAGGCGGCGCCCAACCGACTCGCCGAGCAGCGCGATTGCCGCCTCAATGTCACCACGGTCGGTCAAATCCTCCGCAAAGGTGCGCTCATTGCTCACCGATTTAACTTCACGTTCCTCATCCAAGCTGGTGACCTCGGATGCTTCGAGCCCCAAAGCACGTTGACGCATGCGCTCGCCATTCACGCCAAAGATTGCAGCCAGGGTGGACTCTGACGCGCGTGAAAGTTCGCCGAGCGTATAGATGCGCATGCGACGCAGTCGCTCCTCGGCCGAACGCCCGATGCCGCTCATGGCAGATACCGGCAGCACAGCCAAAAAGCGCTGCTCGGTTCCGGGGCGCACAATGGTCAGACCAAACGGCTTGTCGCGCTCGCTTGCGATTTTGGCCACGGTCTTGTTGCACCCAACGCCGATGGAGCACGTCACCCCTAGCGCCGCAACGCGGTCGCTTATACGCCGCGCTACCAGCAGTGGGTCCTCGGGCGCAAAACGACCCGGTGTGATATCGATAAAGGCCTCGTCGATGGACACGCGCTCCACGCGTGGTGTCTCATCGGCGAGAATCGCCATGACCTGCGCGCTCACCTCACGGTAGCGATCAAAGTGTCCGTGCGTCCAAATGGCCTGCGGGCACAGGCGCCGCGCCTCGGCTGAGGCCATGGCAGAATGCACGCCAAAGCGACGTGCCTCGTATGAACATGTGGACACGACGCCGCGTGACTCGGCGTCTCCACCCACGATGAGCGGCTTTCCGCGCCATTCGGGATGATCGAGCATCTCCACGCTCGCAAAAAATGCATCAAGGTCCATCAGGCCCACCGCTGGACCCGTCCAGGGCGGCGGCGTGACGCCTGCAGCATCCTCATAACCGTATGTATGTTCGCGTCTTTCCATGTCATGAGTATACCGCGCAGCTCATGTGGGGTGCGTGGATGTGCTTGCAAATCGCGAGTTCTTGTCTAAGATATGGATTTGCCCTCGACTACACCGAAGAAGTTGGTCTCACGGACTTCACCTGCCCGCGTCGATGGCGTATTATGTTCAACTGTTTGTTTGTAGTTGCAGCCTAAAGCTGCTTGGTTGGAGGAGTTTCCTTTGGCAGTCAAGATTCGCCTTGCTCGTCACGGCGCTAAGAAGCGTCCGTACTACCGTGTCGTCGTCGCCGATTCCCGCGCCCCGCGTGACGGTCGTATCATCGAGGAGGTTGGCCGCTACAACCCGATGACCGCCCCCAAGACCATCAACCTCGACCTCGAGAAGATTGCTGACTGGCAGTCCAAGGGCGCTCAGCTCACCGACGCCGTCGCCGCTCTGGTCAAGGCCGCCAACGAGGGCGAGAAGACCGAGACCGTCGTCAAGAAGTCCAAGAAGCAGCTCGCCAAAGAGGCCGAGGCCGCTAAGGCTGCCGCTGAGGCCGCTGAGGGCGCCGAGGAGTAAATCGTGCCTGAGGTTGACGCTGCACAGCTCGAGGGTGAGGCAATGCTCTCAGATCGCATCGCCGATCTCGTCGAATATCTCGTTGTTCAGATCGTCGACGACCCGGATTCCGTGAGCCTCGAGGTCATCGATGGTGACGACGCCTCTACGATTGAGGTTTCGGTTGCCGAGGATGACGTCGCTAAGGTCATCGGCCGTCGTGGCCGTACCATCAAGGCCATTCGCACGCTCGCCCGTGCACTGGCCGCTCGCCTCGACACTGCTGTCGAGGTAGAGGTTCTGGGCTAGGACCTTGAGGTCCCAGTACAAAAACATCGCCCGTGTGGTCAAGCCGCACGGAAGGAAGGGGGAGGTCCTCGCGCAGCCGCTGCGGGGGCTTCCTTCTGTATTGGAGCCGGGTATGCGTGTCGCCTTGACGCCGCCGGCGCTCAAGCGCGACCGTTTTTGCACGGTCGTTTCCGTCACCGATACGGGCGATGGCGATCTGGTCTCGTTTGAGGGCATAGACGACTTGACGGCCGCCGAGGGCATCACCGGATGCTATGTGCTGGCCAATCGTGACGACTTTGAGCTCGATTCGCTTGACGCCGCCTATACCGACCTTATGGGTCGCGAGGTGGTCGACGAGCGCTTTGGCTCGCTCGGTACAATTGTCGAGATCATGTCGACGCCCGCCAACGATGTTTGGGTTGTCGAGGGTGATCGGTACGGCGAGGTGCTGATTCCCGTGATCGAGCAGGTTGTGCTCGATCTTCCCGACACAGGAACAATTTCCGTCCACGTTATGGACGGCTTGATCGATATGGACAAGTAGGGAGGACAGCATGCTGATTGAGACCCTTTCGGTCTTTCCCGAGATGTTTGAGCCCGTCATGTCCACGTCGATTTTGGGCCGCGCCCGCAAGGCCGGCCTTTTTGATTTTAAGGCGTATAACCTGCGCGACTGGACGCACGACCGCCATCGCACCGTCGATGACGAGCCGTATGGCGGCGGGCAGGGCATGCTCATGAAGGTCGAGCCCATTGCCGAGGCAATCGAGGCCATCAGCTCCGAGGGTCCCAAGCCCACCGTGGTGTTCTTCACCCCCTGCGGCGAGCCCTTTACGCAGCATGTGGCCGAGCGCCTGCTCAAAAGCGAGCGCTTGCTGTTTGTGTGCAGCCGTTACGAGGGCGTCGACGAGCGCGCATATGCGTATGCCGATGAGCGTCTATCGATCGGCGACTACGTGCTCACGGGCGGCGAGCTGCCCGCTATGGTCGTAGCCGATGCCGTCGTGCGGCTCATTCCTGGAGCCTTGGGCGACGAGATGAGCAACGTGGACGAGTCCTTCTCGACCGCTGAGGACGGTGGCCTGCTCGAATACGCGCAGTACACCCGCCCCGCCGAGTTCAATGGCGAGGGCGTGCCGCCGGTGCTCGTAAGCGGCGACCACGCCAAGGTCGATGCCTGGCGTCGCAAAAACGCCATCGAGCGTACCTGTCGTTGGCGTCCCGATCTTATCGAGACGGCACACCTTACGCCTGAGGAGCGCGCGTACGCGCAAGAGATTCTGGACGCATCGTATTCGCAGAGCGAGGAGTGAGAATGGTCCCAGCGCAGCATTCCGTGCTAAAGGGTGCGTTTGAGTGGGTCGTGGTTGTCGCAATCGCACTGGTCGCCACCTTCTTGATTCGCTCGTTTGTGGTCGAACCCTTTGTGGTGCCTACCGGTTCCATGGAGTCCACGATCGAGATCGGAGACCAGATTCTGGCGCAGAAGGTGAGCCTTGAGCTCGGCCAGCCTGTCAAACAGGGCGATATTGTGGTGTTCCACAACCCCGATGGTACCTCTGAGCACGACGTGCTGGTCAAGCGCGTCATCGCCACGGCCGGCCAGACGGTCGACCTGCAGGACGGCAAGGTCGTCGTCGATGGCCAGGCGCTCGACGAGGACTATACGACTGGCATGAGCTGGCCGCTTTCGGTCCAAGCCCCCGGCGCTCAGGTGAGCTATCCCTACACCGTCCCTGACGACTGTGTGTGGGTGATGGGCGACAACCGCGAGAACTCTGCTGACTCCCGCTACTTTGGCCCGGTCGACCGCTCCGACTTGATCGCCGTGGCGCTTGTGCGCTACTGGCCGCTCAACCGTATCGGCGCTATCGATTAAAAACCGCTATAGTACAGTACCTAACCGTGTAATCGTTTCGACGAGGGGATATTAGAGGCATGAACGCTTCATCGCTTTCCTTCCAAGACATCATCCTGCGCCTCCAGCAGTACTGGGGCGAGCAGGGCTGCGTCATTATGCAGCCCTATGACTCCGAGGTCGGTGCCGGTACCTTCCATACCGCGACCACGCTGCGCTCGCTCGGTCCCGCCGAGTGGCGCACCTGTTATGCGCAGCCCTGCCGCCGTCCCGCCGACGGCCGCTACGGCGAGAACCCCAACCGCATGCAGCACTACTATCAGTTCCAGGTGCTCATCAAGCCCTCGCCGGTCAACGCTCAGGAGCTCTACCTGGGTTCGCTGGCCGCTATTGGCCTGGACCCCAACGACCATGACGTCCGCTTTGTCGAGGACGACTGGGAGAGCCCGACGCTCGGCGCCTGGGGCCTTGGCTGGGAGGTCTGGCTCAACGGCATGGAGGTCACGCAGTTTACGTACTTCCAGCAGGTGGGCGGCATCGAGGTCGACCCCGTGCCCGTCGAGATCACCTATGGCCTGGAGCGTATCGCCATGTACGCCCAGGGTGTCAACTCCGTCTACGACCTGGTTTGGAGCTATCTGCCCGACGGCACGCCCATGACCTACGGCGACGTGTTCCTGGAGAACGAGCGCGAGTTCAGCGCTTACAACTTTGAGGTTGCCAACGTCGAGATGATGCGTCAGAAGTTTGACGACTACGAGGCCGAGTGCCACTCCTGCCTGGAGCGCAAGCTGCCGCTGCCGGCATATGACTGCGTCATGAAGTGCAGCCATGCCTTCAATCTGCTCGATGCCCGCGGTGCGCTGTCCGCAGTCGAGCGCGCCAACTACATCCTGCGCGTCCGCGCCGTCGCCAAGGCGTGCTGCGAGGCCTATATGGCCGAGGTCGCCGGAATCAACGAGAATGCCGATCAGGAAGGCGAGGTGGCGTAAGCCATGGCAGACGCTAAGGATTTCCTGTTTGAGATCGGTACGGAGGAAATGCCCTCTGCACCGCTGAACAATGCCGTCAAGCAGCTTGGCACTATGATTGCCAAGGGTCTCGACGAGGCCGGTTTGGCCCACGGCGAGGTCCGCGTGATCTCGAGCCCGCGCCGCCTGGCTGCGCTCGTTGCCGACGTCGCTACCGCGACCGATGAGGTTCACGAGGTCAAGCGTGGCCCCGCGGCCAACATCGCCTTCGACGCTGACGGTAACGCCACCAAGGCCGCCCAGGGCTTCGCCCGCAAGTGCGGTGTGGCTGCCGAGGACCTGGTCCGTCGCGAGGACACCGACGGCCGTGAGTACGTATTTGCCGAGAAGAACATTCCTTCCGCCCCGGCCACCCCGATTCTGACGGCCCTGTGCGAGAAGACCATCGCCGGCCTGCAGTGGCCCAACTACCGCAGCCAGCGCTGGGGCCACGAGCACGCCACGTTCGTGCGTCCGGTCCGTTGGATCTGCTGCCTTTTGGGCGAGGACGTCGTGCCTGTGTCGTTTGCCGACGTGACGAGCGGCAACACCACGCGCGGCCATCGCGTCCTGGGCCCCGGTGACCATGTGGTCGCAAGCCCCGCTGTTTACGAGCAGGTACTCGAGGACGCCGGCGTGCTCTCCGCCGAGCGGCGTCGCGAGGCCATCCTTGCCGGTATCGCCGAGGTCGAGGCTGCGCGCCCCGGCTGCCACGTCGATACGCCCAAGAAGGTCTTTGAGGAGGTCATCAACCTCTGCGAGTGGCCGACGGTGCTCGTCGGTACCTTCGATGAGGAGTTCCTCAAGGTCCCGCACGAGATCATCTGCGAGTCCATGCTCACCAACCAGCGCTACTTCCCGATCTATGACGGCGAGGGCAAGCTCACGCGTGAGTTCGTTGTCGTTTCCAACAGCAAGCCTGAGAATGCCGAGCGCGTGATCGACGGCAACGAGCGCGTCGTGCGCGCCCGCCTGGACGACGCCAAGTTCTTTTACGAGGAGGATCTGAAGATCTCCCTCGACGAGTTCCGCGAGCGCCTGGCCAAGGTCGCCTTCCAGGAGAAGCTCGGCAGCGTGCTCGCCAAGTCCGAGCGTATTGAGCAGCTCGCGCTCGCTATTGCCCGCGAGGCTCGCCTGGGCGCCCACCTGGCCGCCGATGCCGGCCGCGCCGCTCACCTGTGCAAGGCCGACCTGGTGTCCAACGCCGTCGTCGAGTTCACGAGCCAGCAGGGCGTGATGGGCGGTTATTATGCCTCCGCGATGGGGGAGAACGAAGAGGTCGCTCACGCTATTCGCGATCACTATCGTCCCCGCTTTGCTGGCGACAAGCTGCCCGAGGGCACCGCTGGCTGCATCGTGGCCTGCGCCGACAAGCTCGATACCATTGCCGGCATCTTTGCCATCGGCGAGCCCCCGACCGGCTCTTCCGATCCGTACGCGCTGCGTCGTGCCGCCATCGGCATCATCAACATTCTGCGCGACCGTCTGCCGATCGACCCCACGTCGCTCATCGACTTTGCGCTCGAGCTCTATAGCGAGCAGGGCATTGAGTTCGACGCCGCCGAGGTTGCCCAGCAGGTTCGCGACTTCTTCCATGGCCGCCTGGTGAGCATGGCCCGCGACGAGAAGATCCCGGCCGACACCGTTGCCGCCGTTTCCGCGGTGCACATCATTGCCCCGTCGGTCTTCTTCGCCCGCTGCGCCGCCCTCGATGAGGCCCGCAAGAACGACGCCGAGACCTTCGACAACCTGGCGACCGCTTACGCCCGCGCGGCGCATATCTCCAAGCCCGAACTGGGCGCGGAGTACGATCGCGTTCTGATGGGCGAGGTCGAGCTTGCGCTTGCCGACGCCTCCGAGGCCGCTCAGACCGCCGTCGACGCCGCTCTCGCCGCCGAGGATTACCCGGCCGCATTTGCCGCCCTTGCCGCCCTGCGTGCCCCCATCGACCGCTTCTTCGACGAGGTTATGGTCATGGACAAGGACGAGCAGCTCCGCGATAATCGCCTTAAGCTGCTCAACCGCTTCGAGGCCGTTTTCTCCGGCATCGCCAACATTGGTGAGCTTGCCCGCAAAAAGTAAGCTAGCCTGCGCATAAGCGCAAAAGGAGCCCCGCATGGATTGCCCGGTCACCGCTCGTCCCACCGTTATCGTTATCTCCGACTCGCTCGGTGATACCGCTTGTGAGGTGGTGCTTGCGGCGTCCGGGCAATTTGATGAAGGGGCTTTTCGTGTTTTACGTCTGTCTAAGGTGACCTCGGTGGAGCAGGTCAAGTCGTTTGTGGGCCCGCGAGTCGATGCCGACCATCGTGATATCGCCGTGTTCCATACCATCGTCGATCCGGCGCTTCGTGCTCGCGTGCTCGACTACTTGGGCATGCTGCACATTCGCTCGGTCGACCTGATCGGCCCGACGCTTGCCGTGCTGTCGTCGCTCATCGGTGTGCCTCCCAAGGGCGTTGCGGGTGTGATTCACAAGACCGACGATCGCTATTTCCATCGTATCGAGGCTATGGAGTATTTCGTTGAGCACGATGACGGACGCGGTTGCGACGATCTGTCGGCTGCCGATATCGTGCTGCTGGGCGTATCCCGCACGTCCAAGACGCCGCTGTCGATGTATTTGGCCTATCAGGGTTACAAGGTTGCCAACGTTCCGTTGGCGCACGGTATGGAGCCGCCCAAGTCGATTTACGAGGTCGATCCGATGCGTCTCTTCGGTCTGATTTCGACCGTCGATGTGATTTCCGAGATTCGCGATAGCCGCCTGGGCGACGACTATGCCCGTGCCGTTGCCGGCTCCTATGCCGAGCCCGAGAGTGTTCTCAGTGAGCTTGAGGAGGCTCGTGCCCTCATGAAGCGTCTGGGCTGCTTTGTGGTGCGCACCGACGGCAAGGCGATCGAGGAGAGTGCCTCCGAAATCATCGCCCACCTCGAAGAGATTCAAGAGGCAAGAGCTCGCCGTGCCGCCCGCCGCGCTCAACAAAAGTAGCTTATTGGGTTAGTTAGAAATACCTGATATTGATAAAGCGCTTTATCAGTTTCTACCGCTTTTGACCTACAATTAGACTGTAGTGGTATCTTCATAAGGTAACCACCTTTACCTACCGTTTACCGCTAGTTTTAGCACGTTTACCAAACCGCGTTTCCTCTGCTCAAGCCCATTCAAAACCCGCCGTATAGTTCCCTCACGGCCCGCATCCGGCGGGCCGATTCGTTACCACGGTCGTGCGCGAGAGCGCATGGAAGGGGAAGTATCGTGAGCGATTGCAAGAGGGTTTACCGTTTTGGAACCGATGCCCAGGGCACCTGTGTCACTGAGGGCGACAAGTCTATGAACTTCGTGCTTGGCGGCAAAAGCGCTAACCTTGCCGAGATGAGCCGTATCGGCCTGCCGGTTCCCGGTGGCTTTACCATTACCTGCCAGACCTGCGTCGAGTACTCCGGTGCCGGCAACGTCTGGCCCGAAGGCGCGCTCGACGAGATCGTTGCCGCCGAGACCGACCTCGAGGCTCGCTGCGGCAAGAAGCTCGGCGATGTCCGTGACCCTCTGCTCGTCTCGGTGCGCTCGGGCGCTCCGTTTTCAATGCCCGGCATGATGGACACGGTCCTCAACTTGGGCCTCAACGACGAGTCCGTTCAGGGCCTTATCGCCCAGACGCAGAACCCGCGCTTTGCCTGGGACAGCTATCGTCGCTTTATCCAGATGTTCTCCAACGTCGTCATGGGTGTCGATGCCGACTTGTTTGAGAATGCCCTGACCCAGGCCCGCCTGGTCGCCGGCGTTCGCGTCGACTCCGAGCTTTCGGCCGAGGACCTGCAGGAGCTCGTCGAGACCTTCAAGTGCATTTTCTCCGACAACGTCGAGGCCGCCCAGTACCCCGAGCTCGAGGTCGCGGAAGGCAAGCCCGTCTTTCCGCACGATCCGGAGCTCCAGCTGCGCCTTGCCATTCAGGCCGTCTTTGGCAGCTGGATGAACGAGCGCGCCTGCATCTACCGCAAGCAGCACGGCATTTCCGACGACCTTGGCACCGCCGTCAACGTCCAGGCTATGGCCTTTGGCAATAAGGGCGAGACCTCGGCGACCGGTGTCGCCTTTACGCGCAACCCGGCCGACGGCACCAAGGAGTTCTACGGTGACTTTCTGGTCAACGCCCAGGGCGAGGACGTCGTTGCCGGCATCCGCAACACCGAGCCCATCGCCGACCTCAAGACCACCCCGGGTCTCGAGTCCGCAGGTGAGGAGCTTGAGCGTGTCTTCCTGACGCTTGAGGATCACTACCGCGATATGTGTGACATCGAGTTCACCATCGAGCAGGGCAAGCTCTGGATGCTCCAGACCCGCGTGGGCAAGCGTACCGCAACCGCCGCTCTGCGCATTGCTATTGAGATGGTCGAGGAAGGCCTCATTACCCCTGAGGAGGCCGTGAGCCGCATCGACCCCGCGCAGCTCGACCAGCTCCTGCACCCGCAGTTCGACTCCTCCAAGAAGTACGAGGTGCTCGCATGCGGCCTTAATGCCAGTCCCGGTGCCGCCGTGGGCGAGGTCGTGTTCTCGAGCGATGACGCCGTTGCGCGTTCTGCCGAGGGCCATAAGGTCATTCTGGTCCGCTGGGAGACCAACCCCGACGACCTGAAGGGCATGGTCGCCGCCGAGGGTATCTTGACGAGCCATGGTGGCAAGACAAGCCACGCCGCCGTTATCGCCCGTGGCATGGGCACTCCCTGTGTCTGCGGTGTCGAGCGTTTCCATATCGACGCTGCCGAGAAGGTCGTTCGTATCGAGGACAGCGATCGCGTGCTGCACGAGGGCGACATCATCTCCATCGACGGCACTCAGGGCATCGTCGTCGACGGCGCCGTCGATCTGGTTTCGGCCGAGCTCACTGGCGACTTGGACACCATCCTGTCCTGGGCTGATGAGATCCGCCTGGACGAGACCGACGGTCACGCCAACCACGTGCGCGTCAACGCCGACAACCCCGAGGATGCCGAGCTCGCGCTCGAGTTTGGCGCCGAGGCCATCGGTCTGTGCCGTACCGAGCACATGTTCCTGGGCGATCGCAAGAACATTATCCAGAGCTTCATCCTGTCCGACGACGAGGCTGTGAAGCAGCAGGCCCTGGCCGATCTGCTCAAGGTTCAGACTGAGGACTTCCTGGCGATGTTCAAGACCATGTCCGGTCGCGATGTGGTCGTTCGCCTGCTCGATCCGCCGCTTCATGAGTTCCTGGATAATCCTCGCGAGCTCGAGGTCGCCATCACCAAGAAGGAGGCCGCCGGCGCCAGCGAGGAAGAGCTTGCCGCCCTGCGTGCCCGCCTGCGCCGTATCGACGGCATGGTCGAGTCCAACCCGATGCTCGGCCTGCGCGGTGTGCGCCTGTCCGTCGTCTTCGGTGACCTGCCGCTCATGCAGGTCCGTGCCGCGGCAACGGCTGCCGCTCGCCTTATCAAGGAAGGCGTCGACCCGCGTCCCGAAATTATGGTCCCGCTCGTTTCCATTACGGCCGAGCACGTTCAGACTCGCGAGGTCATCGAGCGCGTGATTGCCGAGGTTTCCGCCGAGGAAGGTGTCGAGCTCAACATTCCCGTGGGCACGATGCTCGAGCTGCCGCGCGCCTGCATGGTCGCCGATGAGCTCGCCCATCACGCAGATTTCTTCTGCTTTGGCACCAACGACCTCACGCAGACGACGTTCGGTTTCTCGCGTGACGACGCCGAGGCTAAGTTCATCCCGCTGTACATGCATAAGAAGATCTTGAAGGACAATCCCTTCGAGACCATCGACTCGGCGGTGCTGGAGCTTGTGCGCATGGCCGTCGAGAAGGGTCGCGCCACTAACCCCGACATGCACTTTGGCGTGTGCGGTGAGCACGGCGGCGACCCCAAGTCCATCAAGGGCCTGTTTAACGTGGCCGACGTGGACTACGTGTCCTGCTCGCCCTATCGCGTGCCCCTCGCGCGCCTGGCTGCCGCTCAGGCCAAGCTCGAGGCCAAGCGCAACGCCTAGCCCCTTGCGCATCGACGCCTAGCGTAGCGCCCCTTCATACCGCCCGTCTCATTCTTGAGGCGGGCGGTTATCATGTGCGGGTTTTTGTCTTTTTGTCTGCGTAAAAAATTGTTCTTGCAGTGCAAACCCGCGCGTGTATACTCGAATACGTTTGTTCAACTACGTGCCGGCCAAGGTGGTACGGCACCTCTAGAAGAGTAAGGAATTGCACATGGATTACATCCGCGCAATCGAGCGTCAGCAGATCCGCGAGGACATTCCTCAGGTTCGCGTCGCCGACAACGTCAAGGTTCACTACCGCATTAAGGAAGGCGACCGCGAGCGCATCCAGGTCTTCCAGGGCGACGTCATCCGCATGGCCGGCGCCGGTGCCCGCGAGACCTTCACCGTCCGCAAGATGTCCTTCGGTGTCGGTGTTGAGCGTACCTTCCCGCTTCACAGCCCCAAGATCGCCAAGCTCGAGGTCGTTCGTCATGGTCGCGTCCGTCGCGCCAAGCTGTACTACCTCCGCGACAAGGTGGGCAAGGCTGCTCGCATCCCCGAGAAGCGCTAAGAAGATCGCAGCGTCTGTCCACTCGTTTGGACACAAGGGTCACCTTCGGGTGGCCCTTCTTTTTATCTGATTTGCATGCAAGGAGGGCCTGGTATGGCCAATATGACGAGCTCGGTTTCGGCATCGCAGGTTGCCGGTGAGTTGGCGAGCGCTACGTTTGAGGAGATCCCCGCCCTCGTGGAGCATTATCGCGAGGACCCGCGCCAGCAGGTGATCAAGGCTTGCGAGCGTGCTCTTAAGCGCCATGCCAAGGAACTTGCCGAGCGCGAGCGCGTCAATGACATGTACGAGCTTATGCATGAGCTTGGCGGCGATGGGGTAGTCGTTGGTGTCGACGAGGTGGGTCGCGGATCGGTGGCCGGTCCTTTGACGGTATGCGCCGTCTGCCTTCCTATGGAGCCGCGCGTCTGGGGCATCAACGATTCCAAAAAGCTCACGCCGGCGCGCCGCGAGTTGCTCTCAGTGAAGATTGCCGAGGTGGCGACGGCAATTGGTTTTTGCCATATCGCGCCTAAGGATATCGATGAGATGGGCATGGCCCGCGCCATTCGAGCCGCTGTCGCGGGCGCCGTGGCCGATACGGGGCTCGAGCCCGATTGCGTGCTTATGGACGGTAACCCCTTGGGCGCCGTTCCCAACGAGCGCGACGTGGTGAAGGGCGATGCCAAGATCGCCTGTATCGCCGCGGCGTCCATCATGGCCAAGGTCACGCGTGACGAGATGATGGTCGAGTACGACGCCGAGTATCCCGAGTACCATTTGGCCGAATCGAAAGGCTACGCAAGCCCCGAGCACATCGAGGCCATTCGCAAACATGGACTTTGTTCACTGCACCGCGTGAGCTTTTGCGGAAACTTTCTGCAGACTGAGCGCCTTTTCTAGGTCAATTGTGGAGACAGGGACCTCAGGGGTTTTATAAACCTGCTGGTAGCGGGCCGTATGCAACATCATTGCTGCGTACGGCCCGTTTTTTGACGGCATTTGGTCAGCTTTTGGTTTGCTTCCGGTACTTACCCGCATGAAAGGTGCCCTCATCATCGGGGCAATGCAGCGTGCGGGAAAGGAGACCCCATGAGTGCCGCAAGCAAAAAGAGCAAGACGCAGCAGCTCAAGGAGCGTTGGGAAAACGGCGAGCTCGACTGCGGGGCGATGACGCCCGAGTTTATCAAGGGACTCAGTCCCCGCGAACTGGGCATGCTGGGCGAGCTGATCACCATCGACTACTTTAACGAGCGCGGCTACACCTTGCTGGAGCAGGGTTATCGTTGCACCGAGGGCGAGGCCGATCTGGTGCTGCTCGATGAGCTCGACGATGTCGTGGTGATGGCCGAGGTCAAGACCAGACGCGTTGCACTGGATTGCAGCACGCGGGTCTTTCCCGAGGAGGCCGTGGACGCTCAAAAGCAACGCCGCTACCGCCGCATCGCAAGTTGCTATCTCATGGAGCATTATCCGCTCAAGGCGATTCGCTTCGATGCCGTGGGTGTCACCATTCGTGGCGGGCATATCGCCGAGATCGAGCATCAGTACAACGCGTTCGATTGGCAGGTGTCGTGATGGCGTTCGAGACGTTTGCCGTTCACGCGGCCTGCATCCGCGGCGTCGAGGCGATTCACGTCACGGTCGAGGTCTCGCTTGCCGGTGGCGTTCCGGGCATCCAAATGCTCGGCATTCCGAGTATGGAGGTGATGGAGTCACGCGGTCGTATTCGCTGCGCGATGCGCTCCGCCGGGTTCGAGATCCCACGCTCGGGCATTACGGTCAATCTGGCGCCCGGCGATATTCGCAAGACCGGTAGCGGCTTTGATCTGCCCATCGCCATCGCGGTTCTGGCGGCCGATGGGCAGATTCCCCGTGACAACCTCGATCGCTGCCTTATCGCCGGCGAGCTCGGCTTGGACGGTACGGTGCTTCCCGTCAAGGGCGAGGTGGCGTTTCAGCTGCTGGCTCGCGACATGGGGCTGTCCTTTATCGCCGGCAGGTCCGATCAGCATGTGCCGCTTGCGGGCGTTGATTGCGGCTTTATCGATCATCTGTCTCAGCTTGCTCGCGGCATGGGCGATGCCGTGCGTCATTATCTGGATTCCGAGGGTGTTGAGGCGACCTTTGAGCCCGAACTCGACTATGCCGATGTGCTGGGGCAGGAAGTCGCCAAGCGCGGCATGGCGCTTGCGGCCGCCGGCGAGCTCGGTTTGCTTATGATTGGGTCCCCGGGATCGGGCAAGACGATGCTCGCCCGTCGTATGACCGGCATCCTGCCCGAGCTTTCCGTTGAGGATCAACAGGAGGCGCTGTGCATCCATTCGGTCTTGGGTGAGAACATCGATGGCTTGTTGGCGGGGCACCGGCCCTTCCGCAGTCCCCACCACAGTATTTCGACCGCAGGCCTTATCGGCGGCGGGCGCCCGGTGCACCCGGGTGAGATCAGCCTTGCTCATGGCGGCGTGCTCTTTTTGGACGAGCTTGCCGAGTTTCCCACGGGTGTGCTGCAGACGCTGCGTCAGCCCATCGAACGCGGCTATGTGAGGATCGTGCGCGTCGACGGGGCCTTTACCTTCCCGTCGCGCTTTCAGCTGCTGGCTGCGAGTAACCCTTGCCCCTGCGGCTTCTTGGGTGATCGCGAGGTGCCGTGTCGCTGCTCGGCGGCGATGGTCGAGCGCTATCGGTCTAAACTGCGCGGTCCTTTGGCCGACCGTATCGACATGATGATCGATGTGACCCGTCCCGACCCCCAAGTGATTATCGAGGGTGCGGAGGGTATGTCGTCTGCCGAGTTACGTGACTACGTTGTGCGCGGTCGCGCTTTTCGCGCTTGGCGCGAATCCCGTATGGACGATGCGGATGCCGAGGCCGAGGATGACGAGACACGGTCCATTGACGGCGTCGTTTCGACCTTTGAGCTCGATGATGCGGCAGAGAAGTGTGTGCTCGGCCTGTCGAAGCGCACACATCTCACGGGTCGCGGCATCGTGCGACTGGTGCGTATCGCGCGTACAATCGCCGACGTCGCCGAGAGCGAGCAAGTGACGCAGGACCACGTGCTCGAGGCAGCGATGTACCAGGGAAGGAGGGACCAATGATGGCCGAGGGGACCTACGAGCTGCATCCAGGTGATGCGTTGTATCCCGAGATCGTTTTGGAGCTTTCTGATGTACCCCAGACGCTCTATGTGCGCGGCAACCCCGAGGTGCTTTCGACGCCCGCGGTCTCCATCATCGGCGCGCGCAAGGCCTCGCCGTATGGTCTTGCCGTGGCAGAGCTTGCGGCAAAGGTGGCGGTCGAGGCGGGAGTGACGGTAGTTTCGGGCGGCGCGGTCGGTTGTGACCAGGCCTCGGGTTGGGCTGCGGTCAACGCTGGCGGCAAACACGTCGTGGTGCTGGGGACGGGCGCCGACGTGGTCTATCCGCGCTCGAGCGCGGGGCTTATTACGCGCACGCTCGATACGGGTGGCGCGGTCGTGTCGATCTCCCCGTGGGGCATGGGTCCGCGCAAGTTTGCCTTTCCGCGCCGCAATCGCGTGATCGCGGCCCTGTCGCAAGCCCTCTTTGTATCCGAGGCGGGTATGCCTTCCGGGACGTTTTCTACAGCCGAGGCTGCTATGGATTTGGGGCGAGAACTTCTCGCTGTGCCGGGGTCGATCCTATCGCCCGAGTCGCGTGGCACGAATTACCTCATTGCGAACGGTGCCTGTTGCATCATCGACGAGGAATCTATCGAGATGGCTATCTCACGCATCTACGGCACTCTGCGCTACTCGCGCCCCGATGCTCCCGGCATTGCCGACCTGGATCAAACACAGCAGACCGTGATGCATGCGCTCATTGCCTCTCCGCTCAAGGTCGACGACATCGCGGCGCTCGTCTCGCTCGATGCTGTCGGCGTACTCAAACTCTTGGGTTCGCTTGAACTCGAGGGCCTTATCGAGCGCATGATGGATGGAAGGTATGCGCCCTCCAAGTTTGCCCTTCACGCCCAGACGCCCTTCGGTCACAATGGAAAACGTGTCAATTAGAAAGGTGTTTGCAGATGCAGTTCGATCAGGTGACGGTTATCGGTGGCGGTCTGGCGGGTTCGGAGTGCGCGATTCAGCTGGCAGACCGCGGGTTTGCCGTAAAGCTGCGCGAGATGCGCCCCCAGGTGAGCTCCCCGGCCCACCATACCGATCACCTGGCAGAGCTCGTCTGTTCCAATTCGTTTAAATCGACCCGTCCGGACTCTGCGGCGGGCTTGTTAAAGGCCGAGCTTGAGCGCATGGGTTCAGTCCTGCTCGATTGCGCCCATCGCGCGGCTGTTCCCGCCGGTGGCGCCTTGGCGGTCGACCGCGTCAAGTTTTCCGAGCTTGTCGAGGCCGAGGTTGCCGCCCGTCCCAATATCGAGGTCGTGCACGGCGAGGTCACGCAGATTCCCGAGGGCCACGTGGTCATTGCCGCGGGCCCGCTGTGTTCACCGGCGCTGAGCGAAGAGGTCATGAAGCTCGTCGGTGGCGACGCCCTTGCGTTCTTCGATGCCGCGGCGCCGATCGTCGATGCCTCCACGCTCGATATGGACGTGCTGTTTTCGCAGTCGCGCTACGAGGAGCAGGGGAGCGGCGACTATCTCAACGCTCCGCTCAACAAGGAGGAGTACGAGGCCTTTATCGAGGCACTTACCACGGCCGACCGCGTGGTGCTCAAAGACTTTGAGGGCGGCGATCTGTTTCAGGCCTGCCAACCTGCCGAGGAAGTTGCGCGCACCGGCAAGGACGCCATTCGCTTTGGCGCCATGAAGCCCGTCGGCCTCACCGACCCGCGTACCGGACGTCGCCCTTGGGCGGCGATTCAGCTGCGTGCCGAGAACAAGGAGAAGACCGCCTATAACCTGGTGGGCTTCCAGACCAACCTGACCTTTGGCGAGCAGAAGCGCGTCTTCCATATGGTGCCGGGCCTGGAGAACGCTGAGTTCTTCCGCTACGGTGTCATGCACCGCAATACCTTTGTCGACGCCCCGCACGTGCTCGATGGCACTTTTGCCGTGCCTGGTACCGGCGTGCGCCTGGCCGGTCAGATCACCGGCACCGAGGGGTACATGGAAGCCGTGGCGACCGGTCTGCTCGCGGCGCTCAACACCTATGCCGAGGCTATCGGCGCCGCGGGCGTCGAGTTGCCCCGCGTGGGCGCCCTGGGCGCGCTCGTGGGCTATGCTACCGATCCGGCCACGGTGGGCTATCAGCCTATGCATGTCAACTTTGGCCTGGTGCCGCCACTCGAGGATGGTAAGCGCCGCAGCAAGCGCGACCGCTACCAGGCCTATGCGGACCGTGCGCTCGAGGCCCTTGATGCCTATCTGGCCACTCGCCCCGATCTGTTTGGAGGCGACCGGTCATAGCCTTTGACCTGTACGACACCGTCGACTCGTTTATCGCCTATATCGCACGTGTCGAGGGGCTTTCTCCCAATACGGTGACGGCCTATGGCTCGAGGCTGGAGCGCTTTGCTGCCTGGTGCGAGCGCGAGGATATCGATGCTTTCGCTGCCGACGTGCGCACCATTCGTCGCTATCTTGCCGAGCTTTCGCGTGAGCAGGTGGCTCCCCGAACGCTTGCGGCGCATCTGTCGGCTATCCGATCGCTCTATCGATGGATGGCTGCCGAGGGGGTCGTGGAGGGCGATGTGGTCTCGGCAATTTCCTCGCCCAAGCTTCCGCGCGATCTACCCGGTGTGCTGACGACCCAACAGGTGGAGGCGCTGCTCAAGACGCCTGATACCTCAACACCCGCGGGACTGCGCGATGCGGCGATGCTCGAGCTGCTCTATGCCTCGGGCGCCCGTATCTCTGAGCTCGCAGCACTCAATGTGGAGTCCATTGCGTGGTCCGAACGCACGCTGCGCCTGTGGGGCAAGGGGAGCAAAGAACGTATCGTCCCTCTGTATCGTCGTGCGCTCGAGGCGACGCGTCTCTATATTGAGGAGGGAAGGCCGGAGTTGCTCGCTCAGGCAAAGCGTCGTGACCCCGTTACCGGGCCGCATCCGCTGCTTATATCGGCGCGCGGTAATCGCATGAGTGCCGCCATGCTCAGGCGGCGGTTTCATACGCTGGCGACGCTCGCCGGCATGCCTGCCGACATCGCCCCGCATGCGATGCGCCATACCTTTGCGACCGACTTGCTCGAGGGCGGTGCGGACCTGCGCTCGGTTCAAGAGCTGCTGGGCCATGCGAGCCTGTCCACGACGCAGATCTACACGCATCTCACACCCGATCGGCTTAAGCGGGCTGTGGCTCAAGCCCATCCCCGCGGCGAATAGTGGCTGGGACGTCCCGCGCCGCGCTCAGGTGTGTGGTTTTGATTGCGGGTTGGCAGGAAGATGCATTCCTGCTATCATTCATCGGGTTGCTTCACGGCAACAGGTTTTTATCACGCACGCGCGGCTACTTCATACCGTGGTGCCCGGGCTTTGGTAGCACATGTCCGGGTTGGTTTTGGAGGATGACCCCGCGCGGAGGCAAACCACAGGAGGTTTAACATGGCTACCAAGATTAATATCCGCACCCTGCTCGAGGCCGGCTGCCACTTCGGTCACCAGACCCGTCGCTGGAACCCCAAGATGAAGCCGTTCATCTTCGGTGAGCGCAACGGCATCTACATCCTCGACCTTAAGCAGACCATCCTTGACGCCGACCAGGCCTACACCTTCGTCAAGAACGTCGCCAAGGGCGGCAACGTGCTGTTCGTCGGCACCAAGAAGCAGGCTCAGGAGGCCGTCAAGAACGCTGCTGAGCGCGCTAATATGCCCTACATCAACCAGCGTTGGCTCGGCGGTATGCTGACCAACTTCGTCACCATCCGCTCCCGCATCAACCGCATGGAGGAGCTCGAGGCCATGGTCGAGGACGGCCGCATGGCAGTGCTCCCCAAGAAGGAGCAGGCTGTGCTCGGCAAGGAGCTCACCAAGCTCCAGACCAACCTCGGTGGCGCCCGCGACATGAAGGGTCTGCCCCAGGCTCTCTTCGTCATCGACACTAAGCGCGAGGAGAACGCCATCAAGGAGGCTCAGCGCCTGAACATCCCCGTCGTCGCTCTGATCGACACCAACTCCGATCCCGACGAGGTCGAGTACGGCATCCCCTGCAACGATGACGCTATCTCCGCTGTCACCCTTATGTGCGAGCTCATGGCTGACGCCTGCCTCGCTGGCTCCGGTAAGGAGCAGGTCTCCGAGGCCGAGATGGCCGCTGAGCCCAAGGCCGAGTAAATCAGTCTTAGTTAATTCTTTTTCATCTCTTTGAAAGGAACCACAATGGCCCAGATTACCGCCGCTATGGTCAAGCAGCTCCGCGAGATGACCGACTCCCCGATGATGGAGTGCAAGAAGGCTCTCGTCGAGGCTGACGGCGACATGGACGCCGCTGTCGACGTTCTGCGTAAGAACGGCCTTGCCAAGGCTGCCAAGAAGGCTGGCCGTGAGACCAACGAGGGCGCTGTCGCCGCGTTCGTCTCCGAGGATGGCAAGACCGGCGCTCTGCTCGAGCTCTCCTGCGAGACCGACTTCGTTGGCTCCAACGCCAAGTTCACCGGCTTTGCTTCTAAGGTCGCTGAGGTTGTCGCTACCACCGAGCCTGCTGACGTCGATGCTCTGCTCGAGAAGCCGATGGGCGAGGAGACCGTTTCCTCCGAGCTCACCGAGATGATTCACATCATGGGCGAGAACATGAAGATCTCCCGCTTCGCTGCCCGCAAGGCCGAGAACGGCGCGCTCGCTTCTTACATCCACATGGGTGGTAAGATCGGCGTCCTCGTCGAGTTCGCCTTCGAGAAGGCCGTGACCGCTCAGGCTGAGTCCTTCAAGACCTTCGCTCACGACGTTGCCCTTCAGGTTGCCGCCGTCGCCCCGATCTGCGCTACCCGCGATCAGGTTCCGGCCGAGACCGTCGAGCACGAGAAGCAGATCTACATGGCCCAGGCTGCCGAGTCCGGCAAGCCCGAGGCTATCCAGGAGAAGATGGCTGTTGGCCGTCTGGAGAAGTTCTACAAGCAGTCCGTGCTCACCGAGCAGGAGTTCATCAAGGACAGCTCCCTCACCATCAAGAAGTACGCTGAGCAGGTCTCCAAGGAGCTCGGCGACACCATTACCGTCGTTGCCTTTGACCGTCTGGTCCGTGGCGAGTAAATAAGCTCTTGTAGCTGGTAATGAGCAGGCTGTGGGTTTTACTCACAGCCTGCTTTTTCATGGCTCTTATCAGAGCCTTTGATATCATATTGAGAGTCTAATTAAAGGAGGATCGCTTTGTCCGACATCCGATATAAACGCGTGCTTCTTAAGCTTTCCGGCGAAGCACTGATGGGCGACGGCCAATATGGCATCGACCCCAAGGTTACCGATCATCTTGCCAAGCAGGTCAAGGAGCTGCTCGCCGTTGACCATGAGGTCGGCGTCGTTGTCGGCGGCGGCAATATTTTCCGCGGCATGGCAGGCGCTGCCGGTGGCATGGAGCGTGCTCAGGCCGACTACATGGGGATGCTGGCAACCGTTATGAACGCGCTCGCCCTGCAGGATGCCTTCGAGCACAACGATGTTCCTTGCCGCGTGATGAGCGCTATCCAGATGAACGAGATCTGCGAGCCCTATATTCGTCGCCGCGCTATCAACCATCTGTCCAAGGGCAACGTCGTCATCTTCGCTGCCGGTTCGGGCAATCCGTACTTTACGACCGACACCGCCGCGGCTCTTCGTGCGTGCGAGATCGGCGCCGAGATTCTGATTAAAGCCACCAAGGTTGACGGCATCTACGACAAGGATCCCGTCAAGTGCGCCGATGCCGTCCGTTTTGACAAGATTACCTATCACGAGGTTCTCGTCCGCGGTCTGCAGGTTATGGATTCCACGGCTACGGCACTGTGCCAGGATAACCGTATGCCGATTTTGGTCCTCAGCATCGATGGCGAGGACACCGTCAAGCGCGCGCTCGCGGGTGAGCCCGTCGGCACGCTCGTCTATCAGGAGGATTAAGCATGGCAGAGAACATCACCGCCCATATGGACAAGTCGCTCGAGTCCCTCAAGCATAACTTCTCCAAGGTCCGTACCGGTCGCGCCAACGCCAACATTCTGTCCGACATCACCGTCGATTATTACGGTGTCCCCACGCCGGTCACGCAGGTTGCCGCCGTCAAGACCCCCGAGGCTCACATGCTGCTCATCGAGCCGTGGGACAAGGCGCTCATCAACGCTATCGTCAAGGCCATCGGCGCTTCCGATCTGGGCATTACCCCCAACTCCGATGGCACCGTCGTTCGTCTGCCGTTCCCGGCCCCCACTGAGGAGCGCCGTCGCGAACTCGTCAAGGAGTGCCGCGAGTACGCCGAGCAGGCCAAGGTGTCTATCCGTAACATCCGTCGCGACTTCAACAACAAGCTCGAGCGCGATGAGGAGCTCACCGAGGACGATGTCCGTCGCGAGCAGGCCAAGGTCCAGAAGCACACCGATGAGTATGTCGCCAAGGTCGAGGAGCTTCTGAAGGAAAAAGAAGCCGAGGTCATGGAGATCTAAGGTGCAATACGACGAGCATAAACTGGTCGAGTACTTTGCCGACGCCCCTGCGGGCGTCGGTTTTTCCGACCTTGACCTCAATAACATTCCGCACCATATCTCGTGCATCATGGACGGCAACGGTCGTTGGGCCACGTCGCGCGGTCTTGCACGCACCGAGGGCCACAAGGCGGGTATCGTCTCGCTGCGCGAGATCATTACCGCCTGCGTGCGCCTGGGCGTCGACGTGCTTTCGGCCTATGCATTTTCGACCGAAAACTGGAATCGACCGCAGCACGAAGTCAACGTTCTGATGCACCTGTTTGCCAAGACGTTTATCGACGAGCTGCCGCTTCTGAAGCGCGAAAATGTGCGCGTAGTCTTTTTGGGTGACATTTCCGCGCTGCCCAAGAAGACTCGCGACGTTTTTGAGCGCGGTCTTGCCGAGTGCGCCGATCACACCGGTATGACGCTGGCGCTTGCCGTCAACTACGGCGCGCGTGCCGAGATTACCCGCGCTGTCCGTCAGATCGCATCCGACGCTGCCGCCGGTAAGATCGATCCTGCCGCAATTGATGACGACATGGTGGCTTCCCACCTCTATACCGCCGGTCTTCCCGATCCCGAACTTGTGATTCGCACCTCTGGTGAGCTGCGCCTTTCGAACTATCTGCTGTGGCAGGTGGCTTATTCCGAATTCTACGTCACCGATACCTATTGGCCCGACTTTGATCGTTGGGGCCTTGTCGACGCCATTTTGGCCTATCAGGGCCGTGACCGTAGGTTTGGTGGACTGAGCAAGACCGAGGAGGCTTAATCATGTCCGATCGTCCCAAGGCATCTGCTCCCAAGACGCCAGTTTCCGCGGCGCCTGCGCGAAAGGCTGCCACTGCGGGAGCGCCTGCAGCGAAGAGCGGCACCGGTTCGTGGTTGGCGGGCTTTATTACCCGTGCCGCCGCCGGTATCGTCTACGCCGTTGTCTTTATCCTGTGCCTGGTTTTGGGTATCGTGCCCACGGCCATCTTTGTTTCTGTCATGAGCGGTCTGTGCTGCTATGAGTTTTTCCGTATGACAAGGCTCGATGGCAAGATGGCTAACGAGCGCATGGGTATCGCTGCCGCCGTACTCTTTCCGCTGTCGGCGTTGGGCGATTCGATGTTGCTGAATGCCCTGCTTTTTGCCTTGATGCTCGCTGTGGGCATTTGGTATGTCTGGTCGCCGCGTACCCGCATCTCCGATGTGGCCGTGACGCTCATGGGTCCCATCTACACTGGCTTTATGCTGTCGGCTATCGTGTTGCTGCGCGATGCCGTGCCCGGTTTTGCCGGCGCCCTGCTTTCAGTGGGCGTTTGCGCGTCCCTTTGGGTCTCCGATTCGTTTGCCTACATCGTGGGCAGCCGTATCGGCAAGCACAAGATGGTTCCCAAGATCTCCCCCAAAAAGAGCTGGGAGGGGTTTGCCGGCGGCATCTTGGGCTCGGTTTTGATTTGGCTCATCCTGTGGGCGACGCACTTCTACAAGCTCAGCCTGCCCTATGCGCTGCTGTGCGGCGTGGTCGTGTCCATTCTGGGCGTTATCGGCGACCTTATCGAGTCGCGCATCAAGCGCGGTGTGGGCGTCAAGGATTCCGGCAACCTTATCCCGGGCCACGGCGGAATGCTCGATCGTAGCGATTCGCTTATCTTCGGTTGCATCACCGCACAGCTGTTGCTGATGATTGGAGGCGTGCTGTAATGTCCTTCCAGACGACGTATGGCCCCGATGGACGCCTTCGCGTTGCCATCCTGGGTTGTACGGGCTCTATCGGCACCCAGGCGCTCGATGTGTGCCGCCAGCATGCCGATCGCCTGCAGGTGACGGCGCTGTCCGTTAATTCCAGCACCTCGGAGCTCGTTGCCGCTGCCCGCGAGTTCTCGGTTCCGGCGGTTGCCGTTGCCGATGTCGCTCATGGCGATGACGCCGTGCTGCAGGAGTTGCCCGAGGGCACACAGCTCGGCGTTGGCGCGCAGGCGGTTTGCGAGCTCGCGCGTCGCGACGATGTCGACTGCGTGCTCGTCGCTATTGTGGGCGCCGCCGGTCTCGAGGCGAGCCATGCGGCCTTGACCTCGAATAAGCGCCTTGCCCTTGCCAACAAGGAGTCCCTCGTCGTCGGTGGCGACTTGCTTATGCCGTTGGCGCAACCGGGCCAGCTTATTCCGGTCGACTCTGAGCATTCCGCCATCTACCAGTGCTATCTGGGGGAGAACCCGCGCGAGGCCCACTGCATTTGGCTCACCTGCTCGGGCGGTCCGTTCTTTGGCCGCACGCGCGACGAGCTCGATCGCGTGACGCGCGCCGATGCCCTCGCGCATCCCACGTGGGCCATGGGTGCCAAGATCACCATTGACTCCGCCACCCTCATGAACAAGGGCCTGGAGCGCATTGAGGCCATGCATCTGTTTAACTGCGACCTCGATTTCATTAACGTGGTCGTGCAGCGTCAGTCCAAGATTCACTCTATGGTCGAGTTCGCCGACGGCTCCGTGATGGCGCATCTCGGTGCATCCGACATGCGTATTCCCATCCAGTTCGCGTTCTCGTATCCCGAGCGTTGGGATACTCCGGCGCCTCGTATCGATTTCCGCGAGCTTGGGCAGCTCACGTTTGATGCTGCCGACATGGATACCTTCCGCTGTCTGGCACTGGCCGAGCGTGCCGGCAAGACGGGTGGCACCATGCCGTGCGTGCTCAATGCCGCCAACGAGGTCGCCGTCGATGCCTTCCTGCACGATGGCTGCAGCTTTACCGATATCGATCGCATTGTGGAATCCTGCATGGACGCCCACGATATGCAGGTGGTCGATTCGTTTGAGCAGCTTCGCGACATCGATGCGTGGGCGCGTGAAAAGGCTGCGCAGGTGCTCGCCGCAACCCGTTCCTAACCCATAAGGATTGCTTTTTCGTTTTATGGATACTGTTCTGAGCGTTCTCTCATCGGTCTTTTGGGGCCTGCTGATGCTTTCCGTCCTCGTGTTTTTGCACGAGGGCGGCCACTTTTTGGCGGCGCGCGCCTGCGGCGTCCGTGTGACCGAGTTCTTTTTGGGTCTGCCGTGCCGCTTTGACATCCATTACACGTCGCGTCGCATTGGAACCAAGTTTGGCGTGACCCCGCTGCTGCTGGGTGGCTACGCTGCCATCTGCGGTATGGATCCGACCGATGTTTCGTGCGCCGACCGCGTGCTCGCGGCTATCTATCGTCATGGTCGCGTGACCGTGGCCGACCTTGCTGTCGAGCTCGAGCTTTCCGAGGAGGATGTGCTCGAGGCATGCGCCCTTTTGCTGGGCTGGGGCTCCATCGCGCCCTGGTATGAGGAAGGGGAGAAGCCCTCGCCGAGCTACTATCCCACCAAATATCAGACGTTGCCGCGAGACAAGGCAGGCTATACCACCTTTGATGGTCGCCGTTTCGATCGCGAACATGCGACTGCCGAGGGCGATGTGTGGGAGCTGCCGTGCGGCGAGGCCGAGTTCCTTGCGCAAGAGCGCTCGCACACCTATCTTGGCCAAGGCTTTCTCAAGCGCGCCTTTATGCTGCTCGCGGGCATTATCGTCAATATCTTGACGGGTTTTTTGCTCCTTATGAGCATCTATTCCATTGCGGGTGTCACCGTGCCGATGGATACCAACGTGATCGGTCAGGTTGACGAGGGGTCTATTGCCGCCAAGGCGGGTATCGAGGGCGGTGACGCGATCCTTTCGGTTGACGGTGTCTCATGTTCCACTTGGATGGATGTCTACGATGCCATCGGCAAGGCTGCCGGTAAGGACGATATCGCCATCGAGTACGAGCGTGACGGCAAGCAGCATTCGACCACGGTTGCGCTCAAAGAGGACGAGCGCCTAGGTGTGTATGCCTCTACGCAGGTGGTCCGTTTAGACCCCATCACGTCGGCTCGCCTGTCGTTCTCCTATGTCGTGCAGACAGCGGATGGCGTGATGCGCCTGCTCCAGCCGCAGCATACGATGGAGATTCTCGATCAGTCTTCTTCGATCGTGGGTATTAGCGTTATGTCCTCACAGGCCGCTGCTGCCGGCCCTGCCACGTTCCTTTCGTTTGCCGCCCTCATTTCGTTCTCGCTTGGCTTTATGAACCTGCTGCCCATCCCACCACTCGATGGCGGCAAGCTGGTCATCGAGATCATTCAAAAGATTGCGGGCCGCGAGCTGCCGCTCAAAGTGCAGACAATCGTCAGCTATGTCGGCATCGCGCTCTTTGCGCTGCTGTTTGTCTATATGCTTCGTTCCGACATCCTTCGATTTATTCTGTAGGGGAGTGTTTGGATTGTCTTTATCCCATCCTTTGCCTCGCGAGTTGACGCGCCCCGTGCATGTGGGCGGCGTGCAGATCGGTGGTGGCGCTCCGGTCGTGGTTCAGTCTATGACCTGCACCGATACCGCTGATGCCCAGGCAACGCTTGCGCAAGTGTGCGCGTTGGCGCAGGCTGGCTGCGATATCGTGCGCGTGAGCGTGCCTACCGAGGCTGCGCTCGAGGGCTTTCGCACGATTTGTTCCGAGTCTCCGGTGCCGATTGTCGCCGATATCCACTTTAACCATAAGCTCGCCATTGGCGCTGTCGAGGCTGGTGCCTCCAAGCTGCGCATCAACCCCGGCAATATCGGCGATTGGGCCAAGGTTGACGCTGTCATCGATGCCGCGGGTGCCGCGGGCTGCGCGATTCGCATTGGCGTGAACGCGGGCTCGCTTGAGCAAGATATTGCCGAGCGCGACGACCTCACGCAGCCCGAAAAGCTCGTGATGTCGAGCGAGCGCTTTGTGCGGCACTTTGAGGACCGTGGGTTTACCAACATCGTGCTATCCGCCAAGGCCCATAGCGTACAGACGACGCTTGATACCTATCGCGCCCTGTCGCGCGAGATACCGCATGTTCCGCTCCACCTGGGCGTGACGGAGGCGGGGACCAAGCTTCAGGGCACCATCAAGAGCTCTGTAGGCTTGGGTATCTTGCTTTCCGAAGGCATCGGCGACACCATGCGTGTGTCGCTCACGGCCGATCCGGTTGAGGAGCCGCCGGTCGCCTGGGGAATTTTGCAGTCACTGGGCCTGCGTCGCCGTGGTCCCGAGATTGTCTCTTGCCCCACGTGCGCCCGCTGCCAGGTTAACCTGATTCCCATCGCCGAGGAAGTAACCGAGCGGCTTAAGAACTATGCCGCGCCGCTTTCGATTGCCGTCATGGGATGTGCCGTTAATGGCCCCGGTGAGGCTTCTGATGCCGACCTGGGCGTTGCTTGCGGACGTGGTCAGGCCTTGCTCTTTTCGCATGGCCAGATCATTGGTAAAGTAGCTGAGGACCAAATTGTCGACGCGCTTATGGCCGAGGTCGACAAGCTTATTGAGGAGAAGTAAATGACTCGAGCAATGTATATGTCTAAGCTCTATGCTCCGACGCTTAAAGAGGATCCGGCGGACGCTGAGCTCGCCAGCCACCGCCTGTTGCTCCGTGCCGGCATGATCCGCAAGGAGGCCGCCGGCCTGTATTCCTATCTGCCGCTTGCTTGGCGCTCGATCCGCAAGATTGAGAACATCGTGCGCGACGAGATGGACGCTGCCGGCGCCCAGGAGCTTATGATGCCCATCATGGTCGATGCCGAGCTGTGGCGTGAGTCCGGCCGTATCGACGCCTATGGCAAGGAGCTTGTGCGCTTTGACGACCGTCATGGTCGCGAGTTCGTCCTGGGCCCCACGCACGAGGAGACCGTCACGGCCCTAGTGCGCAATGAGCTGCGCTCCTATAAGCAGCTGCCCGTCAACCTGTACCACATTCAGGACAAGTTCCGCGACGAGTTCCGCCCTCGCTTTGGCCTGATGCGCGGTCGTGAGTTCATCATGAAGGACGCCTACAGCTTCTCCGCCACGCAGGAGAGTCTGCAGGAGGAGTACGACAAGATGAAGCAGGCCTACGCCAACATCTGCGAGCGCTGCTACATCAAGGCTCTGCCCGTTGTCGCCGACTCCGGCGAGATCGGTGGCGATACCTCCGTCGAGTACATGGCTTTGGCCGACGCCGGCGAAGCCTCGCTCGTCTACTGCGACGATTGCGGCTTTGCTGCCGATGACGAGGCGGCAAGCACCAAGGTCGTTGTGACCGAGGGCCCCGGCGACGGCACGCTCACCAAGGTCGAGACTCCGGGTATGGGTACCATTGAGGCCGTCGCCAAGTTCTTTGGCTTCCCCGAGAACGGTACGCGCAAGTCTCTGGCACTCATCGACGCCGAGGGCAAGCCCGTCGTGGCCATTGTCCCGGGTGACCACGAGCTCAACGATTGCAAGGCCGAGCATGTCTTTGGCAAGGGCTATCGCATGATGACTGATGAGGAGCTCCAGACCTACGGTCTGCACAAGGGCTTTATCGGACCGGTTAACTTGCCCGAGGGCATCCGTCTGGTGTGCGACGAGAGCCTGCGCGAGTCCAAGCAGTGGGCCTGCGGTGCCAACGAGGTCGACTATCACTTTACCGGTGCCTGCCCCGAGCGCGACTTTACCGTCGATGAGTGGGCAGATCTGGTCACCGTCGTTGCCGGCGATCCCTGCCCGCACTGCGGCAAGCCGCTCTCTGCTGCCCGCGGCATCGAGGTCTCTCAGGTGTTCCAGCTGGGCACCAAGTACTCCGAAGCCATGGGTGCCACCTTTATGGACGAGGACGGCAAGGAGAAGCCGCTCATCATGGGTTGCTACGGCGTTGGTGTGTCCCGCTCGCTTGCTGCCGTCGTGGAGCAGCACAACGACGAACACGGCATCGTCTGGCCGGTCTCCGTTGCCCCGTACGAGGTCGCGGTGATTCCGCTCGATCCCAAGAAGGAGGAGTGCGCTAACGTTTGCGACCAAATCGTCGAGGGCCTGTGCGCCGAGGGTATCGAGGTTGTCGTCGATGACCGTGACGAGCGTCCCGGCTTTAAGTTTGCCGATAACGACCTCATGGGCTTCCCGTATCAGGTCGTTCTGGGTAAGCGTGGCCTCAAGAATGGTACTGTGGAGCTCAAGGACCGTGCCACGGGCGAGCGTGAGGACGTGGCGATCGACGAGGTCGTCGCCAAGGTTGCCGAGCTTGTTAAGGCGGCCCGCCGTTAATCGACGATTTCGCTTGTAGTTCGATATACGGGACGGCCCCACATTTCTCCAGATCGGGGAGATGTGGGGCCGTCCTTTTATCTTGTGGCATCCTCGATATCTAAAAGGAAAACCCCACAGCCCATATGAGCTGCGGGGTTTTCTTGTGCCTCCGATGCGAAATAAATCGCTCAGATATTACTGATAATCGACGACGTCGATCCAGTTCTTCAGGAACTCATCGTTCACGTTGCGCTTACGAGCGAGCTCGGAAGCGGCGACGATGCTCGTCCACTGACGCACGACCTGCATGGGCATGTCGGCGCGGTCGCAGTAGAGCTCCAGGTAGGCCTCAGCCTGGTCCTTGCTGTTGAGGGCGAAGAGCAGGTAGGTGGTGGCAACGTCGGCAGCAGGGGAGCCCTGGGTGGCGTGTGCCCAGTCGCACACATAGAGCTGGCCGTCGTCGCCGACGATGACGTTGGAGGGGTTGAAGTCGCCGTGGCAGACCTTGAACTCCTTGGTCATGCCGTCCAGACGCTCCTGAAGGTTGTAGCGCGTGGTGGCATTGAGCTGATCAAGGCTGTCGATCATGCGGGCGAACTTGTCGCGCTGACGGTTGAGCAGCGGGGAGGTGTAGCCGTGGATCTCGATCTGGAGGTCGACGAACATCTCGAGATACTCACCAAAGCGCTGGGGCTCGGCAGTCATCTTCTCGGCAAGGGTGGTGCCCGGAACCTTCTCGGTCACGAGCGCCCAGCCGTTGGCGTTCTCGAGCTGGGAAACCTCGAGAGCCTTGGGGCTGCGGATGCCGCACTCATTGATGCGGGCAAGATTCAAAGCCTCGTTGAACACGTCGGAGACAGGCTTGGTCTCGTTAAAGACCTTGACGATCTTGTCGCCCAGGTCGTAAACGACCTTGTTGCCACGGCGGACGAGCTCGGTCTTGGAATCGGGTAGCAGCATGGTTGCATCCTTTCAACGATGCGATAGAAGCTACGGCGGGGGTGTGTGAAACACCCGTGCACCCCCGCCGTTAATAACCGTGCTAAAACTAGCAGACGGCGTAGTCCTGAGGCTCGCGGCCGTAGTAGGCGTCCAGGTAGAGCTCCTTGATCTCGCTCATGAGCGGGTAGCGCGGGTTGGCGCCGGTGCACTGGTCGTTGAATGCCTGCTCGGTCATCTCGTCGAGGGTGTCGAGGAAGTACTGCTCGTCAACACCGTAGTCGGCGATGGTCTTCTTGACGCCGATGAAGTCCTTGAGCTCCTCGAGCTTCGTGATGAAGTTCTCGAAGACCTCCTTGTCGTCCTTGCCCTCGATGCCGCAGTACTTGGCCATCTCGGCATAGTTGTGCAGCGCGTTGGGGTAAGGATACTGGGAGAAGGTACCCATCTTGACGGGAGCCTCGGCGGCGTTGTAGCGCATAACGCGGGTCAGGATGACGGCGTTGGCGAGGCCGTGGGGCAGGTGATGGAAGGCGCCGAGCTTGTGAGCCATGGAGTGGTTGAGGCCCAGGAAGGCGTTGGCGAAGGCCATACCGGCCATGCAAGAGGCGTTGTGCATCTCCTCGCGGGCATGCGGGTCCTTGGCGCCGTTCGTGAAGCTGGAGGGCAGGTTCTCGAAGACGAGCTTAGCAGCGCGCTCGGAGAGGCCCTTGGTGTAGTCGGAAGCCATGATGGAGACGTAGGACTCGATGGCGTGGGTCATGACGTCGATGCCGGAGGCAGCGGTCAGGCCGCGCGGGGCGGTCATGCAGTTGTCGGCGTCGACGATAGCCATGTTGGGGAGCAGCGCGTAGTCGGCGAGCGGCCACTTGATGCCGGTCTCCTTGTCGGTGATGATGGCGAACGGCGTGCACTCGGAGCCGGTACCCGAAGAGGTCGGGACGGCGACGAAGTAGGCCTTCTTGCCCATCTCGGGGAAAGTGAAGATACGCTTGCGGATGTCCATGAAGTCCATGGCCATGTCCTCAAACTTGCATTCGGGGTGCTCGTACATCATCCACATGATCTTGCCGGCGTCCATAGCGGAGCCACCGCCGACGGCGATGATCACGTCAGGCTCAAAGAGAGCCATCTGCTTGGCGCCGCGACGTGCGCACTGCAGCGACGGATCGGGCTCGACGTCGTAGAAGCAGTCGTGGGCGATGCCCATCTCGTCGAGCTTGGCCTCGATGGCACGGGTGTTGCCATTCTTGAAGAGGAACTGGTCGGTGACGATGAAGGCGCGCTTCTTGCCCATGACGGTACCGAGCTCGTCGAGGGCGACGGGCGTGGAACCCTTCTTGAAGTAGACCTTCTCGGGAGCGCGGAACCACAGCATGTTCTCACGGCGCTCGGCCACAGTCTTAACGTTGATCAAGTGCTTCACCCCAACGTTCTCGGAGACGGAGTTGCCGCCCCAGGAGCCGCAGCCCAGGGTCAGAGACGGCTTCATGCCAAAGTTGTACAGGTCACCGATGCCGCCGTGCGAGGACGGGGTATTGATGACGATACGGCAGGCCTTCATGACGTGCTCGAACAGGCTGATCTTCTCGGTCTGGGCGGGGTGCACGTACAGAGAGGCGGTGTGGCCCGGGCCACCGGCGAGCACCAGGTGCTCGGCCTTGTCGACGGCCTCCTGGAAGTCCTTGGCGTGATACATGGCCAGGACCGGGGAGAGCTTCTCGTGGGAGAACTCTTCCTTGGCGGGGTCGGTGGAGGTGACCTCGGCGATCAGGATCTTGGTCTTGGCGGGAACCTCGATGCCGGCGAGCTCGGCGATCTTGGCGGCAGCCATGCCGGGGATGCGGTGATCGAGGGCGCCGTTCTTGAACATGGCGGCACGCAGGGCCTCCATCTCGGCACCCTGCTTGACGAAGTAGCAGCCGCGCTTCTGGAACTCGGCCTTAACCTGGTCATAGATGGTGTCGATGACGGTCACGGACTGCTCGGAAGCGCAGATCATGCCGTTGTCGAAGGTCTTGGAGTGGATGATGGAGTTGACGGCGAGCAGCACGTCGGCGGTGTCGTCGATGACGACCGGGGTGTTACCGGCGCCAACGCCCAGGGCGGGCTTGCCCGAGGAGTAGGCGGCCTTGACCATGCCCGGGCCACCGGTGGCGAGGATGATGTCGACGTCGCGCATGACCATGTTGGTCAGCTCGATGGAGGGGACATCGACCCAGCCGATGATACCCTCGGGGGCGCCGGCCTTGACGGCGGCGTCAAGCACGAGCTTGGCGGCGGCGATGGTACACTTGGCGGCAGCCGGGTGCGGGGAGATGATGATGGCGTTGCGGGTCTTCAGGCTGATCAGCGTCTTGAAGATCGCAGTGGAGGTGGGGTTGGTCGTCGGGATGACGGCGCCCACGATACCGATGGGCTCGGCGATCTTGGTGATGCCATAAGCCTCGTCGCGCTCCAGGACACCACAGGTCTTGGTGTTCTTGTAAGCGTTGTAGATGTACTCTGCGGCGTAGTGGTTCTTGATGACCTTGTCCTCAAGAACGCCGCGGCCGGTCTCCTCGATGGCCATCTTCGCCAACGGGATACGAGCCTTGTTGGCGGCCATGGCGGCCTCATAGAAGATCTTGTCGACCTGCTCCTGCGTGTACGTAGCAAAAAGCGCCTGGGCCTCTCGCATCTGAGCGAGCTTAGCCTCAAGCGCCTCTACGTTGTCCACAATTGCGGGAGTAGTGTTTTCCGGTGACTTTTTCACCATTTGTGTCTCCTTGCGATCGGAGATTTACCCTACGTCTTGCATGATAGCAAGAAATAATTCGGTAAACGGTAAGATTCCCGTAAAAGGCACACTAAAACGCTTCAATAAAATGAAACGTTTCAACTAATTATCTGCCTGCTGCATCGCCTCGCTCATTGGGGACAGACTTACATGAGTATTTCAATGGGAAAACGGGGAGAACGGGGCACCTGTTTGACAATCGCTATTCGCGGGTCGCGGTTGAGTCGGACACGCAGGCGGTGCAGCTGCTCGACTATATTCATCTCAATCCCGTGAAAGGTGTGCTCGACACCCTTGAGGCGTACCGCTGGTCAAGCTACAAGGCATATCAGCTGGGCTATGATTCCTTTGACATCTGCAAACACTCATGTAAGTCTGTCCCCAATGAGTGCAAAAAGGCGCCCTCCGTGGGGGAGGACGCCTTTGGTAAGTTCTATATGAACGCGAGGTCTTTGACCCGGAGAGTCCGAGGTACTTGTTGGTAAGACCTTATTTAGGAGCGCGCAACCTTGCCGGACTTGAGGCAGGTGGAGCAAACGTTCATCTTGCGACGGTGACCATCGACGACGACGTAAACGCGCTGGATGTTGGGGCGGAACTTACGGTTGGTGACGCGGTGAGAGTGGCTGATGGAGCGACCGGCAACGGGGTGCTTACCGCAAACTTCGCAAACTTTGGACATAACTGACCCTCCTTGGGCGACAAACGAACATGTCGCGTTAACAAACAAGCCTGAACTATAGCACAGAAGCAGCTCCCTGTGCGTAATCTACACAGAGATATTCCTCTTTTGGCGATAGTGCTCACGCCACGGCCCTGGACGTAGATCCGATTTGCGTGCAGCAGAGGGGATTATGCCAGCTCGTGCGTGCGTTTTCAAGCTCGTCCCACAAATATATATAGGTTTATGGAGCATTGGGCTCCGTTTACGGATTGTTCTGTATTTATGCTCGCAATTAAGCTCGAGGTTGGCTACACTATCCCTTGACCATTAAAGGGGTACGAGATACCCACATGGAATTACATAGCTGCCAAAGAGCAGCCCTTCCTGTGGGTGTCTGGTCCGCTTTAAGCGGTCGGGCATCTATTTTTTTGACTGTGTCAGCAGTCAAGACATGTGAGGAAGGAGATCGATGGGCACGACTTCCCCCAAGGCGGTCATCATGGACGAGACCGCCGTCAATCGAGCGATGACCCGCATCGCGCACGAGATCCTCGAGCGCAACGAGGGCTGTGAAGACCTCGCTCTGGTCGGCATCGTCACGCGCGGCGACCTTCTGGCAAAGAAGCTCGCCGAGGAGATCAAGGAGATCGAGGGCGTCGACGTTCCGCTCGGCAGCCTGGACATCAGCTTCTACCGCGATGACTATGCGACCAATTTCGCTCCCGCGATCCACGCCACCAACATTCCCTTTAGCGTCGACGGCAAGCGCGTCGTTTTGGTGGACGACATCCTGTATACGGGCCGTACTATCCGCGCCGCTCTGGACGCCGTTATGGACCTGGGCCGTCCGAGCCGCATCGAGCTGGCAGTTCTCGTTGACCGCGGTCACCGCGAGCTCCCCATCTCGCCGGACTTTGTCGGCAAGAACGTTCCCTCGTCGCATGAGGAGAATGTGCACCTATATATGAAGGAAGTCGACGGCCACACCGCCGTCGAGATTAACGACGTCGCGCCGGGTTCCCACGTGGGCTCCGCGCCGCTGGGAGGTGAGTAGTACCGTGGCGTTCAACCATAAGCACCTGATCGACATTACCGAGTACTCCGAAGAGGACATCAAGCTCATCCTCGAGACCGCCAAGGCGTTCTCTGAGGTCAACGAGCGTGCGATCAAGAAGGTCCCCACGCTCAAGGGCAAGACCATCGTCAACATGTTCAACGAGCCCTCGACGCGCACCCGCAGCTCCTTCGAACTCGCCGAGAAGCGTCTTTCGGCCGACAGCCTCAACTTTGGCGGCTCCTCGACCTCCACGGTCAAGGGTGAGAGCCTCGTCGACACCGTCGAGACCCTCAACGCCTACAAGATCGACTGCATCGTCGTGCGCGATAAGCACGCCGGTGCTCCCTACATCGTCACGCAGAACTCGCCCGCGAGCGTTATCTGCGCCGGCGACGGCAAGCACAACCATCCCACGCAGGCCCTGCTCGACCTGTACACCATCTGGGAGCACAAGGGTGACTTCCACGGTCTGAAGGTCGCCGTCGTCGGCGATATCGCGCACTCCCGCGTGTGCGGCTCGCTGATCCCTGCCCTTAAGATTATGGGCTGCGAGACCTACGCCGTCGCCCCCGGCACGCTGCTGCCGCCGGCGCCCGAGGTCCTGGGCTGCGACCACGTGACGAGCGACCTCGATTCCGTCCTGCCCGAGCTGGACGTCGTCTATATGCTGCGCGTGCAGCAGGAGCGCCTCGAGGGTGCCCCGTTCCCGACCATTCGCGAGTACCACAAGCTCTTCGGTCTGACCAAGGACCGCGAGAAGCTCATGAAGCCCGACGCGATCATCTGTCACCCGGGCCCCATCAACCGCGGCGTCGAGTTCGACTCCTATATGGCCGACCACCCGCAACGCTCCGTCATCCTGGAGCAGGTCTACGCCGGTATCTGCGTGCGTATGGCTATCCTGTATCTGCTGCTTGGAGGTGCCGATAATGGCCTTGCTTCTTAAGAATGCCCACGTCGTCGACCCGTCCGTCGAGCTTGACGGTGTCGTTGACGTCCTGATTGACGGCGATAAGATCGCCGAGGTCGGCGAGAATCTCGCCGTCGAGGGAGCCGAGGTCCGCGACCTTTCCGGCAAGTACCTCGTCCCCGGCCTGGTGGATATGCACGTTCACCTTCGCGAGCCTGGCTACGAGGTCAAAGAGGACATCGAGAGCGGCACCCGCGCTGCTGCCAAGGGCGGCTTCACCGGCGTGTGCGCCATGCCCAACACCGACCCCGTTACCGATAACGGAACCGTCGTTGAGTTCGTCAAGTCCCGCGCTGCCGAGGTCGGCCACTGCCGCGTCTATCCTTCTGGTGCTATGACTCGCGGCCTTAAGGGCGAGGCTATGTCCGAGATGGGCGATATGGTCGCCCACGGCGCCGTCGCCTTCACCGATGACGGTCGCGGCGTGCAGGGTGCGGGCATGCTCCGTCGCTGCATGGACTACGGCAAGATGTTCGGCAAGGTCTTTATGAGCCACTGCCAGGACGAGGATCTGGTCGGCCACGGCCAGATCAACGAGGGCAAGGTCTCGACCCGTCTGGCCCTCGAGGGTTGGCCGGCCGCCGGCGAGGAGCTTCAGATTGCCCGCGACATCGAGATTGCCAAGCTGACCGGTGCCAAGCTGCACATCCAGCACATCTCCACCGCTCATGGCCTGGAGCTTGTGCGTGCCGGTAAGGCTGCCGGTGTCCAGGTGACCTGCGAGGCCACCCCGCACCACATGTTCCTGACCGAGAACGACCTGGACGAGACCTACAACACCTCGCTCAAGGTCAATCCGCCGCTGCGCACCGACGAGGATGCCGAGGCCATCCGTCAGGGTGTCATCGACGGTACCGTCGACGCTATCGTTACCGACCACGCTCCCCACACCCCGTGGGAGAAGGCCCGCGAGTTCGAGCTCGCGCCCTTTGGAATGATTGGCCTCGAGACTTCGCTGTCGCTCGTGCTCACTGAGCTGGTCAACACGGGCAAGATGAGCGTGAGCCGCATGGTCGAGCTCATGGCCATCAAGCCGCGTGAGATTCTGGGCCTCGATCAGGTTCAGGTCAAGGCGGGCTCTGTCGCCGACCTGACCGTGTTCGACCCCTCCGCAACCTGGACGGTTGGCGAGGACGGTTACGAGTCGCGCGCCGAGAACTCCGGTTTTGCCGGCCGCACGCTCACCGGTCGTGCCACCGATGTATTTGTCGGTGGCAAGCAGACGCTCGCCGACGGCTGCATCTGCTAGCATAGCCTTATCGCTTTTGTGCGCGGCGCCCTTGCGGTGCCGCGCTTTCTGTTCGTTTAGACCATGCAACCGCATGGGGGATTGGAGCGTCTATGCCCACACCTTCCACTGCACGCATGCACGACTTCGAGGTCGTCTCGAACCGGGAGATCGCCGACGGCATCTTCTCGCTCGTCATCTCGGCCCCCAAGCTTGCAAGCGCGCTCAAGCCCGGTCAGTTTGTGAACATCGCCGTCCCCGGCGATGCGTCTTCTCTGCTTCGTGTGCCCTTGAGTTTCTACCGCGCCGACGCCGAGGCCGGCACCGTCGAGCTGTGGTACGCCGTCGTGGGCGATGATACCCGCCGTTTGTCCCAGATGGGCCCTGGCTCCACCTCTAACCTGTTGGGCCCCGGTGGCCGTGGCTGGATGGTACCCGAGGGCACCAGGAAGGCACTGCTCGTCGCCGGTGGCATCGGCGTTCCGCCTGTGCTGTGTCTTGCCGGCATGCTTGCCGAGCAGGGTGTTGATGTGGACGTGTGCCTGGGCTTCGGCACCGCTTCCAAAGTCGTGGGTGTCGATGAGTTCCGTGCGCTGGGCGCCACGGTTAACGTGTGCACCGACGACGGTTCGCTCGGCACGCACGGTTTTTGCACCGATCCGGCAGCCGAGCTGCTTGGAGAGGGCGGCTACGACTACGTCGCCAGCTGCGGCCCCGCCGTCATGATGAAGAAGGTCGCCGCCGCTGCCGCCGAGGCCGGTGTGTACTGCGAAGTGTCGCTCGAGCGCATGATGAGCTGTGGCTTTGGCGCCTGCAACACCTGCAATGTCGAGACGGTCGACGGTATGAAGGGTGCTTGTATGTGCGGCCCCGTGTTCGATGCTTCCAAGGTGGTGGTCTTCTAGTGGGTACCGTGAACATGGCCGTCGATTTCGGCGGCGTCAAGATGCAGAACCCCATTAACACCGCAGCCGGTACCTTTGGCTACGGTTGGCAGTTCCAGAACTTCTTTGATGTTTCCCAGCTGGGCGCCATCACCACCAAGGGTTGCGCTGCCGAGCCCTGGCCCGGCAATCCCGCGCCCCGCATGGCCGAAATTCCCGGCGGTATGATCAACTCCGTGGGTCTTCAGAACCCCGGCGTGGCCGCCTTTGCCCGTGAGTCCGGCCCGTGGCTCGAGCAGCTGTCCAAGGACGGTTGCCAGGTCATTTGCCAGGTTGCCGGGCACTCCGTTGACGAGTTTGTCCGCGCACTCGAGATGTATGTCGAGCTGTGCCCCTGGGCTGCCGGCTACGAGATCAACGTGAGCTGCCCTAATATTGCCGCGGGCGGTGCCGCCATGGGCTCCACGCCCGAGGGCGCCTCTTCCGTTATGGCTGCCTGCCGCAAGGTGACCGATAAGCCGCTGTTCGTGAAGATGGCGCCGGTCAACGTCGCCGAGATCGCCAAGGCCCTCGAGGCTGCCGGCGCTGACGGCCTTTCGGTCATCAACTCCATCCAGGGCATGGCCATCGACGTCCATACCCGCAAGTCCCGCGTGGCCAAGCCCAAGGGCGGCCTTTCGGGCCCGCTGTGCCACCACATCGCCGTGTGCATGGTCTGGGAGGTTGCCCAGGCCGTCGATATCCCCATCAACGGTGTCGGCGGCGTCATGACCGGCGAGGATGCGGCCGAGTTTATTCTTGCCGGCGCCACCTGCGTGTCGGTCGGCATGGCCAACTTCGTCGATCCGTGTGCTTCGCTTAAGATCGCGCACGAGCTCGAGGCTTGGGCCGAGTCCCAGGGCGTAAAGGACATCAACGAACTGGTAGGTGCTTTCGAATGCTAGAGACCGATGCCCGCGACCGCGTAATCGTCGCCCTCGACTGCGACCGCGAGCGTGCGCTCGAGCTTGCCCACGAGCTTTCGGGCCATGCCGCCTGGCTCAAGGTCGGCATGACGCTCTATTACGCCGAGGGTCCCCAGATCGTCAAGACGTTCAAGGACCTGGGCTTTAAGGTCTTCCTTGACCTCAAGTTCCATGATATTCCGCATCAGGTTCGCGGTGCCGCCCGCTCGGCCTCACTTGCCGGTGCTGATCTGCTTTCGGTTCACGGCTTGGGTTCGGGCGCCATGCTCGCTGCCTGCCGCGAGGGTGCCGAGGAGGCGCGTGAGGACCGCGCCAAACTCGTCGCCATCACCGTGCTCACGAGCATGAATCAGGATGCCTTGAGCGAGATCGGCGTCGAGTCGCCCGTGGCCGAGGAGGCCGCCCGCTTGGCAAAGCTTGCTCAGGCCAACGGCATCGATGGCATCGTGTGCTCACCGATGGAGGCTCACGACATGCGTGAGCTGCTGGGTCCTGATGCCCTGATCGTGACTCCGGGTGTGCGTCCGGTGGGTGCCGCCCTTGGTGACCAGTCCCGCGTGGCGACGCCTTCCCAGGCTATCGAGCGTGGCGCAAGCCACATTGTGGTGGGCCGTCCCATCACCGGTGCCGACGATCCGGTTGCCGCCTTTGACGCCATCGTCGCCGAGCTGGTCGAAAACGTCGCGTAAAAGATTCCCCTAAGTCACCACTTTTGGGTCTCATTAGCACAAAATAGCCCCTGTGCCTGCGTAAACTTTCCCATCCTTTGTGTGGAATCGCAGGTCAGGGGCTTAACTTTGGGCGCAGTATATTGCACTTTTTGCGGGTATCGTCTAACCTATGGAGCCGCGATTAGGCATTTTGTACGTTCTACGTGCTAAAATGCCAATTATTGAATCAGATATAACCCAACTATTTGGAGGTACGAATGGCACTCCCTCAGCTTACCGACGAGCAGCGCAAGCAGGCTCTTGAGAAGGCTGCTGCCGCACGTCACGCCCGCGCTGAGCTTCGCGAGCAGATCAAGAAGGGCGAGAAGTCCCTCGAGTCCGTGCTCAACTCCGATGACCCCATCGCTTCCCGCATGAAGGTTTCCACCCTCATCGAGTCTCTCCCCGGTTATGGCAAGGCCAAGGCCGCCAAGATCATGGAGGAGCTCGGTATCTCCGCTACTCGTCGCGTCCAGGGCCTCGGCGTCCGTCAGCGCGAGCAGCTCCTCGAGCAGCTGACCAAATAAGTGAGCGCTCAGGATTCCAAGCTCTTTGTGATTTCTGGACCGTCAGGCGCAGGCAAGGGTACGCTCGTCACTCGTGTGCGCGAGCGCCGCTCGAACCTGGGTCTGACGGTTTCGGCTACCACGCGAGCACCACGCAAAGGTGAGGTCGACGGCGTCAACTACTTTTTTCTGACGCGCGAGGAGTTCGACCGCCGCGTGGCAAACGGTGAGTTTGTTGAGTGGGCCGAGGTCCACGGTAACTGCTACGGCACGTTGGTGAGCGAGGTCACATCCAAGCTCGCCTCGGGCTCGTCTCTGATTTTGGAGATCGATGTCCAGGGCGCCCTGCAGGTGAAGGAGCGTTTCCCCGAGGCCGTGCTGATCTTTATCAAGCCGCCTTCGCTTGAGGTGCTCCGCGAGCGTCTAGTCGGTCGCGGTACCGAGACGCCCGAGACGATTGAGCTGCGTATGGCAAACGCCGCCGATGAGCTTGCCCTTGCCGACCGCTACGACGACGTCGTGGTGAATGACGATCTCGACCGCGCGACCGATGAGCTCGTTCGCGTTCTCGATATGCATGAAAGGATCTGAGGTCCGTGTCCGTTGTAAAGCCTTGCATTGACGATCTTCTGGAGAAGACCGATCACAACCGCTTCCTGCTCGCTTCGCTTGCCTCCAAGCGCGCCTGCGACATCAATAGCATGCTGCGTGGCCAGCACAACCGCGTGCTTGCCGTCCAGGATGTCGATGACATCACCATCGGGCTTTCCGGTGCCGATACCATCTCGATGGCTATGGACGAGATTGTCGACGGTGACATCTCTTACGACGAGGCCCGTTACGAGAAGGCGCTCGGCCACAAGGTTGCTGAAGCCTAAAATGGCGGCTCGCGTCTGCCTAGTCCACTATCACGAGGTTGGGCTGAAGGGCAAGAACCGCGCACATTTTGAGCATATCCTCATGGATAACATCAAGGCGGCCTTGGCCGCCTTTTCCGTGAATGCCGTGTCTCGAATTTCCGGTTATATCCTCGTGACCTTTAACGAACATCAGGCCGACGAGGCGGCGCGTGTCATTCGCACCGTTCCCGGCGTTGCCCGTGTGTCTTTGGCGTATCACACCAACCGCGACCCGCAGGAGTACTGCGCCGCCGCCGTGAAGGCGCTGCGCGAGTTTGGTTCCTTCGATTCGTTTAAGGTGCACGCCAAGCGCTCCAATACTGACTATGAGCTCACCTCGATCGATATCAATCGACAGGTTGGCGAGGTGCTGTGTGAGGCGTTTCCCGATAAAAAGGTCCAGATGCACGACCCCGACGCGATGGTGCACGTTCTGGTGGTTCAGGGTAGTGTCTACGTGTATGCGCGCTCCGAGCGCGGCGTTGGCGGCCTTCCGGTGGGTTCTGCCGGCAAGGTCGTGACGCTGCTGTCGTCGGGTATCGATTCTCCGGTGGCGACTTGGATGCTCGCGCGTCGCGGCGCGGTCTGCGTGCCGGTGCATTTCTCCGGTCGTCCGCAGACGCCCGATACGAGCGAGTATTTGGTGCAGGATATCATCCGTGCGCTTGAGCCGGGTGTCCAGATCGGCCGCCTGTACGTGGTGCCGTTTGGCGACTGCCAGCGTGAGATTTCGGTCACCTGTCCCAGTAACCTGCGCGTGATCATGTATCGCCGCATTATGTATTCGGTTGCCGAGCGCATTGCACACATCGAGGGTGCCAGGGCCATCGTTACGGGCGAATCGCTTGGGCAGGTTGCCTCCCAAACGCTTGAGAACATCATGGCCGTCAACGAAGCCGTGAAGATTCCCGTGTTCCGTCCTCTCATCGGTTCGGACAAACAGGAGATCATCGCACGCGCCGAGGAGATCGGTACGTTCGATATCTCGACTGAGGCCGCTCCCGACTGCTGCACGCTGTTTATGCCGCGCCGTCCCGAGACGCACGCTAAACTCGATGCCGTGCATGAGGCCTGGGAACTGTTTGATCACGAGGAGATGATTGAGCGTCTGCTCAAGCAGACCGAGTACATCGACTTCGAGAGCAACACGTACAAGGCCCCTAAGACCTTAAAACGCAAACATTCTGAGCTTGCTCCGCGTGAGATTTACCAAGATCACGAGTAAATTTGTGCATAGACCGACGATGCGCCTGCATCGTCGGTCTTTTGCTATCTGGGCATTTTGCGGCTAAGTGTTCATTTGCTGACGTGTGCCTGAATAAACGGGCACATTTGCGCAAGGTTTTGGTTAACTTTTGGTTTGACCGCGAAAACCGGCGTGGGCGTGCGGAGGCTGCGGCGTTCGTTTCCTGACACGATGGTGTTGGGAGGTGTTTGCTATGGCGCAGCGCGAGCAACACGAACGAGTCAAAAAGATGGACCGCTGGGCGGGCAAACTGCTCGGTCATAAGGCAGCGGTGATGGCGATACTGGTCGTCATTGCGATGGCGAGTGGACTGGCAATGGCGAACTTTGGCGGCGGTGCCGGCGGTGTGTCGTTTGAGCGCACTGATGGTTCGGGCACGTTAGTGGAGCCGGGATCCGGCGATGCTTCGAGTGGAAAGACATCTGAAGGCTCTTCGCCTAAGGCGTCTGCCGCGGCAGAGGTCTATGTCGATGTTGATGGCGCCGTGGTGTCACCCGGTGTATATCGCCTCAAAGACGGGGCGCGGGTGGCTCAGGCGATTGATGCCGCCGGCGGGCTGGCGCCCGAAGCAGACGTTACGGGGCTTAATCGTGCATCCAAGGTCACTGATGGACAAAAAATTCACGTTCCAACGGTAGGGGAGCAGCAGGTGTCCATTGCGGAAGCCGGTGTTGATGGTGGGACTTCCGCATCATCAGGCGTCGGTGGCGCAACAGGCCTAGTAAACATTAATACGGCAAGCTCGGCAGAGCTGCAGACGCTCTCGGGAATCGGTCCCTCAATGGCACAGTCGATTATCGATGAGCGGACAAAGAACGGTGCTTTTGCTTCGGTTGACGATCTGATGCGCGTGTCGGGAATCGGCGAGAAGAAGCTTGCCAAAATCAAAGATTGCATCTGCGTATGAGTGCGACCGAGCGAGAGCACGTGATGCCTCCGCGGCCCCTGATTCCGTGGACGATGGCCCTGTGTGCCGGCATGTGCGTGAGCTGCGCCTTGGTGCTCAGCATAGCCGCTGATGCGCTGCTGAGGGAGCGGACGACGGCGGTCGGGCCGCTATGGGCCATTCCCGTTGCGGCAGCGGTTTTCGTTGTGCTGGCTCACTCTTGTGCGAGGCTTGCCCCTTTGAAACGGTGGCTGTATGCCGCGTCCGTCGGTCTCGTGGCGGGAGCGGTCGTCTCGGCGTGGTGGGCTGTGGGTGCGCTCAGCGCCTCGAGGGCGCTCGACGGTCGAGCGGCAAGCGGCCTCGAGTTTGTCGTGCAGGGTGATCCATCCATAAACGACGACGTGTATTCCTATACCTGCGAGGCACGCGCGGACGGTAAGAACTTGGCACTGGTTCGCCTATCGTGTGATCGTGAGCTCAAGGTCGGGGCGCACGTGCGTGTTATCGGTCGCGTTTCGCGTTTTGAGAACGATGCATATGGACGATCGCGCGTGCTCCGAGGCGAGGTGCGCAAGGTTAAAGCCGTTCGGATTTTATCGGTCTATGAGGGTTCTCCGGGGCCGCTGCTTCGGCTGAGAAATGGGCTGCTTGCGTCCATCGCGCCTGCGACCGACCCGGCGCGTGCGCTCATAGCCGGTGTCGTCTGCGGTCGTTCGGCCGAGCTGCGCGCCCAGCCGGCGGGCGACTGGTTTTCGGTGACGGGAACGGCGCATCTTATCGCCGTCTCGGGCAGCCATTTGGCTATCGTGGGGTTTGTAATCGAGGGTGTATTGCAAAAGACTCGGTGCTCACGTGGTCTTCAGCGGGCGATATTGGCGATAACGCTTGTGGGCTATGCTGCCTTTACGGGCGCGTCTCCCTCGGCCGTGCGTGCGTGCTGCATGGTGTTCGTGACGCTTGTCGTAAACAGCGCGGGGCGTCGTCGGCACGGCCTTTCGGCACTCTTCGTAACCATGTCCATCTTTGTGCTACTGCGGCCGACGGTGCTGTTCGAGATGGGCTTTCAACTCTCGTGTGCCAGCGTCTTAGCCATTCTGTGCTTTTGTCCCTATGCGACCTACGCTTTGGGTGAGCTAGGTGTGCCATCGGGCGTTGCCAGCGTGCTTTCCGTCACGCTGTGCTCACAACTGGCGACACTTCCCATTACCATTCCTGCCTTCGGTACATTCTCGCTCATTGCTCCGTTGGCAAATGCGGTCCTCGGTCCGGTGGTGAGCGTACTGCTCGCTGTGTCGATCGTGCTGGTTCCCTTTTCGTTCGTGGCACCGTTGCGGACTTGGGCGCTCGTTGTGCCCATGATTGCCGCCCGTTGCGCGCTGTTCTTCGAGCAACTGTTTGCCGCCGTGCCGGGTGCATACGTGAGCGTGCCGCCCGATAGCATGTGGATTTACCTAGTGCCGTGTTTTCTGGCGGTTCTGCTGGTCTGGTGGCCGCGTCCCCGTGCACGTCCTATGGCGGTGGGGCTTGCATGCCTGATGCTCTTGGCTGCGATTCCGTACGTCTATTGGGATCGATTCGCTCCGCCTTCGGTGACGGTGCTCGATGTGGGCCAGGCCGATGCGATTCTTATCCGCCAGGGCGGCGCAGTTGCACTTGTCGACTGCGGACTCGACGAGCGCGTGGTGGCGGCGTTGGTTCGCAATAACGTGCACCATATCGACGCCGTCTTTGTGACGCATTGGGATGAGGACCACTGGGGTGGTCTGCCTGCCGTGCTCGAACAGTTTTCGGTCGGAACGATTGCCGTGGCCGCGGATGCGCTGGAGGATGCTCCTGCCGAGGTATTGAACCGACCTGGCGTGGAGTATCGGCAGGTGCGCCGTGGGGATATGGTCGACATCGGCTCATTTTGCGCCCGCGTGATGTGGCCATTCGAGTCCGTGGATGGCGAGGGAAATGAGGACTCGCTTGTCCTTCTGCTCTCTTATGTTCAGGAAGGCAAGGGCCTGCGCATACTCCTCACCGGTGATGCCGAGCTCGACCAAGAACGGGAATTCGTGCAGGAGGTGGGGGATATCGATGTCCTTAAACTTGGGCATCACGGCTCCAAGGTTTCAGTCGATGGTGAGTTGCTGGACATCCTGAAGCCCGAGCTTTCTCTCGCAAGCGCCGGTGAGGGGAATCGATACGGCCATCCGTCCGATGCCTGCATCGATGCCGTTAAGGAAGCGGATGGTGTGTTCGCGTGTACCATCGAACACGGCGACATTACCGTCACACCGACTGCGAATGGCTTTGCGATGCGATGCCAGCGACCGTGACGACGTCGTTGGCGTGTGGTGGGCCCCTGGGCTAGAATGGCACGGAACGAATACGAAGGCCTGCGGGAGGGGAGCGCAATGTCCGAAACCGGTTTGCTGCCGGCATATCTGATCGTCGGTACCGACGGAGTTAAGCGCGACCACGCCGTCTCGCGTATGAAAGCGCGTCTGGAAAAATCGGGTATGGTCGAGTTCAACCTCGACGAGCGAGACATGACCAAGGACCCCGATATCGAGTCCATTATCGGATCGCTTAACACCTTTCCGATGGGCAGCGAGTTTCGTCTGGTAATCCTCGATGGCTGCTCAAAGCTCGCCAAGGCGGTCTCGGAGCCGCTCGTTGGGTATCTGGCGAGTCCCAGCCCAACAACGGTCTGCCTCATCATCGCCGACTCACTTGCCAAGAACACGCGCCTGTATAAGGCAATCGCCAAGATCGACAAGAAGGCTATCGTCGATTGCTCGGGTACCAAGCGCTGGGAACTGCCGCGCCGTGTTCAGCAGATGGCGACGCAGCGCGGTAAGTCGATTTCGACGGCGGCCGCCGAGGAGCTCGTCTCGCGTTCGGGCGAAAACACGCGCATGCTCGATAACGACTTGGCTAAGCTTGCCCAGATGGTCGAGTCGCCCCAGATTGAACTTGCCGATGTTGAGCGCTGGATTGTACGTACGGCCGAGGTCCAACCCTGGGACTTCCTCAACGCCGTCTCGGCTCGCGATATGCGGCGTTCGCTCGAGCTCTTTAAGCTCCTGCCCTCCAAGAGCTACGTGTGGACTTACACATTGCTGTGCGGTCGCATTCGCGAGCTTATCGTCGCCAAGGCGCTCGACGCGCGTGGGCAGGGTCGCGAGCTGGCCGCAACGCTCAAGCTCCAGTCCTGGCAGGTCAAGAATCACCTTACCTGGGCGCGTCGTTTTTCGATGACCGAGCTCGTCGCAGCGCTCGAGGATGCCGTTGATGTGGAGCTCGCGCTCAAGGGTTCGGCCGATTCTCAGACGGCGCTTTTGCTCTGGATTACGAACATCTTGAGAAAATCGTGATGATACCTGCCTATTTGACAAATTCGTTCTATCCCTTTGAGAGGGAGCGTGCTATAGTAGGCGCTTGCATGACCTCACCGTGTCTCAGAGGTGTCATACATTTTTTGCAAGGAACTCGAAAGGAACTCCAGAAGTGGCAAACATCAAGTCTCAGAAGAAGCGTATCCGCACCAATGAGGCAGCTCGCATGCGTAACAAGGCTGTCAAGTCCGAGCTCAAGACGCTGACCAAGCACGTCCAGTCCGCCGTCGCCGAGGGCGACGCCGAGAAGGCCCAGGCTGCCCTCAAGACCGTCACCAAGCGTCTCGACATGGCTGCCGCCAAGCATGTTATCCACAAGAACCAGGCTTCCAACCGCAAGTCCGGTCTTGCCAAGCTCGTGAACAGCATCAACGCCTAAGTTGTAAATTTCACACCACACAGATTACGCGCATAAATGGAGCCTGTTTTATGGAACAGGCTCCATTTTTTGTACCGCTCGGGTAAGATAGTCCGCATGAATACTTCAATTGACATTTCCCACATCCGCAACTTCTCGATCGTTGCGCACATCGACCATGGCAAGTCTACGATCAGTGACCGCATCCTCGAGCTCACCCATACCGTTGACGAACGCGACATGGAGTCGCAGCTGCTCGACACCATGGATATCGAGCGCGAGCGCGGCATCACGATCAAGTCCAATGCCGTCCGCGTTTCCTATGACGCCGACGATGGTGAGACGTATCAGTTCAATCTGATCGATACGCCGGGCCACGTGGACTTTACCTATGAGGTCTCGCGCTCGCTGGCAGCCTGTGAGGGCGCGGTACTCGTTGTCGACGCCACGCAGGGCGTCGAGGCGCAGACCGTTTCCAACGCGACGCTCGCCATGAACGCCAATCTGGACATTGTGCCGGCCATCAACAAGATCGACCTGCCCTCGGCCCATCCCGATGAGGTTAAGACCGAGATCGAGGATGACCTGGCGATCCCTGCCGATGATGCTGTGTGCGTCTCGGGCAAGACTGGCGAGGGCATTCACGATCTGCTGGAGTCCATTGTCTTTTTGATTTCGCCGCCTAAGGGCGATGCAAACGCTCCGCTCAAAGCGCTCATTTTGGATTCGTACTTTGACGAGTATCGCGGTGTGGTGGCTACGGTGCGCGTCTTCGATGGTTCCATCAAAAAGGGCGATACCCTGCTTATGATGCAAGCCAAGGGCGACTTTTTGGTCGACGGCGTGGGCGTCAAGCGTCCTGCCGAGACCCCGGTCGACGCGCTGACGGTCGGCGAGGTCGGATATGTGGTCACGGGCTTGAAGGATCCCGAGGCCGTTCGCGTGGGCGATACCCTTACGTGGGCGTCGAACCCCTGCCCCGAGCCGCTTCCCGGTTATCGCGAGGCCAAGCCCATGGTCTATACGGGCCTGTTCCCGATCGACAACAAGGACTACGAGAACCTGCGTGACGCGCTCGATAAACTGCACGTCAACGATCCGTCGTTGGTGTGGGAGCCCGAGACCTCGGTGGCGCTCGGCTTTGGCTTCCGCGTGGGCTTCCTGGGCCTGCTGCACATGGAAGTCGTCAAGGAGCGCCTGGAGCGCGAGTTCAACCTGGACCTCATTGCCACGAGTCCCTCAGTTGACTATCACGTCTACAAGACCGACGGCGAAATGATCGATGTCCGCAGTCCGCAGGACCTTCCCGAGGCCACACGCATCGATCGTATCGAGGAACCCTACCTCAAGGCAAAGATCATCTGCCCGCCTGAGTACACGGGTGCCGTCATGCAGCTCGCCATCGAGCACCGCGGCGTCACAACCGACATGATCCACCTGACGAGCAAATCGGTCGAGATGCGCTTCGATATGCCGCTCGCCGAGCTCATCTTGGACTTCTTCGATCAGCTCAAGAGCCGCACCAAGGGCTATGCCTCGCTCGACTACGAGTTCAACGAGTACCGTCCCTCCGAGCTCGTGAAGCTCGATATTTTGCTTTCGGGCGACGAGGTGGACGCGCTTTCGTTTATCGTCCATAAGGACAAGGCATATGGCCTGGCCCGTGGCCTGTGCGACAAGCTCAAGGAGATCATCCCGCGTCAGCTGTTCGAGGTGCCCATCCAGGGTGCTATCGGCAACAAGATCATCGCCCGTTCCACCGTCAAGGCGCGTCGCAAGGACGTTCTTGCTAAGTGCTACGGCGGCGATATCTCGCGTAAGCGCAAGCTGCTCGAGAAGCAGAAAGAGGGCAAGAAGCGTATGAAGGCCATCGGATCGGTCGAGGTCCCGCAGGAGGCGTTTATGGCGATCCTCAAGGTGGACGAGTAGGTCCATGGCGCTTTCTGAATACAGCAAGCGGCTGCTGGGTGCCTATGCCGAGCAGCCGTTCCTTATGGCTCCCATGGCGGGCGTGACCGACCCCGCCTATCGCATCATGTGTCGCCGCCGCGGTGCCAACCTTGCCTACAGCGAGATGGTGAGCGTGGCGGGTCTTGCCTATGCCAGCAACAAGACCTGGCGCCTGGTGCTACCGGCCGACGAGGAGCAGCAGATTTGCGTGCAGCTCTTTGGCTCCAAGCCCGAGCAGTTTGCGAGCGCCGTCGCCGCCGTCGAGGAGCGCGTTGGCGATCGCCTGTCGCTCATCGATATCAATATGGCATGCCCCGCCCGCAAGGTCGTTACCAAGGGCGAGGGTTCGGCGCTCATGCGCACGCCCGACCTGGCGGAGAAGATCGTCGAGGCCACGGTTGGCGCGGCGCACGTGCCCGTGACCGTCAAGATTCGCAAGGGCTTTTATGCCGAGGACCGCAATGCCGCGACATTTGCCCAGATGCTTGAGAGTGCAGGGGCTGCCGCAGTCGCCGTGCATGGTCGTTGCGCCACGCAGCTCTACACGGGCCAGGCCGATTGGTCGGTCGTCGATGAGGTTGCCGACGCTGTCGAGATTCCCGTGATTGGTTCGGGCGATGTGTTCTCGGCCGAGGAGGCTGCTGAGCATCTGCACGGCTCGGGTGCCAGCGCGGTGTTTATCGCGCGCGGCATCTACGGCAATCCGTGGGTGTTCGGCGATGCCCGAGCCCTTGCACTCGATGGCACGCCGGTTCCTTCTCGCTCCTCGGTCGAGCGCCTGGAGGCTCTGCGCGAGCACCTGACGTTGACGCATGAGCTTCTGCCGCTCATGTCGCGTGCTCGCACGTACGCAAGCTGGTACTTAAAGGGCATGCCCCATGCCGCCGCCTGGCGCGCTCAGGTGGTGCGTTGCTCTACGTACGAGGAGTTTATGGCGCTGGTCGATGATATCGAGCGCGACGTGGTGGCCTGCGAGGCCGCGCTTGCCGCCGGCGAGTCGGTGCCTGCTCATCCGCTGGAGGCCTAACGGTGGCCGTTACCGCGCTGTACGTGCACGTGCCGTTTTGCGCCCAAAAGTGCCGGTACTGCGACTTTGACTCGCGCAGCTTTGCTGCGTGTGATTTGGATGCCGCGCTCGATTCGTATTTTGAGCAGTTGTATGCGCGCCTCGATTCCTTTGGCGACGCCGGGGCGCTTGCGCAGGTCCGCACGGTCTATACTGGCGGCGGCACGCCGTCACTTGCTGGGGAGCGCCTGGTGGAACTTGCCCGTCGTATCTCCATGTGGTGCAAACCCGTTGAATATACTTGCGAAGCCAATCCTGAGTCCCTGACCGCTGAGCTCGCCACCGCGCTTGCCGAGGCGGGTGTCACGCGCATCTCTCTGGGCGTGCAAACCCTCGACAATACCGAGCTGGCTGCTATTGGCCGCATTCACGATGCCAATCGGGCACTTGCGGCTATCGCGACGGTGAAGGACGCTGGCCTCGATGTGTCGTGCGACCTGATGTGCGGCCTTCCCGGGCAGACGGCCGCAAGCTGGCGGAGCACGCTCGATGGCGTGCTGGCGGCGGCGCCGCATCATGTGTCGATCTACCCGCTCACGCTTGAGGAGGGGACGCCCCTTTATCGCATGGCGTGCCGCGACGAGTCGCTCGAGCCCGACGAGGATTTTCAGGCTTCGTGCATGGACGCGGCGCGTGAGCGCCTGGGTACGGCCGGCTATCATCCGTATGAGGTGGCAAGCTACGCGCTCGACGGCCATGAGTGCGCCCATAACATTGCCTACTGGACTGGACAGGGCTATTTGGGTCTAGGACGCTCTGCCGCGGGCATGCTCGATGCTGAGGATTTCGATCGCCTGGCTAAGTTGTTCCCCGGCGTGTCTTCTCGAGGCGATGCGTACCGCGTGCGTCTGGTGCAACGTGACGATGACGCGACGGCGTTCGAGGCCGAATATCTGTCGCAGCGCGAGGCTGTCGCCGAAGACTTGATGCTCGCTTGTCGCATGACGCGCGGTGTCGCGTCCGACCTGTTGGTTCGTGCAGCGTGCGTCATCCCAACGGGCGAGCTGGCAGCTGCCTGCGATCGCTCGCTCGAATTGGGTCTTGCCACTTGGGTGCCCGAGACACTCTGGGGTCATGAGGGACCCTTCACTTCGGCAGATGTCGTCGCGGGCCATGTTCGAGCTCGTCTGGCGCCGACCCATCTGGGCTGGCTCGATGGAAATGTTCTGTTCGAGCTGTTTTGGGATCTAGCTTAGGCCGCTCGGGTAGAATTACCGGAATATATACGCTGCTGTGAGCAGGAGGTTGCCGCGCATGGCGACGATGAACGAAAAAGATTACTACGAGATTCTGGGTGTCTCCAAGGACGCCACCTCGCGTGATATTCAAAAGGCCTTCCAGCAAAAGGCCCGTAAGCTCCATCCGGACGTCAATAAAGAGCCGGATGCCGAGGAAAAGTTTAAAGAGGTTTCCGAGGCCTACGCCGTGCTTTCGGATGAGCAAAAACGTGCGCGCTACGACGCCATGCGTTCTGGCAATCCCTTTGCCGGTGCTCCTACGGCTTCGCCCTATGGTGGCGGCTACGCCGGCAGCACGGGCTATGGCAATCCCTTTGAGGGCGGCTTTCCCTTTGGTGGCGCTTGGGGCCAGCAGCGTCGCGGCCAGGCTGCCTACAATCCCGAGAACGGCGCCAACGTGGTCGTCGATATCAAACTCGACGCCAAGGAGGCCAAGGGCGGTGCCCGCAAGACCGTCCGCTACACGCGCTTCGATACCTGTGGTCACTGCGGCGGCTCGGGCTCTGTTTCGTCCGAGCATGCACATACCTGCCCGAGCTGCGGTGGCCGCGGCCACATCGACGTCGACCTGTCCTTCCTGTTTGGTGCGGGCACGTTCCAGTCGGTCTGCCCCGAGTGCGGCGGTTCCGGTAAGGTCGTGGCCGACCCCTGCCCCGATTGCGGTGGCAGCGGGCGAACCCGTGTGACCTCCGAGCAGACGATTGAGTTTCCTGCCGGCACGCATGACGGCGACGAGGTCCGCATTGGCGGCATGGGTCATGCTGGCACCAACGGTGCCGCGGGCGGCGACCTGGTCGGCCGCGCCCATGTTGAGGCCGAGCGCTTGGAAGGCAAAGCTCGTACTGGCTTTTACTTGATGGGCATTGTGGCGCCGTTTTTGGTGCTGTCGGCCATCTCGGGCGTGTTCTCGGCCTTTGCCGTGATGTGCTTTATTCCGTTTACCATGGGCCTGTTCATGGTGCTTTCGGACGGTGTGCTTCATCGCAGCCTGCTGTGGTGGAAGCGCGGTGCGATGCAGTTTGCCAACGGTTTTGCCAACGGCTTCATGTTCGCGCTCGTGTCGGTTTGGTTCGCGAGCTGCTCGCAACGGGCCATGCTTTCGCCGTATCAAATGCAATAACATCAAACCCTTTGTTTGCGGTCGGCCCAGCTTGGGTATAGGACGCACTGTGATAATAATGAAAGTTGGAAGGATTCGGTCGTGTCGGAAAATAGGGATTACTACGAGGTGCTTGGCGTCGACAGGGATGCCGACGCGCGGACGATTAAGCGTGCGTTTTTAAAGAAGGCCCGTACCGTACATCCGGATGTTTCGGACGATCCCGAGGCCGAGGCCAAGTTCAAGGAGCTCAACGAGGCCTATTCCGTTCTTTCCGATGAGCAGAAGCGTGCTAACTTCGACCGTTACGGCACCGCGGACGGCCCCGGTGGCTCTGGTTATGTCGACATCAACGATATCTTTGGTGGCATGGGCATGGACGACCTGTTCTCGTCGTTCTTTGGCGGTGGCGCCGGTGGTGGCGCCCGCAGCCGTCGTGAGCGTCGTCGCGGACGTGACATGGCCATCTCGCTTTCGGTGACGCTCGAGGAGGCGGCACTCGGCTGCAAAAAGACGATCAGCTATGATCGCCTTGCTCCTTGCGAGGACTGCAACGGTACCGGTAGGGCCGAGGGTGCACAGGAAAAGCAGTGCAGTCGCTGCCACGGTACGGGCTACGTCACGACGGTTCAGCGATCGTTTTTGGGCCAGGTTCAGTCTTCCTCGCCTTGCCCCGACTGCCATGGCGAGGGCACGGTTATCGACCATCCCTGCGAGACCTGCGACGGTCAGGGCCGCACGCCTTCGCACGAAAAGATCGACATCGATATTCCCGCCGGCGTTTCGACCGGTCGCCAGCTGCGTGTGAGCGGCTTTGGCGAGGCCGGCCTTCGCGGCGAGCCTTCTGGCGACCTGATTGTCAACGTGCGCGTTGCCGACCATGAGCGCTTTAAGCGCAACGGTGACGACCTGTACCTGGTGAGCGATATCTCGATTGCGCAGGCTGCGCTCGGCTGCGAGATCGAGGTCGAGGGCATTATGCCCGACGAGGTCGTTAAGGTGACGGTTCCCGCCGGCGCCCAGTACGGCGACACCGTGAGCGTCAATAATTACGGCATGCCGCGCATTGGCGGTGGCGGTTCGCGTGGCCGCCTGATCGTGCAACTGCGCGTGGTCGTTCCCACCAATCTTTCCAATAAGCAACGCGAGCTGCTCCGTGCTTTTGCCGATGAGATGGGCGATGACGTCGCTTCCGGTAAGAAGTCGGTGACCGACCGTATCAAGAGTGCCCTCGACGATATCCTCGATTAAGGAGCCCGCGTGCTCGCACCCCATATTTCCGTCGTCAACCTCGGCTGCCGTGTCAACCGGGTTGAGTCTGACCGTATCACTGCCGATCTTATGCGCCTGGGCTTTGCTATTGTGGAGCCCCAGGATGCCGATTTGATCGTCATTAACACCTGTGCCGTTACGGGCGAGGCCGAGGCCAAGACCCGTAAGGCCGTCCGTCATGCGCTGGCCTATCCGGGCGAGCCTTACGTGGTCGTAACCGGCTGCGTCGTCAACCTGCATCCCGAGGAGCTGCTGGAGCTCTCCGATCGCGTGATCGCCGAGCCGTCCAAGATTGACGTCGCCGAGCGCGTCTGCGAGGTGCTGGGTGTTGAATCCGATAGCGTGCCCGCCTGTAGCGATGGCGACGTGGTCGATGCGCTCGGTCGCTCTCGCCTGGGCGTGAAGATTCAGGACGGCTGCAACCATCGCTGCACCTATTGCATTGTGTGGAAGGCACGCGGCCCCGAGCGCTCCGTGCCCGTCGAGTCCGTGCTCGAGCAAGTTCGCGAGGCCCAGGAGGCCGGCGTGCCCGAGGTGGTGCTGACCGGTGTGAACCTGGGTGCCTACGATGGCAAGAGCGCGACCGACGAGCATGTCGAAATCGATGAGCTGCTCGAGGCCATCATGGAGCGCACGTCTATTCCGCATGTGCGCATTTCCTCGGTCGAGCCCATGGATATCTCTGAGCGCCTGCTTAAGGGTATGGCGCGCTATCCGCAGCGTATCGCCCCGTTTTTGCACCTGCCCGTGCAGTCCGGCTGCACGGCGACCTTGCATCGCATGGGCCGTCCCTATAGCGCCGAGGCGTTTGAGGATACGGTGCGCATGATTCGCGCCAACTTGCCTCAGGCGTCCCTTTCGTGCGACGTCATCGTCGGTTTTCCCGGTGAGACGGATGAGGAGTTCGAGGAGTCGCTGGCGCTATGCCGTCGCGTGGGCTTTTCGCGCATGCATGTGTTCCGCTACAGTAAGCGTCCCGGCACACTTGCCGCCGATATGCCCGACCAGGTACCGCCAGAGGTTATGGCTGAGCGCAGCCGCCGTATGCGGGCCGCGGCGCAGGAACTCGCCATCGCCGATGCTCGTCGTCGCGTGGGAACCGTTGAGCGCGCCGTGCTCGAGTATGGTGACAACCTGACGCTCGGCTCGTTCCATCATGCCCGTCTTGACGATACCTGTGGACTTACAGCCCCGTGCCTGCTCGATGTTGCTATCATCGAAGTCGATGATTCCGGCTTGGTCCATGCGCGCAGGGAGGTTCATGGAAGCCTCGAAGATTAGACTTACCGTTCCCGAGGGGATTGATCCCTCGCGCGTTTTGGGCGCCGGCGACGGCGTCCTTCGTGCGCTCGAGAGCTTGGTTCGCGCCCACGTGGTCGCCCGTGGCGACAGTATCGCCGTGAGCGGTGACCCGGATGAGGTCGAGCTCGTGGTGCGCTTTTTTGAGCATGCTTTTCGCGAGGCGGCTGCCGGACGCACGCTGTCTGCCGACGATGTCTCGCGTTGCTTGGCTGTCCTGCGCGATGGAGAGCATGATGCCTCGTCGCTGCGCGATGACGTGCTGCTGTCGTATCGCGGCCGCGTTATTCGTCCCAAGACGCTCGGCCAAAAACGCTATGTTGACGCCATCCGCTCGCATACCATCACGTTTGGCCTGGGTCCCGCCGGTACCGGTAAGACCTATCTGGCCATGGCGCTCGCCGTTGCCGCGCTCAAGCGTCACGAGGTGGGTCGCCTAATCTTGACGCGCCCGGTTGTCGAGGCGGGGGAGAACCTGGGCTTTTTGCCCGGTACCCTCGAGGAAAAGATCGATCCGTACATGCGCCCGCTCTACGACGCCCTTTTTGACATGATGGATCGCGAGCGCACCGATGAGCTTATGGAACGTGGCGTGATCGAGATCGCCCCGCTCGCCTACATGCGCGGCCGTACGCTGAGCGATGCGTTCGTGGTGCTCGATGAGGCACAAAACACGACGCCCGAGCAGATGAAGATGTTCCTGACGCGCCTGGGCTTCAACTCCAAGTTCGTGATTACCGGCGACTTGAGTCAGCGCGACCTGGTGGGTCGTCGTGGCGGCTTGGCGGATGTCGAGAAGATTTTGGGCCGTGTCGACGATGTGGCATTTTCTCACCTCGAGCGTGCCGACGTGGTGCGTCATGCCCTGGTGGGTCGTATCGTCGAGGCATATGATGCTTATGATGACGTGCGTGAGCAGCGTTCGCGCGACCGAAAGGAGTCCCGTTGAGTGTATTGATCAGCAACGATGCCGAGCTCGATACGCTGCTCGACGCGCAAGAGGTGGAGCACATCTGCGAGGTCGTGCTTGCCGCCGAGGGCGTTGAGCGTGAAGTTGAGATTTCCCTTTCGTATGTCGACGAGGACGAGATGCACGAGCTCAACCACGAGTGGCGCGGTATCGACCGCACCACCGATGTGCTCTCGTTTGAGTGCGATTCGGCCTTTGACGATGACATTCCCGCCGATGAGACGCTCGAGCTCGGCGATATTATCTTGGCCCCGCAGGTTATTGCCCGTCAGGCCCCCGGTTTTGGCAATAGTCCCGCTGATGAGTGCCGTCTGATGCTCGTACACGGAATGCTGCACCTGCTGGGCTATGACCACATCGAGGACGACGAGGCCGAGGTCATGGAGGCCCGCGAGGACGCCATCCTGCGCGATCTGGCGCTCGAGCGCGGCGAGGACCCCAAGCTAGTCCACGTCGGCCCCATCACCAACCATGCCCACGACTAGGAGCCGTCTATGATTCCCGGATCGAACAAGGACCATCCGTCCTTTTTAAAGTCGTTTTCTTACGCCATGGAGGGCTTCGTCACCGCCGTCAAGACCGAGCGCAACATTAAGGTCATGCTCGTGGCGGGCGTGTGCACCGTCATTGCCGGCTGCATCGTGGGGCTCGACATTGCCGAGTGGGCCACGATTATCATCTGTTGTGGCCTGGTGATTCACGGCGAGCTGTGCAACACCGCTATGGAGGCTATCGTCGACCTAGCGACCCAGGAGCTCCATCCGCTGGCCAAGCGTGCGAAGGACATCGCCGCCGCCTCTGTATACGTTCTTTCCATCACCGCCGCGATTGTGGGCGTTCTGGTATTTGCCCACGCGCTCGGCTTTATTTAGAAAGGGATTCCCATGTCCGACAATATGCAGTCTACCGATGAGATTTTGGACGACGAGTCCCCGGATGCTAAGGCGACCGAGGCCTATGAGGAAGTCGAGGAGTTCGACCCGTTTGAGGGCATGAGCGACGAGGAGTTCGACGCCCTGTGCGATGAGGACGACAGCCTCGCGGGCTTTGGCGACGTTGAGCCCGGTTTCCGCAGTGGCTTCGTGGCCTTGGTCGGCCGCCCCAACGCCGGTAAGTCAACGCTGCTCAACGCCTGCTATGGCAAAAAGGTCGCCATCACCTCGCCGGTGGCCCAGACGACCCGCCGCCGCATGCGCGCCGTCGTCAACCGCCCCGGCTACCAGCTGGTCTTTGTCGATACCCCGGGTATCCACAAGCCCAAGGACGGTCTAGGGTCCGAGCTGAACAAGAGCGCGCTGTTCGAGCTGAACGATGTCGATGTTGTCGCGTTTTTGATTGATGCCACCAAACCGATCGGCAGGGGAGACGCCTGGGTTGCCGAGCGTGTCAAGAATGCCCGTTCCAAGAAGGTCCTGGTGCTCACCAAGGCCGATGAAGCCGACCCCGCACAGGTCATGGAGCAGCTTAAGGCCGCCCACGAGCTTATGGAATATGACGACGAGATCGTGACGTCGTCGGTCAAGAACTTTAACGTCGATGCCTTCATCGAGACCGTTGCGCACTTTTTGCCCGAGGGTCCGCGTTGGTTCCCCGAGGACATGGGTACCGACGCTTCCGACGAGACGCTCGTTGCCGAGTTTGTGCGCGAAAAGGTCTTGCGCCGCACCCGTGATGAGATTCCGCACTCCGTTGGCGTTATTTGCGATGCGCTCGAGCAGACCAAGAAGGTGCTGCGTGTGCACGCCACCATTTATGTCGAGCGTGAGGGCCAAAAGGGCATCATCATCGGCAAGGGCGGCGAGATGATCAAGCATATCGGTATCGACGCCCGTCGCGATCTTGAGCGCATCTTTGGCACGCAGGTCTTTTTGGAGTTGGACGTGAAGGTCAAGGCCGGTTGGCGCGACGACGAGGCTCAGATTCGCCGTTTTGGCTACAACGCCGAGGACTAAGGACGCGCAGCGCGCATGGCAGGCTCCCGGACATATCGCACGAAGGTGCTCGTGCTCGACAAGACCAAGCTCAAAGAGACCGATCTGATTCTGACGATGCTTGACGAGCGGGGTCGTCAGGTTCGTGCCGTGGCAAAGGGGGCCCGCAAACCCGGTGGGCGCTTGGCGGCGCGCTGCGAATTATTCTGTACCGTCGATATGCTGCTCGCACATGGACGCTCGCTCGACGTTGTTTCTCAGGCCGAGCTTTTGGAAGCGCCGGTTGGCGCCGCGCCCGATTACGAGACGACCTGCGCCGCAAGCGCGATTGCCGAGGTCGCGCGCGTGTGCTCATTCGAGGACGCCGAGGACCCGTTTACCTTTGCCATCACGCAGCGGGCGCTCACGCTTGTCGGCTGTGGGCTCGACTCGGCACATATGGACCTGCTCGTGGCGGCCTTTGTCTTTAAACTTCTGTCGCACGTGGGCTATCGACCCGATTTTTCGGCCTGCGTGCTGTGCGGAGACCCCATGCTGTCGTACTTTTCGCCCCAGGCGGGCGGGCTCATGTGCGGTTCGTGCGCGTCGAGCGTTCCGGGTGCCGAGCTGGTTTCGACCGGTGAGGTCGAGTGGCTGCGCGCCCTCATGTCCATGACCTTCGATGCACTCATGGTCGAGCGAATCGACCCGCATACGGCGGCGTTCTTGCTCGGGCTTTCGCATGTGTGGGCTGCGACGCACACCGACCAGCGCCTCCGTGCGATGGAATTCATGTTGGGTCGGTGATGATGCGCATGGGCGGTCTGCTTGTGGTAACATACCGACCCGTTGGTACCTCGACCTTGGATGCTCGCTCCACCGACGGCTTCCCAGTCCGAGGCGAATAGTGTCGCCCGCGGGCGACAAGAAACGAAAGGTGAAACAATGACTGTTTCCAAAGAGCGCAAGGCTGAGCTGACTGCCCAGTTCGGTAACACCCCGGTCGACACCGGCAACCCCAAGGTTCAGGTCGCCATCCTGTCCGAGCGCATCAAGGAGCTGACCGAGCACATGAAGTCCCACCAGAAGGACTTCCACACCCGTCGTGGCCTGCTCATGCTCGTCGGCCGTCGTCGTCGTCTTCTCTCCTACATCAAGAAGAACGACATCGTCGAGTACCGTGAGCTCATCAAGGCTCTGGGCATCCGCGACAACATCCAGTAAGGATTTGTACATGCTAAGAGCGTCCTGCGCAGCGGGGCGCTCTTTTTGTGTAAGGGCGCGAACAATCACGCTCTGAAGCGTGGCGGGGGCAGGGGGCCCGCGTCACATGAGAAGCCCACAGGCAAGGGGCCTGTGGGGTAAAGGAGAACAATGACACTCGTATCCAAGACCTTTGAGCTGTACGGCAAGACCTACACCTTTGAGTCCGGCGAGCTTGCCAAGCAGGCCACCGGCGCCTGCCTGGTCAAGCAGGGCGACACCACGATGCTCGACACCGTGGTTGTCTCCAAGGAGCGCAAGAACTACGACTTCTTCCCGCTGACCGTCGACTTCAACGAGAAGATGTACGCAGCCGGCCGCATCCCGGGTGGTTACCTCAAGCGTGAGGGCCGTCCCAGCGAGAAGGCCACGCTCACCGCGCGCATGATTGACCGTCCGATTCGCCCGAGCTTCCCGGACGGCTTCCGCAACGAGGTGCACATTGTCGCCACCTCGCTCGTCGCCGACCAGGTCAACCCCTTCGACGTCATCAACGTCATGGGTGCCTCCCTGGCCATGACGCTCGGCGGCGTGCCCTTTGAGGGCCCGCTTGCCTGCGTGCGCATCGGCCGTAACGTGGAGACCGGCGAGTTTATCGTCAACCCCACCTATGAGGAGCGCGAGAACTCCGATCTGGACCTGGAGCTGGGCGGCTCTGCCGACTTCATCTCGATGGTCGAGGCCGGCGCCGAGGAGATCTCCGAGGACGACATGCTCGCCGCTATGAAGTTTGGCCAGGAGGCCCTCGCTGCCTTCTGCCAGGCCCAGGACGAGTTTGTCGCCGAGTGGGAGCAGGTCAACGGCGCCATCGTCAAGAAGGAGTACCCGCTCGACCAGCCCGTCGAGGAGGTCCAGGAGCGCATCTTCGCCCACTACGACGAGATGGCAGCCGCCCTTCGCGACGCCGACAAGCTCTCCCGTATCGGTAAGGTCGAGGCTCTGAAGGAGTCCATCCGTGCCGAGTTCACCGAGGAGGAGCAGGCCGCTTGGGAGCGCGAGATTCCCGTGGCGCTCAAGAAGCTCGAGAAGAAGGCTATGCGCACCATGGTCGTCGAGACCGGTGAGCGCGTCGACGGCCGTGCCGCCGATGAGATTCGCCCCATCATGGTGAAGGATAACTACCTGCCGCTCGTTCACGGCTCCGGTCTGTTCCAGCGTGGCCAGACCCAGGTGCTTTCCGTCCTGTCGCTCGGTATGCTCAACGAGGGCCAGCGTCTGGATACCATCGAGCCCACCGAGGGCAAGCGCTACATGCACCACTACAACTTCCCGCCGTTCTGCACCGGCGAGACCGGCCGCATGGGCAGCCCCAAGCGCCGCGAGATCGGCCACGGCAACCTGGCCGAGCGCGCTCTGCTTCCGGTGCTCCCCGACGAGAACGAGTTCCCCTACGCCATCCGCGTCGTCTCCGAGGTCATGGAGTCCAACGGCTCCTCTTCGATGGCTTCGACCTGCGGCTCCACGCTCGCCCTTATGGACGGCGGCGTGCCCATTAAGCGCCCGGTCTCCGGTATCGCCATGGGCCTGATCCAGGAGGAGGGCAAGACCGTGGTCCTGTCCGACATCCAGGGTCTCGAGGACTTCCTGGGCGACATGGACTTTAAGGTCACCGGCACCACCGAGGGCATTACCGCCCTGCAGATGGACAACAAGGCCACCGGCCTCACCTTTGACATTCTGGCCCGCGCCCTGCAGCAGGCCAAGGAGGGTCGTGCGTACATCCTGCAGAAGATGCTCGATGTGATCCCTGAGCCGCGCCACACCACGCGCAGCACCGCTCCGCGCATCGTCTCCATCCAGGTTCCGACCGATAAGATCCGCGACGTCATCGGTTCCGGCGGCAAGGTCATCCGCGGCATCCAGGACGAGACCGGTGCTTCGGTCGACATCCAGGAGGACGGCACCGTCTTTGTCGGCGGCACCGGCGAGTCCGTCGATCAGGCCGTCGAGCGCATCAAGCTCATCATCAAGGTTCCCGAGCCGGGCGAGGAGTACACCGGTCGCGTGGTCTCCATTCAGCCCTTCGGTGCCTTCGTGAATCTGCTGCCCGGTAAGGACGGCCTGCTGCACATCTCCCGCGTCGCCAAGGGTCGTGTGGAGAAGGTCGAGGACGTCCTCAACGTGGGCGACGAGGTCAAGGTCGTCGTCATCGAGGTCGACGATCGTGGCAAGATCTCGCTCGATCGTCTTGACAAGCCCGAGGCCCCGGCTCGCGCCGAGGGTTCCTCCGAGGGCGACGGCGAGCACTTCCAGCGCCGTGAGCGTCCGCGTCGCGAGCGTTCCGAGCGCAGCGACCGTCCGCGCCGTCCCGGTGACAACGGAGGCCGCAAGCCCCGCCGTCACCACGACGCCGAGTAACAGCCGTACATAACCAGCACCGCAAGGGCGACTCCGGACAGGGGTCGCCCTTTTGCTTGCGCCCGGGAGGGCCGCATATGAAGTTTCCTGCTCTACGGGAAACCGGCGGGATAGACCAGTTCAGATGGGGCTTTCATGCATGGGTGGTCTGTTGGTGGGCAAATGGGTATCATACTGTGGTTATTGCATCGACTCTGCGATGCATGTTTGTACGTTCCCGGCGGTCGGTTTGCCAGAAGCGCCCCGTCGGTTGTTCCAGACCCGTTTCGAAGAAAGGAAACCACACTCACCTATGGCAGCTAAAAAATCATCTCCCTTGAAGATCATCCCGCTCGGCGGCCTTGATGGCATCGGCAAGAACATGACGGTCTTCGAGTGCGGCGACGACATGGTGCTCGTCGACGCCGGTCTTATGTTCCCGGATGACTCCCAGCCCGGTATCGACCTGGTGCTTCCCGACTACACCTATGTTCTGGAGAACGAGGAGAAGCTCCGCGGTATCATCGTTACTCACGGCCACGAGGACCACACCGGTTCGCTTCCGTACCTGCTGCAGGACCTCAACAACAAGGTGCCCATCTTCTCGAGCAAGCTGACGCTCGGTTTTATCGAGGGCAAGCTCTCCGAGTTCCGCATCCGCGCGCCTAAGTTCCGCGAGGTCAAGGGCGGCAGCCATGTCAACCTCGGCGGCATCTCGCTCGACTTCTTCTCGATGACGCACTCCATCCCCGGCGCTCTGGGAGTGTTCATCCGCACCAATCAGGGCACCGTTATGCACACCGGCGACTTTAAGCTCGACCAGACGCCCATCGACGGCGTCACGCCCGACTACGCCGCTATCAGCCGCTTTGCCAAGCAGGGCATCGACCTGCTGCTTTCCGACTCAACCAATGCCACGGTTCCCGGCTTTACCAAGTCCGAGGCCGAGGTTGGTCCCAACCTGCTGCACGCCATCAAGAACGCCCCGGGTCGCGTGTTCGTCGCATCGTTCTCGAGCCACATCCATCGTTTGCAGCAAATCTGCGATGCCGCCCGCAAGTGCGGCCGTAAGGTCGTTGTGACCGGTCGCTCCATGCTCACGAACACCCGCGTGGCGCGCGAGCTCGGTTATCTCAACATCGATGATGCCGATATCATCGATGCCTTCGATATCGATAACCTGCCTGACGACAAGATCGTCGTCATGTGCACTGGTTCGCAGGGCGAGCCGCTGTCGGCTCTGTCCCGCATGGCCAATGGCGAGCACAAGACGCTCTCCATTCACGAGGGCGATACCGTTATCCTCTCGGCAACTCCCGTTCCTGGCAACGAGAAGGCCGTCCAGCAGGTCGTCAACAGCCTGGCCAAGCTCGGCTGCGACGTGTGGGATAAGAACCGCGCTCTCGTCCACGTCTCGGGTCACGGTAGCCAGGAGGAGCTCAAGCTCCTGATTGCCATGGCCAAGCCCACGTACTTTATGCCGGTTCACGGTGAGGCCGTGCATCTGCGCGCCCATGCCCAGCTGGCCCGTAAGATGGGTCTCAAGGACGATCATATCTTTATCCTCGATAACGGTGACACGCTCGAGATGCGTGGCGGCATCGTCAAGCGCGGCACGCCCGTCGAGTCCGGCGTCGTCTACGTCGACGGTCTGCGCATCGGCGATACCGACCCCATCGTCCTGCGCGATCGCCAGAAGCTCGCCAACGACGGTATGGTTACGGCTGTCGCCATCGTCTCGCTCAAGCACAAGAAGATCGAGGCCATCGAGTTCTCGGGCCGCGGCGTTTCGTTTGCCATCGACGACCAGTTCTCCGAGGATGCCTCCGCGTCCATCATGAAGACGATCGAGAAGGGCAAGTTCAGCTTTACCAGCAGCGGTTCCGACGCCATTCGCAAGGCCGTGCGCGACTCGCTCTCCAACTTTATCTGGAGCCGTACGCGCTCTCGCCCGATGATCATCCCGGTCGTCATGGAGGTTTAGTTTGGCGCGCGGATCTGCACAAAACGCCAAAGGCAATAAAGCCAACAACCAACCGGCATCTGCTAAGGGTGCCGGTTCCCATCTGCGTGCCAATAAGGGCCACGAGTCCGAGTTCGATGAGTTTGAGCCCTTGGTCGAGCCTTCGGCCAATCGCGATATCGCCGGTGTGGTCATTGCCGTTTTGGCGATCGCGTCCTTCATTGCCGTGATCTCTCCGGCAACAGCGCCCGTGACGGCTGCGGTTGCCGGTTTCTACCACCTGGGCTTTGGCCTGGGCGCCTACGTGCTGCCGATCGTCATCTTGCTGTTTGCCGCCACGCTCTTTTTGGGTGAGGACTCGCCGCTCAACGTGCGCTCTGTTGCGGGCGGCGCCGTGGTCTTTATCGCCGTCGTCTCCATTCTTTCGCTGATGGTGCCGGGCACGAGCGATTCGTGCGACCTTATGTTTACGCCGCAGAACCTTTCCGTATCGGGCGGCTACATTGGCGCCTTTATCGCAAGTGCCTTGCAAAACGCCCTGGGTAAACCTATCGCCATGGTTGTCTTGCTGGGGCTTGTCGTCGTTGGTTTGGTCATTATCGGCTTTTCGGTGGGTGGCGTTTTGCGCTCCGCACGCGATCGCGCTGCCGATTTTGCCGAGCGTCGACGTGCCGATGTCAATGCGAGCCCGTGGGGCGATGAAGAGGCCCTGTCTGTTCCCGGCGTCGCTCGTCCGCACCTGAGCATTCTGCGCCAGAAGGGGACTGACGCCGCGGTGACCACGGTCATGGGTGGCGATGTCGACCCGGTTTTGGATGACGACGAGGACGATGACCCGTTTGTCGACGTATCCGAGTCGGTTGAAGCCGAGCGGGCCAAGACCACGCTGCTGCCGCGTCGCCATGTCAAGAAGGGCAAGGCTGCGCCTAAGCTCAATACGAGTGAGCCCGACCCATCTTGGTCCGATAGCGAGATTGAGCTTACCGAGGGCGATGACGAGGACGACGAGGCTCCGATTGAGACCGCAAAGACAACTTTGCTGCCGCGTCGCCATGCAAAGCGCGGCCAGGTAACCGGCCAGCTTTCGATGGAAGACGACCCCGATAAGATCGACGAGTCCGAGCCGCCGTTTGCCGTGAATCCCGTCTCGGCCGCACCTCAGATTCCCGACTTCCTGAAGCATCCCAAGGTTGCCGATGCGCCTGCCACGAGTGCTATCGAATCGGCTGCGGCTCGTGATGGGGGAGTGGACGACGGCGCCGCAGATAACGAGGGCGAAGAAGAGGACGGCCTCAAGCTTCCGCCGCTCGAAATCCTGCATGCCAACCCGCAGTCGGCTTCCGCTGCGTCTTCGGACAAGGAGCTGGAGCAGACCGCTGAGTCACTGCAATCCACCTTGCTTGAGTTTGGCCGCAGTGCCCGCGTGGTCGGCTGGATCGCCGGCCCCACGGTGACGACCTTTAAGCTGCAGCCCGGTGAGGGCGAGCGTGTGAGCAAAATCTCGAGCCTCGAGGACGATATCGCGCTTTCGCTCGCTGCCCAGTCGGTGCGTATCTTTGCCCCGATCCCCGGCACCTCGCTCGTGGGCATCGAGATTCCCAACCGCAAGCGCCAGAACGTCAATCTGGGCGACGTGCTGCCCTATGTGAAGGGCGGTCCGCTCGAGCTCGCCATCGGCCGCGACGCCGAGGGCACGCCGGTTGTCGCCGACCTCGCCAAGATGCCTCACCTGTTGATTGCCGGTACGACCGGTTCTGGTAAGTCGGTGATGATCAATTCCATCATCACGACCTTGCTCATGCGCGCCCTTCCCGAGGACGTTCGCCTGATCATGGTCGACCCCAAGCGTGTCGAGCTTGCGGGCTATAACGGTCTGCCGCATCTCTATGTGCCCGTGGTGACCGAGCCCAAGCAGGCCGCGAGCGCTCTGCAATGGGCTGTGTCCGAGATGGAGCGTCGCCTGAAGGTCTTCGAGCGTCTCAACGTGCGTAAGATCTCGACCTACAACGAAAAGCAGGCTGCTGGCGAGTTTGAGCATTACGACAATCCGCCGCAAAAGATGCCCTACCTTGTCATTATCATTGACGAGCTCTCTGACCTGATGATGGTCGCCGGTAAGGATGTCGAGGCCTCGATCGTGCGTATTGCACAGCTGGGCCGTGCCGCCGGTATTCATCTTATCGTTGCCACGCAGCGCCCCAGCTCCAACGTGGTGACGGGCCTCATCAAGGCCAACATCACCAACCGCATCGCCTTTAACGTCGCCACGGGCATCGACTCGCGCGTCATCATCGACCAGATGGGCGCCGAGAAGCTCACCGGTTTGGGCGACATGTTGTTCTCCAAGGTCGACTGGGGCAAGCCCCGCCGTATCCAGGGCTGCTTTGTCTCGGATGATGAGATCAACGAGATTGTCGAGTTCGTCAAGTCGCAGAGTGAGCCCGACTACCACGAGGAGATTCTGTCCGCCGTGGCGCCCGCTTCCATGTCCATGGCTGGTGGCGGCGGCATTGTCCGCACCGGAGTAGCCGAGCCGCAAGACGATGATCCGCTCATTTGGGAAGCCGCCCATATTGTGGTGGAATCGCAGCTTGGCTCCACATCTGGCCTGCAACGTCGTCTGAAGGTTGGCTATGCGCGTGCCGGGCGTATTATGGACATGCTGGAAGAAAAGGGTGTCGTCGGCCCGCCCGACGGTTCCAAGCCGCGCGAGGTCCTGTTGGACGAGGAGGGGCTTGCCGCGCTGGAATCTGTCGACGCCGAGATGGCACGTGAAGATCGTGAGTTTGGAGGATTCTGATGGCTGCACGCTTTGGTGACATGCTGCTCGAGCAGCGTCGCCGAATGGGCCTTTCCATTCAGCAGGTCGCCAACACCATCAAAATCAGGCCGCAGATCATCGAGTTTTTCGAGACCGGTAACTTTGCTTCGATGCCGCCGCGCGGCTATGCGCAGGGCATGATTTCGAGCTATGCTCGCTTTTTGGGCCTCAATCCGCGCGAGGTCGTCAATGCCTACTTTGACGAGCTGATGGCATACGAGCGCGAGACGTCGCAGCAGGGCGGTCGTTTTCAGGACGCCGCCGGCTATGTCAATTCACGTTCCTCGGTGGATAATGGGCGCTTCTTGATGGTTCAGGGTGGTCGCTCAACGCGTTATGGTCAGCGTCCGCAGCAGGCTGGCTATATTACCGAGACGGGTTCGGGCGAGGAGATTCGCTCACAGCGTGACCGGTTCCGCAGTACGCCGATGCCCGAGGACCGTGCACTTCCCGCTGCCCGCGGCGTGGCGCGTGACCCTCGTGCCGGCTACGGCGACGGCGGCTATTCCGATCGCGGTCACCGTGGTATCTCCACCGGACGTTCTCGCAGTGGCTATGCGGACGCCGATGCCACGCAGGTGACGCCGCGTCTTCGCTCTCAATCACAGCCGTATGGCCAGCGCTCTTCGGCTCCACGTGCGTGCCAGCGTGGCTATCAAGGCCGCGGTGAACTTGCGCCCCGCTCGGGTCAGCGCAGCCTTCAGGGCCAGGGTGGCTATCGCGGCCGTTCCGACAGCAATCGTGGTCGTATGCCTCAGGGAGGCGGCCGCAGCAGTTCCAGTCGTGGACGCGGCGGTTCCCGTACTCCTCAAAACAACGGTCTCGATCCGCGTATCGTCTACGCCGGCATCGGTGCCGTGGCGTTGCTGCTGATCGTGCTCATCGTGGTACTTCTGCGCGGCTGCGCATCTTCGACGCCCGAGACCACGCCCGAGACGCCCACTGCTACCAAGACGACGCCCAAGAAGTCCTCTAAGAAGACCGAAACGGTCGACGAGGATGAGGACACCGATGAGGCGACGGATGAGTCGACCGATTCGGACGCCACCAAGACGACGGCTAAAAAGGAAGAAAACGAGGTAACGAAGGTCAAGGTCTCCGTTGCCAAGGGAAAGACCGCCTGGATTGAGGTCAAGGTCGATGGCAAGTCGGTCTATGGCGCCCAGGCGACTGGCCCCTTTGAGCAGGAGTACACGCCTGAGTCCTCGATCGAGATCACCACGTCCAAGCCTTCCGATGTCACCGTTACCAAGAACGGCGAAAAGGTCCGTTACGATACCAAGACCTCGGGCGTGGCGCGTGTGACGATCACCGTTCCCAAGAAGGAGACGACTGGTTCCGAGAATGGTGAAAGTTCTGATGGTACCGACACCACCGATGGTGCCGACACCACCGACGGCACCGATGCCCAATCCACGGATGGCGCCGATACCGCAACTGACGGCCAGACGCCCACCGATTCTACCGACTATTCGTACGATAGCTACTAAGCCGCTCGTACGCGAAAGGAAACATCATGGCTAAAGATTCCAGCTTCGACGTCGTGTCCGAGGTCAACATGCAAGAGGTCGACAACGCCTTCCAGCAAACCACGCGTGAGATTTCCCAGCGCTATGACCTGAAGGATTCCGGCGCCACGATCGAGCTTTCGAAGGGCGACAAGCTCTTTACGATCAACGCCCCGGCCGACTTTGTCTCCAAGCAGATTATCGACGTGCTGAGCTCCAAGCTCATCAAGCGCGGCATCGACCTCAAGGCTGTCTCGTGGGATGCTCCGCAGGCGGCATCGGGCGGCACCGTGCGCGTGCTCGGCCATATCGTCGAGGGTATCGACCAGACGACCGCCAAGAAGATCAACAAGGACATCAAGGACCAAAAGCTCAAGGTCAAGGTGACTATCGAGGCCGACAAGCTGCGTGTTTCCTCTGCTTCGAAGGACGCGTTGCAGACCGTGATCCAGTTCCTGCGCGACCAGGACTACGGCCAGCCGCTGCAGTTCACCAACTACCGCTAATATCATTCGAAAGGACTGCTCTCCAACATGGATACACCGTTGGGCTCCGTGCTCTACATCACCCTCGGGTGCGCTAAGAACGAGGTTGACACCGACCGCATGCGTTCTCTTTTGACCGCCGCGGGCTACGAGGAGGCATTCGACCCACAGGATGCCGATATCGCCATCGTCAATACATGCTCGTTCCTCGCCTCCGCAACGTCCGAGAGCATCGAGACCACGCTCGAGCTCGCCAACGAGGTTCAGGACGGCGTTCGTTCTTGTCCCATCGTCATGTGCGGCTGTGTGCCGTCGCGCTATGGCGACGACCTGCCTGACGAGCTGCCCGAGGTCGCTGCCTTTGTGAAGGCCGACGAGGAGGATGGCATTGTGACGGTCATCGATGGCGTGCTGGGTGTCGAGCGTGAGATTGCCGCCTATATTCCGCAGGTCAAGCGCACCGTCGAGGGCGCTGTCGCCTACGTCAAGATCTCCGATGGCTGCAACCGCTTCTGTAGCTTCTGCATGATCCCGTATATCCGCGGTCGTTATCACTCGCGCAATGCCGAGAGCATTATTTCCGAGGTGCGCGACTTGGTTGCCGGTGGCGTGCGAGAGATCGTGCTGATCGGCCAGGACACGGGTATTTGGGGCACCGACTTTGCCGACGAAGACGTCACCGATGGCTCGCCGCGCAATCTGGCGCAGCTGCTGCATGCCGTCGCCGAGGCCGTGCGCCCGCACAACGTCTGGGTCCGCGTGCTCTACCTGCAGCCCGAGGGCATGACCGACGAGCTTATCGATACGATTCGCGATACGCCCGAGGTACTGCCTTATATCGATATCCCCGTGCAGCACTGCGACGCGCGCATCCTCAAGGCTATGCGCCGTTCTGGTTCGCGCCAGGAGCTCGAGGACCTGTTCCGTGATCTGCGTGAGCGTATCCCCGGCATTGTGATCCGTTCCACGGCCATGGTCGGCTTCCCGACCGAGACCGACGATGAGTTCCGCGACCTTATCGACTTTATGGACACCGTCGGCTTTGACTACACGAGCGTCTTTGCCTACTCGCAGGAGGAGGGCAGCCTGGCCGCTAAGATGGAGGGTCAGGTCGATGAGGAGGTCAAGCTCGAGCGCGCCCAGGAGGCCATGGACCTGGCCGAGTCGCTCGGTTTTGCCGCCACCGCCGCACATGTGGGCGAGCGCGCCCAGGTGATTGTCGACGGCATCGAGGAGACCGAGGACGGCGCCGAGCTGATCGGCCACGCTTGGTTCCAGGCGCCCGATTCCGATGGCGCGGTGCACTTGGACGCCAGCGAGGCGTCCGTGGGCGATATTCTGACGGTCGAGTTTACCGATAGCTTCTGCTATGAGCTTATCGGCCATGTTGTGGAGTAGGAGAGCATCGTGGCAAACGAGAGCAATAAGGAACTGACGAGTGTTTGGACGCCCGCCAACATCGTGACGTGCGTTCGCATCGTCTTTATCCCGGTGTTCATGATCGTGTCGGCGCTTTCTCACACGAGTGTTGCCGGTACAGATTGGAGCACCTTCGACGGCCCGCTCGCCGCCGCTGCCTTCATTCTGTATGTGATCCTGTCGTGCACCGATAAGGTCGACGGTTATCTGGCGCGCTCGCGCAACGAGATTACCGATTTCGGTAAGTTCTTGGACCCCATCGCCGATAAGCTGCTGGTGTTCTCGGCTCTGCTGCTGTTCTTGGATTTTGGCGCTGTGACCGTGTGGTCCGTGTTCATTATCCTGTTCCGTGAGCTTCTGGTGAGCGCCCTTCGCATGGTCGCGAGTGCCGCCGGCGTGGTCGTTGCCGCCGATAAGCTTGGCAAGTACAAGACGGCGACCACGATGGTCTCCATCTGCGGTTACCTGTGCGTCTTTGCGATGGCCGGCTTGCACCTTGGCCCGCTGGCGCTGACGCTCGGCATCTACTCGGTGTCGCGCTTCCTGTACGCCGTTGCCGTTGTCCTGACCGTTATCTCGGGCGCCCAGTACTTCTGGAACTGCCGCAAGATCGTCTTTTCGGTCTAGGTCCTGGTGGGTATGACGGACTCTTTTGAGCAGATTTCCGCACATAACGAGGAGCTGGCGCGTCATATTGTCGAGCGCGCGAGCGCTCGGGGCGTGACGGTTTCGACGGCTGAGTCGCTGACAGCAGGTATGATTGCCTCGACGATTGCCGATATCCCGGGCGCCTCGGCGGTGCTGCGTGGCGGTGCGGTGACCTACTGCGATGAGATCAAGCATCGCGTTTTGGGCGTTGATCAGGAGACGCTCGACCGCTATACCGCGGTGTCGCATCAGACCGCGCGCGAGATGGCGGCGGGTTCGCTGGAGCTGTACCAGAGCGATATTGCAGTGAGCGCAACGGGTTATGCCGGCCCCGGCGGCGGCACTGAGGACGATCCGGCTGGCACTTTCTATATTGGCTGGGCGTATCGCGCGGCTGATGGGGAAGTGCCGGTCGTGGACTCTGTGCGCTGCCACTATGAGGGCGACCGTTCGTGTGTTCGTGCCCATGCGGTCGCGGAGGCATTGGGACGCATTGCCCTTTTGCTCAACTCTATGGAATAGACGTGTTTTAAGGGGCCTTAGGGCCCCTTAATTGTGGAGATAGGGACCTCTGACAAATTCAGCGTTTTTGCTGGTCATAGGTTTATTTTCGCCTTCCTTGCTTATATTTGGCCCTATGTGGTCAAGCATTTGGTCAGTATTTGGTCGGCGTTTGGTTGGGTTTTGGAAAGACTGCCTGCATATGATTTATCTGAACGGTTGACCACGAACAGCCGTTCGTTTATTATCGATGCAGGTTGTTAAGAGGAGGGCTTTTCATGGCCAAGAATTCAGGTCCCGTACGTACCGTTCATGCTCGCACGACGGGTAAAGAGCGCGATGAGATGATCGCCACCACCAAGGCCGAGATCGAGAAGAAATTCGGCCAGGGTTCCATCATGAGGTATGGTGACGGCGGCCCCGAGCTTGAGGTTGAGGCCATCCCCACGGGCGCTCTGGCACTCGATGCCGCTCTGGGTATCGGCGGTGTGCCGCGCGGCCGTATCGTCGAGATTTACGGTCCTGAGTCCTCCGGTAAGACGACGCTTTCGCTCGAGATCCTGGCCGAGGCCCAGGCAATGGGTGGCGTGGTGGCATTTATCGATGCCGAGCACGCGCTCGATCCCACGTATGCCGCGCGCATTGGCGTGGATATCGACGAGGTACTGATTTCCCAGCCCGATACGGGTGAGCAGGCGCTCGAGATTGTTGACATGCTCGTGCGTTCCGGCGCCATCGATGCCATCGTCGTCGACTCCGTCGCCGCGCTGACCCCGCGTGCCGAGATCGAGGGAGAGATCGGCGATACCACGGTCGGCTTGCAAGCTCGCCTGATGAGCCAGGCGCTCCGCAAGCTTGCCGGCTCGCTGTCCAAGTCCAACACGACGTGCATCTTCATTAACCAACTGCGTGAGAAGATCGGCGTCATGTTCGGCAACCCCGAGACCACGACGGGCGGCCGCGCCCTTAAGTTTTTCTCTTCGGTGCGTATCGACATTCGCCGCATCGACAGCATTAAGCTTAAGGATGAGGTTATCGGTAACCGCGTGCGCGCCAAGGTCGTTAAGAACAAGGTGGCAGCTCCGTTCCGTTCTGCTGAGTTTGACATCATGTACGGTACGGGCATCTCTAAGGAGGGCTCGATTCTGGACATGGCTGTCGAGTGCGGCATCTGCAAGAAGATGGGCTCCTGGTTTGCCTATGGCGAGGACAAGCTCGGCAACGGTCGCGAGGCCGCCAAGGCGTTCCTGCGCGAACACCCCGATTGCGCCGACGAGATTGAGCATAAGGTCCGCCTTGCCTGCGGGCTTGAGTTTGACGACGATGCTCCATCCGAGGTCGAGCTGACCGATCAGCCTGCGCCTGAGGAGTTTGACGAGCTTTACGCCATCGATGGTTCCGCCATGCTCGATGATGACGACGAGTAGCGGTTACGCTCATGTCGTATACGGTGACCGAGGCCACGGTCGTCTTTCCCGATAAGAAGGCGGCCTCCTCGTTCTCGAGCGGGTATGCGTCCAAAAAGCCTTGCGCACATATCGATTGTGAGCTTGAGGGCGGTTTTGAGCGGTCCATTTGGATTCCCGCGCGGGTCGCGCGCCTGTATGTCAAAAACCGCCCCGATCTTCCCTGTGATTGGGACAACTTTCGTGAGGCGGTGCAGCTCGTCGAGCGTAAATGTGCACTTACCATGGTGACCGAGATGCTATCGCGACGCGACCATGCGACGGGCGAGGTCCGTGACAAGCTGGCTCGCTACGGCTTTCACCAGACCGCGATCGATTTCGCCGTCGAGCGCGCCACCGAGTATCGCTTTTTAGACGAGAACCGCTTTTGCTCGTACTTTATCGAGGAACGCAAGCGGCGCGGTTGGGGACAGCGTAAAATCGAGACCGAGCTCAAGCGCCGTCATGTCGTGCTCGATGACATTCCCGGTTATCCCGAGGACTATTTTGCCGTCGAAGACGATTTGGCGCGTGCGTCAGCCCTGCTCGCCAAGCGGCGTGTTCCAGAGACGCGCGGATTCGAAAAACTGGTTCGGTTTTTGATGGGCAAGGGCTTCTCGTATCACATCGCCGCCGATGCCGTTAAGGCACGTCTCGATGCCGAACGTGAGGAATGTGCGGTTTAGGCGTATGCGTTTTGTGGCCCTGCCGTTCACCGCGTTTTAGCCGCCGTGCTGGGGCCATTTATTTGACAGTTGTTGTGGTTCAACGTACGATAAATACTGTCATTTGCTTTGTGATATGTGCTCATCTGTGATGAGTTTGTTTATATGTTTATCTGTATCCGACCCGCATAAGCTGCGCCCATATTACTCAAATGTCGCGAGCCGTTCGTAAGGACGGTTCGCTTTGTTGTGTAACGAATCCATAAAAAGGAGTGAGCATGCCTATCATCGCAGCGCTCGTTGGCATCGTTTTGGGTGCCATCGCCGCCATTGCCTACATGCGCACCGCCAAGCAGGGTAGTCTTCACGAGGCCGACGAAAAAATCCAGTCGGCACACGCACAGGCTGAGTCCCTGATCGGTGATGCCAAGCGTCAGGCCGAGACCCTCAAAAAAGAGGCTCTGCTCGAGGCTAAAGAGGAGATCATCAAGAACAAGCAGGCCGCCGAGGCCGAGGACAAGCAGCGTAAGAACGAGATTCGTACGCTCGAGAACCGCGTGATGCAGCGCGAGGAATCCCTTGATCGCCGCAACGACGCTCTCGACAAGCGCGAGCATCAGCTGTCCAGCCAGGCCGGTCAGGTCGAGAAGCGCTCCCGTGAGCTCGAGGAGCTCTGCGCAAAGCAGACCTCCGAGCTCGAGCGTATCGCCGACCTTACCCGCGAGGACGCCCACAAGGAGCTCCTCGATAAGGTTCGCGGCGAGGTCACCCACGAGGCCGCCACGATCATTCGCGAGTCCGAGCAGCAGGTTCGCGCCGAGTGCCACAAGACCGCCCAGGAGATTCTGTCTCTGGCGATTCAGCGCTGCGCTGCCGACCACACTGCCGAGGTCACCGTTACCTCCGTGCACATTCCCTCTGATGACCTCAAGGGCCGTATCATCGGTCGCGAGGGTCGCAACATCCGGACCTTCGAGCAGGTTTCCGGCGTCAACCTCGTGATCGACGACACGCCCGAGACCGTCGTTCTTTCGAGCTTCGACCCGGTCCGTCGTGAGACCGCCCGTGTCGCCCTCGAGAACCTCATCGCCGACGGCCGCATTCACCCTGCCCGTATCGAGGAGATGTATCACAAGGCCGCCGACCTGGTTCAGCAGCGCGTGCGCGAGGCTGGCGAGCAGGCTGCCTTCGATGCCGGCATCCACGACCTGCACCCCGAGATCGTCAAGACCCTTGGTGCCCTGCGCTACCGTACCTCGTTTGGTCAGAACGTGCTTCAGCATTCCCTCGAGGTCTCTGATCTGTGCGGCGTGATGGCTTCCGAGCTTGGCCTGGACGTTGTGACCGCCAAGCGCGCCGGCCTGCTTCATGACCTGGGCAAGGCAATCGACCACGACGTCGAGGGCCCGCATGCCGTCATCGGCGCCGAGCTTGCCCGCCGTTATGGCGAGAAGCCCGTTATCGTCCACGCTATTGAGGCTCACCATGCCGATGTCGACCCCAACACGGTGCTCGATGTCCTGGTGCAGGCCGCCGATGCTGTCTCTGCCTCTCGCCCCGGTGCCCGTCGCGAGTCTGCCGAGAACTACATCAAGCGTCTTGAGAAGCTCGAGGAGATCGCCAACTCTCATGACGGCGTCGAACGTACCTATGCCATGCAGGCCGGTCGCGAGGTCCACGTCATGGTCCAGCCAGACAAGATTTCCGATGCCCAGTCCACGGTTCTGGCTCACGATATCGCCCATCAGATCGAGGAAGAGATGGAGTATCCCGGTCAGGTGCGCGTCGTCGTGATTCGCGAGAGCCGCGCTGTCGATATCGCTAAATAACATGAGCGACGCGAACGAGCTCATCTCATTTATCGCGTCGATGTCGGGGGAGGGCAACCTTCGCGTCGAGGAGAACCTTGGCGAGGGGTATGTCCGCCTCCGCGTTTCGGAGGCCGAGCGGCGCCAGGCTAAGCACGACATTCAGCATGTCGAGGACATCGTCATCGAAATGCTCCGTAATGCTCGCGATGCCGGCGCCGACAAGGTCTATCTCGCCACGACCAAGGAAGATGGCGTCCGCACGCTTGTCTTTCTGGATAACGGTTCTGGCGTTCCGCAGGATATGCAAGAGCGAATCTTTGATGCCCGCGTTACCTCCAAGCTCGAGAGCATGAAGATGGACCGTTGGGGCGTTCACGGTCGTGGCATGGCATTGTTTTCGATCAAGCAGAACACCGACGAGGCCCGTGTGGTCACGTCCGGTGTCGATCTTGGTTCAGCCTTCAAGGTGAGCGTTGCGGCTAACCGCCTCAGTGAGCGTGCCGATCAGTCCAGCTGGCCCCAGGCCGTCAAGGATGAGGACGGACGTTATGTCTGTGCTCGCGGTCCGCATAATATTATTCGCGCTGCTTGTGAGTTTGCGCTCGAAGAGTTGCGTGGTTGCGATGTCTATCTTGGTTCTCCGTCTGAGATTGCCGCGACCCTTTATGCTCAGGCGTCAAGCCGGCTCGATACGTCTCGTCTCCTGTTCATTGATGACGAGAGCGAGCTTCCGGTTGTCGATCGTTTAGGCCTTGCTTCTGATGCCGAGGACTTTATCCGTATCTGTTCGGGTTTGGGTCTTGAGATGTCCGAGCGCACGGCCCATCGCATTTTGGTAGGGCAGATTAAGCCCGTTCGCGGTGTGACCGCGCGTCTGCTGCGCGAGCGTGATTCGTCCTCGCGTGCGCCGGCTCCTGTCGATCTCGCGAAGGATCGTCGCGGGCTACGTATTGCCAAGGATGACATTGCACAGTTTTCGCGTGCTGTGGAGCGCGACTTTAATGACCTTGCTGCCCGGTACTATCTCAACCTTTGCGGCGACCCAAAGATTCGTGTTTCGCGTGATCGAATCACCGTGACCTTTGATCTTGCCAAAGAGGAATAGTGCCTTTACCGAGTCCACTCGGTACGATACAGTTATTGCAGTTAAAACGTACTTTTAAATGCAGGAGTTTCTTCATGGATTGCCTGAAGGTATCAAGCAAATCATCGCCCGCGTCCGTTGCCGGCGCCATCGCCGGCATGGTCAAGGATGGTGTACCCGTCAACATCCAGTGTGTCGGCGCTGGTGCCGTCAACCAAGCCATTAAGGCCGTTGCTATCGCGCGCGGTTTTTTGATTCCAACCGGTTTTGATATTTCCTGCGCGCCCGTGTTCTCCGACATCCTCATTAACGGGGAGTCGCGCACGGCCATCCGCCTTTCTATCTACGTTCACCAGATCAATCGAGCTGCTATGGATAACGTCGTCATGGATGATGTTAAGCCTGTGGCATAGCTTCTGCTTGCCTCGTTCCGCTCCCCATCGTTAGGACTTATGCACATGGACCAGCGTTCCGTACGCGATATTCTTGCCGGTAAAACCTACTTTATCCGCACCTTTGGCTGCCAGATGAATCAGCACGACTCCGAGCGTGTGAGCGGTCTGCTTGATTCGTATGGCTGCCTCATGGCGCTCGATCCCGCGCATGCCGATATCGTTGTCTTCATGACGTGCTGCGTGCGCGAGGCCGCCGATACTCGCCTGTACGGTCAGTGCAATTCCTGCAAAAGCCTGCCGCCTTCGCCTTCGGGCAAGCGCGTGGTTGCCGTTGGCGGTTGCATCGCGCAGCGCGATGGCGAGGGCCTGCTCACCAACGTCGATAATGTCAATGTCATTTTTGGCACGCATTCCATCGCACATGTGGCCGAGCTCATTGCCGAGGCGTTCCTTGATGGTAAGCGTCATATCCGTGCCAATGAGCATGAGGATACGGACGCCATGAGCATGCCGTGGCATCGCGAGACCCAGTATCACGCTTGGGTGCCCATCATGACAGGCTGCAATAATTTCTGCACCTATTGCATCGTGCCGTATGTGCGTGGTCGCGAAAAGAGCCGCCCCTTCGAGGAGATTGTCGACGAGGTGACCGGTTTGGTACGCCAGGGCGTGCGTGAGATTACGCTGTTGGGCCAAAACGTTAACTCATATGGTCGCGATCTGTTTGGCAAGCCGCGTTTTGCCGATCTGCTGCGTGCCGTGGGCGATACGGGTGTGGAGCGTATCTTCTTTACGTCTTCACATCCCAAGGACCTGCTGCCCGAGACCATCGATGCCATGGCCGAGACGCCTGCCGTTATGCCGCAGCTGCATCTGGCCGTCCAGTCAGGTTCGACGCGGATCCTCAAAGAGATGAATCGCCGTTATACACGCGAGGACTATCTGGGCCTTGTCGATCGCATTCGCAACCGCATGCCCGACATCGCGCTCTCGACCGACATTATCGTTGGCTTCCCGGGTGAGACTGAAGAGGACTTTGAGCAGACGTTCTCACTTGCCGAGACGGTCCGCTATGCTCAGGCCTATACCTTCATCTATTCCAAGCGCGCCGGTACCCCGGCTGCCGAGATTGACGATCCTACGCCGCATGAGGTTATTCTCGAGCGTTTCAACCGCTTGGTTAAGGTTATCGAGACCACGGCATACGAGTATAACCAGGGTGAGCTTCATACTGTGGTTCCGGCGCTCATTGAGGGAACGAGTAAAAAGAACGACGCGGTCCTGCTGGGCAAGAGTCCCAAGAATCAGACTGTGCACGCGCCTATCCCCGAGGGTTACAGCATCGATCAGCTTGTTGGCAAGATCGTTGATGTTGACGTTGACGTTGCCAAGACCTGGTATTTGTCCGGCTCCGTTGTGGGCGAGCCTCGCTAATGGTTGCTCCCGGGGCAGGTCTTTCCGCCGTTGCGATCGTCGGTCCGACGGCGGTTGGTAAGAGCGATGTTGCCGACCGTTTGGCAGCCCGTCTTTCGTCCGAAGTGCTGTCGTGCGACGCGATGCAAATCTATCGCGGCATGGACATCGGTACCGCAAAGATGGCGCCCGATGAGTGTACGGCGCCGCTGCGTCTCGTCGACATTGTAGAGCCGGGTGTGGCATATTCTGCTGCGCTTTATCAGGCTGACGCTCGCGTGCATGTTGAACGTCTCCTTGGTTCGGGTTGCCTGCCGGTTTTTTGCGGAGGTACGGGGCTATATCTCAAGGCCGCCCTTGATGAGATGGACTTTCCCTCGGGTGAACTTGAGGACGATCGTCGTGCGGGCTATCAGGAGCTTGCCGAGCGTATTGGCGAGGAAGAACTGCATGCCCTGCTTGCCGAGCGTGATCCAGAATCAGCTGCTGTTATTCATCCCCATAACGTGCGGCGTGTGATTCGCGCGCTCGAAATGCACGATGATGGGGTTTCCTATGCGCAGCAAAAGTCGCAGTTTAGTGTTCCGCGCGAGCATTATCATGCGTTATGGTTTGGCCTGACGCGAAATCGCGAGGTGCTCTATGAACGCATTAACCTGCGCGTCGATCTGATGTTTGAGCAGGGTCTTGTCGACGAGGTCCGCGGTCTTATGGACCAGGGGCTGGGAGATGCCTTGACGTCGATGCAGGCAATTGGCTATAAAGAGATCATCGATGCTTTCAATGGCGTGATGAGCATGGATGAGGCTCGCGAACTCATTAAGATGCGTTCGCGTCGTTATGCCAAGCGTCAGCTTTCGTGGTTTAAGCGCGATGACCGTATCGTGTGGTTTGATATGGATGAATGTACGATCGATGGGGTCGTTGAGGATATCCTGCATCGTATTGAGGCTGCCTAATGGCCCGTACCCCCCTTGTTCCCACGGCACCCGAGCCCGAGCGTGCCATTTTAGTTGGTGTTGAGTGGCGCGACAATGCATGGCCACTCGATCGATCGCTCGATGAGCTGGAACGCCTTGCCCACACGGCTGGTGCCCAGTGCGTGGCACGCTTGTCGCAGCGTTTGGTAAAGCCGTATCCTAAATCGTTTATCGGTTCCGGTAAGGTTGAAGAGCTGTGCGGCCTGGTGCATCGCATGGATGCCGATGTCGTTATTTTTGACGACGACCTGACCCCCTCGCAGCAATCCTATTTGGAGAAAGCCGTGGGCGAGCCGGTAAAGATTATCGATCGTACAGCACTGATCCTGGATATCTTTGGCCTGCATGCTCAGACGCGTGAGGGACGCCTGCAGGTACAGCTGGCACAGCTTCAATATTTGTTGCCTCGCCTGCGTGGCATGTGGAGCCATCTCGCCAAGGAGCAGACGCGCGGCGGCATCGGCTCACGTTTTGGTCAGGGCGAAAGTCAGCTCGAGGTCGACCGTCGCCTCATTCGTAATAAGATCGCTGCGCTTCGTCGTGAGCTCAAGCAGGTTGAACAGCGTCGTGATGTTCAATCCAAGAGTCGCATTGAGTCACCGGCGTTTCGCGTCGCGTTAGCCGGTTATACCAATGCCGGTAAATCGACGTTACTCAATCGTCTGACCGGCTCTACGGTACTTTCGCGGGACAAGCTGTTTGCTACGCTCGACCCGACGACGCGTTCGTATCGTCTGCCCGGCGGTCGCGGCATGACGATTACCGATACCGTCGGCTTTATTCAAAAGCTGCCCCATGGTCTGGTCGATGCCTTTAAATCGACGCTGTCCGAGGTTTTGGGCGCCGATCTAATTCTCAAAGTCGTAGATGCGTCTGACGAGGACTATGAGCGGCAGCTGGAGGCTGTCGACCGCGTGCTTGATGAGATCGGCGCCGGAGAGCGTTTAACGCTGACCGTATTCAATAAAATCGATCTTCTCGATAGCGTCGATCGATTGAGTTTCCGTCGTCGCTATCCGGAGGCCGTTCTGTTCTCGGCCCAAACGGGCGAGGGGCTCGACGATCTCGTCGACCGGATTGCTCGCGAGGCAGCTGCCACCGATGTGTTGCTCTCCGCTGATATCCCGTATCGTGAGGGCGCTCTCATCACGCTGGTGCATGAGCAGGGAACCCTTCTGCATGAGGAATATCTCGAGGACGGCGTTCGCATTGTGGCGAAGTTGCCGGCTCGTATTGCACCGCTGCTCGAGCGTTATCGCACCGAGTAGACGAGCTCCAAAATGCCCAGAATGATGGGCTGATGCAGCAGATAAAAGAGGAGAGCGTGACGTCCAAGGCTGGCGAGCGCCGGCAGGGGGTTGGCGTAGGCCAAGCTAGGGACGGTCTTATCGATTCCCTGCGCTATGTGTGCGGCGAAGTATCCTGCAAGATACATAAAGATAAACGGGATGATGGGGTAGTAATCACCTGAGATAAACCCAGGGCTCGGAAATCCCAGCCACGCCAGGTAGGGGACAGGGTAGATCGTTTTGGGGATGCTCCAGGTGATTACGAACAACATAAGGCATAGGGGCATGCCCCATCTCGCCGTTATCTTCTTAAGGACGGGATCGGTCAACGCCACGATGCCGGTGCAGGTGACGCATAATTTCTTTCGCAAATTGACAACCGCATAGCGGAACACGGC
>JAQDHS010000019.1:0-51027 GCA_027663555.1 Coriobacteriaceae bacterium AM04S-08 | reverse complement strand
CCCGTGGGTTATACCCTAAGAGCAAACCACCCTTTTTAAGGGTGGTTCTGATTATTCCGGGACCGTGTTTTTCGGTCCAATTCTCAGCCTCTCAAACAAAATCTCGATCTGTAACATCTAGACCCGATTTGGGCGGCTAGGTGTTACAGATTGAGATGTTTCGGCAGGACGGTCTTCGTTTGTCTAAATCTGTAACACGAGGGACGGTTTTTACTGAGTAACTGGTACAGATCTAGATCTTTCGGCAGGCTAGATTGGTTCGTCTCAATCTGTAACAGTTGCTCGGCAAAATAGGGCCTTACTGTTACAGATTGAGACAAACCGACGGGCCGCCCCGCCCCATCCACCTGCCGCTACCTGCTGTCTGCCGATTTCCGTTGCGCCACTGTGCTCCCATGCCATATCCTCTAGACAACTACGCGGCAACATCGCCGCCGCGCCTACAAGAGAGGAATGTCCATGACCACACCTGCGTCTAAGCTGCTTCAACCCATTACGGTTGGCCCCCTTGAGCTCAAGAACCGCATTATGTTCCCGCCGCTGACCACCGGCTACGAGGAGCGCGACGGTTCCATTGGCGAGCGCAGCCTGGCTTTTTACGAGCGCCTGGCCCGTGGCGGCGTGAGCTACATCGTCATCGGCGACGTCGCTCCCGTTATGACCGCAAGCCCCACGCCCAAGCTGGCGACTGACGCTCAGATTCCCACGTTTAAGGCGCTGGCCGACGCCGTTCACAAGCACGGCGCCAAGGTCGCGCTGCAGCTGTTCCACCCCGAGTACGACGTGCCCGGTGTCGGCCGCATGGTCATGGGTTCCATGGCCGCCGCCAAGGCCGCGCAGGAGGCCAAGGCCGCCGGCGACGAGGAGACCTTTGCCGCCAAGATGGCCGAGTCCAACGAGATCCGCAAGCAGGCATATGCCAAGCTGCACCACGACATGCAGCACTTTGTGAACGAGGCGAGCGTAGAGCAGCTCACCCAGATCAAGGAGGCTATCGCCGCCTCGGCCGCCCGCGCGCAGCAGGCCGGGATCGACGCCATCGAGGTCCACGGCGACCGCCTAGTGGGTTCGCTGTGCTCGGCCATCCTCAACCAGCGCACCGACGAGTACGGTGGCTCGTTCGAGAACCGCGTTCGCTACGCGCTCGAGGTCGTCGCCGCCATTAAGGAGGCCGCGCCGCAGCTGATGGTGGAGTATAAGCTCCCAGTGATCATGGAGAACCCCGACGGCACGCCGCGCGGCAAGGGCGGCCTGCTGCCCGACGAGGCCTGCGAGTTTGCCAAGCTGCTCGAGGGCGCGGGCATCGACATGATCCAGGTTGCGCAGGCAAACCACACCGGCAACATGGGCGACACCATTCCGCCCATGGGCGCCATGCCCTACAACTGGACGCTGCCCGTGGCCGAGCGCGTCAAGGCCCTGGTCTCCGTGCCGGTGGCAACCGTCGGCCGCGTTGTCTCGGTCGAGGCGGGCGAGAAGATCCTGGAAGACGGTTCGGCCGACATCGTCGCGTACGGCCGCTCGCTCATGTGCGACCCCGACATTGCGCTCAAGGCCGCCACGGGTGAGCCCATCCGCGAGTGCCTCAACTGCAACAAGGGTTGCGTCGATGCGATTCAAAACCGCCAGTACATCTCGTGCGTGCTCAATGCCGAGAACGGCGACGAGGCGACCATCGCTATTAAGCCGGGCGAGGGCGACAAGAAGATCGCCGTGGTGGGCGGCGGTATTGCCGGCCTGGAGGCCGCACGCGTGGCGGCCAAGCGCGGCTACGACGTGACCGTCTATGAGGCGAGCGATCACTTGGGCGGCCAGATTGTGCTGGCGGCCGCGCCTCCGCGCAAGGATGAGATTATGCGCTCGGTCGAGTACTACGAGAAGATTCTGCCCGGCCTGGGCGTGAAGGTTGAGCTCAACCATGCCGCTCGCCCCGCGGACCTCAACGCCGCCGACGCCGCGATTGTGGCCGTGGGCGCGCATGACGTGGTCATCCCCGTTCCGGGCGCCGACTCGGAGAAGGTCGTCTCGAGCTGGGACGTGCTGGCCGGCAAGGTGGAGCTCAGCGGGCGCGTCGCCGTCATTGGCGGTGGCCTGGTGGGTACCGAGACTGCCGAGTACCTGCTGCAGCACGGCTGCGAGGTGGCGATTGTCGAGATGCTCGACAAGATTGCCGCTGGCGAGTCCGAGACCATTCTGCCGCTGATCATGAGCGACTTTGCCGCCCACAACGTGGAACAGCACGTTAAGACCCGCCTGACCGCCATTACCGACGAGGGCGTGGAGGCCGTGCACACCACCGAGGACGGTGCCGAGGAGCCGGTGAAGATCGCCTGCGATTACGTGGTGATGGCCGTGGGCTCCAAGGCCAACGCGTTTGACCTGGATGGCGTGACGGTGCCCGTGACCTGCGTGGGCGACTGCTCGGGCGAGCGCACCGCCGACATCGCGAGCGCCATTCGCACGGCGTATCATGCGGCCAACGAGCTGTAGCTGAACATCGCGGCCAGGCGGGACGGTAGCACGGATCCGTCTCGCCCGGCTGTGTCCCGTCGGGTGTCAACCGGTGCGGGGCCTGCAAGCGCAGCAGGCCCCGCCCTTTTTGTTTTGCTCCGGTGGATGGCAATGCGCGGTAATCATGAGGAGTAAGGACGTCTACTGCCTTGCCGATTACTCAAAATAATTGGGGGAGGGGTTAATAATCATATCCGCTATAGCAAAGGACATAAAGAGATGCCAATTTTGTTGACAAGCGAATGACGATTGGCTGCGAGTCAGCTACCAGCGTAAATAATCGATAAAGAAATGTCGTAAATTGGTGCCAAATGCCCAGATAACACCGCGTCTATTTTAATTAACTGCTTTGAGCAAACAGTAAAATGCTACTATCTAACTTGCACGTAAGAAAGCAGATTAACGGTTAAGGCTAAGAAGTGGCAGGTATGTCGGAAGCAACTAGGACTCGCACGCATGCGCCCGAGGTTAGGCAGCGCGCCGTCGAGGTCCTCCAAGAGGGGGTCGGTCATCGCGCCCTCGCCGCGGAGCTTGGCATTCCCCAGGCCACGGCTCGTCAGCGGGCCCGCGCGTATGCCGTGGGCGGTGCCGACGCCGTTCTCAACGCCGGTTCGCATCATCACACCTATTCGTACGAAGTTAAGCTCGCCGTGGTCAAGGACCGCTTGGAAAACGGCTTAACGGTTCGCGAGGCCATGATCAAGCACAAGATTCCCAGCGAGTCTTCGGTCAAGGCTTGGTGCCGCCAGTATCGCGAGAGCGGTGAGTCCGCGCTGGTTGATAAGCCGCGCGGTCGCAAGCCGCGCGTTAAAAAAGCGGAATAGCGAACGGGATGGTGCGCCCACAGGGGCGCATTTTTCTTGCCGCCCCTCTGCTCCAATGCGGGCGTGCCCTTACCCCGTACGCCTAAAACTCCCCAGTTGACCGAAAACCCGCCGCCGCTACTCCTCAATTGAGCTATAACGTTAAACAATTGCAGCGTTTTAGCATGGGGGAGTGATGGTATGACGCTACTGTATTTCCTTACCCTGTTTCCGCTGGTACCGGCGCTGGGCATGCTGCTCGCGCGCGGTGACCGCGCCCGCGATGCGGCGGGGCTCATAGGCTCCGGCATTATTATGGCGGTGACAGTTGTAGTCGCCGTCATGTTTTTTGGCACGGGTCCGCAGAGCTTTGAGGTTGCCCCCGGCACCTCGCATGTGCTCTCGATCATCAGTTCCGTTATCGACGTCATCCTGTGCGCTGTCATCCTGTACAACGCGTACAAATATAGGAACGCGCTCACCACGGTGCTCGGCATAGTCCAGCTGGTGGGCTCGCTCGCCTTTGCAGCCATGACGCTGCCCGCGGCCGAAGCCGTCACGGCAACGCCACTCTACCTGGACTACATGAGCGTGATCATGGTCCTCGCCGTCGGCATCGTTGGCAGTCTAATCTGCTTGTATGCCCTGGGCTACATGAAGGACTTCCAGGCCCATGACGAGCACGAGGCCGCGCTGCGCGGGCAGACCGCGCCCGACCGTCGCCCGCAGTTCCTGGCGCTCATGTTCCTGTTCCTCTCGGCCATGTTCGTCATCGTGACGAGCGACAACCTTGAGTGGCTGTTCTGCGGCTGGGAAATCACCACCGTGTGTTCGTTCCTTATGATTGGCTACACGCGTACGCCCGAGGCCATCAAGAACGCCTTTACCCAAATCATCCTCAACATGCTGGGCGGCATCGCGTTTTTGGCCGGACTCATGTACCTGCACGTTAACGGCATGCCGCTGACCATCTCGGGCATGATCGAGCTTTCCGGCACCGGAACCGCGCAGTCCGCGCTGCTGGTGATGCCGGTCATCCTGTTGTCGCTCGCCGCGCTCACCAAGGCCGCACAGATGCCGTTCCACACTTGGCTGTTGGGTGCCATGGTTGCACCCACTCCCACGAGCGCCCTGCTGCACTCGTCAACCATGGTCAAAGCCGGCGTGTTCCTGATGGTCAAGCTGAGCCCACTCTATGCCATCTACCCCGTGACCGGCTTTATGGTCACGAGTGTGGGTGCCATCACGTTTTTGCTCGCTGCACTCATGGCCATCTCGCAGAGCAACGCCAAACGCGTGCTCGCGTACTCCACCATTTCCAACTTGGGCCTCATCAGTGCCTGCTTGGGTGTCGGCGCGCCCGAGGCCGTATGGGCGGCCATCTTCCTGATCTTGTTCCACACGGTGGCCAAGTCGCTGCTGTTCCTGTGCGTGGGCACGGCCGAGCATCATATCGGCAGCCGCAATATCGAGGACATGGACGGCATGTTCAGCCGCATGCCGCACCTGACGCGTCTGATGATGCTGGGCATTATGGGCATGTTTGTGGCGCCGTTTGGCATGCTCGTGTCCAAGTGGGGCGCCCTGGTGGCGTTTGCGCAGACCGGCAACGTGCTCATGATCATGGTGCTTGCCTTTGGCTCGGCCGCGACGTTTTACTTCTGGGGCAAGTGGCTTGCCAAGCTTTCGGGCGTCGACCCCACGGCTCAAAACGTTGAGGTCAATGTCCATAAGACCGAATGGATGGCCCTCAACACCATCGCCGCGCTGCTGATTCTGTGCTGCGTGGCGTTTCCGGTTATCTCGAGCGGTCTGGTGTCGCCTTACTTGGCCATGGTGTTTGGCCGCGTGCCGTACGTTATTGGCAAGGACGCCATGTATCTGATGGTGGTTATCGTGGCGTTTATCGCCGTGGTGCTGCTGACTTCATTCCGCGTGAGCAATAAGCCGCACGTCAACGTATATCTTTCGGGTGTGGGAACCGACAATTACCGCCATTTCCGCGGCTCGATGGGACGCGAGGTGAAGGCCGAAAAGCGCAATTGGTACTCGGAGGACGCCCTTGGCGAGAAGCGTATTGGCCCCGCGGGTAGTGTTGTTTGCTGTGCCATCATCCTGTTTGCGCTGCTGTGCTGCGCGTGGATTGGGCCCGAGAGACTCGCCATGAGTGCGCCCTCGGTGCTGCGCGGCAAGTATTTTGAAGGCTCGGGCGTCGTGGGCATTTTTATTGGCACCGTGGCGTTTGCCTTGCTGGCGCCGCTTGCGGGCGGCTTGATCGACGGCCTTGACCGCAAGCTGTCCGCTCGCATGCAGGGCCGCGTGGGCCCGCGCCTGCTGCAGCCCTTCTACGACGTTGCCAAGCTGCTGCGCAAGGCCCCTGCCAGCGTAAACACCATGGACGATACCTATATGGCGTGCGCGCTCATCTTTACCGTCGTGGGCGGCGGCATCTTTGTGTCGGGCTCCAACACGCTGCTGTGCGCTTTTATGGTTACGCTCGCCGCGATCTTTGTGGTGCTGGCGTCCGCCTCGACGCAAAGCCCGTTTGCCCAGGTCGGTGCCGACCGCGAGTTGCTGCAGGTCATGAGCTACGAGCCCGCCGTTCTGCTGATGAGCGTGGGCCTGTACCTTGCCACCGATAGCTTTGATTCCATCGCCGTGACCGGACAGTCGGCGCCCATCATCGTGTACAGCGCGCCCATTTTCTTGGCGCTGCTTGCGGTGCTCACCATCAAGCTACGCAAGTCGCCGTTCGACCTTTCGTACTCGCATCACGCGCATCAGGAGATTGTCCAGGGCGTCGCCACCGAGATGAGCGGCGGCACGCTGGCCAAGATGACCCTTATGCACTGGTGTGAGACCGTGCTGTTTTTGATGTGGGTGGGCATGTTCTTTGTTTGGGACAACCCGGTGAGCTGGGTCGTAGCCCTGGTCGTGATGGCCGCGACGTATTTTGTCGAGGTGCTGATCGACAACACCTTCGCACGCAGCACCTGGCGCAGCTGCTTTAAGCTCGGCTGGGGCGTGGCGCTGGTGTTTGGCCTGCTCAACCTTATGCCCATCCTCGTCGACGTGTTTATTTAGGAGGCGGCATCCATGGATCATAAAATGTCGCGCTCGCCGTGGGTTATTCATTACGACGGCTCGAGCTGCAACGGATGCGATATCGAGGTGCTGGCCTCGCTCACGCCGCTGTTCGATGCGGAGCGCTTTGGCGTGGTCAACACCGGCAACCCCAAGCATGCGGATATCTTTTTGGTGACGGGGTCGGTCAATGCCCAGAACCTGCCCGTCGTGCGTCAGATTTACAACCAGATGCTCGAGCCCAAGTGCGTGGTGGCCTGCGGTATCTGCGCATGCTCGGGCGGCGTATTCCGCGATGCCTACAACGTGATCGGCGGCGTGGACCGCGCGATTCCCGTGGACGTGTACGCGCCCGGGTGCGCCATTCGCCCCGAGACGGTGATCGATGCCATCGTGGAGGCGTGCGGCATCCTGGACCAGAAGGAGACCGTGTTGCGCGCCGGTGGCGATCCGCTCACCGTGGGCGGTGCCGCTACCTGGGACGGTGGCGTTGAGCTGGGCGAGGACGGGTTTGTGGCTGCGGGGGCCGGGACTGACGGTGCCGGTGACGCGCCTGCCGGGAAGCCTGCTGCGCCCGCCGCTGGCGACGCACCTGCTGAGACGCCCGCCGCTGCAAAGGAGGCCGAGTAATGCAAAAGGCTATCTATACCACCGTCGGGATCGACAAGCTCCTGTCGCATGTCCAGGCGCTCAAGGGCGTCGGCGCGCGCTTTGTGCAAATGCATGCCGAGCGCAACGTCGACGACGGCTCGTATCGCTTGGTCTATACGTTTATCAACGTCCGTGCTGCTCAGGAGCATATTGCGCAGGACGGCAGCTATGCGATCGAGAACCTGGTGGTCGAGGGCATCGACCAGTACCAGGAGATTCCGTCCATCAGCTCGTATTACCCCGCGGTGTTCCCGTTTGAAAATGAGGTCCACGACCTGTTTGGTCTTGCCATCACCGACATGCAGATCGACTTTAAGGGCTTTTTCTACCAGGTCTCGACTGCCGAACTCATGAGCGTCATCACGCCCGAGGTGAAGGCTGCGCGCGAGAAGGCCATGAAAGTCCGCGCGGCCGCCGAGGCCAAGGCGCGCAAGGCCGCGGCCGAGAAGGCCGCCGCGGCTGCGGCTGCTGCGGGGGAGGGTGCCGCGGGTGCCGGCGATGCTGCGGGCACTGCCGCTGCTCAGCCCGCTGCTGCTGCCGGCTCCGATGCCCAGCATGACGATGCCGCTGCGAAGGCCGCGCTCAAGGCCGCCGAGATGGAGGCAAAGCTCGCCGCCATGGATCCCGAGAAAGCGGCCAAGGTCCGTGCGGCGCTTGCCGCCAAGGCCGCCCGCGACAAGCAGAAAAAGGAGGCGTAAGGTCCATGGCTCATCGCTCCGTAATTCCGTTTGGCCCGCAGCACCCGGTGCTGCCCGAGCCGCTTCATCTGGACCTGGTGATCGAGGACGACCGCGTCATCGAGGCAATTCCGCAGATCGGCTTTGTGCACCGCGGACTCGAGAAGCTCACCGAAAAGCGCGACATGCACCAGTTTGGCTACATCGCCGAGCGCATCTGCGGCATTTGCGCCGTGGGCCACAGCTACGGCTATGCCAGCGCCTGCGAGCGCATGCTCGACATCGAGGTGCCCGGCCGCGTGCAGTATATCCGCACTATTTTGCACGAGCTTTCGCGCATCCACTCGCACCTGCTGTGGCTGGGCCTGCTCGCCGATGCCTTTGGCTTCGAGGCGCTGTTCTATCGGTCGTGGACCCTGCGCGAGCAGATTCTCAAGATCTTCGAGAGCACGTGCGGTGGCCGCGTGATCCTTTCGATTAACGAGATCGGCGGCCTAAAGCACGACATTGAGGACTCCGAGCTGGCTGGCATTGTCCAGACGCTCGATGCCATGCGTCCCGACTACGAGGCCCTGGTGCATACGTTTTTGGACGACGTCAGCTGTGGCGAGCGCCTGCATGGCGTGGGCGTGATCAGCAAGAAGGACGCGCTGGATCTGTCGATGGTCGGCCCGTTTGGGCGCGCCTCGGGCGTGGACTACGACGTGCGCATGTTTAGCGACGGTGCCTATGCGGACCTGGCTGCGTTTGAGCCGGTTGTCGCCACCGATGGCGATTGCTATGCCCGCTGCCAGGTGCGCTGTGCCGAGGTCACGCAGGCCATGGACATCATTAAGGAGCTTGTGGGCAAGATTCCGCACGACGGGATCGGCGGGCGCACCAAGCTTACGCCGGCCGACGGCGCACGCGGCGAGGTTGTGATTGAGCAGCCGCGCGGCGAGGCGTATTACTATGTGCGCGGTAACGGCACCAAGAACCTGGACCGCTTCCGCGTGCGCACGCCGACGTCGCAGAACCTGGCGGGTCTGACACATGCGCTGCAGGGCGTGCTCCTTGCCAACGTGCCCATGATTATCCTGACCATCGACCCCTGCATTAGCTGCACGGAAAGGTAGGCGCGGCATGAGTTTGCTGACATTTGCCAAGACGGCCTTGGGCTCTATGGTCAAGCAGCCGGTAACGGTGTGCTATCCGCAGGAGAAGCTCGCGGCACCCGAGCGCTTGCGCGGGCATATCGTCAACGACATGGACGCGTGCATCTGCTGCGGCATGTGCGCGCGGCGTTGCCCGGCGGGCGCGCTCGCGGTCGATCGCAAGGGCGGAACGTGGTCGATCGACCCGTATGCTTGCGTGGTGTGCGGCGAGTGCATCGAAAGCTGCCCTAAACACTGCCTGAGCATGGACACCGCCCGCACTCTAGTTGCGGCGGACAAGACTCCCACGGTAGAAACTAAGCCGGAGTAGCGCAGGAGTAGAACTGGAATAGGGGCCGGCGGGGCAAAAATGCCCCGCCGGCCCCGCGCTTAAACGCGCGGTTGGGCCGTCGCGAACAAAACTATGCCGGATTACGGGGCTGGATAGCGAACCTCCGACCATATCGAAAACCAAGATAATAAAACCGCAGGTAGACTGCTTGCTGTTTTTCAAAAATAGGGGGTATGGATGAGGGCTCCGACTTTAGCCCCGTAAACCGGCATAGTTTTGAAATGGCACCATATCAGTAACAGCCTTTGATCTCCCGTGGACAGAGGGAAACGGATCATTTTTGCCTTGCGAGGGCTGCCGCGTGACCCGTCTGCCACGAAATGGGCCCATCTACTATGTTTAGGCGGCAGCCCTCGACCACGGCAAGTAATGTGAAATGAAAACCGCAGGTAGAACGCCTGCGATTTTTCATGAAACGCGGCTATGGTCAGGGGTATCGGGTCAAACGTAGTAGATGGGCCCATTTCGTGGCGGGCGCCGTCAGCCGATCTCCGCGGGCGGAAGAAAGCAGATCATTTTGGTCTCGCAAGGCTTGCGGAGGCACTCGCGCAGGGCCGCCCGAACAAAACTATGCCGGTTTACTACGATGAACTCGACATTCCCGACCATGACTGCATTTTTCTAAATATCGCAAGCGTTCTACCTGCGGTTTTGGAAGCGTGCAATTTGCCGTGGTCGAAGGTAGGTGATTCATCGTAGTAAACCGGCATAGTTTTGAAATGGCATTAAATCGATAGCAGCCATTTTGCTATGCCGGGGTGGTCGGTTGTTGGGCAATTACCCTCGCAGGTAGGCGATGGCGATCTGCGTGCGGTTGCGTAGGCCCATTTTGGCAAGGATCGAGCTGATGTGGTTGCGTACGGTGCCTTCGCCCATGTAAGCGGCGGCGGCAATCTCCTTGTTATCGAGGCCGCGGGCGATGAGCTCGGCGACTTCGAACTCACGGTCGGTCAGGCTGGCAAAGGCGGCGGGTCGGCGAGGCGTGCTGGCATCGGCGCCTGTCCCGTCAAAATCGATGTCCTCGATCGCCTTGCCCTCGAGCACGCGTTTGCCGTCCATGACCTGCGCCAGTGCCGGTGGAATGGCGGCGACATCGGTTTTGATCAGGTAGCCGCGGGCGCCCAGTTTGAGCGCCGACACAATGTACTCGTCATCCGAGAATGTTGTCAGAAACACCACGCGCGCCGCAGGGTCGCGCTCGAGGATCTCGCGTGCCGCCGAAAGGCCGTCGCGCCCCGGCATCTGGATGTCGAGTAGCGCGATATCGGGCGCGTGCTCGGCGTAGAGCGCGACCGCGTCGTCGCCATTGGCGCCGGTACCCACCACCTCGATCTGCGGCTGTGCGCCCAGGATAATCTTGAGCGAATCGACCACCAAACGGTCGTCGTCGACAACTATGAGCCTCATCGGGCCTCATCTCCTTGCTGTTTGGGAACGGTGGCAAACACACGCCAGCCGCCGGCGCCGGCGCGCGGGCCGGCGGTGAAGGTGCCGCCAAGCGCCTCGACGCGCTCGCGCATGGAGCCGAGCCCCATGCCCTCGGCGATGCCGCGACCGCCCGTCTGGGTCCCGCCCGTGCCATCGTCGGTAACGATGAGCTGGTAAAACGATGGATGCTCCAAGCATCGCACAACAACGTTTTGCGCGCGGGCGTGGCGCATGGTGTTGGAGAGCGCCTCGCGCAGGACCGCCGCAAAGCAGTTGGTGATGTTGGCGGGCGCATGCTCGGCCAAAACCTCAAGCTCAATCTGCGGGCCGCCATCTGAGCACGCGCCTTCCACGATGCACTCGAGCTGTACGGAGAGGTCGGCGGCAGTGTCATTGAGCGCGTGGACGCTGGCGCGCACAAGTTGGAGCGCCTCGTCAACGGTGTGCTTGACGTCGGCGAAATCGGCGGCAACCCTGGGCTCGTCGGCGTGCACGACGCGCAGGGCCTCGGTCTGCAGCGAGGCACGTGTAAGTTGGTGGCCAACGCTATCGTGGATCTCGCGCGCGATGCGGGCGCGTTCGGCGAGTGTCGCGAGCTCGACTTCGTAGTCCTGGCGGTCGGCAAGGTCACGGTTGCGCGCTTCGAGCGCGAGGGCTCGTTCCTGCAGCTCGTCGCGGATGCGGCGCATGCGCTGCTGCTCGCGCTCCAACTGGGCGGTACGCAGTGACAGTAGGGTGGCGGCGACTGAAAGGATGGCGGTCAGCAGGAGCGTTCGAGCGGCAAGCGCGTCGGCGCGAAGGTCCGCGACGAGTGCAAAGACAAAGGCGACGCCAATGCCCAGCGCGACCCAAACGCGTTCACGGCGCACGCGCCGCGCGATGTCATAGAGGGCGAGGGGCGCAAACGGCACAAACGGCGGCACGAAGACAGCCGCGATGATGTAAGCGTAGCTCGCGGCCTCGCTTGTGCGGCTCGTGCGTTCCTTCTGTGCGAGCTCGGCCAGCGAGGTGGCAATAACGCCAAGGCAAAACGCCGCGACCAGGCGAGCGTCCACAGCAAGGCCCGTGGCGGCCGCAATGCAGCACGCCAGCACGATCGATTTGTCGAAAAGCCTGTTCATACGGGTATTGTACGCGAAGCCGCGCGCGGGGGAGGCGCCGCCCGGGGCAACCGTGACATTCCTCCCGCGCGGCAAAGCGGCGTCGATCGCTCGCGCGAGCGGGGGTTTCGCCTCCGCCCCCTCGCACTCGTGACAAAGCTCACTGGTGCGCGCCGTCCGCTCCTGCGATGATGCAATCGTACCGGGCCACGACCAACAGAAGGGCCGCCTCATGACAGACATCGTCCACGTCGAAAACCTCGTCAAGCGCTACGATGACCTTATTGCGCTCGACCACTTTAACCTGAGCATCGCCCCCGGCGAGATCTTTGGCCTGCTGGGCCCCAACGGCTCGGGCAAAACCACGTCCATCAACTGTATCTTGCAGCTGCTTGCCTACGACAAAGGCACCATTGAGCTGTTCGGCGAGCCCATGACGCCCACCCGCTACGACCTTAAGCGTCGCGTCGGCGTGGTGCCACAGCAGGTGGCGGTGTTCGACGAGCTCACCGTGCGCGAAAACATCGACTATTTCTGCAGCCTCTACGTCAACGACCGCAAGCGCCGCCGCGCGCTGGTGGACGAGGCGATCGACTTTGTCGGCCTGGGCGACTTTACCAAGTTTCGTCCCGGAAAGCTCTCGGGCGGCTTGGCACGCCGCCTCAACATTGCCTGTGGCATCGCGCACAAGCCCGAGCTCATCTTCTTTGACGAGCCCACGGTGGCAGTCGATCCGCAGAGCCGCAACGCCATCCTGGAGGGCATCTGCCGCCTGCGCGACGAGGGCGCCACGGTGGTGTACACCAGCCATTACATGGAGGAAGTCGAGCAGATCTGCAGCCGCATCATGATCATGGACGGCGGGCGCGTGCTGGCGCAGGGCACCAACGACGAGCTCAAGCGCATGATTCAGATGGGCGAGAAGATCGTGATCGAGGTCGGCGAGGTGCCGAGCGCGGCGCTCGGTGCCGTCGCGAGCCTGCCGCATGTCCTGGACCTGTCGGCGACGGCGGGCCAGCTCACGTTTTCGTGCGAGGCGAGCCCGCATAACCTGACGGACATTCTCGATGTGCTGCGTTCGCATGACGTGGCGCTCGGCCGCATTTATTCCGAACCGCCGACCCTCAACGACGTGTTCCTCGAGATCACCGGCCGCGAGCTGCGCGACTAGGGGGCAGCCATGTTCAACACCATCATCACTACGGTCAAGACGCTGCTGCGCCGGCCGAGCACGTGGGTCTGGGGTGCTCTCTTTCCCGTCGCACTTTCCACGATGTTCATGTTTATGTTTGCTAACCTCAGCTCCGACGGCAAGATCGACCCGGTGCCGGTTGCCGTCGTGGCGGACGAGGCTTGGGACGCTTCGACCTTTAAGGGCGTGGCGACGTCGCTTGCCAAGGAAGACAACGATCAGCTGCTCGAGATCCACGAGTGCGAGGATGTGGACGCCGCGAACCGTGCGCTCAAGTCCGGCGAGGTCGCGGGCATCTATACGGTTGATGCCGCGGGCACGCCCAGGCTCACGCTGCTGTCGAGTTACGACAGCTCGCGCGCCTCGTCGGTGCTCACCGACCGCAGCATCCTTGAAACGGTGGCAAGCTCGTATACGCAAAATGCCGAGCTCATGTCCAAGATTGCCCAGGACAACCCGGCGGCGCTCGCCGATCCGGCGGCGGTTGCGCACGCCCTGTCGCTCGAGGGCGGAACCCGCCGCGTGAGCCTGACGCGCACCACGCCCGATGGCACGGTCATCTACTATTACGCGCTTTTTGGCCTGGTCGCGATGATGTCTGCCGAGTTTGCCGCCTTGAGCGTCGTCGATTTGCAGCCTAATCTGTCGGGCCTTGGCGCGCGCCGCTGCGTGGGCGGTCTTTCCAAGACGGCGTCGCTGGCCGGCATTTTTGTCGGCTCGTGGCTGGTTTCCTTTGCATCGATGGCGGTTGCGATCGGCTACGTGCGCCTAGTCGTTGGCGTCGACTTTGGCGGGCGCGAGGGGCTGTGTCTGGTGGGCGGCGCCGTGTCCGCGCTTGCCGCCACGGGCCTGGGCCTTTTTGTGGGCACGCTGCCCGTTAAGGGCGGCAAGGCGTCCAAGTCGGGCATCCTCACGGGCTTTGCCACCACGTGTGCCTTGTTCGCCGGCCTCTACGGCGAGCCGGCGATGGCGCTTGCCGACGACGTCGCCCGCGCCTGCCCGGCCGAGTGCTGGCTCAACCCCGTCAAGCTCATCTGCGACATGTTCAATCGCCTGTATTTCTTTGAGGACCTGGGGCCCTTTGCCGTTCGCGCTGGTGCGCTCGTCCTGATGGCCCTGGTGTTTGTCGCCGCCGCTACGCTGATCTTTGGAAGGAGCCGCTATGAGCACCTTTAAGACCGCGCTTCGCATGGCGCTCGCGCACCCGCTCTATCTGCTCATCTATACGGTGTTCATCTCGCTCATGGGCGTATTCATCGCGGCATCGGTGAGCTGGAACTCGTCGCAGCTTACCGAGTACGAGCCCTACGACACCAACGTGATCGTGGTCGACCGCGACAATAGCGACCTTTCGCGGGCGCTTACCAAGCACCTAGGCTCACGCTTTGACCTGGTCACGGGCGTCGGCGACGACACGTACGACCTTGCGGACGCGCTCGCCAAGAGTAACAGCGCCAAGGGCAGCGCCGACTGCGTGTTCTTTATCCCGGAGGGGTTCGAGGACGACCTCGTTGCGGCCGCCCGCGCGGGGGAGGAGTTGCCCAGGCTCGATGTGACCTACGGCTCCGGCACCATGGCGGCGGCGCTTTCGTCTGCCGAGGCCTCACGCTGGATCTCGCTCGCGGGTGCTGCGGCGGCGCTTGAGCCAGCTGCTTCCGACGGCGAGGTCGCCAAGGCCGCCGAGCATGCTGCCGCCAAGCGCGCCGAGGTCCAGATCGAGCAGGTCAAGGTCGAATCGACTGCCGTCGCCCCACTCGAGTCGTACTTCAACTTTGGCGCGTACGCGATCATCTCGTCGGTCATCGTGTCGGTGGGATTGGTGTTCTCGGGCATGAACGAGCCCGAGCGCGTGCGCCGCATGGAGGCCGGCCCGGTCTCCGAGCGCCAGCGTTCGCTTGCTGTGTTCGCGGCCGCCGCGGTGCTCACCGTCTGCATCTGGTTCGTGTCGAGCATGGTGGGTGTCGCGGGCTTTGCCGGCGCGGTTGCCGAGGTCGGTGTGGGTCGTGTGTGTCTGGCGCTGGCAGCGACGTTTGCCCTGGCGTGCACGCCGCTGGCCGTTGGCTTTACCCTGTCGAGCTTGGGCGCGCGCGAGGAGCTGCTCAACGGCGTGGGCAACTTACTCGGCATGCTCATGACGTTTTTGGGAGGCGCTTGGATGCCGCTGTCGCTGATGGGTTCGGCCGTGCAGACGGTGGCGCACTTTGTGCCGACATATTGGGTGAACGACGCGATCAGCAAGGCGCTCGCCGCGGACCTGACGTCCACCGTGCTGGGCGACATCGCCTGCGACCTGGGCGTCACCGTGCTCTTCGCCGCCGCCATCGCCGCCGTAGGCCTAGCCCTCGCACACGCCAAATCCCGCGCCTAGCCACCTAGCCATTGGGGACGTTCTTAAACGACTAGTCATCGGGGACAGTCTTTGCCGATTCGCCGGCTCGCCGGCCGGGCTGGCAAGGGCTGTCCCTATCTGTCGGGTGGCGAAAGAGCGTCCCTAGCGGCACTCATTGGGGACAGACTTAAATGAGTGGTTTCAGTCATTTAAGTCTGTCCCCAATGAGTAGGTTGGAAAAAATTGCGCCTGCCGCTTAAAAATAGTTCGCCGAGGTTTACTATTACCCTAGAAAAGTAGTAGAAGGCTAACAATGGGGGATGACATGGCAGCGCAGAAAGCCTACGTCCAGGTCAACGGACTCAAGAAACACTACGGCGACGGCGATGCGCGCCTGATGGTGCTCGACGGTATCGATACGTCCATCAACCGCGGCGAAATCTGCGTCATGCTGGGGCCCTCGGGCTCGGGCAAATCGACGTTCCTCAATCTCATCGGCGGCCTAGAGGATGCCGACGGCGGCTCCATCATGGTGGACGGCTGCGACCTCACGGTGCTCAAACCTACCGATCTGGGCGAATACCGACGCCGCGAGCTGGGCTTTGTCTTTCAGTTCTACAACCTGGTGCCCGATCTCACCATCAAGGAGAACATCGAGGTCACGGCGCACCTGTCCAAAAACCCGCTCAACATCGACGACCTGCTGCGTTCGCTGGGCCTCTACGAGCACCGCAACAAGTTCCCGCGCCAGGTCTCGGGCGGCCAACAGCAGCGTTGCGCCATCGGCCGCGCGCTCGTCAAAAACCCGGGCCTGCTGCTGTGCGACGAGCCCACGGGCGCGCTTGACTACAAGACGTCCAAGGAAATCTTGCAGCTCATGGAGGATGTCAACCGCACCTACGGCTGCACCATCATCATTGTCACCCACAATGCCGCCATCGCGCGCATGGCAAATCGCGTGATGCGCCTGCGCGACGGCCGTATCGTCGAGGACGAGCTCAACGAATCGCCCATCGCGGCCGCCGATCTCGATTGGTAGGCGACGCCATGACACCTCTCGCAAAGCGACTCCCGCGCGAGCTGCGCCGCAATGTCGGTAAGTACCTGGGCATCTTTTTGCTTATGTGCGGAAGCATCGCCCTCACGTCGGGCTTTTTGCTCGCGGCGCATTCCATCGGCTGCCTCATTGACGACATGCGCGATGAGTACACGATCGAGGACGGCCGCGTGACTACCTCCTTCGAGGCCACCGACGAGCAGCTCAAGGCTGCCGAAGACGCGGCTGAGGACGTCGGCGGCGTCACACTCTACAAGAATTTCTCCATCGACGCCATCATCAAAAAGACCGCCGGCGACGACGGCACCAAGCGCACCCTGCGCACCTACGCGCATCGCACCAAGGTTGACATTGCGTCCTACTGCGAAGGCAGGCAGCCCAAGACGGACGATGAGGTGGCAATCGACCGTGTCTTCGCCACCAACAACGACCTTGTCGTGGGCGATAAGGTTGAGCTTGAGGGCCGCACCTACACCATCTGCGGCATCATGACCCAGCCCGATAGCCAGGCACTGTTCCTCAACAATTCGGACTTTACGGTGAACACCATCACCTATGGTGTGGCCGAGGTCACCGACGCCGGCTTTGCCGCGCTCGAGGATGCCGGTGGTGCACCTGCCTACACCTACTCCTTTGCTTTTACCGATCGCGACCTCCCCACCGCGGATCGCATCGATGCGGAGCAGGATATGGTCGAGGCGCTGACCGATGCCGATGCGCGCGTGGACGATCTGATCGATGCCGATTCCAATCAGGGCATTGGCTATGCGCGCGACGACGTGGACGGCGACTCCATGATGTGGATGACGTTGCTCGACATCATCATCGTGATCATGGCGTTTGTCTTTGTGGTGCTCACCGACGCCACCATCGAGGAGGAGAGCGCCATCATCGGCACGCTGCTCGCCAGCGGCTATCGCCGCCGCGAGATCGTGCTGCACTACCTCGCGCTTCCCGCCATCGTGGGCGTGCTCGCGGCGCTTTTGGGCACCGCGCTCGGCGTCGCGTTCTTTACCGAGCCCATGCGCGGCCTCTATTACGGTTCGTATAGCCTGCCTCCCTTCCAGGTGTACTGGAGCTGGGAGATCTTTGTGAAGTGCGCTGTAGTCCCCGCCGCCGCGCTCATCCTCATTACGCTGGTGGGCCTGCTCCGCAAGATGGGCAAGACGCCGTTGCAGTTCCTTCGTCACGAGGCGAGCGGTAAGTCGGGTACCAAGCGCGGTCTGCAGCTGCCGGAACGCATGGGCTTTGTCTCCCGCTTCCGTCTGCGCGTTTTCCTGCGCAACCTGGGCAACTTCGCCACGCTCTTCGTGGGCATTGCGTTTGCGTCGCTGCTACTGCTCTTTGGCCTGGCGATTCTGCCCACGATGACGCACTACGCCGACAACCTCGAGACGAGCCTGGTCGCCGAGCACCAGTACACGCTCAAAGCTCCGCTGGAGCTCGAGGGCACTGCCGAGGAGCGCGAGCAGTGGTCGGCACTCGAGCGCTTGCAGTCGGTTGACGGTGCGCTGCTTTCCGCCGCCCAGGATGCCGATGACGAGCTTGACGACGCGGCCGATGCGGCGCAGACGGCAGCCGATGCCGCGACCGCATCTCCGTCTGCCGAGAGCCTGACTGCGGCGCAGGATGCGCTTGCCAAGGTCCAGGACAAGAAGGATGCGCTCTACGCGCGCCTTGACGATCTTGCCGATGCCCTCGGCTGCGACCGCGATGAGGCCATCGATCTGATCGACAAGGCCTCTAAGATCGACACTGACAACGACGATATCCACCCGGTCAATACGACTGACAACGGCGCGGGCGCAATCGCGCAGGCCGAGAAATATGCCGTTTACCAGCTGCAGTACGACCGTGGCGACGGTAATGGCGAGGAGACGATTTCTGTCTACGGCATCTCGTCCGATTCGCGCTACTGGAAGGGCCTCAACATCGGCGATGGCCGCGTCGTCTTTGGCGGCGGTCTGCTCGATAAGTTTGGCTGGAGCGAGGGCCAGAAGGTCACGCTCAGCGACAAGTACGAGGGCGAGCATTATTCCTTTGAGTACGCGGGCAAGGACTGTGCCTGGGGCTCCAAGTCGGACATGAACATCTATATGAGTATCGACGACTTTAACGAGCTGTTCGACAACGACGCCGCCTACTTTAACGGCTATGTGAGCGACGAGAAGCTCGACCTCGATGCTCGTTACTTTGCCGGCGACACCACGCCCGACGACATGCGCGCCGTGGGTGACCAGTTCATCGGCATGATGAGCAAAATGATCGGAATGATGATCGGGCTCGCGGTGTTTATCTTCCTGCTGTTTATGTACCTGCTGACCAAAGCGGTGATCGACCACAGCGCCCGTTCGATCAGCTACATGAAAGTCTTTGGCTATCGCGATAGTGAGATCTCGCATCTGTACATCCGCTCGATCACGCTGTGCGTGGCGGCGTCGCTCGTGCTGAGCCTGCCGGTCATTATTGGCTCGCTCACGGCCATCTTCCGCTCGATGCTGCTCGCCTACAACGGCAATATCGAGATCTACGTGCCCGCTTGGTCCATGGCTGCATGCGTCGGCATTGGCTTTGCGACCTACCTGGTCGTGGCGCTGCTACACACGCGCTCTATCAAGCGCGTCGGCCTGGCCGAAGCCCTCAAGGTGCAAGAGTAGCAATTGGGGACGTTCTTAAACGACTAGTCATCGGGGACAGTCTTTGTCGGATTGCCGGCTCGTCGGCCGGGCTGGCAGGGACTGTCCCTGACGGCACTCATTTAAGTCTGTCCTCAATGAGTGGCCGTGCTTGACTTCAACCCCACTTCACCGGGTACCATCCTCTATGTCTGTAACGCCATATAGACCGAGGGGATATATCTATGACCGCAACCGCACCCGCAGCACCGGCAAAGGTGTACTTCACCAACCTGCGCACGCATGCTCGCGAGAGCCAGCTCGACAAACTCAAACGCCTCATTCGCCGCGCCGGCATTGAGCAGATCGACTTCGAGAACAAGTTCGTCGCTATCAAGATTCACTTTGGCGAGCTGGGTAACCTGAGCTTTCTGCGCCCAAACTACGCCCGCGCCGTCGCAGACGTCGTGAAGGAGCTGGGCGGCAAACCCTTCCTCACCGACTGCAACACGCTCTATGTGGGCAGCCGCAAAAACGCGCTCGAGCACATCGACACCGCCTACCAGAACGGCTTTACCCCGTATGCCACGGGTTGCCAGATCATCATCGCCGACGGCCTCAAGGGCACCGACGAGGCGCTCGTTCCGGTCGAGGGCGGCGAGTACGTGCGCGAGGCAAAGATCGGCCAGGCACTCATGGACGCCGACATCGTGATTAGCCTCACCCACTTTAAGGGCCATGAGCAGGCCGGCTTTGGCGGTGCCATGAAGAACCTGGGTATGGGCGGCGGTAGCCGTGCCGGCAAGATGGAGCAGCACGCCGCTGGCAAGCCGAGCGTCGATACCACCAACTGCGTTGGCTGCCGTGCCTGCGAGAAGATATGCGCGCACAGCGCCATCACGTTTGACGGTACGCGTGAGCGCGAGCTTGCCAACGGCAGCACTCGCACGGTTCACGTGGCCGCCATCGACCACGATCGCTGCGTGGGCTGCGGACGCTGCATTGCGGCGTGCAACCAGGACTGCATCAAGCCCGACTATGATGCCGCGGCCGACGTACTCAACTACAAGATCGCTGAGTACACCAAGGCCATCGTCGACGGCCGCCCGAGCTTCCACATCTCGCTCGCCATGGACATCAGCCCCAACTGCGACTGCCATCCCGAGAATGACACGCCCATCGTCAACGACATCGGCATGTTCGCGAGCTTCGACCCGGTCGCCATCGACCAGGCCTGCGCCGACGCCGTCCTGGCGTCCGAGCCGCTGCCTAACACCGAGCTTACCGACAGCGCGGCCAAGATGGAGCATAATCACGAGCATCTGGAGGGCGAGCAGGCCAAGGATCCCTTCTGCATCACGCATCCCGACACCGACTGGCGCGCGTGCATCGCGCATGCCGAGAAGATCGGCCTGGGCACGAGCAAGTACGAGCTCATCGAGGTCAAGTAGCACCTAACTATTGGACATATCAAGCGCTTTTGTAGCGCAACGTTAGTAAAAACCGCCCGTGAGCACAGCGCCCACGGGCGGTTTTTCAGAAGTGCGGTGAAAAATCGAATACCACCGACCACAAACCGTTTTTTGACAACAAAACCCCTGATAAATTGTTGGTAAAACTGTGGCCTGGTCGGACTTCGCGCGATTTCCCCGCACTTCCGAAAACAGGGGGTCAGATAGACCAGCAAACCGTACTATTTGCCTAAAAATACTCGTCGAGGAAGTCGTCGACCGTGTTCCAGTAGAGCTCGGGGTTAACTTGCGCACTCTTGGCGTGGGTGGCGCCATGGATGGTGAGCTTTTGCTTGACCTTGCTGGCGCACGCGTCGTAGTTTTGGTCGAGCATGTCGTACGGCACAAAGGTGTCCTGGTCGCCGTGGATAAACAGCATGGGAACCGTCGCGTGTTTGAGTTGCTCCACACTGCTCGCCTTATGAAAGTCGTAGCCCGCGCGCACGTTGCACACCAAGTTTGCTACATCGAGCAAGGGAAAGCTGGGCAGGCCGAACACGTCCTTGAGCTGCAGAGAAAACTCGTCCCAAACACTCGTATAACCACAGTCCTCGATAATGCATTTCACGTTTGCGGGCAGAGATTCCCCCGCGACGTCCATGGCGGTTGCCGCACCCATCGACTCGCCAAAGACCAGGATGCGCGCCTCGGGGTCAGCCTGAACGATCCGCCCAATCCATGCAACGACATCGAGCCGCTCGGGCCAGCCCATGCCGATATAGTCGCCGCCGGAGCGCTCGTGGGCGCGGGCGGCGGGTGCGAGTACGTTCATGCCGCGGTCGTGGAATCGTTTGACGTATCGGGCCATGCCGATGGGCTCGTTGGTATATCCATGCAGGCAGACGGCGTAGTCGTGCGTGCTCTCCGACGCAGCAAAATACCAGGCGGCAAGCTCGGTCCCGTCGTCCGCGGTGAGGCTGCTGCTCTCGCGGTTTTCCTTAAACCACGCCCGTGCCTCGCCCTCCTCGGCGTCAATCTGCTCGCCCTTTTCGGCGTCCTTGCCGTCCTGCATCATCTTCATGGTGTAGGGCGCTTGGGGATTCAGGGCAAAGTCGAACAAGAAGTTGCCGGCAAACCCCAGCAGCGCGACAACGAGCACCAGCGCAACGATGCCGGCTATCTTGAGTTTTCGATGGGAACGTGCGTTTTGAGACATAAGAAGCATTCCTATAAGATGTTAATACATCAACATTTAAAACAAGCGCATTATGGATGTTCGCCGTTGACGCGTCAACAGGCAAAGAATGGGTAAACAAAGGGTCACGTATGGTGCAAATTTCGCATGTACCCAGACGCTTTGATATAGTGTTGAGAACTCTTTACATTGGAGGATGTAACCGGCATGTCCGATTCGAGCGACAGTTCTAAGCCGCGACCCAAGACCGCGGCCGTTCCACACTACACGGTGGGCGAGGAGATCATGAACTCCGTCACCCATGGTGTCGGCTGCCTGCTGGGTATCGCGGGCCTGGTGCTCCTGATCGTATTCGCTGCCCTGCGCGGCGGAGGCCCGGCCCACATGGCCGCGGCGATTGTCTATGGTGTCAGTATCATCCTCGAATACTTGGCCTCCACGCTCTATCACGCGATTCAGCCCGCTCGCGCCAAGCGCGTGTTTCGCATCATCGACCACAGCTGCATTTACCTGCTCATAGCCGGCAGCTATACCCCGTTTTGCCTCATCACGCTCGCAAACGACGGCGGCCCTGCGCTGTTCTTTGCCGTGTGGGCCATCGCCATCATCGGCATCGCACTCGAGTGCTTTTTGCGCGAGCGTCAGCCGCACTGGGTAAGCGGCCTGGTCTACCTGCTGATGGGCTGGCTCGTCGTCTTTAAGCTGCCCGAGCTCGTGTCGCTGCTCAACCCCGTGGCGCTTGCCCTGCTCGCCGTTGGCGGCGTGTGCTATACCGTGGGCGTGCCGTTCTATATCGCCAAAAACGTGCGCTATCTGCACAGTGTTTTCCACTTGTGGGTGCTCGCCGGCAGCATCTTCCAGTTCATGGCGGTGATCCTCTTCGTAATCTAGCGACCGCGCCCATGCCCTTGCTCCCACGGGCGACCGGCGCAATTGCCCTATCCGTCACCTACGCTTACTACCTAACGTCCCGAATCTTGGAGGTTCGAGAAACTCCCGATGGACATAACCATCTCCCTTATCACTACCCTCGTTTTGACCCTCATCAACGGCTACTTCTCTATGTCCGAGATGGCGCTCACCACGGCCAAGCGCGCCGTGCTGGAGCATGAGGCCGAGGAGGGCGACAAGCGCGCCGAGCGTGCCATTAAGCTGGCCGCCGACTCCGACCAGCTGCTCGCCACCATCCAGGTCGCCATCACGCTCGTGGGCTTCGCCTCGTCCGCCGTCGCCTCGACGAGCCTGTCCGACCCGCTTGCCACGTGGCTCATGAGCTTTGGCATCGCGCCGCTCTCTGCCATCGCGCGCGGCCTGGCGCCGGTCATCATCACCGTCGCGGTCGCCTTCGTGTCCATCGTGATCGGCGAGCTCGTCCCCAAGCGCATCGGCCTCGCTAACGCCGAGGGCGTGTCCAAGCAGGTCGTGGGACCGTTGTCGTTTTTCCAAAAGATCGCCCGTCCGCTCGTGTGGCTGACCGGCGCCTGCTCCGATGGCCTAGCCCGAGTCTTACGCATCAAGAGCGCCGACGACCGTCAAAACGTCTCGGAGGAAGAGATCAAGTACATGGTCTCGGAGCAGGATGACCTGCTCGACGAGGAAAAGCGCATGATCCACGAGATCTTCGACCTGGGCGACACCGTTGCCCGCGAGGTCATGGTGCCGCGCGTGGACACCACCATGTGCGGGGATGACGAGACGGTCGCCAGCGTGCTATCCACCATGCGCCAGACCGGCTTTAGCCGTATCCCCGTCTATCACGAGGACCCCGACAACGTCGCGGGCATCGCGCACATCAAGGACCTGATCCAGCCCGCGCTCGACGGCAAGGGCGACCAGCCCATCGCCGGCTTTTTGCGCGACGCCACCTTTGTGCCCGACACCAAGGACATCCTGCCGCTGCTGTCCGAGATGCAGACTTCGCACGACCAGATCGTGGTGGTCGTGGACGAGTACGGCGGCACGGCCGGCATCATCACCATCGAGGACATCGTCGAGGAGATCGTCGGCGAGATCGAGGACGAGTTCGACCCCGACAACAAGTACCTCACGCGCCTTTCGCGCCGCGAGTGGCTCGTCGATGGGCGTTTTTCGTGCGATGACGCGATTGAGCTTGGTTGGCCGCTCGAGGAAAGCGATGATTATGAGACCATCGCCGGCTGGATTTTGGAGCTTTGCGACTCGGTGCCCGACATCGGAGAGGTGTTTGAGGTCGCAGGGTACAAGTTCAAGGTACAGTCGATGCGTGGCCAGCGCATCTCGCTCATTCGCGTGATCGCTCCGGCCGAAACCGATAAGAAGGATTCCGAGTCCTCGGCAGAGAAGCCGGCGGCGTCGGGTGCGGGCTCTGCGGACCCGCACGACGGCGACGAGTAGGGCAAGGACGAGTAGGGGAGAGTTATGGCAGGCCTGTTCAACATCCTTAAGGTCACCGTCAGCGAGGACAAGATTTGCGCGCACGTGCTGGTGAACCCCGGCATGCCGCTCATGACCTCGGAGGACATCGAGGCCACGGCGCGCGTGTACTACCTGGTGCCCGCGATTGCCAAGCATCTGTGCCTGGGTGATTCCGGTCGTGAGTTCCAGGACTGCATGGGTCAGACCGAGCTCTGCCATCTGCTGGAGCACGTGACGGTCGAGCTCATGAACGAGACCGGTCTTGCCGGTAGCATCTCGTGCGGCCGCACGCGCGTAAGCGAGCATGACGAGCGTGTCTTTGAGGTCGAGCTTTCGTGCCCCGACGACGCACTGGCCATCGGTGCGCTGTCGTCGGCCACCTTTATGATGGACTGGGCGTACCTGCACGCCGACCAGCCTGCCCCCGACGTGGAAGGTACGGTCGCGGGCCTGCGCAACCTGGTGCTGGGCATGCGCGCCGAGGCCGAGGGCAAGGACCCGCACGAGGCCGTCGCCACCGCGAACGGCGAAGATGCTGCCGAGGACGAGGGCGCTGACGAGGGCGATGTGCCGGTCGACGCGGAGCCCGTTGCCGATGCGACTGCCGAGCCCGTTCCCACCGAGCCCCAGGGCGTCCCCAACTTTGACGACGAGCCCCAGGTGGCGATTGATACCGAGGGCGCGGTTGCCGAGAACCACGAGGCCTCCGCTGCCGTCTTTGGCGGTGCGGCGACGGTTCCGGCGGGACCTGCGCATGAGGGCGGCCTGCCGCTCGTGGACGGCGCCGGCGAGGACCCGGGTGCCACGGTGGCCATGCCGGCTATGCCTCAGGAGTAGGCCTACGCGTTTATCACCATCACGTACCTGCGCCTTTGCCGTACGCAGATGAGCGGAGCGGCAAGTGATGCGCTGCGGGTATAATGGACAGCATTCAAACGGTGGGCACCGACGTGCCCGCAGGAGAGGAATGATCATGGGTAAGACTTTCAGCTTTGTCTCCGGCGCACTTTTTGGTGCTGCTGCCGGCGCTATTATCGGTGTTGCTCTGGCTCCGCGCTCGGGCGCCGAGACCCGCGCCATGGCTGCCGATATCGCCAACGACGCCTGGGACAATATGCGCGACACCTACGAGCACAGCGCCGAGGAGGCCCGTGCCGCGGTGAATGACTTTGGCCCGATGGTCGACGCCAAGACCGATGACCTACGCGCCAAGGTCGACCTGGCCCGCGAGCGCATGGACCAGCTGCGCGAGCAGCTCAACGACGCCATTTCGGGCGGCAACGTGACGCCTGCCGCCGATGTCGTGGTCGAGAACGCCGTCGAGGCTGATGCCGAGGCTGCGGAGCCCTCGACCGAGGCATAATGCGCGCCGGGGATTTTGTCGGCGCCAAGATCTATCGCAAGCCTACCGAGGACAAGCGCACCAAAAAGGACGGCACACCGCGCAGCCCTAAAAAGCTCGGAAAGATTCACTTTCCGGTCTTTACCCCGGGCGGTACGCGCGTGGTCGGCTTTATGGTCCGCCAGTCCGATATCGCGGGCATGATCGAGCGTCCCGACCGATTCGTAGCGCTCGACGCCATTGGTGTCTACGAGGGCGCCATTGCGGTCGATGACGTCAAGGACACGTACGATGCCGCCGCCGCCAAGCGCCTCGACATCAACCTGGACGATTGCATCATCTGGGTCGGTATGGACGTGCGCACGGAATCGGGCGACGTCGTGGGCTATTGCTCGGACGTCGAGTTCAAGCCGCGCTCGGGCATCGTGCAGGCATTCTATGTGACCGCCGGTGCTGCTTCGAGTGTTTTGGTTGGTGACACGCAGGTGCCGCCGACGATGCTGCGCGGCTACGAGAACGGCGCGATGATTGTCTCGGACGAGGTCAAGGCGCTCGGGTATTCGGGCGGCGCGGCCGCCAAGGCTGCCGAGGCCAGTGTCGTGGTGGGCGATAAGGTCAAGAAGGGCGCCAAGGTGCTCGATGACAAGGGATCGGTTGCCGTGGACAAGGGCAGTCGCGCACTGGGCAAGCAGCTCGGTAAGACGCGCGGCATGTTCAAGGCCTTTAAGGACGAATACCAAAAGGCGAGCGGAGGCTCGTCAAAAGCTACAAAATAGCGACGTACCAAATGATGGGAGGCAAGCCGGAGACCTGTTGCTCCGGCTTGCTGTGTTTATGGGGGAGGGCACATGCGCCAAAACGGATCCAACTTAAACGGGCGTTCGGGTACGCGTCCGACGGCGCGCCGCGATCTGGGGCAGCTGCCCAGCGGTCAGCGCAAACGTCACCGTAAGCCCGGCGCGATGTACCTCAACCATAGCCGCGGCTTTAGCGATCGCAGCGCGCGCATCGGCAACAGCCGTACGCCCCGTCGTTCGTCTCGCCTGCCCTATGCGCTCATCGCCGTGGGTTGCGCACTCGTGTTGTTTATCGCTGCCGTCGTGGGCTACGTCAACCGCAGCGTGGACGTGGAACTCAACGGCCAGAAGACCGCGGTGCGCGTGGGCTCTACGCTGCAGAATCTCATAGACGACCAGGAGTTGACTGACACCTACGACGCAGGCGACCTGCTGGCCGTCGATGACAGCGTGCTCAAGCGCCATGGAGGCGAAAAGCTGTCGGTGAAGGTCGACGGCAAGCGCGTGAAGCAGGGCAAATGGGATAGCCGCGAACTTGAGGGCGGCGAGAAGGTGACGGTCAAGGATGGCCGTAACACCTACGAGAAGCACGAGGTTCAGGCTACGGTTATCGAGCCCAAGCTCAAGGTCGAGGGCACGGGCGCCATAGAGTATGTGCAGACGTGGGGTGTCCAGGGCCGCTCCGAGGTGTGGGTTGGTGAGCAGTCGGGCAAGACGCAGGACCGCGGCGAGGTTGTGCCCGCCACCGATTGCGTCGTTGCGTGCGCCAGCGTGGCGCCCAAGGGCAACAAAAAGTACGTGGCGCTGACGTTTGACGAGGGTCCGAGCGGCGCGACCAAGCAGATTTTGCAGGTACTCAAGGAAAAGGGCGTCACCGCGACGTTCTTCCTGTCGGGCAATGCGGCCGAGGCCTCGCCTGCCACGGCCAAGGCGATTGTCGATGCCGGGTGCGAAATCGGATCCAACAGCTACAGCGACGATTCGCTCAAGGGTCAGGACCGTGAGGCGGTATGCGAGCAGATCACGAAAGGCACCGATGCGATTAAGTCGGCGACCGGCGTGAAGACGATGCTGCTGCGTGCTCCCTACGCTGCCTTTGACGAGCAAAACTGGATTGATGCGATGGACCTGGTCTCCGCCGTGGTCTCGTGGAATATCGACTCGGGCGACTGGCTGCTCAACGGTGCCGACGAGCAGGTCTCAACGGTGCTCGATTCGGTGACGCCGGGCAATATCGTGCTGCTCACCGATAGAGACGAATGCGCCGAGCAGACGCTCGAGGCGCTGCCGCAGATTATCGACGGCCTCATTGCCGACGGCTACAAGATCGTGACGCTCAGCGACCTGGTCAAGACGGACACGTCGCTGAGCAAAAAGCTCACCTCGCTGACGAAGGTCACCATGCCCAAGGACGCCGTGTTCCCCCAACTTGCCGAGGACGATGACACCACAGAGTAGTCATTGGGTAGTCGTTTAAGAACGTCCCCAATGGCTATGTCACGGATACGTCAGCGTTTGGTATGCCTGCAATGTGCAGCGCATAAATTCGATGCCGCAGGGCGATGCTGATGCTATAGTTACTGCGGTTAATGAGGGTCAAGAGAAAGGTTACAGGTGAAATCCAAACCTCGACCATACAGTCGATGACCCCATGCAGGTGCTTTTTGCGCATGCGCGGGGTGTAAGCGTCGAGCGGCGTGCCGCCCGCGCATGCGTATACATATCCAGAAGCCCCCGGACGCCGCACGCGCGGCCGCGTCCGGAGGAATAATGATGGGGAGCACCATTGAATTATCTGAGTGAGATGCTCAAATTGCCGGTCTTGGACGTCGACGGCGAAAAGCTCGGCGTGGTCAACGATTTTGGCATTGCAACCGGCGAAGTTTTTCCGCACGTGACGTCGCTCGCGTTCCGCGGTCCCGGCAAGACGCCGTTCATGATCAGCTGGCGCAAATGGGTCGACCGCATCGACGAGACGGGCGTGTATCTCAATACGTCTGCCACCAATATTCGCTTCTCGTACCTGCAGCCGACCGAGCTCCTGCTGGCGCGCGATGTTCTCAATAAGCAGATCGTCGACACGCAGGGCATGAAGGTCGTGCGCGTCAACGACATCAAGTTTTCCATGTCGGGCGAAAATCAGCTGCGCCTGCTGGGTGCCGAGGTCGGCGCCCGCGGTCTGCTGCGTGCAATCAGCCCCGCGCTCGAGCACGTCGTCGAGGGCTTTATGAAGCACCTGGGCAAGCCGCTCAGCGAGGACATTATCGCCTGGTCCTACATGGACCTGCTCGACCGCTCGACCAAGAACATTCAACTCTCGGTGTCGCACAAGACGCTCGGCGAGCTGCACCCTGCCGACATCGCCGACATTATCGAGCAGCTCGACCCGCGCCTACGTGCGCAGGTGTTTGCGCAGCTCGATACTGCCCAGGCCGCCGAGGCCATCTCGGAGTTCGATGACGACGAGCTTATGACCGAGATGCTCGAGGGCCTGTCCGATACGGACGCATCGTCGATGCTGGCCATGATGGACCCGGACGATGCAGCCGACCTGATCGACGAGCTCGATTACGAGAAGGCCGAGAAGCTCCTGCGCCTGATGGGCGTCAAGGAGGAGAAGGCGATTCGTAACCTGCTAGGGTATGAAGACAACACCGCCGGCCGCATCATGACCTCGGAGTTTGTCTCCCTGCCCGCCACGGCAACGGTCGGTGACGCCATCGAGGCGATTCGCGAGCTCGACGAGGACTTCGAGAGCGTCTACTACGTCTATACCGAGGATCCGAGCGGCATGCTGACCGGCGTGCTTTCGCTGCGCACGCTGATCGTAGCCGACCGCGACGCCACGCTGGGTCAGCTGGCCTATCGCGACCTGGTCTATGTGTCGCCCGACGAGGACCAGGAAGACGTAACGGACGAGATGACCAAGTACGACCTGGTTGCCATCCCTGTCTGCGACGAGAACCGTCATATCCTGGGTATCGTAACCTTCGACGACGCCATGGACGTTATTGCCGAGGAGCATCAGGAGGACCTGCAGATCGCCGGTGTCGGCTCGGGCGATAGCGCGTCGGACGACTCGACGAACGTGCTCAGCTGGTTCGTGCATCGCCAGTACTGGGTTGTTGTATGGGGCATCGCGTCGTGCATCATGGCGACCGTGCTGGGAACGGCGCTCGGCTCCGCGCATCTGGTGGTGTTCCCCATGTGCGCCATGCCGCTCGTGCTGCTGGCGGCCTCGCGCATGGTGTCGTTCGTCAAGAACTACTTCCTGGAGTATGACGGTCACGACGATGAGCCCAAGCCGTATCTGGGGTTCTTCTTCCAGAGCACGGGCATGGGCCTGATTCTGTCACTCGTGACCTACCTGTGCGCCCAGCTGGTGCGCACCGCTGCGTTCCCCGATGCGTCCATGTTTGAGGAGCAACTCTTTACCGGGTGCTTTAACATCGCGGCCATCGTCTGTCTGATTGGCAACATGAGCGCCGTGATTTACCTGATGGTGCTGTTCTGGCGTGACGAGCATGACCTCAACACGTCGGGCACCGCCATGAACGTTATTGCCGTCATGATCTCGTGCGTAGCGTACTGCGTCGCTGCGGTGCTGCTCACCATGTCGGTCATGGGTTAGGTGGTCGCGTGCAAAATACCAAGCAAAAGTCGGGCACCAAGCAAAAGTTGACCATCGCGGCCATCTTTGGCGCTATGGGTCCCGGTCTGCTGGCGGCGCTTTCGGGCAATGACGCCGGCGGCATTGCAACGTATTCCAGCGCGGGCGCCAGCTATGGCTATAAGATGCTCTGGATGCTTCCCGTCATGACTGTGCTGCTCATCGTGACGCAGGAGACCGCGGCGCGCTGCGGCTGCGTCACGGGCAAGGGCCTGGCATCGCTCATTCGCGAGCGCTTTGGCGTGCGCAAGAGTGTACTTGCTATGGCGGCGCTGTTGATCGCCAACACGGCTGTGACCATTTCGGAGTTTGCGGGCATCGCCAGCGGCCTTGCTCTCTTTGGCGTGCCGGCGAGCATCTCGGTGCCGTTGGTGGCGCTGCTGGTGTGGATGCTTACCATGTCGGGTAGTTTCCAGCGCATCGAGAAGATCCTGCTGCTGGTAAGCTGCGTCTTCGTGACCTATATTGTCGCCGCGTTTATGGCTGGCCCCAACTGGGGTGAGGTCGCGGTCGACCTGGTCGTGCCCAATATTCAAAACGACCCCAGCTACGTGTCGCTCGTGGTCGCAACGATCGGTACCACCATCGCACCGTGGATGATCTTTTTGGCGCAGAACAACGTGGTCGATAAGAACGCGGGCGAGGACGACATCGTGCTGCAGCGTATTGATACCGTGAGCGGCTCGCTTGCTGCCGATGTCATTGCCGGCTTTATTATCATCACGACCGGTACGGTGTTGTTCCCGGCGGGTATTCAGATTAGCGATGCCGCCGATGCTGCCCGCGCGCTGGAGCCTATTGCGGGTCAGTGGTCCACGGTACTGTTTGCCTCGGGCTTGGTCGCGGCGAGCTTCTTGGCCGCCTGCGTGCTGCCGGGCGTTACGTCGAGCGCTATCTGCGAGGCATTTGGCTGGGAGCGCGGTGCCGACCGCAGCTGGGACGAGGCCCCGGTCTATCGCGGCATCATTACGGCCATCATCGGTATCTCTGCCGTGCTGGTGCTTATGCCCGGCGTCGATCTGTTCCAGATTATGATGACCTCGCAGGTCATCAATGGCGTGCTGCTGCCCGTGGTTCTGGTGTTCCAGGTAGTTATTGCCGCTGACCGTCACATTATGGGCACTAACCGCAACGGCCGCGTGTGGAATGTGCTCACTTGGGCGACTATCGGTGTGATTACGGTGCTGACGGTCGTCATGTTTGTTCTGCAGGCGATGGGCTACAGCGCGTAGCGCCTCTTTTGGGTTTCGAGCGGGCCGCGGCCATGGGCCGCGGCCTTTTTTTGCCCGCTACAGGGGGTCAGTTATATAACGATGGGCAAAAAATGCCAAATATGAGTACTGTTGCTAGACTGATGGCATTTACGGTCAAGAAGATAATGAACATAACCTATAGTATGTTCATTAAGGTTGGCTCCAATACACCTTAAACAAGTCAGGTTGGCTGCTTTAGGGGGTTGTAGGGGTCACTCGGACGCCATTTTGGGTGATTTTGCCTGCTACTAAAATGGTAACAGTACTCATATTTGCCCTTTTTTGCCCACAGACCTTTGAGGTTGCAGCGAAAAGGGCTTGTTTTGATTGTTTGGGGCAGGCGCGAGGCGCGGAAACAATGCCTGGAGCGGCGGAGCGGCTTGAAATTCATCTCTAGAGGTCTTCATTGGCTGCGCCAGAAGTGCCTCAAGGTGCCGGTGCAAAAGGAGCGTCCCTAACTGCCGCAGGGGGCGTCGGCCACGGCCGACGCCCCCTGCGGGTGGAAGCAGATTTGGCCGCGTGTTACTTGTCGGTGCCCAGCTTGTGTGGCTTGTAGGCGAGGGCATTGACGAGTGCGTCGGCGGCGGATTTGACGGCTGCCGGCTGCGGATCGTTGACGTGGTCCTCGGGGTGCACGGGCAGGTCTTTCTTGACCGCATCGTAAATCAGGTTGAGGTACTCGGTCACGCCGGTGGTCGACAGGTGCGTGCCGTCGCCGTCGAACAGGTCGTTGCGGTTGGCGCTGTACCCGTACCAGTCGATAACGCGTACATTCTTGTAGCGTGTGGCGGCGTTGGCGATAGCCTGGTTCGTGGACCCGACCCACGGCTGCGGGCTACGCGTGTTTACAAACACGACAGTACGCTGCTCGCCGGCGTCGGCCATGATCGCATCGACCTGAGCGTCCGTTACCAAACCGTTGGTGCCCAGGGCAAAGACCACGATCTTGCCGGCAAGGTTCTGCTGGATATAGCCCTCAAATGTCGCGCGGCCCGCATCAAACTGGCGTCCCTTTTCGGCATCGATATGGCTGTGCGGGAACACGCCCTCAAAGGAATCAACGGCGCGCAGCGACACGGAGTCGCCGATCATCAACAGGTCGTAGGAGCCATCGGGGAAGCCGTCGTTGTCCTTGTCGGTGTCGTCGGCCGCCTGCTGGTCGGTGGGCGCGGTGTTTTTGGCTTCCTTGTTCAGAACTTCGGCGCCCTCGCCGCTCAGCGCAGACGTCTCGGGCACAAAAATCAGGCCGCCCAGTGCAACGACCAACACGACAGCGCAGGCCGCGCAGACAGGGACGTGCGCGCGAGCCCAGTTGGCGGGCGTGGTGGTGCCATCGCGGAATTCGGCGACGGTGCGGCCGAAGGCGCCCTTCCTAAACGGCGTTTCGATAAAGCGATAGGAGCACTCGGCTACGGCAACCACCAGCAGCACCTGCAAAATGTACTGCCACCAGGGCGTATCGTTGATGTTGGCGACCGGGTTCATGAGCAACAGCAGAGGATAGTGCCACAGGTAGATGCTGTACGAGCGCTTGCCGACCCACACGAGCGGCTCGGCGGACAGCGCGCGGGCAACCATTCCCTGGGGCTGCACGCAGGCCGCGATGACCATGAGCGTGAGGATGGAACATAACAGCGTGCCGCCGCGATACTGGAACGCGGTGTAGCCGTTAGTGAGCGCGACCATGGCGGCAAGGCCAACCAGACCCACGACGCCCAACACATCGATGGATGCGGGCGAGGACCAAAAGCGCACGAGGGCGCTCGGCTGTGCCGGAGCGGTCTCGGCTGCTTCGTCGGCCTTCTCGCCAGACTTGCCCTCGGCGTTCTTGCCGTGCTTGGCGGCGCCAGCCAGGCGATTGAGCCCCAAACGATGTGCGAGACGCACCGGCGCCAGGTCGCGATCGGGGATAAAGGCCATCCAGGCGCCCAGCAGAAGCGAGAACACGCGGGTGTCGGTGCCGTAGTACACGCGGCTGGGGTCGGCGGCGGGGTTGTAAAGCACCATCATGGCGAGGGCAGATACCGCGGCAAGGCCCAGAACCACGCGGCGCGTGTTGGGCTTGCTCACATGCATGGATACCATGGCAAACAGCAGTGGCGGCCAAATCAGGTAGAACTGTTCCTCGATGGCAAGCGACCAAAAGTGCGTGAGCGGCGAGGGGTCGCCCAGGGCATTGAAGTACGAGACGTTTTGGGCAATCTGCCACCAGTTGTTGAAGAACAGCAGCGACGGTAGGATGTCGGGGCGCATCTTGGTGAGCATCACGTGGTTAAAGATGGTGCACAGCGCGCAGGTCACGAACACTACCGTTACCACGGCAGGGACCAGGCGACGGATGCGGCGAATCCAGAAGCTCTTAAGGTCGATGCGGCCGGTCCTAGCGACTTCGTTGAGCAGCAAGCGCGTGATCAGATAGCCCGAAAGCACAAAGAAGATCGTGACGCCGAGCAGGCCGCCCTGAGCCCACGTGAGGTTGAGGTGATAGAGCACCACCGCGACGACGGCGAGCGTACGCAGACCGTCGAGCGCAGGAATGTAGCGAGATTTGGGGCGAGCGGTCGCCTGCTGGTCGGTAGCGGACGAGCGTGTGGCGTCGGTGTTGGTCTTGGCTGCATAGGCACCCTTGTTGGTGGGCGTTCGATGCGGGCTCGGGCCGCGTCGCGACTCGCCGGTGCGGCGGTCGGCGTGCGGGCGTTCGTGCGGCGCCTGGTTATCAGGCGCGCGGCGCGGGCCGCGTGGGCTCGATTGCGGGAATTGCTCCATAAAACATCATCCAATGACGAGAATAATCGGCACATATTCATTGTAGCTGCCTGCTCCTGTGAATGCTTGCTGCTGGCGCAACCTCAAGGGTGCGTTCACATCAAAGTGAACTAAAGTTATAGAGGTGCGAGAGCGCACGATCGACGCCGACGGTGGGCGTAAGGCCTGCAGACGAGGAGGTTTCCATGGCAGACAACGGCATTGTTGCGGTGTTCGGCAGTATGAACATGGACCTTTCGGTGGCGTGCAAGCGCATGCCGCGCGCGGGCGAGACCGTCGGTGGCAGCGGTTTTATCACCAATGCCGGTGGTAAGGGCGCTAACCAGGCCGTCGCCGCCGCGCGCATGGGTGCGCGAACGTGCATGATCGGCGCTGTCGGGCGCGATGCGTTTGGCGATGTGCTGGTGGCGGGACTTCGGGATGCCGGCGTGGGCGTTGAGTTTGTGGCGCGTCGCGATGACGTGGAGACCGGTACCGCGACTATCATTCGCTGTGAGAGCGACAACCGCATCGTGCTGTCGCCGGGTGCCAACCATGCGCTTGCAGGCGATGATGTGGCCTGTGCGTTGCGCTATCTGGTGGCCGATGAGCTCGATCGCGATGTCTGCGGGCTCGCCCCCGCGGCCGGAAGCGTCTTTATTGCCCAGGGCGAATGCGATCTGATGGCAACGGCCGCGGCACTCTCTTGCGCTCACGAGCTGGGGTTCTATACGATCTTTAACCCGGCGCCCACCTGCGACCTGCCGGCAGGAGCGTGGCCAGCGGTCGACCTGGTCTGCCCCAACGAGACCGAGTGCCAGGTGCTGACGGGCGTTCTGCCTACGGATGATGCGAGTTGCGTCGCCGCGCTCAATGCGCTGCTCGACAAGGGCGCCGGGGCTGCGGTCATCACGTTGGGCGGCGCCGGCTCGGTTACGCTCGGCGATGGCGGTGAGCCGCTGCGCATGCCGGCGCTTTCGAGCGCGGTGGTCGATACGACGGCCGCGGGCGATACGTTTATCGGCGCGTTGGCGGCGGCTCGTCTGGAGGGCCTGCCGCTCTTTGAGTGCATGGCGGCGGGCACTCGCGCCTCGGCGGTGACGGTGTCGCGCCTGGGCGCTCGGCAATCAATTCCCACGCGTGCGGAAGTCGAGCACAAGTTTGGTTTAGACGGTTTGGATGTAGACGGAGAAGCGGAGTAGAACAATGGCAACCAAGAAGCTGATCCTTGATCTGGATATGGGTGTGGATGATGCGATGGCGCTCGCCTATGCCATCGCGAGCCCCGAGGTGGAGCTCGTCGGCATCACCACGTGCTTTGGCAACGTGCGCGTCGAGCAGTCGGCGCACAACTGCTTGGCGGTGCTCGACCTGTTGGGTCGTCCCGAGGTGCCGGTGTACCTGGGCGCCGATCGTCCCATGAAGGCGACCGAACCCTACACGCCGCCGGCGTCCACCACGCTTATCCACGGCAAGAACGGCATTGGCGGCGCAAGCGTGCCCGCCTCGCCGTACGAGCCGGTGGGCGCGACGTCGGCCGATGGCAATGCGGCGGTCGATTACCTGATTGATGCCGCGCGTACCTATGGTCCCGATCTGGTCTACGTTGCGACCGGCCCGCTCACCAATCTGGCGCTTGCCCTGGAGCGCGATGCGGCGGCGATGATGTCCATCGGCCGCGTGGTCGTGATGGGCGGTGCGCTTACCGTGCCCGGCAACGTGAGCGCGGGCGCCGAGGCCAACATGGCGGGCGACCCCGAGGCTGCCGACGCCGTGTTGCGCTCGGGCCGCAAGCTCACCATGGTGGGCTTGGATGTGACGCACCGCGTGGTGCTCACGCGCCGCGACGTTGCCGGCTGGACGGGCTCGGGCACTATGGCTGGCTGCGCGTTTGCGAGCATGGTCGAGCACTATATCGGTTCGTACGAAATGAACGCGCCCTACCTGGGCGGCTGCGCGCTGCACGATCCGCTGGCGGTTGCCGTGGCGATTGATCCCACGCTCGTGGGTGCGCTCGGCTGTAACCTGCGCGTTGACTTGCTGGGCGAGTATCGCGGCCGCACCATCTGTGACGAGCACCGTTTGTCCGATCCGGATAAGAGCGCGCTCGTGGCGCTCACCGTGGACGCCCCACGTTTCCTCGCGGAGTTTAAGGCGCGCATGGCCCGCGTCCTGGGCTAAACGGTTTCTGTGCCCCGTTCCAGATTAGCTACCGAGTAAATACGCCCGTTGGGGGAATAGTCGCGCCGCTTCGCTTGACAACAGGCTAAACTAGCTATTAAACATTTACTATTCTGTTTAGATTGAATTTGCGGTCGTTTAGTTGTCGAGTCACGGGGCGGTCAGGCCACGATGCTCGACCGCGACCGTTACTAGGGGGAACAATGGCCAAAGCAAGTGTCCGCGAGATCAGCCGCATCACCGGTTTTTCGCCTGCGACCGTGTCCAACGCGCTCAACCGCAAGCGCAGCGTGAGCGAGGAAACCGCCAAGGTCATCCTGGAGTGCGCGCAATCGCTCGGCTATCAGCAGTCGACGCAGCTCGAGAGCATTCAGTTTGTGCTCGCGCGCAAGACAGGCGCCATCCTGGACGAGAGCACCTTCCATCCCGCGGTTATTGAGGGCGTGGAGCGCCAGGCGCGTCGCCACGGCATGAGCACGAGCTTTGTCTCGCTCGACTTTAGCGACCTGGACGCCGTGCGCCCGCAGGTCGAGGGCCTGATCGCCGACCCGTCTGCCGCCATCGTGCTGATGGGTACCGAACTGGGCGAGGAAGACTACGCCCTGTTCGCTAACGCCGCCGCCCACCTGATTGTGCTCGACGGCTGGAGCGACCGCCAGTACTTTGATGCCGTAGTCATTGCCAATACCGATTCGGTGCTGCGCGCCGTGGACTACCTTATCGAGAAGGGTCACAGGCAAATCGGCTATCTGGCAGGCGACCTTCGCATCCGCAACTTTAAGGATCGCGAGCGCGGCTATCGCCAAGCGCTTGAGGACGCGGGCCTTGAGGCCAACCCGACATGGCGCGTCACGCTGGGCACCACACTCGAAGGCGCCTATCGCGACATGGGTGTGTGGCTCGACAGCGTCTCGCACGACGACCTGCCAACGGCTTTCTTCGCCGAGAACGACGTGCTCGCCGTAGGTGCCATGCGCGCGCTCAACGAGCACGGCATTCGCGTGCCCGAGGATGTTTCGATCATCGGCTTTGACGACCTGTCGTTGGGCGCTTTCTCCAACCCGCCGCTCACCACGGTTCACGTTCCCAAGCACGAGGTGGGCGAGATCGCGGTGCGCCGCCTGGTGGGCAACATCCGCAATCCCAAGAGCTACACCTGCAAAACGGCCGTGTCGACCTATTTTGTCGAGCGCCAGAGCGTGCGCGGAATCTAGGCGGAGACGGCATCGTCTGCGGCGTGTCAAAGCACGCCAGGGCGGTAAACATAGCGCTATTCAAAAGAGGGTCCTTCGGGGCCCTCTTTTTGTTGCCCTTGTATGTTCAGATTGTTTACATACCGTTTAGGCTGATTTCTCTACCGTTTACGAGACTTTCGCGCTAAACTTTTAAACAAAAGAGTAAAACATTTAGTAAACAGAACAAAACGAAACATGCGTCTGTTTACTGAACATGTGACTAGGGGAGGACGTACATGGATAAGATCAAGCTCGGCTTTGTGCCCACGCGCCGCAGCATCTTTAGCGCGCCGGACGCGATCAAGTATCGTGGCCTGACGGCGGATCGCCTGCGCGAGATCGGCGTCGACATCGTGGATATCGACGACATCAACGACGAGGGCCTGCTGTTCGACGACAGCCATATCGAGCCTATCGTCAAAAAGTTCCGCGCCGAGGGCGTCGACGGCATCATGCTGTGCCACGCCAATTTTGGTACCGAGTACGTTTGTGCCCGCCTTGCCCGCGAGCTCGGCCTGCCCGTGCTGCTGTGGGGTCCGCGCGACGAGCGCCCCGAGCCCGACGGCACCCGTCTGCGCGATAGCCAGTGCGGCCTGTTCGCCACCGGCAAGGTCCTGCGTCGCTTCCAGGTTCCCTTCACCTACATGACCAACTGCCGTCTGACCGATCCCGAGTTCGAGCGCGGTGTCTGGGACTTTTTGGCCGTGTGCAACGTGGTCAAGACTTTCAAGCACGCCCGCATCCTGCAGATGGCCACTCGCCCGTTCGACTTCTGGTCCACCATGTGCAACGAGGGCGAGCTGCTCGAGAAGTTCAACATCCAGCTTTCGCCCATCCCCATGACCGAGCTTGTCCAGGCTGTGCGCGACGCCCAGGCCGACGAGCAGGCCATGGCAGCCATGCTCGCCCACATTGCCGACAGCTTTGAGATCTGCATCCCCGAGGATAAGGTCCCCGCTGTGGCCGGTCTTGCCATTGCCATGAAGCGCTTGGTCGAGAAGTACGGCTGCAACGCCGGTGCCGTCCAGTGCTGGAACGCCCTGCAGGACGAGCTGGGCATTATGCCCTGCGCCGCCAACGCCATCCTCAACGAGATGGGTATCCCCATCGTATGCGAGACCGATATCCACGGCGCCATCACTGCGCTGATGGTCGAGGCCGCCGACCTGGGCCGTCACCGCGGCATGTTCGCTGACTGGACCGTGCGCCATCCCGATAACGAGAACGGCGAGCTGTTGCAGCACTGCGGCCCCTGGCCCTGCAGCTGTGCAGCCGTCAAGCCCAAGCTCACCTACCCGCTGGCGTTCGATCATCCCGGCGCGCTGACGGCCGAAGCCAAGCACGGCGACCTCACCCTTGCCCGCTTTGACGGCGACAACGGCGAGTACTCGCTGCTGCTGGGCAACGCCCGCGGCATCGACGGCCCGGCCGGCATGGGCACCTACCTGTGGGTCGAGGTCGACAACCTCAAGCGCCTCGAGGCCAAGATCGTCGAGGGTCCCTACATCCACCACTGCGTCGCCATTCACGCCAACGTGGTGCCGGTGCTCTACGAGGCGTGCAAGTACATCGGCATTGTCCCCGACCTGTACGACCCCATCGAAGAAGACGTCAAAGCTTACCTGCGAGGAGAGTAGAAATGGCAACTATCGAAGAGCTTGAATCCCTGCGTTGGGACCTTCGCCGCGATTGCGTCGATATCATCATGGCTGGCGCTGGCGGGCACATCGGCGGCGACATGTCGGTCATCGATGCGCTGATGACCCTCTACGCCAACCACCTCAACATTTCGCCCGAGACCGTCGACGATCCCAACCGCGATCGCTTCGTGCTCTCCAAGGGCCACGCCATGGAGGCCTACTACGCGGTGCTCTGCCACGAGGGCTATCTTGACCTCGACGACGTCAAGGCCCGTTTCTCCAAGTTCGGCAGCCCCTACATCGGCCACCCCAACAACAAGCTCAAGGGCATCGAGATGAACTCGGGCTCGCTGGGTCACGGCCTGCCCGTGGCCGTCGGCATGGCGCTTGCCGGTAAGATGGACGGCCGCGGCTACCGCGTCTACACCATCATGGGCGACGGCGAGCTTGCCGAGGGCTCGGTCTGGGAGGGCGCCATGAGCGGCGGCAACTACCAGCTCGATAACCTGTGCGCGCTCGTGGACCGCAACCGCCTGCAGATCAGCGGCAGCACCGAGGACGTCATGAAGCAGGACTCGCAGGAGGAGCGCTGGGCCGCCTTCGGTTGGAACGTGCTGTCCATTCCGGGCAACGACGTCCAGGCCATCGACGCCGCGCTGACGCTGGCCGCCGAGACCAAGGGTAAGCCCACGGTCATCATCCTCAACACGGTGAAGGGCTACGGCTCGCCGGTTATGGAGGACAAGGCCGCCTGGCATCATCACCTGCCCAACGATGAGGAATATGCCCAGATCATCGCCGATTTCGCTGCCCATAAGGAGGCTATCAATGGCTAACAAGATCGCCAACCGCAAGGCTATCTGCGACACGCTGCTCGAGGCCGCCGCAACCGATAAAGACATCGTCGTCCTGTGCTCCGACTCCCGCGGCTCCGCATCGCTCACGCCGTTCTTCGATCAGTATCCCCAGCAGTCCATTGAGGTCGGCATCGCCGAGCAGGACCTGGTGAGTATCGCCGCCGGTATGGCCTCGTGCGGCAAGAAGGCCTGGGCCGCCTCGCCGGCGTCCTTTGTGACCACGCGCTCGTATGAGCAGTGCAAGGTCGACGTTTCGTACTCCAACACCAACGTCAAGCTCATCGGCATCTCGGGCGGCGTGTCCTACGGCGCCTTAGGCATGAGCCATCACTCCGCGCAGGATATCGCCGCCATGAGCGCGATTCCCAACATGCGCGTGTATCTGCCGAGCGATCGATTCCAGACCGCCGAGCTCGTGCGTGCCCTGGTCGCCGACAACAAGCCGGCCTACATCCGCGTGGGCCGCAACCCGGTGGAGGACGTGTACACCGAGGACGAGTGCCCGTTCCAGATGGATCGCGCCACCTGGGTGCGTCGCGGCGCCGATGTGACGATTGTCGCCACCGGCGAGATGGTCCGCCATGCCGTGGACGCCGCCGATCTGCTGGCCGAGCAGGGCATCTCGGCAACGGTGCTCGATATGTACTGCGTCAAGCCGCTCGATGCCGAGGCTGTGATCGAGGCCGCCGGTGCCACGCGCGCCGTCGTGACCGTCGAGGAGCACAGCCCCTTCGGCGGCCTGGGCTCCATGGTCGCGCAGGTCGTGGGCGAGCATTGCCCGCGTCCGGTCAAGTGCCTGAGCCTGCCCGATGCGCCGGTCATCACCGGCACGAGCCCCGAGGTCTTTGCACACTACGGCCTGACGGGTGCCGGAATCGCCAAGACGGTCGCCGAGTTCCTGCCCGCAGAGTAATTGGTGCATCGGGGACAGGTTTGCGCCAATCCTTTTTGGTTGAATTTTGAGCAGGCCGGCTGCGCTCTCATGAGCCGGTCGGCCACTCGCTCCTTGTCCGTCGGGTTTTAGTTTTGAATCGACGGGGGAGACAGGAGAGTACATGAGCAAATACATCATCGGAATCGATCAATCCACGCAGGGCACCAAGGCGCTGCTGGTGGACGAGGGCGGCCATTTGATTCATCGTGCCGATCGCCCGCATCGCCAGATTGTCAACGAGGCTGGCTGGGTGAGCCATGATCCAGCCGAGATCGCCGCCAACGTGCTGACCGTGGCGCGCGCCGTGGTGGAGGAGACCGGGGTCGATCCGGCCGACGTCGCCGGCATCGGCATCTCCAACCAGCGCGAGACTACCGTTGCCTGGAGCCGCACGACGGGCGAGCCGCTGTGCGATGCCGTGGTGTGGCAGTGCGCCCGCGCCCGCGAGCTGTGCGACGAGCTGGCTGCGCGCGAAGGCGTGGCCGAGCTAGTGCGTGACACGACGGGTCTGGTGCTCTCGCCCTACTATCCGGCGGGCAAGATGGCCTGGATCCTCGCGAACGTTCCCGCGGCTGCCGAGGCCGCGGCGGCGGGCGAGCTGTGCCTGGGCACCATCGATGCCTGGGTGGTCTGGACGCTCACGGGCGGCACGGAGTTCCGCTGCGACTGGTCCAATGCCAGCCGCACGCAGCTTTTTGACCTGCGCCGTGGCTGCTGGAGCGAGCCGGTGTGCGAGGCCTTTGGCGTCGACGTGGCCCGCCTGCCGCAGGTGACCGATTCCGACGGCCTGTTCGGCATGACGAACCTGGGCGGCTTTTTGCCGGCGCCCGTGCCCATTCACGGCGTGCTCGGCGACAGCCATGCCGCCTTGTTTGCCCAGGGCTGCCATAGCCGCGGCATGGCCAAGGCGACCTATGGCACCGGCAGCTCGGTCATGATGAACGTCGGCGACGAGTTCGTCGCCAGCTCGCACGGGCTTTCGAGCTCGCTTGCGTGGCGTATGGACGGTGTGACCGAGTATGTGCTCGAGGGCAACGTGAGCTACGCCGGCGCCGTCAAGACCTGGCTGCGCGACGACCTGGAGCTCATCAACAATCCCGAGGAAGTCACCGACCTGTGCTACGCCGCCAATCCGGCGAGCCGCGTCTACTTTGTGCCGGCGTTCACTGGCCTGGGCGCGCCGCACTGGGCGAGCGATGCCGAGGGCTGCGTCTTTGGCATGACGCGCACCACGGGCCGTGCGGAGTTCGTAAAGGCCGCCGACGAGTCGATCGCCTATCAGATCTTCGACGTGATCGATGCGATGGTCGAGGATTCGGGCGCGACACTGGCCGAGCTTCGTGTTGACGGCGGTCCCACGCGCGACGCGTACCTGATGCAGTTTGAGAGCGACCTGGTCGGCTCGCCCATCCGCATCGCGAGCAACGACGAGATGAGCGGCCTGGGTGCGGCTTGGGCCTGCGGCATTGCGCTGGGCATGTACACGCACGACGTCGTTGACGTCTACGGCGCCCGCGGCATCGTGGAGCCTGCCATGTCCGCCGACGAACGAGCAAAAAAGATCGCCGGCTGGCGCCATGCTGTCGACGCGACTATCGCCTACACTGCCTAGGCGGCTGCGCGGCGCCCAAGGATTTTTCTGGGACGGGGATAAAAAAACTCATTGATCCCCGTCCTAGGCAGCTCATTTGGGACGGGGCTTTTTTGACTGGTATGATTGGTGCGATCATTCGAACCAGCTAAAAGAGCCCCGTCCCAATTTAACTACCGAGAGGAACTGCCATGGAGCGTATCGCGAGTTTTTCCGTTGACCATCTGCTGCTCGAGCCCGGCGTGTACGTGAGCCGCATCGACCGCGATCCGGCGACCGGCGCCGCCGTCACCACCTTTGACCTGCGCTTGACCACGCCTAATAAGGAGCCGGTCATGAACACGGCCGAGTGCCACACCATCGAGCACCTGGGCGCGACGTTCCTTCGTAACCATGCCGAGTGGTCGAGCCGTATCGTCTACTTTGGGCCCATGGGTTGCCGCACGGGCTTTTACCTGGTTGTCTTTGGTGAGCTGACGAGCGAGGAGATCTTGCCGCTCGTGCGCGAGCTGTTCGAGTTTGTTGCTGGCTTTGAGGGCGATGTCCCCGGTGCCGCTCCCGAGGAGTGCGGCAACTACTTGGACCAGAACCTCCCCATGGCCAACTGGCTTGCGCGTCGTTATCTCGACCGCGACCTGGCCGATATCGACGAGAAGCACCTGCACTATCAGCAGGCATAGGGCCGCCCTCTGCCTCCAAACCGTTCACACGGAGATATCGACCGTTTAACTGTTTAGAAGTGTTTATTCGAGGTCATTAGCACTAGCTCGCTTAAACTAGTCCTCAGAGTGATATTCAGGCAAGGCTCCTGAAGCAGCATCTGTCGACATTGATTGTCGGATTCTGCTTCGGGAGCCTTGTTCTGTTTAGGGGGGGGGACACATGGAAATTGTTAAACGAATTAATACCAGCGCTGTCCTCTGCGTCGATGGAAATGGCAGACAGTTGGTTGCATTCGGCCGTGGTCTGGGGTTTAAGAATGTCGGAGACGAGGTCCCTCTTTCGGAGATTCAACGAACGTTTTATAACGTTAGCTCTCGCTACATCGCTCTCGTTGACGAGGTCCCCGACGAGCTTCTCGAGCTTACCTCGGATGTTATTGATATGTCGACAGGTTTGTTGTCTTATGAGGTGAGCCCTAATTTGCCGTTTATCCTTGCGGACCATATCGCGTATGCGGTTAAGCGCAAAGAGCAAAATATCGTTGTCCGCATGCCTTTATCGTTTGATGTCCGCCAACAATATCCCGTCGAATTTAGAATCGGCGAGTATGCACTTAAGATAATCAGGAAACGTCTTAACGTTAGGCTTCCAGCTCATGAGGCAGTTGGAATTGCCATGGCGTTTATCAATAACATGGCCGATTCGGACTCATGCGAAGTAGTTAAAGAGTTTAGCGCGGATATCTACGATCGTGTTCTGGAGGAGTCAACCGTTGCTGTTGAAAATCGGCTTGGCATTCAAGTTGATCGGGAAGGTTTCGATTACGCAAGGTTCGCAACCCATCTTCAGTACTTATTCAATAGGTTGAACTCTGGCGAAAGCATCGTGAGCGACAACCGCAAGATGTACCTCTCGCTCAAAAAAGAATATCCGGTGGCATCAATGTGCGCCGATGATATTGCTTCTGTTCTCAGCCGACTGACGGGGCGGGAACTTATAGACGAAGAAAGACTCTACCTCATGATGCACATCAATCGAATTGCATCGAAAACAAGGTAATTAGTTGGCAAAGGCGCGCGCTTTGCTGATGGTTACATATAAAACTCAACATGGGAGAAATGGTATTTATGGCAGATACAACCAAGCTCGCTGCCGAGATTCTCGAGATGGTGGGCGGCGCAGACAACGTTACATTTGTAGCTCACTGCATGACTCGTTTAAGGTTCAACCTTAAGGACGAAAGCATCGTAGACGATGCAAAAGTCAAGGCGATTGATGGCGTGATCGACATTCGCCATTCCGCGGGGCAATATCAGGTGATTGTGGGACCTAAGGTCGATAAGGTCTATGAAATCGTTGCCAAGGAAACCGGGATTGATGCCGGAGATTCCGAGGCAAGCGAAGGAGAGACTAAGGGCTTTCTGGGAAAGCTAATGAAGCTCATCAGCGGCATCATGATGCCCGTTCTTCCTGCCTTGATCGCATGCGGAATGATAAACGCCGTCCTTAGTATTCTGACGACGGCGGGTGCTGTTTCCGCCGAGAGCGGAATATACACTCTGCTGTACGGCATGGGAAATGCCTGCATGTATTTTCTGCCCGTTCTTGTCGGATCATCTGCTGCTCAGTTCTTTGGAACCGATCGATATATCGGTGCGGTACTCGGTGCAATCCTGATTTATCCGACTTTCGTTGCTGCGGCCGGAGCGGGCGATGCGCTGGATTTGCTCGGCATGAAGTTCACAATGGTGAGCTATTCCTCCACGGTGTTTCCTGCTATCGTGGCGGCTTGGTTCGCATCCGTTCTTAATAAGTGGCTGCGGGCGGTTCTTCCCGATGTTGTGGCATTTGCGCTCGTCCCGTTCCTGACGGTTGCTGTTGCCGCCCCCGTCTCGCTCCTTGTGATCGGCCCCGTTATTCAGCAGGCGAGCTCTTTGCTTGCGACTGCAGTGCTGGCGGTCTATCAGTTCAGCCCCGTCCTTTGCGGCGTTATTCTCGGGCCGATATTCGGTCTCGTTATGATCCCCCTTGGACTCCATTGGGCCCTGATCGTGCTTTCCATCAACAATATTATGACCGTCGGCTCCGATCCTATCCTTGGACTTCTCTGCTGCAGCATGGGTGTTGTCGGCGCTTGTTTGGCGTTTGCCCTCCGCTCGAAGGACCCGAGTGAAAAGAGTCTTGGGTTCAGCTGTGCCATTACGGGCTTTTTCGGGATTACGGAACCGGCGCTGTACGGCATCATCTTGGAGCACAAGAAGATCATTATCGCTTCCATGGTCGCCGGAGCAATCAGTGCTGTTATCCCGGCGATTTTCAACACCTGTACGTTCGTTATGACGTCGAGCGGCATTTTTAGCTTCCCCGGTTATATGGATCCTTCTGGTGATATGAGCAGCCTCATCGGCGCAATTCTTTGCAATGTCGTCGGTTTTATTCTTAACTTCGTTCTCGTTTACATCCTGTATCGCCCTGATGAAGAGGCAGTAGTGGAGTAGACAATTATTTGGGATGTAAGCTGCCGAAAACCCCGCGGCAGATTGCATGTGGTGGGCTTGCCGTTGATTCACGCGAGCCCACCCTCATTTTTGGAGTGACTAGCTATGACAATTACAGCCGATATGACGTTTGGCGAAATCGCGCTCCTTCCTGAGTTCGCTGGCTTTGGCGAGCACCTTATGCTTTGCCGGCCTTCAACTTGGGAGCGCATGTGGAATAAACCCATCGTGTCTCATATGAATTCTGATGCTAATCCATATGAAACTACTCGCGTTTTGCGTGGATTGAATCGGATTGTCGAGCTCGTGGATGACGGGAGGCAAGTTGCCTACGATATATGGGATGAAGCCGACTGCATCCGTGATCCGACTCGACGCAACACGAAACTGTTCTTCTTTCCCGGGAGACCCGGGGCTCCCTTTATCATTGCGGTTTCGGGCGGAGGTTATCAGAGCGTTTGTCATCAAATGGAAGGCTTTCCCGTTGCCCCCGAGCTCAACGATGCGGGCTATAACGTGTTCGTGCTGTCATACAGGGTGAGGGTCGAGCCTTTGATGCCGCGTCCAATCGACGATTTAAATCGAGCTGTCCGTTTTGTCTTCGAGAATTCAGCGAAATTTAATGTCGCAAAAAGTTATGCAGTTATCGGCTTTTCTGCTGGTGCGCATTTAACTGCCGAGTGGGGGACGGACAACAAGGGATTTGCGTCCTACGGATGCGAGGCACCCAAAGCCTTGGTCCTGTGTTATGCACCGATTGATCTTCGTGGCTTTGAGAACGCATCAGACAATAGATTTCTTGATTCGGTGTGCGGCGGGGCTGGTCGCGACTCGCTCGATGATTTCTGTATTAATCAGCATGTGTGGGAGCAGTATCCTCCGACATATCTTTGGCAATGCGCTGACGATGATATTGTATCGCCCGACAATTATGAAAAGATGGTCGATGCTCTGGATGCAGCTGGAGTACACCATGAGGGAGTCATGTATTCAGAAGGGGGGCACGCATTGATGAAGCCCCATGCGCCGGAGACCGACTACTGGTGTATGAGCGTTATTGAGTTTCTTAAAGATTATCTCGACTAGGAAGCTGCATGTCGCTTTTTGAGCGGGTGATTTCGTCATGCAATGTTTTCGGTATTGATCGTGGTCGTGGATGAATGATGTTCTAGAATGTTCATACTGTCACATAAACGAACAGGAGCGAACATGCATATCTACTCTGTATCAGATCCCGAGTTCAAATCCTATGGTCGCGTGTGGGACGACGTGCCGTCCAACCTGACCGCCCCGCTTGTCGAGGCGCTTGCGGCTACTCCCATTCCCGAGGGCACCAAGTACGTAGCAAGCGCGCCGGAGCTCGAGGGCGTCAAGGATGCCGATAAGCTGGGCTTTCTCATGTACGGCGGCCGCTCCTTCCAGCTCGGCTGGTGCAACGGGCACAACACACGCCTCAACTGCCTGGAGTATCACCGCGCCAGCGAGTTTAACCTGGGCGCCCGCGACTTTATCCTGCTCGTGGCGCATCGCTGGGAGATCGAGGACGGCAAGCTCGACACCGCGTGCGTCAAGGCGTTCCGCGTACCGGCGGGCAAGGTCGTCGAAGTCTTCAACACCACGCTCCACTACACGCCCTGCATGGTCGACGACGGCGGCTTCCAGGTGATGGTGGCGCTGCCGGCGGGCACCAATGGCCCGCGCCCCGAGGCCGCAGCCGACATGCCCGCCGCCGGCGACAGCTACTGCTACTGGAAGGCCGACAAGTGGGTTCTCTGCCACGCCGATAGCCCCAAGGCTGCCGAGGGCGGCTACGTGGGCCTCGTCGGCAAGAACCTCGACATCGCCTGCGACTAGCATCTTCCGTCTCGATTTGTAACATCTAGCGGGCTAAATCGTCTCTACCTGTTACAGATTTAGACAAACTGCGGGGGGCTGCCCGAAAATCTCGATCTGTAACACCAAGCCCGGTTTTGGCTGCCTACCTGTTACAGATCGAGACAAACCGCCCCCAACCACCACAAAGGTGCCTATCCCCTTTGTGGTGGTTTGGGGCGGCGGTATCAGAAAGTGTCAGGCAGGGGCGGCTGCCGGGCCGCCGTGTGCGAAAAGAAGTGTCGGCCTGCGTCGTTGCCGTTGAGTAGCGCGCTGCTTACGGGGATACTGAAGCTACGACAAACAGCGTGTGAAAGGATCGATGTATGGCTTTCCGTAAAGACTTCCTGTGGGGCGGCGCGACGGCTGCCAACCAGTGCGAGGGCGCCTACGACGTGGACGGCCGCGGCCTGGCCAACGTGGATGTGGCCCCGCACGGCCCCGAGCGCTTCGCGGTGGTCTCCGGCCAGCGCAAGATGCTCGACTTTGAGGACGGCTATTACTACCCCGCGCAGACCGGCATCGATTTCTACCACCGCTACAAGGAGGACATCGCCCTCTTTGCCGAGATGGGCTTTAAGACCTTCCGCATGAGCTTGGCCTGGACCCGCATCTTCCCCAATGGCGACGAGACCGAGCCCAACGAGGCCGGCCTGGCCTTCTACGAGGACGTGTTCCGCGAGTGCCAGGCGCACGGCATCGAGCCGCTCGTGACCATCACGCACTTCGACTGCCCCGTCCACCTCATCAAGGAGTACGGTGGCTGGCGCAACCGCAAGCTCATCGACTTCTATAAGAACCTCGCGACCACGATCTTTACCCGCTACAAGGGCCTGGTGAAGTACTGGCTCACCTTCAACGAGATCAACATGATCTTGCACCTGCCGTTTATGGGTGCCGGCCTGGTCTTTGAGGAGGGCGAGAACAAGGAAGCCGTCGAGTACCCGGCCGCCCACAACGAGCTCGTCGCCAGCGCTTGGGCAACTAAGATCGCCCACGAGATCGACCCCGAGGTCAAGATCGGCTGCATGCTCGCCGCGGGCAGCTGCTATCCCTACAGCTGCCGTCCGGGCGATGTGCGCCAGGCGCAGCTCGACAACCAGGACAACTACTTCTTTGTCGACGTCCAGAGCCGCGGCTACTACCCGGCTTATGCCGTCAAGAAGCTCGAGCGTCTGGGCATCGACGTCGGCATGACTGACGAGGACCGCGAGATCCTGGCCGAAAACACCGTCGACTTCATCAGCTTTAGCTATTACAGCACCCGTTGTTCCGCCGGTGCCGATAACCCTGATGTCGAGCGCACCCAGGGCAACGCCTTCGCCGGCGCCAAGAACCCCTACCTGCAGGAGAGCCAGTGGGGCTGGGCCATCGATCCGCTGGGCTTCCGCATCACCCTCAACGACCTGTACGACCGCTATCAGAAGCCGCTGTTTGTGGTCGAGAACGGTCTGGGCGCCAAGGATGTTGTCGAGGAGGATGGCTCCATCAACGACGACTACCGTATCGACTACCTGCGCCAGCACATCGCCGCGATGCGCGATGCAGTGACCGAGGATGGCATTGACCTGCTGGGCTACACCACCTGGGGCCCGATCGACCTGGTGAGCGCCGGCACGGGCGAGATGTCCAAGCGCTACGGCTTTATCTACGTCGACCGCGACGACGCGGGCAACGGCACCCTCAAGCGTTCCAAGAAGAAGAGCTTTGACTGGTACAAGCACGTCATTGAAACGAATGGTGAGGATCTGTCCTAAGGAAGCCGAGACACTCAACTTCAGAGTTTCCTAACCAAAACGCCCGGCGAGCAGTTAATGCCCGCCGGGCGTTTTGTTAAAAGAAGTGAAAGCACTCATTGGGGACGTACTTAAATGACCAGTCAAACAAGAACGTCCCCAACGACTACTCATTTAAGTCTGTCCCCAATGAGTGCCCCAAAGTGAGAGTGGATAATCTGCCGTTTTTGGCCTGTTTGGGGGCTCAAAGTGGGAGATTATCCACTCTCGTCATTTGGCCGGCACTTGGGGGCACTTCTTGTTGAGTGTGAGCGCCGTCGCTGCTACGCGACGGTGATGGCGACCTGGCCGTAGCGGGTGCAGGGGCGCTCGGCGCGCGTCTGCACGGTAAGGGTGAGCACAAGGCGGTCGCCGGGCCGCGCGTCGGCGGGCACGATGAAAGCGGTGTCTACCGTGCATTCTTGCCACAGCGACAGATCCTGGGCGCCTGCATAGCTCGACGGGTCCACGGCGACATCCCAATGCACATCGAAGCCCTTGCCGTCGGGGTCGACGATGGTCGCTGTAAGGTCGACGCGCTCGCCGGCTGTGGCGCTGCGGTCGGCCGTGACCTCGACAACATGTGCCGGATGCGAGCAGGCTGCCGGATCATGGGCACACCATTGCGCGCGGGCGGCAAAGTCTTCCTGATAGGCACGCAGGTAGGGATTGAGATTGTCGTCTGCGGGCGTGCCGATGGAGGCAAAACCGGCGGGCGCGTTCGCATCGGGATGCCCATCAAAAAACATGCGGCCCAGCAGCGTATCGAAGTCGCGGTCGTCGATACCGCGCAGGCCAAACGGAAGCAGCGGAATATAGGTCATGCTGTCGCCTTCGGCCATAAAGTCGCCGCGCTCAAACTGCACCGCGGGCCTGCCTTCTAGGCCCCAATCCAGACGGGCATGCTTGCCAAACTGAAAGCGCTCGGGCTCGTTTTCGTAGACCTTACCATCGCCATAGAGCATATAGCGTGCCATGAGGGGTCCGTTGCCCTGCGTGAGATTCCGCTCAGGCCAAGGAGCCTTAAACAGCGGCAGCGTATCGGGCTGAGCTGTTTTGGCGTCGAAATAGTTGCCATACATATAGGGCGTACGCCAAAAGATGAGCTCGGGAAAGAGCTCGCGTCCATGGTCGAGCCACGAGTTGTCCTGCCCCACGCCATCGGCAACGCCCATCACGCGCACCTTCTGATAGACCCGCTGCCGTACGGCGGGCCACTCGGGCGTGGCGCGATAGCGCTCGGCAATACTCATGAGGGCGCGAACGATCGTATTCATACCACCCCAGCTGAGCAACCATAACGTACGCGGATCATCATCCAGAATCGCCTGCGCAATTACGCGAGACCCCTCAGTTTCCTCAGTCACATCACCCTCAAAGGCAACATTTCCCACAAAGGTGCGCTCGATCATCTGGGCGGGCGTGGGAAACGGCGGCTCACCGGCAGCGGCCGCATTTGCTTGCAACTGCGGCCAAGCCTGGGCATATTCATTACTCCAGAGACTCTCAATCCAATGCTCGGGAAACGGCCGATACTCACGAAGCTCGCCGGCTAGCGGATCGGGCTCATGAGGCACAACAGCCCACTCATAAGAGCGCCGCCCTTTGGTCCGCCAATGCGAATTCACCTCGCCGAGCGTATGAACCCCATCCCCAAGAAAGTGATACTGCGAAGCCGTATACACCACAGCCTGAACATCAAGCAAGTTGAGATACAGAGCCAAATGAACAAGCGAGTTCATATCATCGACTTCCATATCAGTGGTAACAATCACCCGAGTCAACTTCTGGGACATAGGAACAGCTCCAATCAAAATCAATTCAGCCAGTTACGCGCAAGGCAAGACGGGACCCATGCCCCCATCGCCACCGACCCGGCGGCCCGCTAGAAGCGGCCGGCCAGGGTCACAGCAACGTCAACGCAGCGGAGACCGGGGTTTAGTCTTGCAAACATTCCGCACTGATATTGTCTGTATTGAAGACGTCGATGATGCACCCGTAT
>JAQDHS010000018.1:0-53887 GCA_027663555.1 Coriobacteriaceae bacterium AM04S-08 | reverse complement strand
TCCCTTGCGGCGTAGTTCTTATTTAAGCCGTCCAAGTTTTGGGGTGCAGTTCAGTGCGCAGCGGGGGTTCTTTCATGTCCGAGGACGTCCGCGAAGGTCAGCCCTCAGATCCTGCGGCGGGAGACCTAGGCCTCGTTGTACACCGTCTTGAGCTTCAGCAGGTGCTGATAGCGATCCATAGCGGCCTGCTCATTCTCCTTGAAGAGCTCCTCGGCGCGCTCGGGGAAGGAACGCGTCAGCGAAGCGTAACGGGCCTCGTTCATCAGGAACTCCTGATAACCGCCCGCGGGCTCCTTGGAATCGAGCGAGAACTTCTTGCCGGCAGCAGCCTCGGGGTTGAAGCGGAAGAGGTTCCAGTAACCGCACTCGACAGCCTTCTTCATCTCGGCCTGGCAGTTCTGCATGCCACCCTTCTTGATGGAGTGCATCTCGCAGGGGCTGTAACCGATGATGAGGGACGGGCCGTCGTAGGCCTCGGCCTCGTGAATGGCCTTGAGGGTCTGAGCCGGGTTGGCGCCCATGGCAACCTGTGCCACGTAGACGTAGCCGTAGCTCATAGCGATCTCGGCCAGGGACTTCTTCTTGGTCACCTTGCCGGCAGCGGCGAACTGAGCGACCTGGCCCAGGTTCGAGGCCTTGGAGGCCTGACCACCGGTGTTGGAGTAGACCTCGGTGTCGAAGACGAAGACGTTGACGTTGTGGCCGGAAGCCAGGACGTGGTCCAGGCCACCGAAGCCGATGTCGTAGGCCCAGCCGTCGCCGCCGAAGATCCAGAAGGACTTCTTGGTGAGGTAAGCCTTGTCGGCGAGGATTGCCTTGGAAGCGTCGCAGCCGCACTTCTCGAGCTCGGCAACGTAGGCAGCGGCAGCGGTCTTGGAGGCCTCGGCGTCATTGACGGAGTCGATCCAAGCCTGGCCGGCGGCCTTGAGCTCATCGGACGGGCCATCGGCAGCGATGATGTCCTGGGTAGCGGCGATCAGCTTGTGCTGAACGGCCTCATAGCCAACGGCCATGCCCAGACCATGCTCGGCATTGTCCTCGAACAGGGAGTTGTTCCACGCCGGGCCGTGACCGTCCTTGTCCTTGCAGTAAGGAGCGGTGGCAGCGGGGTTACCCCAAATGGAGGAGCAGCCGGTGGCGTTGGAGATGAACATGCGGTCGCCGGCGACCTGGGTCACCAGACGTGCATAGGCGGTCTCGGCGCAGCCGGCGCAGGAGCCAGAGAACTCCAGGTAGGGCTGCTTAAACTGGCTGCCCTTGACGTTGGCCGCGATGAGCTCCTTCTTCTCGGAGACGTTCTCGACCATGTAGTCCCAAACGGGCTGCTGATCCATCTCCTGCTCAGTGGGAACCATCTCGAGGGCGCCCTTGGGGCAGACCTTGACGCAGTTGGTGCAGCCCATGCAGTCGAGCGGGGACACGGCCATGGTGAACTTCATGCCCTTGGCCTTGGGGCCCATAGCGTCGAGCGTGCGGGTAGCCTCGGGCGCGGCGGCAGCCTCGTCCTCGGTCATCGCGAACGGACGGATGGTGGCATGCGGGCACACATAGGCGCACTGGTTGCACTGGATGCACTTGGTCTCGTCCCAGTGAGGAACGACCACGGCGACGCCGCGCTTCTCGTATGCGGAGGCGCCCAGCTCAAACTGGCCGTCGGCGCAATCGACGAAGGCGGAAACAGGCAGGCTGTCGCCATCCATGCGATCGATGGGCTCGAGCAGGTTCTTGACCTGCTGGGCGATGGCGGACTTGGTCTCCTCGGAGAGCTCGACGGGAGCGGCATCCTCGGCGGTTACCCAGTCGGCCGGAACCTCGAACTTACGGAAGGCGGTAGCGCCGGCATCGATGGCCTTGTGGTTGGCGTCGACGATAGCCTGGCCCTTCTTCATGTAGGACTTGGTAGCCGCGTCCTTCATGTACTGCAGGGCGTCCTCGGCGGGCAGGACCTTGGCCAGCGCGAAGAAGGCGGACTGGAGCACCGTGTTGGTGCGCTTGCCCATGCCGACCTTGGCGGCCAGGTCGATAGCGTCGATCAGGTAGACGTTGACGTTGTTGTTCGCGATGTAGCGCTTGGCCACCGCGGGCATGTGCTCGGCGAACTCCTCGTCGCTCCACTGGCAGTTGACCAGGAAGGTGCCGCCCGGCTTGACGTCGCGGACCATCTTGAAGCCCTTGACGATGTAGCTGGGGTTGTGGCAGGCAACAAAGTCGGCCTTGGTCACGTAGTACGGCGAACGAATCGGGGAATCACCAAAGCGCAGGTGCGAGACGGTGACGCCGCCGGTCTTCTTGGAGTCATACTGGAAGTAGGCCTGAACGTACTTGTCGGTGTGGTCGCCGATGATCTTGATCGAGTTCTTGTTGGCGCCGACGGTACCGTCGCCACCCAGACCCCAGAACTTGCACTCGATGGTGCCGGGGGCCGCGGTGTTGGGCGCATCCTCGGCCTCGGGCAGGCTCAGGTTGGTCACGTCATCGACAATGCCGATGGTGAACTCGCGCTTGGGCTCGTCCTTCTTGAGCTCCTCGAAGACAGCGAACGCGGACGCGGGAGGCGTGTCCTTGCTGCCCAGGCCGTAACGGCCGCCGACGACCTTGATGCCCGTCTTGCCGGCCTCGTAGAGGGCGGAGACGACGTCCTGGTAGAGCGGCTCGCCGATGGAACCCGGCTCCTTGGTGCGGTCCATGACGGCGATCTTCTGGACGGTCTCGGGGAGAACGTCGACGAAGTGCTTGATGGAGAACGGACGGAACAGACGAACCTTGACCAGGCCGACCTTCTCGCCGTGAGCGTTGAGGTAGTCGATGACTTCCTCGAGCACGTCGCAGAAGGAGCCCATGCACACGACGACGCGGTCGGCATCGGGAGCGCCGTAGTAGTTGAACAGGCCGTAATCGGTGCCGAGCTTCTCGTTGATCTTCTTCATGTAGCCCTCGACGACGGCGGGAAGCTCGTCGTAGACCTTGTTGCAGGCCTCACGGTTCTGGAAGAAGATATCGCCGTTCTCATGGCTGCCGCGGGTGTGCGGGTGCTCAGGGTTGAGCGCATGGTCGCGGAAAGCCTGGACGGCGTCCATGTCGCACATCTCGGCAAGATCCTTGTAGTCCCACATGGCGACCTTCTGGATCTCATGGCTGGTGCGGAAGCCATCGAAGAAGTTAAGGAACGGGGTCTTGCCCTCGATGGCGGCAAGGTGAGCCACCGGCGAGAGGTCCATGACCTCCTGGACGTTACCCTCGGCGAGCATGGCGAAGCCGGTCTGGCGACAGGCCATGACGTCGGAGTGATCGCCAAAAATGTTCAGGGCGTGGGAAGCGACGCAACGCGCGGAGACGTGGAAGACGCCCGGGAGCTGCTCGCCCGCGATCTTGTACATGTTCGGGATCATCAGGAGCAGACCCTGAGAAGCCGTGTAGGTGGTGGTCAGAGCACCGGCACCCAGCGAACCGTGAACGGTACCGGCTGCACCTGCCTCGGACTCCATCTCGACGACCTTGACCGGGGTGCCGAAGATGTTCTTGCGACCCTGGGCCGCCCACTGGTCGACATGGTCGGCCATCGGGCTGGACGGCGTAATGGGATAGATTCCCGCTACCTCGGTGTACGCATACGAAACATATGCGGCCGCCTCGTTGCCGTCCATAGACTTAAACTTACGCGCCATATACCCCTCTCCTCTCATATAGGTATACAGGCCCCGGCGATCGCCGGGATGTTGGCGTGATGGGATTTACGCTGTTGCTTCCAATCATCTGGCAGGCAGGCTCAGCAGCAGGTACGTGGCGTGGAGAGAAGACATGCCGAGGCGAGGGGCAACTGATGCGCCCCACAGACCCGACCGCCCGTCTTGCACATGACCGAGCGCCGCAAAGGCCGCATGCCGGATGCTCCCGGGCACGCCCCGGCGATGGGAAGCGCCCGCAACGGAAATCCGCATGCGGGTTTATTGTACCCCGCCTTCAAGTGTAATTTCGGCAAATATAGGCGGGCGGTAAAGGTTTACCTTGGGTGACCGCCAAGGGCCAAAATGGCCCCTCCATCCCCGGGCGACTGGCTCTGGCGCGACGAGGAGTGTCCCCAAGTGCCGGCAGAAAAGGAGCGTCCCTATCTGCCGGCTAAAGGGCACCGAAGAGAATGGCGTAGGTAGTGGATTCGCCGAGCTTGAGCTCGTCGCCGGGATTGAGTTGGGCGGAACGGCCGGGCTCGACCTGAATGCAGACACGCGTGGCCCCGTTTACCACCACGGTTCCGTTGGTGGACGACAAGTCCTCGACGTGCCAGATATTTTGAGCATCGCACCAGATATGGGCATGGCGGGCCGAGACATCGTCGCCGACGTCGGTAATATCGCCCTCACCAGTGGCCAGCGCGCCAATCTCAACACCCTGCTCACTCGGCTGAATCCAGCGCGGGGCGCTCACGACAAAACTGTTTTGTATGCGCAGCAAGCCCAAGGGGTGCGCCGGGGCGGGTTCGCGTTCGCCCGCGGTCATCGACATGCCAAGCGAACGAGGCGTGGATGTGCCTCCGCCACAGGTCGCGTGCGCGTAGTCGATGGCATAGTTCACCGAGGACCGCACATCCGCCGAACAACCGACGGCGACAAACAGCACCAGCACGGCCTCGGCGCGCTCGGCGGGCATGAGTTCTGCCGCCTGGGACAGGCGATCGAGCGCGTTGCGATAGAGATTCGTGTCCTGGTGACACTCTTCGAGCGCGCGTACCATCGGTTCACCTGCAGGACCGCACACCATATTGATCACAGCCGTGGAGTCCATGGGGTTGCGCTGGCGCAAGGCCAGTTGCGACATAATACGCGCAGCCGATGTACCGTATTCGGCAAAGTAGCGCTGCTGAAGCGTGCCGACCGGTGCGCGAACGATAAAGCGGGAAACCCAAGAGCGATCGGCGGCTCGGCTCTGCGGGCTGCGGCCGTCGGCGAGCGGACGGGACGAAAGCACCAAGCCGCACAGCTCGATATGGCTCAGATGCGCCGCGTGCTTAAAGATGTCAAACATGGCCCCGCATGGGGTGAGCTCAACTTGAGATGCCATGACCTAGGCCTCCTTAATCGTAGAAATAGAATCGGACGATACTTCGACAGGTCCGCCAAAAGTACGGGCAGCTGCGGCTCCACCGGCAAGCGGAGTCGCCATCTGGGCTTTTGTGCGTCGCGGTGCCGAAACGGGAAGCTCAAAGGCAAAGCCCATCGCAAGTAAAAACCACGTAAGCGTATAGGTTGCAACCAGAGCGGCAACAAGGCCGCCCATCACGGCGCGTTGGGAAAATACGCTACATGCAGCCACAACCAGCACCGGAGCCTCGCAGGCAGAAAGCGCAAGCACACCCTGCAGGAACCCCGAGCGCCGATCGCGCGCAAGTGCCCCCGCGGCAACGCCGGCCATGCCTGGTAGCGCCAACGCCAGTGCGGCAATAATACCCGGTAGTGGCCCAGACCACACGAGCGATCCCAAAGTCGCCGTCACGCGAGCGCCCGACGCCAGCAGCGCGGCCGAAACCACGACCACAGCCCAAATCACGCCACAGACGACCGCCGCGCCGACCATCAGCGCGCGACGAACCGCGCGGCCGGACGCATCCATGGGGCACGGCGTGAGCGGCTCGCCGCGGAGCGAACGACCGACATTTTGTGCATAGTGGTCACAAAACGCCGAGAGCGCCGCCTCGACCGCCGCCGGCTCGGGACGATCTTTTTGATGGCTGGACAGACAGGCCATCACCACGTCGAACAGCTGGGCATCGACAAACGCCAGCGCATCGCGTAGCTCCTCGGAATCCGGTTCAAGCCCCAGCTGCTGGGCCTGCTCGGCCGCGGCGAGCGCCACATCGGGCTCACGACGAAGCAGCTGAGTCAAATCGCAACCGGGCGCATGGGCACCAATGGGATAGTCGGGCAGCGTGTCCATCTTGAGACGGTAGGGGCTGGCGATGTCGCGCGTCTTTTTGCGCAAACCCGAGGTGCCCGAAGTGCTCGGCGCGGCTTCGTATGGCGCGACGCCGGCAATGAGCTCGTAAACCGTGCTTGCCGCGGCATAGACGTCGATCGCCGGCGACATACGCAAAGCGCGCAAGTCGGGAATATCGTCGGTGAGCATCTCGGGCGGAGCGTAGGCTACCGTCGCGCGACGCAGCGTGGCATAGCGCTCGGTAAACGACGCCTTGCCGCCGGTACCGGCCACGGCCGACGCAGGCTCAAGCGCCAGCGACGAGCCAAAGTCGATCAGGCACAGGTCAAAGGTGCCCTCGGCAAGCTGCCGGTCAAGCGGTAGACGCGCCGTACGCACCATAATATTAGTGGGCGAGATATCGCGATGGACAAAGCCCTCCCCCACCAGGCTCATGCGGCAGAGCAGATCGAACAGGTCGCGCCCCAAGCGCGCCGCCACAAGCGGCGATAGGCGGCCGGCATCGTCCACGGCGAGTCGCGAACGCAAACGGGCAAGCGTCTCGCCCTCGACCCATTCCATGACAATTGCAGGCACACCGTCAACCTCGCCCCAGCCATAGAGGCGGGGAAAGCCCTTAAGGCCCGAAAGGGCGCGATGGCATTCATATTCCTCGCGAAATGCCGCTTTGAACTTGGCGACCAGCGACTCATGGGCGGCATCGTCGTCAAACTCATCGCGCGTCGGCAAGATGAGCTGTTTGAGTGCTACGGCCTCGCCTTGGGCGTTGACAGCACGCGTCACGCGGCCGATACCGCCACGGCGCATGGTGGCATCGTCGGCAAACAGTATCGTAAAACGACGCAGATAGGCAGGCAGTTCGTCCTGACCGAGCGCAATGGCCGGCTCAAACCCGTCGACACGCGCCAGGCGCAGGCCGACCATGGGATCGCGACCGAGCGATTGTGGTGTGGTGGATGCAAGATCGGTTATCATAGGGCAAGCGCCGACACGTTATTGTTGAAGTTACCGAGCGCGACGTCATCATCGCCGTAATGGCCGACCCATTGACATAGGTTGGTGTAACAGCCCCACAGATTGGCATACTGCTGATACCACTTTGACCGGGGCGAGAATGTCTGACGACCGAACTCGGCTCGAATGACAAACATCTCCCCGACCAGGCTGTCGCACGGCCTGGGATCTCCCGTAGAGCTATAGGTCGAAACCACGTCATTGGCACGAGAAACATAGCCGTCGAGCATGTTGTACTTGGTCACAAGCCAACTGTGAATGCTCTCTTCCTCAGCAGCGGAAAGGCCACCGGAGTTTGCATCGTTGTCAGTGTTGCCGCCCGTCGAGCCGCCGTTTCCAGACCCTCCGGCAGAGGAACCCGACCCAGAGCCGCCGCCCGAACTCGACGAATCCGAGCCGGAGCCAGAAGTATCCGAGCTACCGGGCTTTCCGGACTGCTGGGCGTCCTGCTCCTTCTGCTGCTCGACCTTATTCACCGTTGCCGCCACGCTATTGTTGGACAACCGATCGATGATCTTGGTGTTGGTGAGCACGATGGTTTTGCCATTGGCAAGCGTGACTTCGTTGTCCGGGGCCTCGGCGCCGTCCGCGTCGTCAGTGCCAAACACAATATGCGCGACCACACTTGCCCAAGCATATCCAGTCGTGGTGCCCAGGTCACTTTTGACCTCATGCCCCACGCGCGGTTCGCGTGCGGCATGTGCCTGTATCATGGACGGCACGGTCATGCCATAGGCAGAAACGCCAGCTATGACCAGCACCAGCGAGCAAGACAGCAGTGCGTACGCCCGCGGCGCCAAGCCCAGTCGGCGTCGCATGCGCACCGCGGCGCCGCGCTTTGTCTGAGTGCCACCGGGCCGCATGCGTTCTCCTCCAACAAAAACACGCCGCTCGGGAGCGGCGCATTCATTCGAATCCATATTTGAGTGTATCAGCGAACCCAAAAGGTTGCGCAACGAATGGGCAAATTAAGGATGCGAGTGGAAGCATCCATGCGATAAGCGGATACAAAGCATCTTTGTTGCACAACAAACTTACAGTCGCACGGGAAAATTATGACTACCCCGTGCGTCGCGAGGAAAACATACGGCAGGAGCAGGCTCGCCACCTAAATCGTGCGACGGGCCTCGATGGCGCGCCCGAGCGTAAGCTCGTCGGCATACTCCAGGTCGCCGCCCACGGGCAGGCCGCTCGCCAGACGCGACACCTCAACGCCCAGTGGCTTGATAGTGCGGGCCAGGTAGCTCGCCGTGGTCTCGCCCTCGATGTTGGGGTTGGTGGCGATGATGACCTCATGGATATCCTCGTGGCCCAAACGCGCCAGCAGCTCGCGGATGTGCAACTGCTCGGGACCAATCTTGTCCATGGGGCTGATCACGCCGCCCAATACGTGGTAGAGACCGTGGTAGCTGCCCGTGCGCTCGATCGCCTGGACGTCGCGCGGCTCGCCCACCACGCAAATGCGAGTGGTGTCGCGCATCGAATCCTGGCAGATGGAGCACTCGTCGGCCGTGGCGTAGTTAAAGCAGCGGCTGCAAAAGTGAACCTCCTGCTTAACCTCCAGGATGGCCTCGGCCAGGCGGCGCGCCTCCTCGGCGTCAGCCTCCAACAGGTAATAGGCGATGCGCTGGGCCGACTTAGGACCAATGCCCGGCAGACGGCCCAGCTCATCGAGCAATTTTTGCAGGCTATGGTTAGCACTCATATATATGCGCGTCTTAGAACGGCATGCCCGGGATGTTGAGGCCGCCGGTGATGGCGCCCATCTGCTTGTTGGCGAGCTCGTTGACGCCGCGAACGGCCTCGTTGACGGCAGCCATAATCATGTCCTGCAGCATGTCGACGTCCTCGGGATCGAGCGCATCGGGATCGATGGTGAGGTTGACGAGCTCCATCTCGCCGTTAACGGTCACCTTGACCATGCCGCCGCCGGCAGAGGCGTCGACGGTCTGGGACTTGAGGTTCTCCTGCGCGGCGGCAAGCTGCTCCTGCATCTTGCGAGCCTGCTTCATCATCTGCTGCATGTTCATACCGGCCATGATGGCTCCTTTACGTGCGGCCGCACGCCGAGCTGCAAGGGCAGCCGGAGCACGGCGGGACTTTCAAACTCAAAAATCGTACCACGGCGCGAGGCCAGCGAGCGGGGCGGACACGCCACCTCAGTCGATATACATGTCCTTGAGCGTGACGACTTGCCAATCTTCGCGTGCGGCGAGCTTCTTTTTTGTCGCGGCGCTCAAATCATGCTTGCAGAACAGCATGAAATGAGAGGCGGTGAAACCTTTTACCAAGCCTCGCTTGCTCTCGAGGTCGTCAATCTCTGCCGACTCGTCAAACGATTCCCTGTATTTGCACTCCCCGATCACCAAGCGCTTTGACACCCGATCGGCAGCTAAAACATCGATATCATCCTGAGCCCGTTTGTCGGGATTCGTTCCCCACCACGACGACACCGCCGTTGCCGGAATTGGCAACTTGCCCTGTTTCGCCTGCTCAACCAGCCACTCGGCACACAACGCCTCAAACCGATGACCCAGATATTCATTCAGCTGCTCTTCCGGAATCGCGTTGACAACCGCCCGTCCCAAACCGGCCTCGATATCGGACGAATACGGCATGACAAACCGAAACCAAAACGCATAACACGGCTCGGAAAGACGGTAGATTCCGCGCTTGCTGGTTTCGATACTCTCGCCAAACGGAACAACCTTTTCGATAATTCCCACCGATTCCAGCGCCTTGAGATAGCGGGGCAACGTTGTCTGGGCAACGCCCACGCGATCTGCAATCTGCTTTGCGCGGTTTGCACCGGCAGCCACAGCCCGCAAAATCGAGTTATACATTGACGGCTCCCGAAACTCCTGACGAATCAGGCCCTCGGGCTCGCCATAGAGAAACCCCATGGGATCGAAGTAGAGCCGGGCCAGATTTTCTTTGAGCCCCATGCTCGAATCCAGCTGTTGCAGATAGTACGGGACACCGCCAAAGCAGCCGTAGAATTTAAAGGCATCTTGAGCGCTCAGGCCCGGAAGCATCTTGGCTGCATCCCTAAATCCAAGGTCGCGCACCTTGATTTGAGCCGTGCGCCGGCCATACAGGGGGCTTTTGCGTCCCAGCACATTGCTTTCCATAAAACCCTGATTGCTGCCACAAAGAATTAGAAAGGCGTTCGTTTCCCTGAAGGCCCGGTCGATAGCGACCTGAAAAATCGAGGGCAGCGCCTCGTTGCGCATCGCCGCATAGGGAAACTCGTCAAACACAAAGACAAACCGCTCGGTGCGTGCTCGGTCAGCGATGAAGGACAGCGCGTCAGTCCAGGATGAGAACCCGCCAATCGACGTGGGGAGATTGAAAAAGCTGGCGATAGCGCGATTAAAATCCGCAAGATTGTCGGCGTCGCTTTGCTCGAGAGCGGTAAACGAGAGCGTCCTTTTACCGCGGCAGAACTCGTTAATCAGCGTTGTCTTTCCCACGCGTCGACGACCGTACACGACAGCCATCTGAAATGAACGCTGCTCATAAAGAGATTCGAGTTTTGCGAGCTCTGCTTCGCGTCCGACAAACATTATGCACTCCCGAATTATGCAATGTTGAATAATTCACATTTGCATAATATCTTAAGCTAAATCTAGTAGAGCCGGGACCAGACATTTTTTGTGCACGTCTAAACGGCTACATGGCAAAATGCCGAATTACTGCTCGAGGCGGCGCGCATGGGGGCGGGGTATAATTTGATTGTCATAGATAGCAATTTGGAGGTGCCCCATGAATGCCCCCGACGCGCTCCAAAACATCCGCTCAAAACACCCCGTTGCATATGTGGTTCTCTATCTCTTTGTCGGCTGGGCATTGCTGGTTGTCATCACCCATGCCATAGCTTTTGGAGCAGAACTGCTGATAGCCAGCTCGGACCAGCCCGTCGTCAAATGGGGAGCGACCGATGAGTGCACCGACGGAACCCGAACCATTTACTACAACAGCCCGTCCCTCTACCAAGAGTTCAAGGTCAAGATAAAGGACTCCAAGATTGTCGATGCCGAACTGGGCTCTTTATTTACAATCGGAGCAACCGTCAACGCCGAGCAAGTCGAGTACACGGACAGCCATGCGACGTATCGTATCGACCTCAGCATCCTAGGCCGACCGTCACGCGCCTGTCTGCTCGAATGCGAGATACGCGGCACCACGCTACACATGTCCGAAATGCAGATGCGCCCGGACAAGGAATCCTTGAAGGGCCAGAGGCCCTAAGTCCAGCGAGCTCCGTTCTCCCCCATCCAGAAGAAGATGATGTACGGTCCAAGTCGAAACAGACTAGGCATAGACTCGTCCGCCTTCGTAAGCAAAACGCAAGATAAGCGGGGCGTTGTTACGCACAAAATCATCGAGCTCTTTGAGGTCCGCCTCGCTAAAGCCCTCGTGCGACGCCCAATTGAATACCGGCAAGATACACTCCGCCGTGTCAAAACCCCAATCGCGCGGGCGCTCCACAACGACCTTCACCGTGTTGTCCTCACGGACTTCGGAATACGAAACCTGCGTATCGTCCTCAAGGCGGACATATTCCCACATCATAAGCTCGCTCCGTTCAAAGGGTTCTCTTCTTGAGCAGTATACCCGCCTGCACAGCTACTCCACCGGCTTGAAGATGGTGGACTGGCCGAAGACGCTGCGGATGAGGGCTTTGGCCTCGTCCTCGGTCTGCGGGATGCTCGGGGCTGCACCCTGATGGCCGAAGGGGCTGCCTGCACCGGGGTTGGACTCCCAGGGAGCTGCAGGAGCGTCCTCCTCTTTGGGGGCAGTTGCAGCGGACTTGGGCGCGGACGCCGCACCCGGCACGTCGAACGGAGGCAGATCGTCCCCACCAGCATCGGCAGCAAAACCGCCAACCATGGCATCGTCGTAGGGCACCTGCTCGGATTCCCACGGCGCAGACGACGCAGCAGGCTGAGATTTGGGAGCGGCAGAGCGCTCGGGCGCACGGGGCGCGGGCTCAGTCGGGAGCTTACCCCTGGCAGGAGCGCCGGCGGGGTTGTCGGAGCGTAGCCAGGGGGCCTTAGCCAGGTCGGATGACTTGGGCGCAGGCGCGGCGGCGGGCTTAGGCCCGGGGACCGGAGCAGCCGGTTTGGGCGCAACGGGTTCAGGCGCCGACGGGGTCGGTGCCATCACCGGCGTCGCTTGCTGCTGCGGAGCGCTGGCGCTCGAGGATGCAGGGGCCGCCGAGGACACGGGTTGCGGGTCCGCAGATACCGCAGCCCGTGCAGATGGAGAATGCTCCTCATGTTGAGGAGCCGGCGTGCCACCCCCATCCAGGACATAGTCGACGGTACGACGACCGAAGACCGCACTGACTGTCGGCAGGACCACCGACTGCGTGTCGGCGCGTCCGAGCATCTTGATGGCAAAGGTCGAGCCCGCGGGGAACGAGACCGTGAGCTTGGAGCCGTCGTCGGCCGTGGCGCGGGCGTTGAGCAGGAGCCCTGCATAGGAGGCTTGCTGAGCTTTGACGCGCTCGACGACCTCGGCCCATTTGCGCTGGAGCTCGCCGGCATCCTCAACCGCAGGGGTCTCGGCGGCGCCGGCGGCAGCAACCTGAGCGGCAGTGTTGGGCTTGGACACCGGCACGGTCGATGCCGCAGGCGCGGAAGCCGCAACGGGTTGAGGTGCAGGCGTTACAGGTTTGGGCGCCGACGCAGGAGCCGCGGACTTGGGCGCAGACTGAGCCGCCGGAGCGGCAGCACCACGGTCCCAAGGCATACCGCCCTGATGCGCGGACGTAGCAGCGGGGGCGGCAGTCGCCGCGGGAGTAGCGGCTCGGGCACCCGAGATCAGCGTCGGCTGCTGGGCAGCAACGGGTACGGACGCCGCAGGCGCGGCGGCCTGAGCAGCAGCCACGCTCGCCGGCACGGCGCCGTTGGCAACCATGGCCTCCAGGCGTGCTACACGCTCGGCCAGAGCCTCAATGGTCAGATCGGCCTCGGGACGCGCCAGGCGCGTGCAGGCGATCTCGAGCACCAGGCGCACATCGCTCGCACCCCTCATCTCCAAGGCGGCATCGTCGAGCACCGTCAGCACGCGGGCCAAACGATCGGCAGGGTGCTCGCCAAAGGCAGCGGCCTCGGCAGCAAGCGCCTCGGCCTGTTCGGCCCCGCCCTCAAACAGCTCGGCACGGGCGCCGGCGACGCAGGCAACATACACGTCGCGCACGTGCGCCACCAGGTCGCGCGTCAGTTCCAGCAGGTCGTTTCCTTCCTCGACCTGCGCACGGATCAGTCCATAGAGCTCGGCAACATCGCGCTCGGCAATGGCGCGGGCAAACTCGCCCAGAATCTGGTCCGAAACCTCACCCAAAAGCGAGCGGGCATCATCCGCATGCACGGAGCCGTTGCCAAAAACGCTCAGCTGCTCCAACGTAGAGAGCGCGTCGCGCATGCCGCCCTTGGCATGGCGCGCCACGATGGCCAGTGCCTCGTCGTCGTAGTCGAAGCCCTCCTGCTCGCACACGTAGGACAGGCGATGCTCAATATCCTCGTTGCCAATGCGATGGAAATCGAAGCGCTGGCAGCGCGAAAGGATGGTCTCCAGGATCTTTTGCGGATCGGTGGTGCACAGCACAAAAATCACGTGCGCCGGCGGCTCCTCGAGCGTTTTGAGCAGCGCGTTAAACGCCGCCGTCGTGAGCATGTGAACCTCGTCGATGATATAGATCTTGTACTTGCCACGCACCGGGGCAAAGTTGACGGAGTTGATGATCTCCTCGCGCACGTTGTCCACGCCGGTACGGCTTGCGGCATCGAGCTCGTAGACGTCTGGGTGGTTGCCCTCGGCGATGAGCTCGCATTCCTCACAGGTGCCGTCGGGCATGCAGCCGCTCGCATCCTCGGCGCGCGCCGCCTCGGCATTGCGGCAGAGCAGCGCCTTGGCAAGAATACGCGCCATGGTGGTCTTGCCCGTGCCGCGCGGTCCGCAGAACAGGTAGGCGTGGGACAGGCGTCCCTCGGTGATAGCGTGCTCGAGCGTCGAGACGATATGCTGCTGGCCCACCACGGAGTCGAAGGTGAGCGGGCGATACTTTCGGTACAACGATTCCATGGGTGCTCCCCCGGGTATACTGAGTCTTGTTGCCGCGGCGGCCATGCGGTCGCACGGCATACTGCATTCCATAATAACCCGTACGGCGAGCCCGCCGCGATAGGAGTCCAAAGAGCATGGCAGACGCAGAGAGCAACCTCGTTCCCTCCGAAGCAGCCGACCAGGTCGAGGTCGCGCTCGAGGCGCAGGCAGCAGCCGACGACGGCATCCTGTACCTCAACGAGTACCAGTACGAAAACGACCTCGTCACCGACTTCGCCCGCCTGGTTGCCTCGCCCAGGCGCCGTGGCTCCCTGTACGTCGCCGCCGCGATTGCCGCGCTGCTCGGCATCGGCATGCTAGTGGCCGGCGGCAACTGGATCAAGTTCGGCGTCGTCTTGATCGTGTTCGGCGCCTTTTTGGCCTGGTGGAGCAAAAACCTGCACCACACGCTCGCCCGCGACTTTATCGATGCCGTCGAGGCCGACGAGTCCATGGGCGGCCGCTATCGCCGCGTCGCCGCCAACGAAGACGGTCTGATGGTCTGGGGCAAGAGCGGCAAGTCGCAGTTCTTCCCGTTTGAGAAGCTCGACCACGTACTCGACGGCGAGCGCATCTTTGTGGCCATGTTCGCCGACCAGGGCGTGACGATCCCCAAGGACACCTTTGTTCGCGGCGATGCCGAGCAGTTTGGCACCTTCCTTAAGGCGCGCATCAACAAAAAACTCCGCATCGAGACCAAACGCAAGAAGATGAAGGCCGAGAAGGCCGCCGCCGAGGCCAAGCAGGGCGACAAGCCCCAGGAGACCAAAGGCAAGCAGCGCAAGCAGAAGAAGAACAGGAAGAAGCGGTAGGCCGGCCGACACCGAAGGCGCCTCGTCCCGTGCCCGATTCCGGGCCGGGGCGCCTGGAATCGGGCACGCGTACCGCCGATGGACCCGTTTTGCCTAACTCTCGAGTTACTTCACTTCAAACCTTAAGAGCCTTCTCTCCGGCAGATCGGTCATCTTCATCGTATAAGTCCCAGGAAAAGCCTTCTCAAAACGGACGGTCTCGTAACCTTCGAAATAGTCGTTGGTGTTTTGCATCATGAATGGGACGAGCAACTCGTTCTCCGCCCCAACTTGTACAGCAAACGCAGCAGAACCGCCCAGAGCCGGCATTGCCTGCGTTATCAGATCGGTATTGACCACAAAGTCATAGTTTGGCGCAGACTCCGGCACCAAATGCCAGACATACGTTTTAATTCCGCCCTCGACATTGTCCTTATTCCTGACACGCATATTTACGGCGATAACACACGTGATGTCGGCGTCCTTCAATTTCGTTTTCGTATCCACGATGCCATATTTTGAATAATCATCATGCGCACGCTTGAGATACTCGCGCGGCGTGAGCAGCTCTGCCCCGTCTATGCAAAACGAATACCCGTCAGTCGCCACATCCTTCGACCCCAGAAACGCCCCATCCATCGAGAGCCATTCGCCCTCCGCATAATATTTCTCAGGAATGACCGTCCGGTTCCCGTTAACGGCGCTCACCCTCATGCCCGCAAGGCCGGTAGCAGCATAGCCGAAAATAGCAAGCACCGCCCTTCTTGTCCACAGGGTCTTCTTCATCGCGCTCACGACCTTTCCCGAACTTTCACAACGGCACAGTCGCGCATGCAGTAAACCCGATCGGCCAGCTCCTCGAGCACCTCTCCGTCATGGCTGGACAGAATAACCTCGCGACCCGTTGATGCCGCCATCGCCACAACACGCTTGAGCATTTCCACGCCCGCTTCGTCGAGGGCATTTGTTGGCTCATCGAGAACAAGTAGCTTCGGCTTTTCCATAATTGCTGCAGCTATCCCCAGACGCTGCTTCATCCCAAGCGAGTATGCTCGGAACTTCTTTTTTTCGTCTGCATCGAGCCCCACGAGCCGCAGGGCAGAGTGAATGTCCTCGGGGGTGGCAACGCCCTTGATCTGGGCGATGAGCTCCAGATTATCGTAGCCAGACAGATATCCCAAAAAGGAAGGCGCCTCGATCAACATCCCCAGACTCGGCGGGAACGAGATGTCCGCCCCAAGCCTTTGGCCATCGATAGAGATTTCGCCTTCGGTGGGTTTAATCAATCCGCAGACCGCTCGCATGAGCATGGTCTTGCCCGAACCGTTTATCCCCTGAAGCCCGACCACGGTCCCAGGGTCAACCTCGATGGACACGTTGCGCAGGACATCGTTTTTGCCCATGCGCTTCGATACGTCCCTAACGATCACGCTCATATCTTGTCCCCCTTTTCTATAAGGTCGGCCCTTCGAAACCACAGTCCACCCAACGATAGGCATAACGACATAATCACAATTGAAAACAAGACGCTCGAGCCCGTCGCGATTCCCTCTTTGACAACTCCGCCCCAGCGCAACAGCATCAGGGCATTTCCCAGCAGCACCCAATGCCGCGCAAATGCCGAACAGATCAGGGAGCTCATTAAAACCACAAACGAGACCGACGACCCAAGCACAAACCCGACCGCTGCCTGCGCAAACGCAAGCGCCTCGAAAGCAAGAAAGAGTCCTATGAAAAACGGCAGCGCATCCGCCTCGGCAGCTTTGAGAAACCACGGCGCCAAATTAGCCAGCTGAAGCGACTCGCCATGAATGACCGCGCTGAACGAGGAGCTCACCACCAAGCTCCAAATCACAACAGAGCAAACCACCACGAGCAGCGAAAATGCCGTTACCGCCGCCACCAAGATAAAACGCGAGACCCACCAAAGGATTCTTGCCCGACATCGAACAAGCGCTTGCAAACCAAACCCGTGCAACGATTCGGTCGGATAATCGAGTGTTGTATAGAGAATAAGCAGAATGAGAAAAAGCCATCCTAGCGGAGGCACAAACATGACCCCGGGCCTAGGCTCAAACGGAGCAGATCCGGCAAACACGAGCGCAAGATTATCCGCAAACCCCAAGGTATCCGTCCTGACCCCATACATAGAAGACAATCCGTAGGCGTATACCAAGTTCGCAACGGTCACTGCCGCGATCGCAATATAAGTAATGATGTTCTTCTTCAAAACGGTCCTCAGGTCCGCGGCGACCAGCCTAAACAGCATCAGACCACCTCGCGCCTTTTTAAGAATCTCGCGGAAATCAAAGAAAAGACGAACAGCAAAATGATTTCCGCAAACCCCGCTCGAATGTCGGGCCAGTTATTTAGCGATTCCGACCTGATGCTGTTAAGAATGTTGCAGTTAAAGCCGACGCATGAAAGGACGCTAAAAATCCAGTCGTTAACAAAGTGCCATGCAACCATAATCAGATATGGAACGACCATCGCCTTGATTCTGCCGCGAAACACAACCGACAGACCGGTCACGGCCATGGATAGAACCCCCAGCGTCACCGCATCGAACAGCGTATAAACCAGCACGTATAACAGAGGCCGGGAATAAAACAAACCAGAAAAATAGCTATGCAGATAGAGCCCAACATAAATCGATTCATCGACCCGGGGGAGATACGCGGGAAACAGCATGGAGACAATCAGAAAGTTCACGAGTAGCGGAATGGCCGTGACCGCAAACGCAGAGAGGAAAGCAGACAGCATCTTCACGTTCACGTACGCATTTCTAGAAACACGCGTGCAGATCTGCGCCTCGTAACCGCTCAAACGCTCGGACAGGCATGACCACGACCCGGCCAACATGGCAAGCAACGGCAGCGCATAGAAAAACACCGACGCTAACAACGGCGCGTTCGCGCCCACAACAATCCAGTTACCAAAGCTACTTTCACGCGTTTGGCCGAGGTATGTCTGAGACTGCAGACCAATGCCGTAGCCAAAAGATAACAGCTGCTTGCGCTCAATTTCGAGCGTCCACCACGCCTCGATGGCAGCTGCCATCGAAATTGCAGTTGCAACCATAAGGGTCAACGCAAATATAGGATTGCCAAATATCTTGGACAGCTCGTGCCGTATTAGATTTCTATTCAAGCAACGTCACCCTCCCATTGGCCGGGCCGAGCAGTAACGCTCGGCCCGGCCCTAATCACAAGCGGTTAATGATGCGTCGACGCACGGCAACTTTTGCATGAATAGAGAAAGATGTCTGTAAACACCCGCTATTGAGTTGATCACCCAGGCGTTTACACGTTATCTACCTGCGATAACAATGAAATAAGCTCCGCTTTATTCTTGATTCTCAGCTGGCGGTAAGATGCAGACCGCAGTGCTTGCACCGTAGATACGGCGTAACCAACATCCTCCGCAATAGCCTTTGTCGTTGCGCCCTCTGCCGTCATCAGCAAAATTTGCGACTGAACATCAGAAAGGGAGCGAGACATAAGCAGGGCCAGCTGGCGCACGCGAGCTGTTTCGGTGGACCCGTTCGCGCGGTACTCCAAGACGGCTTTCTCGTCCTCAACCGAGCGGGCGAGCGCGATGTGCGTGACGAATATGGGCACAGACCAGCAGACGATCACCGTTGCCACGACGACATTGACAGCCGAACTATGCCCCAACAACGACGCGAGGAACAACGGCTCGAAAACCGTCAGATCCTGCACCATGTTGAGCAAGACAACCCAAACAGGAGCCATCGCCCCAAAGCAGAGCATCCATACCCCAAGCATTTTGCGCTGCGGACAGCTTCGCAGCACTATATACGTGAGCAGCATCCCCGTCAGTACCGCAAGTCCATGGATTCGCCCCCTAGCGACTGCATAGATTAAGGCAACCATGCCCATTGACACCAACGACGCGATAGCCCGGGCACGAGCACGCACCTTAAACGGACGCAGCTCAACGGCGAGCGAAGCCATAGACGCTATGCCGCAAAACAGGACCGGCACAGCCATCAACGGATCGCGTATGCACCTCCATGCCGCGATATAAACAAAAGACCACTCCACAGCAGACAGTATCGCCCATACGCACGGGCTTCCGAGTCCAATTGCCTCACCTACTCTATCCAGCGCAGCTTCACGATTCGGTTTTCCACCCGCGTAGTGCAGCGACAGAAGCAGTCCGAGACCCAATGCGTAGCTTAAGAGGGAAAGGGCGACAGCCCGCGAAACACCGGACCCCCAATCGCTATCCGCCATCACCAAGGGACCCGCCGCAAGGAGGATAAAAAATAATGTGAGCAGATATCGAAACAGCCGGCGCGTTCGAGCTGATGCCAACATATCGTCAGCATGTCGCTGCGGCGGCTCAGGCCCTACAGCATCATCCTCACCCGCAAACAACGCCACGAGCTCGCGTGAGCCCGCAACCGACGCCTTCCCATATGCTCGGTGAAGCGTTGTTCGCACCGTCGATGGCTTCGCATCCGTCTCCTTGGCAATTTCCGCCGGCGTTTTCCCTTTGAGCAGCAGTCGAACAAACTGCTCTTCTCGAGGCGACAGGGCAGGGGAAAACGCCCCCGCATCGAACGGGTCGAACGCACGGGCAATATCCGAATTGCTGTCCCGTTTCTCCCCTAGCAATGTGCATACGAAGGCAGCGGCGGCAATAGCAGACCCCATCGCCAGTAATGCAATAACCGCGGCATCGCTTGCAAAGTATGCCACCTCGACAGCCGGAACAAGACCAATAGGAACTGCTACGAGCACAGAACGGACAAACACGTCGCTCTGTCCCCGACCAAAGGCGCGGGGACAGCAAAGCAGCGGGGCCACAGCCAACGCGAGATAGACCAGAGGAATTAAAAGCGCAAGGCCAATTAACGCGGCCGAAACAGAGGTTATCCCCCATGGCTCGGGGACAATCCTCCATGAAACTCGACAGCAAAACAGCAGACAAGACATGACGGCTATTGTCTCTGTAAAAATCGCGTCCTGCGGGTGACGAGCTTCCCGTTCGTCAGTCCGTGTCGACCTCTGCGTCAAAGGAGAGTCCGCCGTGCACCAAATAACATATGAGAGGAGCAGCGACCCAGCAAAGCACAAGACGCACGAAACGGCATGCAGCAGCCAGATCGGTGCAAACACGAATGGAATAGAATCTCCGCGAGCATAGAAGGCCAAGTCGGCCCACTCGGGAACCGTTGCAATAGCACCAAGGAAAACACCGATGGCGCCAAGGCGCCCCGGCTGCCTTATTTCTTTCCCCCTGTGGAGCGCAACACCGTGAACAAACGCCGCGAGACATGCGCCCAAGATAACGAGCCAGGTCATTGCACCTGATGCCAGGCCAATTGAAGATGAAAACCGGTGATAAGGGGTGACCGCCATTACGACAAGCGCAATGGCGCAGGCAAATGTAGCAGAACGGCGGGAAAAGAGCATACGGCCTCCATAGCGTGTCATTATATCGCTCGAGCCGCTCGTTTATCTCTGTTCTCACACCAGCCAGCATCAATGATTCAGGCGAACTCCAATCCGCGCCAGATCACGGTCCGGCTTTTGTTCGCAGTCCCCACATCAAAGCGGGATGCGGTTTCCTTTTGGACGCCGGTTCGGAAAGCGCATCCCGTTCCAGGGCAATATTCTGGGATGCAGTTTCCGCAGCCCACCCCATTTGGAAAGCGCATCCCATAATTTGGCTGAAAACTGAGATGCGCTTTCCAAACGAGCCGAAACGGGCCGAATCGATCGGGCCACCTCGCATCCCGCTATCCTCGCCATCTGCCCGAGCGTGCTACACTAGCAGCATCTATGCCACCGCGAACGGCTCGGCCCCGCGCCCGCCGCTCGCAAACGAACTTTAAACGCACGAGGGTTGGCCATGCCGCTTTTCTCGCAACATACCGCCCGGTTCTCGCCGGACGTTCCTTTGGAGGGCACCAGCTCTCGCGAGCTGCTCAAGCGGTACCAGCCGCTCGAGACACTTGCGACCGGCGGTTTTGGCTCCATCGAGATCTGCCGCGACACGCACCTGCGCCGCCGCGTCGCCATTAAACGCATCCCCCTTATCAACGGTGCCGGCATGCCCGCTAGCGACATCATGGATGTCCTGCGCGAGGCGCACACTGCCGCCATGCTTCAACATCCCAACATCGTGCAGGTCATCGACTTTACGCACGACACAGCCTATGCCTACCTGGTTATGGAATATGTCGATGGCATGTCGCTGGCCGAGTTTTTGCACCGCGCGGACGGCCACTCACTTACCTTTGACGAGGCCGCGGCCATTGCCGATGCCCTGGGCCAGGCGCTCACCTTCGCCCACAGTAATGGCGTACTCCACCTGGACATTAAGCCCGCCAACGTGCTCATCGACCACTCGGGCAATGTAAAGCTCACCGACTTTGGCATGGCGCGGCTGTCGTCCGCCGGTGGCTTTGGCGGCTCACGCGGCGGCACCATCGGCTACATGCCGCCCGAGCAGCTCGATATCGAGACCGGCACGGTCGACGAGCGCGCCGATGTCTTTGCCCTCGCCTGTGTGATCTACGAGGGCCTGTGCGGCAGCGCTCCTTTTATGGCGGCCACGCCCGCCGACTCGCTCGGCCGCATCATCGGCGGCGCCACCTATCCCAGCGAGCTGATACCACACTTTCCCCCGGGAGCCGAGGCCGCGCTCATGAGCGCGCTCTCCCCCATGCCGCAGGACCGCCCCAACAGCATCGAGGCATTTTGCGACCAGCTCCTTGCCGGTCTGGGCAGCGTGCGCGAAGGCCGTCGCAGCCTGGAGCAAATGGTTGGCGAACTTTCGGATGACGAGCAGGAGCTCGACGATATCGAGCCGTCGCACTACGAGGACGACACCATCGAAGTCGACCCCGCACTCGGCTGGGCAGGCACGCGCTGGAGCCATGCGCGCGACTACGCCATGCACGCTATCTCGGCGCTAACGTGCGGCGCCTTTAGCTTTTTGCTGATGCAGACGGCCGGCGTCGCGGCGCTTCCCGGCCTGGTCATTGCGGCTATCGCGATCGGAGCGGCGGCCGGCCTGGCCCCCCAGATTGGCTCGGCCATCTCGGCTGTGGGCTTTTTGGTGCTCATGGCAAACGCCACCATGCAGGCACAGGGCGTCCTGTCGATGTTGCCCGTCGCGGTGATCTTTGCCGCCGCCATGTCCGGTTGGTGGATCGCCTGGGGTCGCACCGAGGCTGCCGCGAGCGCCGCACTCACCTGTGCACTCGCGCTTGGCTGTCTGACCGGCAATACCTTCCTGGCAGCTGGGGTCACCGCCGGCGTCGCGTCATTTTGGCTCGGCCCGGCAAGCGCCGCCGCGGCAACGGGCATGGGCGCACTTTTTGCCCGTCTGGCCACGGTCGCGCTTTCAGCCGGAGGCGTGCTGGGGCTCGGTAACGTTGCCGCAGCGCTGGGAGACCCACTCCTTTGGGCTGCCTTTGTGCTGGTAGCGGCAACTGCCGCGGCGTCATCTGCGCTGCTCAACGCCCATGCCAAGCGTGCCGATCAGGGCTCAAACCTTGCCGTAATCGCCGCCATCGCTGTCGCCGGCATCGGCTGCGCAGCGGCGTCCTGTCTTGCACACCATATGGAAATTGCCAGCCTTGCAGCCGCGGTCGTCGCCAAGGCGGCGGTTGCGGGAACCCTATCCTCTATAATCGTTGGGATATGCCTATATTTGCTCGGATACCAAAGAACCTATACGGAGAGTGATCTTTCGTGAACTTCCTGAACATCTTCGAGGACCACGTGGCCGGCATCTTCGGTGCCACCCGTGCCCCGTTCTCCTTTAAGAAGCTTGCCAAGCAGGCCGCTCGCGACATGGAGGATCAGACTCTGGTGATCAATGGCGTCAACACGGCGCCGGCACTCTATACCATCCTGATCGCCGCCGACGACGATCCCATGCTCGCCCCGTTCTACCCCGAGCTTTCGCGCGAGGTCCGCGAGTTTGTGAAGGCGCAGGCCGAAAAGCGCCGTTATGTCTTTGTCGGCGAGCCCCTCGTGCGCTTTATGATCGATCCGCAGCTGCGCGCCGGCAAGTTCTCGGTCTTTGCCGAGAACGTCGATGCCCCCACGCTCGGCCGCCTGTACGAAGAAGAGCGCGCCTATCAAAACGGTCTGGGCCAAAACAACTCCGCGGCAAGCCGTGCCGCCAGCGCCCCGCGCGCCGGCCAGCAGCAGTTTGCTGCCCCGCAGCAGCAGCGCCCCGCCGCCATGCCCCAGCAGCAACCGACGCCTCGCGCCGCCGCTCCCGACCCGCTTGCCATGGCAGACCCCTTCGCGCCTAGCGTCCCCGACCCCGCCGCCGCACCCATCCCGGTGCCGCAGACCGTCTCGCGCGACGCGCTTGCCGGCATGGGCGGAGCCGCCGCGACCGGCGCCGCCGTGGGCCTAGGCGCCGCAGCCGGCATCGCCTCCAACATGGCGAGCACTCGCGCCCCGCAGCGCCCGCTCGCCCAGCTCGTCGACGTCGTGAGCGGCGAGAGCCATAGCATCACCTCCGCACAGGTGACCATCGGTCGCGAGCGCTCAGTTTCCGACATTGCCCTGCGCGACCCCAACGTGTCGCGCCGCCACGCCCAGCTCACCTTTACGGGCTCGGATTGGTCGATCGAGGACCTCAATTCCACCAACGGCACACTCGTCAACAACCGCCGCATTACGCGCTGCCCGCTGCGCAACGGCGATCTGCTGACGTTTGGCCTGAGCACCTTTGAATTTAGGGGATAGTCGCTTATGAACATCGATATCGTCCTTTTTGCAGGCCGCATCGTCCTGGTCGCCCTGCTCTATATCTTCCTGTTCGCCGTCATGAAGACCGGCGTGGGACTTGTGCGCGGACAGCGCCGCGACTCGGCTATCTGGACGATCGATGTAGACAAGGGCCCGCGCGGTATCCGCGGCATCCACGTAGACATGCTCGGCCCCGTCATCGTCGGTCGCTCGCCATCTTCGGACATCTGCATCAACGAACCATTCGTCTCGGCCTCGCATGCGCGCTTTTCGCTGCAGGGCCCGGCGCTCATCATCGAGGACCTCAACTCGCTTAACGGCACGCTCGTCAACGGCCGCCAGCTTGTGGAGCCCGCAACGCTGCGCGAGGGCGACGAAGTCCAGATCGGCGATGTGGTCATGAAGGTGAACCGTCGATGATCGACGAGGAGAACAAGTCCGCGACTATGACCGAGGCACCGGCCGCCGCCACAGCTGTGCCGGCCCACGCCGCTCCGGCGGGCTCCGCACCCGTGGAACCCGAGGACACCGTGTTCTCCCTGCCTCTTTCGCATGTAACGCATGATATTTCGGATCTCGCCGATAACGAGGACGAAGAGGATGCCGTAGCGGCGCCCATCGGCGCACATGCTGCGGAACAGCCCACAGCGCCCGAAGCAACCTCGGCGCCAGCTCACTTTGCAGAGCCCGTCGCCGCGGCAATCAACGAGAGCGCTGCGGTGTTTGCGGCACCCGAGCCCGCCGCGCCGGCGTTTCCCATAGCCCCGGCATCCGAGGTTGCGCCCGTGTCTACGCCGGCGCCCGAGCCTATAGACGTCAGCCCGCAAGACGACGAGTCGACCGCCTGCGCGTCCGAGGAGCCCGGCTCCCCGGACACCGGCGATTCCGAATCAAACGCCGAGACCGACACCGTCTCTCCCGGTGACACAGCCGAGATCGACGTTGCCGCCGTTGAGGCCAAGCTCAAAGACCCCGGCTCGACCATGAGCTTTGAGCCCCTGACCGAGGAGCGCATCGAGACCGACTCGACCTATGATGCCGGCACCACCACGCAACTCATGTGGGGCGCCCGCTCTGACGTTGGCTGCGTACGCCCGCACAATGAGGATTCCTACCTGGTGCAGTCGCCGCTCTTTTGCGTATGCGACGGCATGGGCGGTCACGCCGCCGGCGAGGTAGCCTCTTCCATCGCCGTCGAGACTATTGCCAAGACGGCCCCGCAGTCCGCCGACGCAGCACGCCTGGCCGCAGCCGTCGAGGCAGCCAACGCCGCCGTAATCGAGGCGGCCCTGAACGGCCTGGGCAAGCCCGGCATGGGCTGCACAGCCACTTGCGCCTATATCGAAAACGACACGCTCGCCATCGCCCACGTGGGTGACTCTCGCGCCTACCTGCTCCACGAGGGCACGCTCATCCGCGTGACCCGCGACCACTCCTACGTGGAGGAGCTCGTGGACGCCGGCGAGATTACGGCAGACGAGGCTCGCGTCCACCCCAACCGCTCGGTCATCACCCGTGCGCTGGGCTCGGACCCCGCCATGTATGCCGACCACTTCACTCTGCATATCGAGGAAGGCGACCGCCTGATCCTGTGCTCCGACGGCCTTTCGAGCATGATTCCCGATAGCGATATCGAGAACATCGCCACGCAGTCCTCAACCGCGCAAATCTGCGTCGACAATCTAGTGGACGCGGCGCTTGCCGCCGGCGGCCACGACAACGTGACCGTAGTAGTCGTTGACCTGGTTGACGATGGCGTTATGCGCGAAGCGCAACGCGTGCGTCGCCGCAACATTACTATCGCCGCCATCCTGGCCCTCGTCTTTGTGCTGGCAGCTGGCATCTGGGCCTACACGGGTGTCACCGGCTCGTACTACCTGGGTACCTACCAGGGCAATGTCGCCGTCTGGCGCGGCCTGCCCGGCAAGCCGCTCGGGCTCAAGCTCCACTGGCTCGAGAGCGAAACCAGCATTAAGCTGTCCGACCTGCCCGAAGACACGCAAAACCGCCTCAAGGCGGGCATTCCGCAAACAAGTGTCGACGATGCGCAGGACACGATATCCAAGTACCGCCACCAGATCGACGAGGAGCAAACCCGCCAGGTGATCGACGCGCAAACGATTCGCGACAACACCAATCAGGGATCGACCTCCGAATCAGATTCCGAGAAAACCGCCGAACAGTCCGCCGAGGCCGAAGCCTCCGATAAGAATTAGAAAGGGAGTGCCGCTTATGAGTCGCCGCAACACCGAGCTGCTCTTGCTCATCGCCTCGGCGTTCCCCGTCATCCTGCTGTATGCGATGTACGTGCTCACCGCGGGCGCTGCCATCTCCTTTGAGACGCTCGCCGTACCGATCGGCCTCTTTGCCGCCTTTGCCGCGGCCCACATTGCCGTGCGCATCTTGGCGCCCGGTGCCGACCCCGCCATCCTGCCCATTGTCTTTGTGCTTTCGGGCATCGGTATCACGTTCGTGACGCGTCTCGCACCCGCTCTCGCGATCTCACAGCTCATCATCCTGTTTGTCTCGGTGGCCCTGATGGTGGGAACGCTCGCACTGGTCAAAAACCTCGACGTGGTCATGCGCTACAAGTACACCTTTGGCATTATCGGCATCATTCTGCTGATGCTGCCTATCTTTATCGGCACCACGATCTCGGGCTCCAAGCTGTGGATTCGCATCGCAGGCTTTACCATCCAGCCCGGCGAGTTCGCCAAGGTCTTTATCGTGCTGTTCCTGGCCGGGTACCTGGCCGAGAACCGCGAGCTGCTCTCCATCTCCAACCGCAAGATCCTGGGCTTTAAGATCCCTCGCCTGCGACTGCTGCTGCCGCTGTTTGCCGTGTGGGGCGTGTGCCTACTCGTTGTCGTCTTCGAACGCGACCTGGGTTCGGCCGTGCTGTTCTACACCATCTTCTTGCTGATGCTCTACGTTGCCACGGGGCGCTTTTCGTATGTCGTTATCGGCCTTGCGCTCTTAGCCGTTGGAGCCGTGGGCGCCTACAAGTTCCTGTCGCACGTTCAGGTGCGTTTCCAGGTTTGGGTCGATCCGTTTAAGGACGCCCAGGGCCAGGGCTACCAGATCGTCCAGTCGCTCTTCTCGCTTGCCGATGGCGGTCTGGTCGGTGTTGGCATCGGCAACGGCATGGCCAACAACATCCCTGTCGTCGAGTCCGACTTTATCTTCTCTGCCATCGGCGAGGAGATGGGCCTTTTGGGCGGCGGCGCCGTGCTCATCCTGTTTATGCTCTTTGCCGTGCGTGGCCTCACCACGGCTGCCCGCGCTAAATCCGACCTCGCCGCCTTTAGCGCCACGGGCCTTACGGCCGCCATCAGCTTCCAGGCCTTTTTGATCGTGGGCGGCGTTACCCGCCTGATCCCGCTGACCGGCGTCACCCTGCCCTTTATGAGCCAGGGCGGTTCCTCGCTGCTGGCAAGCTTTATCATCGTCGCGCTCCTGCTGCGCGCCGGTGACGAAGCGACCGGACGCGAGGCCGAGCTTACCGGCACCGGCACCATGACCGCCATCACCGATGATCAGGTCGCATCCGCCGCCGCCCCGACGGGCACGCGCTTTGCCACCTCGTCTTCCTATGGCAGCGGCAGCCATTCCGTCGGCTCGCGCATGCGCCGTCGCCTGCTCGACACGCCTGAATCCGGTGTGCTCGGCCGCGTTGCGCTCGCCAACCGTCTAACCCGTGCGGTGCTCGCCTTTACGGCACTGTTCGCCATCCTTATCGGCAACCTCACCTATGTCCAGGTTATCAAGGCCAAGGACTATCAGGATATGCCGACCAACAACCACACTATCGCCCGCTCCAAGTACATCCAGCGCGGTTCCATCATCACGTCCGACGGCGTGACGCTGGCCGAGTCGCTGCAGCAGGAGGACGGCACCTACGTACGCTCCTACCCCAACGGCAACCTGGCAGCGCACGTGGTTGGCTACGTGAGCCAGCAGTATGGCACCACCGCCATCGAGAGTGTCATGAACGACACGCTCACCGGCTCTAAGGATTACTCCAGCTGGAACAACGCCATCGCGTCGCTCGCGGGCCAGACCCAGCCGGGCAACACCGCCAAGCTCACCATCGACTCGCGTATCCAGACGGCGGCCGAGCAGGCGCTCAAGGGCTTTAAGGGCGCTGTAGTGGTCATCGACCCGCGTACCGGTGCGGTGCTCGCATGCGCCAGCTCGCCCACCTATGACAACACCAACATCGACGCCCTGCTGCAGGCGGGCGGCGGCGAGGACGGCTCCATGTACAATCGCGCCATGGACGCGCTGTACACGCCGGGCTCCACGTTTAAGGTCGTTACGCTTTCCGCGGCACTCGAGACCGGCGCCGCCAGCCTTACCAGCACCTACCAGGCGCCCGGCTCCATGGACATCGGCAACGCGCCGGTCACCAACTATGCCAACGAGAGCTACGGCACCATCAGCCTGCAGCAGGCCTTTGCCGTGTCTTCCAACGTCGTCTTTGGCCAGGTGGCAAACGAAGTTGGCGCAAACACGCTCGTGCAGTTTGCCAACGCCTTTGGCTACGGCCAAAAGCTCGGCCAGGACCTGACCTCCGCGGCCTCCATCATGGCCGACCCGTCGCTCATGACCGAGTGGGAGACCGCCTGGGCCGGCGCCGGCCAGCCTGTCGGCATGGACCACACGCCCGGGCCGCAGACCACCGTCATGCAAAACGCCGTGATTGCCGCCGCCATCGCTAACAGTGGCGTGGTCATGGACCCGTACTTTGTAGCCCAGGTACTCGCCCCGGACGGAACTGTGGTTAAGACCACGCAGTCCCGCTCGCTGGGCCAGGCTGTCAGCTCCGCCACGGCCGACCAGGTCAAGCAGGCCATGCTCGCCGTCGTCCAGTCCGGTACCGGCACCGACGCCCAGGTCCCCGGCGTCAAGGTCGCCGGCAAGACCGGCTCGGCCGAGATCGGCGGCACCAACGTCAACTCGATGTTCGTTGGCTTTGCACCTTACGATTCACCCACGGTCGCCATCTCGGTGGCCTTGGAGGATTACGACAAACACGACGTCAAGGCGGCCAAGATTGCCGGCATCGTCCTGACCGCGGCGCTCGCCGCACAGGGAGCGTGATGCCCATGATCGAATCGGACACCCGAGGCGCGCCGCGGCCGAAGAGTTAGCGGCAACGCGCCACACGGCCCCAGCGGCCACATCGTAGGTACTACACACATCGTTGAGCGAATTGTTATGTTAGGAGCAGGAATGGAACAGAGGGTCCTCGGGGGAAGATACCTCCTCAAGGATAAGGTGGGGACAGGCGGTATGGCGACCGTCTTCCGTGCGCAGGACCAGGTCCTCGACCGCACGGTAGCCGTCAAGATCATGCTGCCGCAGTATGCTGGCGACGCAACCTTCGCCGCACGCTTTAAGCAGGAGGCCCAGGCAGCAGCCGGTCTCTCCTCCCCCTATATCGTGGGCGTCTACGATTGGGGCAAGGACGGCGACACCTATTACATCGTCATGGAGTACCTGCGCGGTACCGACCTTAAGAGCGGAATCAAGAGCCACGGCGCCCTCGACCCCAAGAAGGTCGCCCAGATCGGATCGCAGATCAGCTCTGCACTCTCGGTCGCCCACAAGCACGAGATCATCCACCGCGACATCAAACCGCAGAACATCATGGTGCTGCCCGACGGCAATATCAAGGTCATGGACTTTGGAATCGCGCGCGCCAAAAACAGCCACCTCACGCAAGACAACAACGTGCTGGGAACCGCCCACTACGTCAGCCCCGAGCAGACCCGCGGTCAGGACCTCGGCCCCACCTCGGATATCTACTCGCTGGGCGTCGTGATGTACGAGTGCGCCACCGGCCGCGTCCCCTTTGACGGTGACGACGCTATTTCGGTCGCACTCAAGCAGGTCAACGAGCTGCCTATTCCGCCGAGCCAGATCAACTCCGGTGTCGACGCCGACCTTGAGCGCATCATCCTCAAGTGCATGGAGAAGGATCCGGCAAACCGCTTCCAGACCGCCGACGAGCTGCGTCAGGTGCTCAACAGCTACCTGTCGGGCCGTGCCGTCAACATCTCGGAGCCCACGCGCATCATCGGTGCCCCCGGCGAGCTGGGCGCCACCAAGACCCGCGAGCTTTCCGATCAGACGCGCGCCATGGTGCGTCCCGTCTCGGGCGTGAGCGGCCAGAATACCGCCCGTAGCTCAGTTTCGGGCTCCACCGGCTCCTACGAGGTCGAAAAGCCCAAGTCCAACAAGAACAAGATTATCGCCGCTGTGGTGGCAGCCGTTGCCGTCATCGGCATCGTGGTGGCCTTTGCCACAGGACTCTTTGGCGGCGAACAGGTCACCGTGCCCGACGTGCTGGGCAAGGACCAGCAGACTGCCGTCGAGCTGATCAAGGAAGCCGGCCTCGAGGTCGGCACCATCGACCAGAGCTATAACGACGATGTCGACGAGGGCAAGGTTGCCGAGCAGACCCCCAACGGCAACACCAAGAAGCCCAAAGGCACCAAGGTGAACCTGGTGATCTCCAAGGGCCCCAAGCCCTCCGAGAAGGTTGAGGTTCCCCAGCTTGTCGGCCTAACCAAGGACCAGGCAGAGGCGGCACTGGCAAGCGTTGGCCTAAAGGGCAACGCCACCGAGGAGGCCAACGAGGCCGACGAAGGCCAGGTCTTTGAGCAGGGCACCGACGCCGGCAAGGAAGTCGAGAAGGGCACGACCATCTCGTACAAGGTCTCGAGCGGCCCGGATACCACGTCCGTCCCCGACCTGACCGACATGACCGAGGCCCAGGCGCGCAACGCCCTCGATATGGCAGGCTTTGGCGTCGACGTGAGCTACCAGGAGAACGACTCGGTTACCGAGGGCACCGTGATCAGCTGGAACCCCAGCGGCAAGCAGAAGCCCGGTGCCACGATTACCGTCGTCATTGCCAAGAAGTCCGGCAAGGCCACCGTCCCGGGCAACCTGTACGGCAAGAGCATTTCCGCCGCCGTCACCGCGCTCAACAACGCCGGCTTCTACAACATCGCGTTCTGCGATCAGAACGGCAACCCCGTGAGTGGCAACGAAAACGCCACCGTTACGGGCGTCTCCCCCACCGGCAAGCAGTCCACCGACAGCACGATTACGCTGACGGTTGCACTTTCTGGCTCGGGTTCGGGTTCAGGCACGAGCACGGGCGACGATTCCGGTACGACCAACTAGTCGCAACCCAACCGCTCATTACGGCTCTCGCCGCAAACATATTCGCTCACAGGCGCCCGCTTGCTCCCCCAGCAAGCGGGCGCTTCATTTTTGACATGGCATGAACCAGAAGAGCCCGGCACCGTGGCGGTACCGGGCTCGGCAAATCTCTGGTGCCCCCGGGCGGATTCGAACCGTCGACACCCGCTTTAGGAGATATGATTTAATGCTACCCCCTACTATTCATCAAGCATCATTGAACACCATATAACCGCAGATAAAAATAGCAGTTTGTGTCTTTTACCTCCGGTAGCTGCGCCTACGCTTTTACAAACATATTACTAACAGCTTTAGCTAAACTGCACTCAATGAATTGTTGAAAACTATTCAAAGAAACGGAGTGCAAAGATGTCAGAACAGCCACTAATTAGCGGAAGAGGCACGTGTTGGAAAGACAAGAGATCACCTAACACCTATCGCTATTATTTTTCCCTTGGGGTCAAGGACCCTAAGACAGGGCGTTACAAACGATCCCCAACTTATACGGTTCGTTGCAAGACTAAAACAGAAGCTAAGGCTGCAATGCAGGCCAAGCTGGCTGAAATCAACTCCTCTGGCACGATCACTAAAACTAAAAAGCCCACTTTGCTTGCGTCCTACTGCTGGGCCTTTCATGAAAATAGGGACACCGAGCTTGCGCCAACGAGCTATGAAAGAGAAGCGTACGATTGCAGGCATATCGAAGACCTGTTCGGTGCGTTTCAGACAATTGAGGGGCTAACTCCCGATCTAATCGAAGAAACATATGCCGAAGCTCGTCGTACGGGAAAATACAAACCATCTGAGCTTGTACGAATCAATGCGAAACTGCGCCAGATTCTGTCGAATGCAGTCGCAAAGAGAATAATTGACCGAAACCCCTGCGCTACCGTTCATGTTCGCAGACCACGCAACAAAAGAGAATCACTGACAATCGACCAAGTAGCTACCCTATGCACACATCTTCAACACATTGAGCTCACCGCCGAAGCTGTTGGTACGCTAGTACTAGTGTATACGGGTATGCGAAAAGGCGAGATGCTGGGCCTCGAATGGCGCGATTGGGACCCTGCCAATAAAACCTTGAAAATTGACAGGCAGTACACCAACGATCATGAACTGAGGGCACCCAAGTCACAAGAAAGCCAACGCAAAATCCCCGTTGGAGAAACCCTGGCCGAACGTCTTCAATCATGGTCAGCCATACAAAAAGAGCTCCTGGCCTCTCTGGGGCTGTCCCAGACTGGCAGTACTCCCATCATTAGCGACATTGCTGTCGAGCAAGGGGTCCCTACTGTCTGTCACATGAAGAACTACATCTTCAACCATTGGTTTCGCGATTTCGCAGTTAGCTGCAATCTTGGAATCTATGAGCCGAACAATTCGACTGGCGGAAAACTATATAAGGGCATCTGCCCGCATCAGCTCAGGCATTGCGCAAGCACTTTTATGCTGGCGAACGGATCGGACGTTAGAAGCGTGCAGGGTATTCTTGGCCACGCGGACCCCAATATCACGCTCAAAACGTATACAAGCCTCGTTCAACAATCAGAAATAAAAGCAGTTAAAGGCTACGAAGACTTCATCAACGCCTATATACAGAGAAGCGAAAAATAGCATGTTTTTCATTCATCGTTTTATTCATAATATTACGGTACCATAATACCGTTTCCGCAGGTAGATGCTTTATTTGATTGACAACTAATGAGTTTTAATACATGCTAAAGCTGTCAGATGGCTACGCATGTAGTCATAGAAACCGGCCCCCCAAGTGCTTATGAACCTGGTAAGTCTTACAAGCACAGGGAGGGCCCTCATTGAAAGGATAGCTCATCATGGCTACTCCAAAGATTAGCACTCAGGCGTCCACACCGACTTTCCCCACTGGTGCCGCTCAGTGCGATCGGTTGCTCCGCGTTAACGATATCCGCGAACTCACTGGCTGGAGCGAAAACACCGCACGCAAATTCATGCGCGAGTCCGGCAAGCTCATCCAAATCCATCGCTCGAATTACATGTTTGAAAGCTCGTTTTATGAGCTTTTCAAGCAGCTTGAAGGTCGTACCGCCCACCTTGACTAGGTGGTAAACATGAGCGAGCTACCGTCAATTTCCGACATATTCAACGATGATGTTACCGAGCAACGAAAGATTATAGAGAAAATGGATAAAGCTATTTTTATTTCAGTGCCCGAGTGGGCGTGCTGCGTCACCACCGTTGCCGCCGAGCGTCTCATCCTCGGCCTCGTATGGAAGTTTGGAAAACCTTCCAAAAACAAACGGCCCATGGGCTTTTGCGCTAGAAGCAAATGGATTGAGGATCACTACCACTTGAGCAAGAACACGATATCCCGAGCCTATACTTCTCTAAAGGATAAGGGGTATATTCAAAAAACTGGTGATGGCAGCTGGATGCTTAATTACGCTGCAATCTACCGCGCCGCGATCGAAAACGCTTGGGAGCCCCCGAAATCTTAAGTCCACAGCCCGACTATCGACGTGGGCTTCTGTCAAACAACCGAGTTAAAAACCGCTGAGCCAGAATCCGCTTCAATAGAAGAGGATTCTGGCTCAAATGATATCCGACCATTCACGCAGCATGTCTACCGCAATCTGGCAAGAATCGAGGACGGGGAAACCGTCATCGAGGTCGTGAAGGTCGGTAATCGCCAGGCGTCTACAAAAACATGCCGCGGATGTAAAATGAAGCAGGGTCGAACCGAAACAGTTCCCGGACAATTGGCGTCCGGCCAGACACTTCGATTCGACCCTTTCTCATACCTGCATCTAAAATACTCCCATAATCATTCTCGACATCTTTAACGCCATCACTCTCCCGCCACCAGCACGTCATAGGTGCTATTTTCAACGAATCGATATGACCGCCCATTCATGTTCTTTAAGGCACGTGATACCATGAAAACGTGCGGTATTTCTCCAATCGAAAACCTGCGTGAACGTATGACTTGAGACGCCTTTTAGAACTCACCGATTGCAGGGCGAACACAAATCAACAGCGGCCGTGCATTGTTCCCAGCCATATGGCATGGCGGAGCCATGCCCGTTGTTGATTGGAGTGCCGCACCATGGCAGACGAGAAGAAAATCAGGGAGATCTACGGCGTGAAGTCCGTCCTCGATGAGGCCGCCGAGCGAATCGAGGCGACGTGGCGGGAGAAGCTGCTGCGCGAGACGGGCGACCTCAGAACCGAGAACGCGTTGCTCAGGGCCCAGCTCGACGAATTCAACCGCAAGCTCGTCGAGGCGAGAGACCGGAACGAAAGACTTGAGGCCGACTGCAATGAGCGGGTCGCCTTTATCGAGGAGAAGTTCGAGCTCGACACCGCGAGCATCGAGCTCGAGAACAATGAGCTCCATGCCGCGAGCGTCAGATACCTCGCCGATGCCAGGGAGCTCAGCAGGCAGGTCGTCCAGCTCCACGCCGAGGCTGAGGCCATGTCCGATGAGATCGAGCGTCTGCGCGTCGAGCGTGACGCCGCGTTGAAAGCCCAAGCCGAGCTGAGCGATGCGCTCCTGGCCCAGCGCGACCTGACGGCCGAGGTCGCCGCCCTCAAGGACCGCCTTGCTGTAGCCGAGCAGCGGGCGGCTGTGGCCGAGGCCAAGGTCGAGGTCATGACCCAGATGAAGGGCGAGTAGCCCCGTGCTTCTCCTGTCGGGCTGCTGATTTCTAGAAACCTTCTAGAGCATTTCTAGGAGGTTTCTAGAACCGAGCGCGGCATCTTCGATCGACACGATGTCTTGGTAGATCAGGCGGTGCTTGGCGTCGCACCATTTGTCGTCGTGGTAGTGGCCGAAGAACCAGGCGCGGTAGCCGAGCTGACCGTCGAGCTCGGCAAGGAATCGCTGAAGTCGGTCGCCCCGATACTCGCGCCCGCGCTCGCGACACAGCTTCTCCGCCAGGGCGGCAGGGGCCTCGTGAGTCACAACGTAGTCGACCTTCCAGCCCACGCGGTCGAGCGAGGAGCGGCAGTGCTCCGTCTCTTCCTCGCTCGGCATCTCCTCGGGCCACCAGCTCCTCCCCTCCTTGCGATACTGCCTGTCGTTGCTTGCGGCGCCGCCCATGGCAAGGACTGTGAGCCCGTCGATATCGAACACCTCTCCGCGCATCAGGTGCAGCACGCGCGGTCGCACCTCGTGGACGAGCCCATCGTTCCACTCCCATACCGGCAGATTGGCCAAGGCGTGATGGTTCTCATGGTTTCCGTCGACGAAGCACGTAGTCCACGGTTTGGACTCGAACCAGTCGAGCCAATACCTCTCAGCATTCGAGCCGTCCCAGACAAAGCCGAAGTCGCCGGCCACGATCACCACGTCGTCGCTCGTCAGAGTCCGGCCCAGAGGCCAAGACCTGAAGGCGAACCTGCTGGCCCCGTACTCGGCCCTGCCGTGCACGTCTCCTGTCACATAGATAGCCATCAGTACGCACCCCACGGCAGGAGTTTGTCCCCGAGTCTCACGATCCGGTCATACAGTACCGTGTGCCGTTCGTCCGGGTTGCCGTCTCGGTGAAAATGGCCGTAATACCAGCGCTTGTAGTCCAGGCGGTCCTCGAGCTCGTCGAGGAATCCGGTCAGCCGGTCCACATCAGGGCGTTCCCAGCCCGGGTCCGGATAGAGCGTCGGCGAGAGCATGCGCGTGGCACAGGCATGGGTGATGACGCAGTCGACCTTCCAGCCGACCTCGTCGAGCTTTGCCCGCGCGGCATCGAATTCGCGCTCGTCCGGGAGCTCCTGAGGTCACCAGCTGGAATACGGAACGCGGTATTCCCTGTCCACGCTCGTGGCACCGCCCATGGTGAAGATTGTCGAGCCGTCGAGCTCGAAGACCTCGCCGCGCGTCAGGCGCCGAATGGGCGAGGTGTCCGACAGGCGCTGCGTCAGCCCGCCATGCCATAACTCCACGGGGCGCTCCGCCCAGTGATCGAAGCGCTCGTGGTTGCCGTCGACGAACAGTACCGTGTAGGGGCGCGACTCCAGCCAGGCGATGTCGGCGCATTCCTCGGCAGAGAAGTTCCACGGAAAGCCAAAGTCACCGGCAACGATGAGATAGTCGTCGCTGGTAAGACTGTCGCCAAGCTCCCAGTCGCGGAGCTTTTGCATGTCGAGCCCACCGTGGATGTCGCCTGTCACATAGACCGTCATCGGATCACCTCTTTCCGCTTGTACGCCGCCAGCTCGCGCTCGACCTGCCTGTCGCCGGTCTCGTTGACCCACCAGGGCCATTTCACCCGGCCGCACGGCTCGTCGACTCCCGCGAACCATTCCCTCAGCTCGTCGAGGCTCACCGGGGCGTGCCCATTGGCATCGCAACCGACGTCGTAGCGCGGAAGGCCCTGCTTGCGGTTGAACTCGTTGTACGCGCCGCCGCTGCTGTGGATATGCCCGTGGAGGTGCCACGATCCATGGTTCATGCCCTGCCAGTCGGCCATGGGGTAATGGCTCAGGACGATCTTCTGCCCGTCGATCTTGAGCACGCAGATCGGCGGCTCCACGGTGAACGCGCCGGCGACCGCCGGCTGGGTCCAGTCCTTGTCGTGGTTTCCCGGGACGAGGTGGATACGTCTGCAGGCAATTCGCTTGCGCAGCTCATAGGCGTCCTGGGCGGTCATCTTGAATGAGAAATCCCCCAGGATGTAGAGTTCGTCGTCCACGGCAGCCCTGCCGTTGATGTTGTCGACGATGGCGGCGTTCATCTGCCAAATTGTCTCCCACGGGCGGTCGGTGAACTTCAGCACGTTCTCGTGCCCGAAGTGGGTGTCGCTGGTGAACCAGATCATTCCATTGTCTCCTTGTCGCTAAAAACCGTTCTCCTTCGAGGTCAGGAGACGTTTTATGAGCGACATGAGGTGCATATCCCTCATGTTTCAAGCTCCAATCTGTCGGGTTTGCCCAACTAAAAGTTTACGCCCACGCGCCCACGCGCGAACAGGATTTGATTTTTGAAATATGGACGAATTCCTCGTCAGGAGGGTAAAATGGTGCCGACGGCAGCCCAAGTTGTAGAGAGCTGGGCAGAGCCGTTGCTTAATGAAGTTGGGTCATCGTCTTAGCGACGGTGGCCTTTCTTTTTGGGCTTCGAGCCCTGCTTGAGTGCCTTGGAAAGGCCGACAAGGGCCGTGAGGAGCGAGACCATAGCGGTCAGGAGCTTCACGAGCTCGGTGAAATCGGTCATGGGCATCACCTCCCATCGAATGGAGGGCTCTGCCCGGCACGAGGGCTGCCGCCAGCAAGGACGATTCTATCAGAGCGGCTGACCCCCGCCGATCAATTCACGCTCCTCATCCTCACCGAATTGCGAGTATGGCAGAATCGGCACTGGATGGCAGCGCGCTAGGGCACCGACGATAGGCTTTCCAAAACTAGCGAGGCGCGTCGCCGCGATCGTAATCGCCTCGGTCGACCGCACGATCGACCTGCGGCGAGATGTCGCCGTTGCCACCATGGGCTCGTCCTGCGGCGCGAACGCGGTCATCGCCAGCATCGGGAACGGCGCCGGCGTAACGGTTGCGAATCTCCCTTGCGTAACCGCGCCGGGCAAGAAGCTCATCACGAACCGCCGGATCCTCGAGCAGATCTTCATCGCACTTCGGTGCGATGAACTTAGGAAAGAGATTGTAGGCGACGCCCTTGCTCGCCTTTGCCTGCTCGACCCACGCCGAATACGCCTTCTTAAGCCGTTGAATGTAAATCTCGCAACGCCTCTCATAAGGAAGGGCTCGCTCGGCCTCCAGCACGTTATTTTTGAAGGCCGCCTCAAGTTGCTTGACCGCAAACCTCCCGTCAAGACGAGTCAGGTTGAAAGTGCACTTCGGGTTGCCGGCCTCCTTGATATCGAGATCTGTCGCATAGACTCGATTGTTCTTGATGAAAATGTCTACGCCCCATGAGGCAAGTAACTTTTTAAACTGCTCCATATTCTTCGGATGACCTTCGTTGATTGCAAGATGGATCAACTCGCGCAGATTGTTTTTATAACTGTACTCTCCCCGCTCAACGATTTTCTTTTCAGTGTCGCGCGGCTGTCGGTCTCGAATCTTCGAGTTCTTCTTTCCCTTTTCGAGCTGAGCGAGATTCCAGGCCTCGTCCATTTCACGAACCCACGCAGCGCGTTCGTACTTTCCGCGACGCCCGCCCGTCTCGCAACGCTTACCCGTCAAAAGATCCGTGCGGTTAATCGCCATATGAACCGCGTAGCGTTTTCCCGCCTTATCGCTTTCCTCATGCAACGCGACAATCACTTGTTGATGCGGGTAGTGTTTCGCAAGCCATTGCTCCGCGTAGGCCATACACGCATCGGGGGTCATCTTGCCTCCGTTGCAGCTGCACTCCTCGGGCAGAAACGCGAGAATCTGATGAAGCATCGTTATGTTCTTCGCGCCGGCACGCGCGGGCCTGTCGTGATGGAACATCTTCCGCGTCATAGCCATTTCGGAAAACCAGTGCTTTCCGTTCGCGAGGTTCCAGCCGCCGCGGGCCAAAGCATTCTTTCCGTTAATGTACTTGCGCAGGTGCTTCGCGTAGCGCTCGGACGAAACACCTTTCTGCTTAACGACGGTCATCGAGCTCACCGCCATCGGTGAAATAGCGCTGTTCGAGCTCTTCGATGAAGAGAGTGACTTTACGGGCATTTTGGTAAACCTTTTCAAGCGTTCGGAAAACCGCCTTCTCGTTGTAGGCCGGAAGACCTTGCGCATTCACAAAATACATCAGCTGGTTGAGGTTCGTCCCCTCTCGATACAGCTCGTGATAGATTTTTGCGACCTGGCTCATATCGAAATCGATCATCTCGATTTTCCCGGCCAGCATCACGCGGCGGGCATACGCACTGACGGTCGTGCCGAGCGCATCCGCCTGCTTGCGAATCGCCTCGTGCTCGCCATCGGTGACTTTGACGTAAATAACCTCCGAGCGCTTTTCGTTCGAATCCTCTGAAACGGTTTGCAGCTTTTTGCTACGGCCACCGTTCTTATTTTTGGAAATGACTAGATCATCGAACGATTCATTCCAATGAATCAGTGCATAGCGAATGAATTCGGCTTTCGTCATGCCCGCCTTTTCTGCCAAAGCGGAAAGCGTTTCGTATTCTTCAGAAGTGAGTGTCGCCTTAACGGTGTGCGGACGTTTGCAACTCATCATTCATGCCCCCAGGAAAGCAGAGCGAATCGGTGAGGCCACCGATTCAAAACCGATATGAGATTGCTTTCCTTTTTAGGAGCGACTGACGTCGCGCCGATTTTTGAAGTGACGCCGTCGCTTCCCTTAGAGAAATGAAGGCGAACTTCATTTCTAACTTTATCGCCGTGTGAGGTGTTAAACAAGATGTGTTGGCAGATAAAGGGGCGAGTATGGCCCCATTTATCTAGCCCAACACCAATCTTGCAATCACCGGGACGGCGATTGGGCGAAGCGTAGCGTAGACACGAAATGAGAGGCCTCGTTTCGAGCGAAAGGCTTCGCGGTGTCGTAGTGTCAGCGGAGACCGTGAGCGGAAGCGAATTTTTAACGCGAAGGATGCTGAGTGTTAGAAATTCGCTGTAGCGGACTCCGGGCGAGGGCTGGAGCAAGTCGATGGAAGACCTTACCGATTTGCGGAAGGTTTTGCCCGAAGCATCCGGCACCGCCGAATTCTTTTGGAACGGCCTCTCGTTTGATTGCTTTCCTATCGTTTGCTCCCAGACTTGTCGTCTAAAAAAGGCGGCCGAACCGGCCGCCCACAAATAAATAAATATTTACCAAATGTAAGAGGAGAGGAACGATGTACATTACTCCCAGTGACCGGCGACGTCGACAACCCAATGTTGTCCCGTAGCCTGCTGTTCATAATGTCCTTGGTCCTCAGAGGTGGTATACGAATCATTGATTGCAGAACCGCCGTTAGGATGCTGCGCATCGCCAAAAGTAGCGTGAGCGTGAGCGTCCATTTCGGCTGCAGATCCAAATGCTGCGTGGCATGCACTGCAGATCCAACGTTCATGGCGCGTATAAACCACATTCGGCACCCAGACCTGGCTGTAATCTGTCTCCCAGTGGCCCTGCTCGGCAACCCACTTCTTCTGGCTGCCGCCGTTGGAAGAGGAATTGTTGCTGCCGGAACTCTGCGAATTGCCGGAATTCTGCTTGGACTGGGAGGAATCGCCCTTGTTGTCCAACTTCGAGGAATCGGAAGACTTGTTATCCTCCTTCTTGGAGTCATCGGACTTCTGGTCCTTGTCGTCGGATTCTTTCTTCTCCTCGGACTTGGTTCCAGAGGTTTGCGTCGCCTTTTCTTCGCTTGGCTTCTTTTTGTCTTTATTCTTTACCGCTGTGGCGGCCCTTTCCGCAGAGCCGCTTCCTTGCTTTGCAATGCTGGCACATCCAAGTTGAGGTGCCGAAAGACACACCAGAAGCGCAACGATAATAGCCTTTGTTCTCACACCGATCTCCCCGTCCGTGAAACCGGGCGTTGGACACTAGCCGATATCCAACGCCCGGCTCGCTTTTACATCTGCTCGCGGCGCTTCTTTTGATCGAGGAAGACGCCGGCTGCCACGAGGACGGTACCGCCGATGACGAACGTCTCGCCGATGAGTCCCGCGCGGTCGCCGGTCTGGGCGAGGCTGCCGGGCTGGGCGGTATCCGTGCCGGCGAGGTGCTTCGGGGTGTATGCCGCCTGCTGCTTTGCGACCTCCTCTGCCTCCTGACGGGCGATCTCGGCGGAAAGCTCCTGCTCTGCCGCGATGCGGTCGGACTTCGCCTGCTCGTAGGCAGCGAGTGCCGCATCATAGCCGGGTTGGAGCCCGTCCACCGCGGCCTGCTTCTCGTCCAGGATGGCCTTGGCGGGCGCGACCTTGGCACGTGCCTCGACTGCTGCGGCGAAAAGCGCGTTGAGGGCGTCATCCGCGTTCACATCATGGCCGGAAGCGATCGCCGCGCCGGCATCGATGGAGTTCAGCTTCGACAGCTTGGCGTCTGCCTGCGCCTTTACCTGCTCGGCGGCGGAGACCAGGGACTCGGCGGCGGCGGTATCCGCCTTCGCGGCATCGAGGGCGGTCTTGGTGTCATTGACGGCCTTTGCTGCATCCTGCTCGCGCTGCTGTGCCTCTGCGAGCTTCGCGGCAAGGCCGGTGAGGATGTCGAGGTTCGACTGTGCGTCCTCGAGATCGGTCTGGGAGCCGGTAAGCCTCTCGGCGGCAACGCCGGTGTCGGCCTTTGCGGCATCGACGGCACGCTGGGCATCCGCGAGGGCGCGTGCGGTGGCGTCCGCCTTTTGCTCGGCGGCGGCGAGGACGGTCGCCTTCTCGACCTGATCGGCTGCCGCCGCGTCGTGGGCGCTCTTTGCTGTATCGAGCGCCTTCTTGGCGTCGGCGACGTCCTGGAAGAACTTCGCGAGATCGGCGTTCGCAACCGTGACGTCCTGCTGCTTGGCCTCGGTGTCCGCCTTGGCGGAGTCCAGCTTGATCTGTGCGCCCGTTACGACCGCATTGGCGGCATCAAAGGCGACCTGCTTCTGCTGGACGGTCGTCTTTGCCGTATCGACTGCCGCGTTGGCGGCATCGAGGTCCGATTTCGCCGCATCAAGCTCGGTCTGGGCATCCGTGACGCCCTGCTGCTTGGATGCGAGATCAGCCTTTGCGGCATCGACGGCACGCTGGGCATCGGTGACGTCCTGCTTCGCGGCATCGACACCTGCCTGTGCGGAATCCGCTGCGACCTGCTTCTGCTGGACGGTTGCGGCGGCGCCGGCGGCTGCCTGCTTCTTGGATGCGAGATTGGTCTTGGCTGCGTCGAGTGCGCTCTTGGCGTTCTTGAGGCCGTTGATATAGGAGGTCAGCTTCTGCTCGTACTCGTCGACGGACATGGGGTTCATGTTCCAACCGGAGCCGGACCAGCCGGAGATCTCTGCGGTGTAGCACTGCGTCTGAAGCCCGGACATGGTGCCCTTGGTGCAGGTTGCCATTCCCATAACGGCGAGTTCGGGATTGATGATGTTCATGTAATGGCCGACGGTGCCGCTGCTGCCGTTCTCCCAGCGGCAGTTGTCTGCAATCCAATGGTTGATTGCGACGCCGTTCTTTGCATAGAAATCATAGGCATCCTTGCCGACAAGACCGGTGACTCCATAAAGGGCCTCCGTTGCCTTGTCGAAAAAGCCCTTCTCCTGCTCGATCCACTGCCCACTCGGATCGATTCCGTAATTCCATGCCAGGTTTTCGGCAAAATCATATTGACGGGCATGATCGAGCACGGTGTCGCTGTAGTTGGCATCCGCAATGGCACCGGCGATGAGCTTGTAGGTGACATGGAGCTCGGACAGGCCGACCGACTTGCGGTAGTCGTTGACGGACTTCATCCACCTGATCGCATTGAGCATGTTATCAAGGGACGTGGCGTCCTTGGAGTTGCCGACTTCGGTCTTTCCGGCATATTTGGCGTTCAGGATGATGTTGACTGCGTCATCGGCACCCATGGCACGGAAGAAGCCGATGGCTCCCTGCTTGAGCTGCGCGTCGGCGGAATCGAGTTTCGCCTGTGCCTTGTCGACCTTCTGCTGCGCGGCGGTCACGGCGGCGTCTGCGGTATCCTTTGCGGCCTTGGCGTTCGCGAGCTCTACGTCGGCGGCTGCCTTGGCGGACTCGGCGTCCTTGACAGCCTGCTTCGCGGCGTCCAGCTTGGCGACGGCGTCGGCATTCGCCTGCTTGGCCGCATCGAGGTCGGCGTTCGCGGCATCGAGAGCGGACTGGGCGGCGTTCACACCGGATTCGGCATCGGCCGCGGCCTGCTGCTTTACGGAGAGAGCCGTCTGGGCATCATTCAGATCGGCTTGTGCCGTTGCCGCAGCGGACTGTGCCTGCTCGAGCTCGGACTCGCACTGGGACTGTGCCGCTCGTGCGACAGCGAGGGCTGCCTCCGCGTCCGCGACCTTCTGTTTCGCCGCATCGTACTCCGGACCGCTGGCGCCTGCCTCCGCTGCGGCGAGGTCTGCTTTCGCCTTCTCGTAGGCGGCGCTGGCGGCTGCGGCCTTCGCATCCGCCACGTCCTTGTTCTGCTGGGCTGCGGCGAGGACGGAATCGGCGGAATCCTTTGCAGACTGGGCCGCAACCAGCTTGGACTGGGCATCGGCAAGCGTCGCGTTGGCGTTGTCGAGTTCGGCCTGTGCCCTGCTCACGGCATCCTGGGCGTCGCGTACCGCCTGCTCGGCGGCACGGATAGCCTCCGGGGTGGCGCTTACGGCATCGGCCTTGGCTTTATCGAGGGCATCCTTGGCGTCCTGGGCCGCCTTGAGGGCGGACTGGTACGCTTCGTCCTTCTCGGATGCATCCGCCTTGGCGTCTGCGAGACCCGCCTTCGCCTGCTCGAGGTCCTTGCCGGCGGCATCGGCGGCGTCCTTGCCCTCCGCGACCTGACGGGCGTACTCGTCCATTGCCGCTCGGTCGGCTGCCGTGCCGGCGCTGACTGCCGAATCGTAGGATGCCTTGGCCTGGTCGCGGGCGGAAGCCGCCTCGTTGTAGGGACCGGCGGCCTCATCGTAGGATGCCTTGGCGGCGTCCTCCTTCGCCTTCGCCTCGTCGACTGCCTTCTGCAGGTCCGCGATGGTCTGTGCGGCGGATTTCGCGCCGACACCGGATGCCGCGCCGGCGTGGGCGGCAATCGGCGACATCACGGCGGGGTGCTGCGTGCCCCCGTCACCGGTCTGGGCGAATGCCGTGAACGGTGAGATGAGGCTCGATCCGGTCATGGCGGCCATGGTCGCCGCGGTGACGGTCAGACGCGCGATCCCCTTCGGGGCGTGAATCTTTTTGTTTGGCAGTGTGGCGAAGTGATCGCCGCCGGCAGCGAAATGCTTTCCCTGAGTCATTGCTATTCCATTCCTTTTCCGTGCCCTATCCGACTGGGCATCAGGGTGCTTTCCAATAGAGATAATTATGCGCCTTAACAGGGATTGTTGTATATGGTCCGTTGGCTTTTATACAACAATCCATGACTCTTTTTGTCATGGATATCTCGCCGCTACAACGATCCTTTGGTCTACGCTGCAAAGAATTAAGATCAAAGTCTGGTTACTCTCAAGTACAATTTGCGAATCGCATCGGCATGGACAGGTCTTACTACGCCTCGATAGAGGTCGGACGAAGAAATGTCAGTCTTTCTAACCTCTGTAAAATTGCTAATGGATTCGACATGACAATCGCTGCACTCATGACTGGTGTGACTGAGAAAACGGATTAGTCCATCAATCAATCAGCGAACGCAGTGAGCGAATCAATCGACGGCACAGCCGGCGGCAAGGTCACGGCGCGTGACCGCGCAGCGAGCTTCGCGAGCGAAGGGGGACAGCATCGCTGTCCCTATTCTTTATCGACGGCTTAGCCGGCGGCAAGGACACGGTACGTGGCCGCGCAGCGAGCTTCGCGAGCGAAGAGGACGGCATCGCCGTCCCTATATTTTTATAGTATATTTCTCTATTAATTGGTTTCACCAAAATGGGTATAGCGCAAGCTTCTGAACAGGCGTTTTTATCAAAAACTCAAAGCAGCCGAATCATCAAAATGGTGAAATTTTTTACCCAAATTGAGGAAGCGCTTCACCAAAATGGAACCGACTAACGGCTGTTGAAAACTTTTTATCCCCAAAATGGTGATTTCCTGTTTTCAGTGGAAAACTCGGTAAGTTAAATTATTTACTTACCAGATTTACAAACAAAAGCAGTTCTTAACCCTAAAACCAGAACAGGTCAGAAGCAAAATTAACTCCTGACCTGCGATTTTTCTGGTGCCCCCGGGCGGATTCGAACCGTCGACACCCGCTTTAGGAGAGCGGTGCTCTATCCCCTGAGCTACGGAGGCATGCTGTACTAGTGTAGCAGATTTGCGCCACTACCATGCAGCGCATAGCCGCTCTTCGAGATAGTCATCTGCGACGTTCTTTAATGACTAGTCGTTTAAGAACGTCGCAGGCGACTAGTTGCCTTTGTGGAAGAGTTTTTTGATGACGGAGGGGATGCTCTTGGCGCCTTTAGCGGTCACGTCGATAAAATCGGGCGAACGAACGAGCTTGTCCTCGTTAATGTACTTACGCACCGCGCGTAGCGTTTCCTTGTCATTGCGCGTCGAAAACGTAAAGTGACCGTTCTCTTTGGTAAAGATCGCAAAACGCGTGATCTTCTTGGTGCCGCGCAAAACCTCGGCGGCGATATAGTCGACCTCGTCCCACGGGATCTGAATAAAGTCCTCGGGATTGCGCTCGTTATAGTACTCAAACGCCTTATTCCCCACCATTACGTTGCCGTGACTGGTAAGCCCCATCAGGCAGGTTGCCGGCGTTGCCAGATCGACCGTGCTGTTTTGAGATTGCGCCATACGCGCCTCGCCCTCCAATAAAAACAATCGGACCGCATCCAGTGTACCCACCGGGTGCGGTCCGTTTCAATGGCTCAAAAGCCCTTGCCTAGCAATTCTCGGTCTTAAGCCGAAGCGTGCTTACATGAAGCCGCAGACGCGACCGATGATGCCGACGGCGAAGAGAGCCAGGATGATGACGATCGGGCTGACCTTCTTCTTGAGGAGCTTGCAGACCAGAAGGGTCAAGCACACGGCGGCAAGGCCGGGGATGAGCTGATCGAGGTTGGCCTGAAGCGTGGTGACCTTCACCGGGTCGAGTGCGGTGGCACCGACAGAGCTGTACATCGACAGCGCCTGCTTGATGCCCTCAGAACCGGCGGGCAGGTTGGCCCAGTCGATATAGGCGCCAGCAGACTGCGTGACCTTGGAGACGACCGGGGTGAAGGAGATGGACACCCAGCGCTCGACCAGGGCGCCGATGATGAACATACCCAGGATGGAAGCACCCTCGGTGACCTTGCCCATCAGACCGCCGGAGAGGTCCTTGGCGATGGAGGAGCCGACCTTGTAGCCAAACTCCTGCGTGTACCACAGGAAGGCGTAACGGATGATGTTCCACGCGAAGAAGAACAGCAGCGGACCGGCGATGCTGCCGGACAGGGCCAGGGAAGCGCCCAGTGCGCCCAGAATCGGGCGAAGGGTGAACCAGAAGGCGGGGTCGCCGACGCCGGCGAGCGGGCCCATCATACCGACCTTGACGCCCTGAATGGCGACGTCGTCAATCGGAGCACCGTTGGCGCGCTCCTCCTCGAGGGCGAGGGTAACGCCAATGACGGGGGCGGAAACATAGGGGTGGGTGTTATAGAACTCCAGGTGGCGCTTAAGAGCGGCAATCTGGTCATCCTTGCTGGTGTAGAGCTTCTTGATCGCAGGGATCATTGCGAAGCACCAGCCGCCGTTCTGCATACGCTCGTAGTTCCACGAGCCCTGAAGGAACTGATGACGGAAGCAAACCTTCTTACGGTCAGCCTTGGTGAGCTGAATCTTGTTCTCTGCCATATGTATCACTCCCCTCCTACTCGTAATCGTTCAGAATGTCGCCGAGCGGGTCACCGGAGCCACCGCCCATGCCGCCACCCTGCTTGGCCAGATCCTTAAGGCCAAGGTAGATGAGGGCAAGGGAGATGCCGATGAGGCCAAGGGCGATCAGCGTGAGCTGAGGGATGGCAGCAAGGACAAAGCCGAGGATGAAGAACGGCCAGGTCTCCTTGGTGGCCATCATGTTGATGACCATGGCGTAACCGACGGAAGCGACCATGCCGCCGCCGACAGCCATGCCGCCGGACAGCCAATCGGGCATAGCGTTAAGCGCGTTGGTAACGGCCTCGGCCGGGATGATGCACAGAAGTACTGCCGGGATGGCGATACGAACACCCTGCATGAGGATGCCGGCGTACTGCCAACGCTCGATGCCGGCGAAGTCGCCCTTCTCGGCGCAGGCGTCCATGCCGTGAACCATAGCGGTAGCCAGGGTACGGCAGATCATGGTCAGGAACAGACCAGCGACCGACAGCGGGACGGCGACGGCGATGGCGGCGGTAACGGCCTTGGCCGAATCGGTGGCGCCACCGTTGAGGGCGAGCACCATGATGATCGAAGAAGCGACCGAGGCCAGAGCGGCGTCAGGCGCGACGGCGGCGCCGACGTTAGCCCAGCCAAGGGCCATCATCTGGAGCGAACCGCCCAGGAGGATGCCCTCCTGAAGGTGACCGGTTACGAGACCGATAAGCGTGCATGCCACGAGCGGCTGATGGAACTGGAACTCATCCAGAATGCCTTCCATACCGGCAAGCAACGCGACAATCGCAACAAGCAGAATAGTGATTGCAGACATGTATCGGACCCTCCTTTACTATGCTTGAGCGGCCAGTTCGGCCTTAGCTTTCTTCAACATGGCGTCGAGATCCTCGGAGGAATCCGAAGGAACCTTGCGGACCTCGAACTTGACGCCCTTGGCCTTGAGAGCCTCGATGGTCTTGACATCGTCATCGCCCATAGCGACAGCGTTGGTGACGACGACCTTGCCCTTGGAGTGGGCCATGGAACCGATGTTGGCTTCCTTGATGTCGACGCCGGCCTCGATGGCCCTGAGCAGATCCTGCGGGTTCTCGAACAGCAGCATCGCCTTGGTGTCGCCAAAGCGCGTGTCCTTGACGACCTCGGCCATCTTCTTGATAGGCACGACGTTGGCGTGGACTCCCGGAGGGGCAGCCTGCTCGATCATGGTCTTGCGGAGCTCGTCGTGAGCAACGCCGTCGGAGACCACGATGATGCGGTTGGGGTTGATCTGCTTGGTCCACGTGGTGGCCACCTGACCATGCAGCAGACGCGTGTCGATACGGACGTGGGCGATCTTGATGTGCCCGTCGCCGATCACCGTTCCCGGAGGAATGGCACCCGCAGGAGCAGCGGCGGCCGCAGCCGGCTTCTTCTCCTCGGGCTCCAGAGACTCGGGCTTGACGCGCACGCCGGCCTTAGCCTCAGTCACGAGATGTTTTGCGATCGCATGTGCAGTGTTCTTTGCGTCAAAGCGCTGCGAATATGCCTCGATGAGCATAGGCAGGTTGACACCGGTGACGATAGCCCAGGAATCATGGCCCTCGATGAGACCGCTGATCTGGTTGAAGGGCGTGCCGCCCCACAGATCAACGAGGAAGAGCACCTGCTCCTGGTCCTCGAAGGAAGCGATTGCTTCCTCGACCTTGGCACGGAAGTCGTCGGGGCCCATGCTCGGCTCGAGCGAGACCACGGCAACAGACGGCTGATCGCCAAAGACCATCGAGCCCGTCTGCTTGATTCCAGCCGCCAAGTCACCATGGCTAGCAAGAACAATACTTACCATCACATAACCTCCTTTTTGTCTACGTATTTCCTACACGACAGTTATGGAGTATAGCTGCAAATACAGCAGAATTGTTTAAAAAACTGCAAAAGGTAGCATTATTTGTTTAAACGTCTTGTTTTGTTACAAGCTGATTACATTCCAGTATTTTGGCTGATTTGCTGCTGAGGATTGATAGCTGATCTATTTACATGACCGAATTGAGCACGCTGTTCATTATTGCCGGTTTTAAACAGACACAAATGTGCTCGGGTTGAGGCTATTTCGTTTAAACAGATGGTGCTTGACTACTGGTAAGAAATATGCTCTAGCAAAGTAGTCGTTGGGGACGTTCTTTAATGACTAGTCGTTTAAGAACGTCCCCAACGACTAAGTTAGGCGATGTGGAGGGGGTTGGCGGCGTCGACGGCGTCGGGGGCGTCAGAAGGACCGTCGGGGGCAGTGTCTGCCGGATCCTCGTCGAGGGTCTCAATCTGCTTGATCATGACCTCCTGGCCCTGCAACAGGTATGTCTCGCCGCTGCCGCAATGGGGGCAGGTCTTGCCGTGCTCGACCGTCGCGTAGTCGCAGCCGCACGCCTCGCAATGCGTCACGGCCTCGACGGGCTCCACGATAAGCTCCGCGCCCTGCGTGATAGGCTTTTTATCCGCCGCCCAGCGCCAAGCGTCGAGCAGCAAGTCGGGAACGACGCCCGAGACCTCGCCCAGCAGCAACGTCACGCTCGAAACGCGACGCACGCCATTGGCGCGCGCCACATTCTCAACATCGCGAATGATGTGATACACGATTCCCAATTCATGCAAGATAAAACCTTTCGACAGAGGTCGATGCGATGTCAATTCAACGTCAGCGAGCGGCGCCCAGGTACCCCAGGTTGCCCCGAAACAAGGCGTCCGTTGGGCTTTTGCCCGCGGCGCCGCAGTTGAGGGGCAAGATGGGGTACCTGGGTGCCGCGCAGCGTCGGCAGTGCCGCCGTTCGTTAGAACGGCGGAACCTCATTACTTCTTCCCAAACTTGATTTTGATGGCACGCTTGAGTGCGTACTTGCCCAGGCTGGGGAGCTTTTGCTCGTATTTGACCATCGTGGAGCACTCGGGGCGGTCGCGATCCAGATGGATGGCGTCAAACGCGCACTTGGTGGTGCACAGGCCGCAGCCGATGCACTTGTTGGGGTCGACGATCGAGGCACCGCAGCCCAGGCAGCGAGCGGTCTCGGCGCGCACCTGCTCCTCGGTAAAGGTCTCGACGTACTCGCTAAAGGGCGCAGCCTTCTCGCGCTCGCGGTCGACACGTGCCACCTCGCGGCTCGCGTTGTCATAGCTCTCAATCACAACATCGCCGCGGTCGAGCGCGGTGTAGCGGCGCTGGTTGCGGCCGATCGTGAGCGTGGAGCCCGGCTGCACAAAGCGATGGATGGACACGGCGGCCTCGTGGCCGGCGGCGATGGCATCGATGGCAAAGCTCGGACCGGTATAGACGTCGCCGCCCACAAAGATGTCGGGCTCGGCGGTCTGATAGGTCTGGGGGTCGGCAAGAGCACCCTGGCCGCGGCCGAGCTCTACCTTGGAGCCTGCCAGCAGGTCGCCCCACACAATGGACTGGCCAATCGACATGACCACGCGGTCGGCATCGACGCGGCGCAGGTCGTTCTCGTCGTACTCGGGCGCAAAACGGCCTTCGTCGTCAAAGACACGCGTGCAGCGCTTGAAGGTGATACCGCACACACGACCGGCCTCGTCCAGGTGGACCTCCTTGGGGCCCCAACCGCAGCTGATGTGCGCGCCGTCCTCGATGGCCTCGCGACGCTCTTCCTCGCTGGCGGGCATCTGTGCCTCGCTCTCCAGGCAGAACATCTCAACGTGCTCGGAACCCAGACGGCAGGCGTTGCGCGCGACATCGATAGCAACGTTGCCGCCGCCCACCACGATGGTGCGGCCGGGCAGCGCGTCAATCTTGCCGCTGTTGACCTCGCGCAAAAAGTCGACGGCCACGGTCACACCCTCGGCGTCCTCGCCCGGAATGTCGGCAAGGCGGCCGCCCTGGCAGCCAATAGCCACGTAGAAGGCCTTAAAACCCTGCGTGCGCAGCTCATCGAGCGTCACGTCACGGCCGACTTCCACGCCATAGCGGAACTCGGCACCCATCAGGCGAATGATCTCGACCTCAGCCTCGATAACGTCCTTTTCCAGCTTAAAGCTGGGAATGCCATAGGTGAGCATGCCGCCCGGGCGCTCGTTCTTCTCGAACACGACGGGCTTGTAGCCCTTCTCGGCAAGATAGAAAGCACAGGACAGGCCAGCCGGGCCGGCACCGATGATGGCAATCTTCTGATCGAAGCCGCCGGCGCGCGTCGGGGTCACCACGGACGGGACATAGCGGGTCGCAGCGTCCAGATCGCGCTGGGCGATAAACTTCTTGACCTCGTCGATAGCCACGGCGGCGTCCACACGGCCGCGGGTGCAGGCATCCTCACAGCGGCGGTTGCACACACGGCCGCAGATAGCGGGCAGCGGGTTCTCGCGCTTGATGAGCGCCAGTGCCTCGTCATAACGACCCTGAGCCGCGAGCTTCAAATAGCCCTGAACGGCAACATGCGCGGGGCAGGCCGTCTTGCAGGGAGCGGTGCCGGACTCATGCGTCTCGATGCGGTTGTCGTTGCGGTAGTTGGGCGACCACTTGGTGTGGTCCCACTTGGTGGCATCGGGCAGCTCCTGACGCGGATACTCGGGCACCTGTCCGCCGGCCTTTTTGCTGCAGAGCTTCTGGCCGAGCTTGGCTGCACCAGCCGGGCACACCTCAACGCAGCGACCGCAGGCCACGCACTTGTCCTTCTCGACCTTGGCGACATAGGCCGAGCGCGACAGGTTGGGCGTGTTGAACAGCTGCGAGGTGCGCAGGGCGTAGCACACGTTGACGTTACAGTTGCAGATGGCGAAGATTTTGTTCTCGCCGTCGATGTTGGTGATCTGGTGCACAAAGCCGTTGTCCTCGGCCTGGCGCAAGATGTCGTAAACCTCGTCGCGGGTCACGTAATGGCCACGATCGGTCTCAACCACGTAGTCGGCCATATCGCCCACGGCAATGCACCAGTCGGCGGGGTCGTCGGCGCAGCCCTCGCCCATCACGCGACGGCTCGCACGGCAGCTGCAGGTGCTGGCGGCATACTTACCCTCGTATTTGTCTAGCCAATGCTCGATATGCTCGATCGGCACCGAGGTGCTCGAAGCATCGATAGCCTTCTCGACCGGAATGACGTGCATGCCGATGCCAGCGCCGCCGGGCGGCACCATCGGCGTGGCCTTGGACAGCGGTCCCTTAGACGCCTGCTCAAAGAACTTAGCATAGACCGGATGCTCCTCGAGCTGGCTCACGCGCATGTTGAGGAACTCGGCAGAACCCGGCACCAGCATGGGCAGCACCCATTGCTTGGCGCGCTCGGGATTTTCCCAGTTGTACTCGAGCAGGCCCGTGTAGCTCATATCGTCGAGCATCTTCTCGATCTGGGCCTCGGGCATGCCGGTGAGCTTGACCATCTCGGGCAGCGTGTAGGGACGGCGCATCTTCATCTTGCAGAGTACCTCGGCCTGCTCGTCAGTCGCGGCCTCGGCAAACGACCAGTACTCGTAGCCCAGCAGCTCGTCGCGATGCAGCAGGCGGTTGGTGCAGTGCTCGCACAGTTTGACGATGGCCTCGCGCGGATGCTCCGGCAGCGGCGGCACAAACTCCGCACCGATATCGGGCTCGGTGTAGCTAATCCCCGGTCCGTTGAGAATCATAGTCGTCCCTTCTCTTGCCGCAGCCTGGCAGGCACGCAGCGCCCCTCTTTTTACGGGCTCGACATACCCCCATGCCGTTCACCCGTTATTGTTGACATTGTGTCAAAAATAGTATTGACGAACCGTCAACAATATTCAAGACTGTTAGGCGAACGGTCAGGCAAAAGAGGATGAAAGGCGGCAAAACATGGGCAGCAACACAGCAGATACCTCTGTGGTCGATGCCATCCCCGCGTCCGATAGCGCGGCAAAGCGCCTGACGGGCGACGAGCGCCGTCGCGAGATCCTCGCCGCCGTGCGCACCGTGAGTTCCGAGCTGGGCGTGTCCCACCTATCGGTATCGGCCGTGACCAAGCGGGCTGGCTGCACGCGCTCGCTGTTCTACCACTACTTTGCCGATATGGACGCCGCCGTCACCGCCGTCATGGACGAGGCAATCGACGGTTTTATCTCCGAACTCGAGCAGTGGAACGCCGGCCGCACGGTTGGCGACATCGAAGGCGCACTCGACACCGTCGCCCCGCTCTTTAAGCGCCTGGTCGCCAGCGGCCACGAGCTGCCGAGTACGCTCACCTCAAGCAGTGGCGCGCTCTACGGCGGCTTTTTACACAACGTGGTCCAGCGTGTGGCGCAGTATATCTGCGACACCACCGTGGTGGATTTTGTCGCCCATCATGAGCTACGCATCGACCATGTCTACGAGACGTTCTACACCCTCATCATGGGGTTGTTGATGTATATCCGCACGCACCCCGATGTGCCCGACGAGACGGTCAAGGAAATCATCGCCTCGACACTCCACATCGAGGGCTATACCGCCAAGTATCCGGAGCGCAAGCCCCAGAACTGACGACATTTGGCCAAACTGCCCGTGATCGGAAGAGGGGCCGCGGGCGTGTGAAAGGAGAGCAGCATGCTGTTCGATGTTTGGGGTAGCGATACCCTTATCCACTGGGCCGGCTGGGCCATGGTCTTTATCGGCCTGATCGTGCTCAACGAGGTCGGCCGCCGCACCAAGCTCGGCGCGGCCATCATCTTTGGCGTGGCTCCGCTGGCCATGACCATCTACTGCGTCGCCATCGCCGTCGGCGTTGCGCAGGGTGCCGAGTGGGCGCTCACCAACCCCACCCATGTGTACCAGAACAGCTGGTTCCACTACGCCAAGGTCTACGCGGCGTTGGCCGGTTGCTGGGGCTTCATCGCCATTAAGTATCAGTGGGGCAAGATCGGCAAGGCGCACTGGTTCCGCGCGTGGCCGTTTGTGATCGTCGCCATCAACATCATGATCGCCGTCGTGTCCGACTTCGAGAGCGCCTATCACTTCTTTGTCCTGGGCCAGTCCACTTGGGTCACCTCCGAGGGCGCCACGCAGCTGGCCGGTTGGAACAACGTGTTCAACGGCATCGCCGGTATCATCAACATCTTCTGCATGACCGGTTGGTGGAGCGTCTACGCCTCCGAGGACAAGACCGACATGCTGTGGCCCGACATGACCTGGGTCTACATCATCGCCTACGATATCTGGAACTTCTGCTACACCTACAACTGCCTGCCCACCCACTCCTGGTTCTGCGGCTTTGCGCTGCTGCTGGCGCCCACCGTCGCCGCCTTTATCTGGAACAAGGGCGGCTGGATCCAGAACCGCGCCTTTACGCTGGCCATTTGGTGCATGTTTGCCCAGGTGTTCCCGTACTTCCAGGAGGAGTCTATCTTTGTGACCCACTCCACGCTCGACCCCGCCGCTGCCACCGCGGTCTCCATCGCCGCGCTGGTCGCCAACATCGCCGCGATCATCTACGTCGCCTACCGTGCCAAGAAGCTCGGCCGCAACCCCTACAAGCAGGATGTCTTTGAGGGCACCAGCGACTGGGAGAAGGCTACCGCCCGCCGCGCCAAGGTGGATTACGCTCACGCCGAGTAACATGCCCAGCGCGAACGCCGCTTGAATGTGAAGCCGCCTGGCCGACTCCGCGCAATGCAACGTATTGCATGCCCCCGGAAAGCGATTTGTGAACTGCACCCCAAAACTTGGACGGCTTAAATAAGAACTACGCCGCAAGGG
>JAQDHS010000017.1:0-59895 GCA_027663555.1 Coriobacteriaceae bacterium AM04S-08 | reverse complement strand
GCGCAAAATGGATTCTAAAAAACACCTTGCCAAATAGGAGCGTCAGGACGCAAAGAGGCTCCGCAGCGCGAAGCGCGATGCGGAGCCTCTTTGCATGTCCGAGGACGTTCCGGAGAGAAGACCCCGTCACGCCCCCGGATTCCCGGTGGGAGTTCTAGACCTTGTCGGCCTTAGTACATACCGCCGCCCTGCTGACCAGCGGTAGCAGCAGCGATAGCGTCCTCAAGCTGAGTGTTCTTGGGCACATCGGAGACGGTAGCCTCGGTGATAAGAATCAGGCTGGCGACAGAAGCAGCGTTCTGCAGGGTGACGCGGCTGACCTTGACGGGGTCGAGGACGCCCATCTCGATCATGTCGCCCCACTCGCCGTTGGCAGAGTTGAGACCCTGGCCGGCGGGCAGCTCGGCAACCTTGTCGACCACGACGGCGCCCTCAAAGCCAGCGTTCTTGGCGATGGTGGCGACCGGAGCAGTCAGAGCCTTCTTGACGATGTCGACGCCGATCTTCTCCTCGGGGTCGTCAAGCTCAACGGCGTCGAGCGCAGGAGCAGCGTCCATGAAGGCGACGCCGCCGCCGGCGACAATGCCCTCCTCGACAGCAGCACGGGTAGCCTGCAGGGCGTCCTCGACGCGGTGCTTGATCTCCTTGAGCTCGGACTCGGTAGCAGCGCCGACCTTGATGACGGCAACGCCACCGGAGAGCTTGGCCAGGCGCTCCTGGAGCTTCTCACGGTCGAAGTCAGAGGTGGTGTTCTCCATCTCGCCCTTGATCTGAGCGATGCGGGCGTCGATGGCCTCCTTGGAGCCAGCGCCGCCGACGACGACGGTGTTGTCCTTGGAGATAGTGACGGACTTAGCGGTACCAAGCATATCGGCGGTGATGTCAGCGACCTTCACGCCCAGCTCGTCCAGAGCAGCCTGGCCACCGGTGAGGACGGCGATGTCCTCCAAGATGCGCTTGCGGCGATCGCCGTAGCCCGGGGCCTTGACGGCGCAGACGTTGAGGGCGCCACGGATCTTGTTGAGGACGAGGGTCGGCAGAGCCTCGCCATCGATGTCCTCAGCGATGATGAGCAGGCCACGGCCAGCGCGCTGGACAGCCTCGAGAACAGGCATGATGTCCTGGACGCTGGAGATCTTCTGGTCGGTGATGAGGATGTACGGATCCTTCATCACGGCCTCCATGCGGTCGTTATCCGTGACGAAGTAAGCGGAGACGTAGCCCTTGTCGAACTGCATGCCCTCGACGGTGTCGATGGTGATGTCGAACGTCTGGGAATCCTCGACGGTGATGACGCCGTCCTTGCCCACGACCTCCATGGCCTCGGCGATCTTCTCGCCGACCTCGGGGTCACCGGCGGAGATGGTACCGACGGAAGCAATCTGCTCCTTGGTCTCGACCGGCTTGGCCTGCTTCTTCATCTCGGCGACGGCGGCGTTGACGGCCTTGTCGATGCCGCGACGGATGGCCAGCGGGTTGGCGCCAGCGGCGACGTTGCGCAGACCGTCGTTGACGATGGCTTGAGCGAGCAGGGTTGCGGTGGTGGTGCCGTCACCCACGGTGTCGTTGGTCTTGGTGGCGACCTCCTTCACCAGCTGGGCACCCATGTTCTCGATGTTGTCCTCGAGCTCAATCTCCTTGGCGACGGAAACGCCGTCGTTGGTGATGGTCGGGGCACCAAACGTGCGCTGCAGAGCAACGTAGCGACCCTTGGGGCCCATGGTGACGGTAACGGCGTCGGCCAGAGTGTTGACACCCTTGGCGAGCTTAGCGCGGGCATCGGTGTTGAACGTAATGTTCTTTGCCATGGTAGGTAATCCTCCAAAAGAAACGTGACTCGCGTCGCCGCTTCCGAGTCCTATGCGGCGGGCGCGTTCAAAGACGAATCAGAGATTCTGACGAGACTAGGCCTCGACAACAGCGTAGATGTCGTCGGCGCGCATCAGCAGATACTTCTCGCCGTCGACCTTGACCTCGTTGCCACCGAACTTACCGTAGATGACAACGTCACCGACCTTGACGTCCATGGGGATGCGCTCACCCTTGTCGTTGACCTTGCCGGCACCAACGGCAACGATGGTGCCGCGCTGCGGCTTCTCCTGGGCGTTGCTGGCGATATACAGACCAGAAGCGGTCTTCTGCTCGGCCTCGTCGGGCTTGACCAGAACACGATCTGCAAGCGGCTTCAAAGACGACATGCTTGTCTCCTCCTTTTTGGGCCGCGTGGTTATGCCACGCGAATTAACCCTTTTTGTTTGCGTACGCGTTGAATGGTACCCACGAATGGCGGGTTATACAACACGGAGTCAAAAAATCTTATTTTTTGGCACTTAGATTTTCTGAATGCCGGGGGATAACTTGTGCGCGGCTCCCGTGTGGCGCCGGAGGGGCGGGATATAAGGTTTCCTGCTCGGGCAGTCCTGCTCGCACGAAGGCCACATTAAGTGGCCTTCGGCTCGTGCGGAACTCGCGATAAACCTTATGCCCCGCCCCTCCGGAGCCACACGGGAGCCAGGTTAACTAATTCGGGCCCGGCATTCAGAAAAGTCAGTACAGCAAAATGGCGATGCGGATGGTGCGAACAAGAAAGGGGCACGTTGCTGAAACGCGCCCCTTGTGGGTGGGGTATGGGGCTAGCGCTCGTAGATTAAGTTACCTGCCAGGTAGGTGGCTTGGACTTTGGTGGCTTGGAGTTCTTGGGGGTCGATGGTGAGCAGGTTTTGGTCCAGGACTACCAGGTCGGCGTATTTGCCGGGTTCTAGGCTGCCGAGGTTTTGCTCGTCGCCCGCTGCATAGGCGCTGCCCAGGGTGTAGTTGCGCAGGGCTGTTGCTGCATCGATGCGCTCGCTCGGCAGCCAGCCGCCCTCGGGCCAGTGGCTTTTGGGGTCTTGGCGCGTGATAGCCGTGTAGAGCACGTTCATGCTGGTAACGGGCGTGATAGGGCTGTCAGTACCGAAGGCTTGGCGAATGCCGCGCTGCTTATAGGTTGCAAACGGCCACATGATGCGGCTGCGCTCCATGCCCAAATCGCGCTCGGGGCCGCCCGGGTCGAGCGTAATGTGACAGGGCTGGCTCGAGGCAATCACGTTGAGCTTGCGCAGGCGATCGATGTCCTGGGGCAGGAGATTCTCCAGATGCTCAAGCGTATTATGGCCGTGTTGGGGCAGGCCGTAGAGCTCTGCCGCCTCCTCAAAGATATCGAGCGCGGCATGGATGGCACCGTCGCCGATGACGTGGATGCGCACGGTGTGGCCGCGCTCCGCGGCCGCCAGAACTAGCTTGCGCATGCGCTCGGCGGGAACCGTCAGACGGCCCTGGTCGCCCGGGAAGCGCGGATTGGTATAGGGCTCGGTGAGATACGCCGTGTGTTCGCTCGACACGCCGTCGAAGAACTGCTTAAAGCCCGGTGCCGAGAGCAGCGCGTTGTTCGCGTAGCGGGTCTGCAGTTCTTCTAAGCGCGATTGGTCATCCAGCAACGTGGGGAACAGATGGGCTCGGATGCCCAGCTTGCCGGCTGCCTGTAGCTTGTCGTAGACATCATCGCGGATAAAATCGCAGCCCGGCATGGGCATGAGCGACATGTCGCAAATCGAGGTAATGCCTTGCTCGGCCATGCGTTTCATTTGGTCGGCATACGCGCTCGCGATACGGTCCTCACCCAGCCACTCAAGACAGCGCGGCAGCAGCTGCATGGCCGCAGCCTCATGAGCAATACCCGTGAGCTCGCCATTTGCATCTTTGTCGTAGCTGCCACCCGCCGGCGGCTCGCTGTCACGCGTCACGCCGAGTGCCTCGAGCGCGCGGCTGTTGAGCCACAACGTATGCCCGTCGCCCGAGTACATAACACAGGGTCGATCAGGAAAAGCCGCATCGAGCGACGCCTTGGTTGGATGCTCGGGCGGGTCCCAACGGTAATCGCGCCAGCCCTGCGTCACAACCCAAGCGTCGTCGGGCAGGTCCTGGGAAAACTCGAGCGCATGTTGCACCAGCGCCGCCTCGGACGTGCCCATATCCATGAGCATGTACGGCGAGGAACCGACCGAGGTATGGAAGAAATGCAGATGAGCATCGTGGAAACCGGGGCAGACAAACTGCTCGCCGTAGTCGATAACCAACGTGGCGGCAGGAGCGGCGGCAATCACGTCATCGGGCGCACCGACTGCGACGATACGGTCGCCTGCGATGGCAATCGCCAGCTCGCGGGCGGTATCGATACCGTCTTGCGCGGTAAAGACGTTCTTGGAGCGGATAATCCGATCGATATGTTGCATGGGCATCCCCATCTCTGGCAGGAAATTCAACACCCCCGAGTGTACTCCCCCGCCCTTGTAACAAAACCCCAAGCGGCAAACGGCAACTTTACCAGCCCTAGCGGCAGGTGGCATACTGGAGAGAGCCTGTACGATTTTGCGATCAACCCAGCAAGGAGCAAATCGACCATGACGAAGACCAAGGCACAGCAGATTATGGCGGCGACCGAGGCTCGCGCGGCTGACGACGTCACCGCAGCCATCAAAGATATCGCTACCGAGTTTGAACCCTATATCATCAAGCAGCGCCGGCACTTCCATAAGCACCCGGAGCTGAGCCTTGCCGAGGAGCGCACGACCTCCGACATCGCCAACCAGCTCGACGCCATGAATATCCCCTACGAGCGTCCGCTCAAGACCGGCTTGGTGGCAACGCTTCGCGGTACCGCGTCGGATGCCTACCACGAGGACGGCACGCCGCGCCGCCGCATCCTGCTGCGCGCGGATATCGACGCCCTGCCCGTCACCGAGCAGACCGGCGAGGAGTTTGCCAGCGTCAACGAGGGCTGCATGCACGCCTGCGGCCACGACTGCCACATCGCCATGATGCTCGGCACGCTGCAGATCCTGCGCCATATGACCGACGACATCCACGGCGAAGTCCGCATCGTCTTCCAGCCCAGTGAGGAAAACGGCCAGGGCGCCAAACTCATGATCGGCACGGGCGTGCTCGACGGCGTCGATGGCGCCTACGCCGCGCACATCTGGAGTGAGGTCGACGCCGGCACCGTGAGCTGCGAGCCCGGACCGCGCATGGCCAATACCGACTGGTTCCGCATCGACGTCCGCGGCACCTCGTGCCACGGCGCCATGCCCCAGCGCGGTCACGACGCCGTTATGGTTGCCGCCGAGATCGTCAACGCTCTGCAGACCATCGTTTCGCGCGAGATCAGTCCCTACGAGCCGGCCGTCATTACCGTCGGCGAGCTGCACGGCGGCACCGCGCGCAACGTTATCGCCGGCACGGCCTACCTTGCCGGCACGGTGCGCACCTACGGAGATTCGACCCACGAGGAAATGCCGGAGCTTATGCGCCGCATCGTGGAGCATACCGCGGCCGCCTTGGGCGCCGAGGCAGAGCTCACCGACTACACCATCGCCAACTACAAGGTCGAAAACGACGCCGCCTCGAGCGAGCGCTGCCGTCAGGCCGTAATCAAGTGCTTGGGCCCCACCGGTCAAGGCCATTATCGCGGCACACTTTCGGGCGAGGATTTTTCGGAGTACCTGCGCCGTGTACCGGGCGTGCTCGCCTTTGTAGGTACGCGCAACCCCAAGATTGGCGCCACGTACGCCCAACATTCCTGCTTCTACAAGATCGACGAGACTGTGCTGGCAAAGGGCTCCATGGTGGCCGCCCAGTATGCCATCGACTTTTTGGCCGAGCCCACGCAAGAGGAGCTCGACGGCCCCGCGATCACCGCGGTCGCCGAAACCAACCCCGACCTGGCCGCCAAGTTGCGCTCTGCCAAGGCAACGACCGCCGAGGCTCGCGACGCCATCCATGACGCCCGCACGGCACGCCATGCCGCGATCAAGGGCATCCACGATGCACGTGCCGCCGCTCGCCGCGAGGAGAAGCGCGGCGAGTAGTCGATTCGCGGCCATCTCGCAGTCATAGCCACATCGCGATATCAAAGCGGGGGCGGACGTTTCGACACGTCCGCCCCCGCTCATTTGTCAAGCGCCATTTCTACCGTTTCTACCCCGTCCCCAAATGGCAGGCGGCAGGGCTACTCGTCCTGCGGGTCCTCGTCGGAGCTTGGTGCAGGCTCGGGCTCGGGCTCCGGTTCCGGCATGGGCTCGGGCTCGGGCTCAGGCACGGGCGCGGGCTCAGGCTCAGGCTCAGGCTCAGGCTCAGGCACGGGCTCAGGCTCAGGCACGGGCTCGGGCTCGGGCTCGGGCGCAGGCGCCGGCGCCGCAGCGGAATCGGATACGGGCGCTGCGTCGGCGCTAAAACCAGCCGGAGCAGACTTCTTCTCAAACGGCAGCACAAAAGTCAGGACGTCGTCCTTGTCCTCGTCGGCCCACTCGCTTGCGTAGCGCGCAACCCAATAGCCAACGGCACGGTGCTTGAGCATCTTGCCAAAGACCGTGAGGAATACCGTGACAAACGCCGTCAGCACCAAGAACAATACGAGCGTGATGCCACCGCCGGTAACAAGCGCCTCAATAGCCGTAGGACGGTAGTAGTAGCTATACATACCGACAGAGGCAATGGTGCCAAAGACGAACGTCAGGATCCAGGTGACAACGTTGGCGACCAGGCCCGTCAAAAACTCGGGAAGGAACGAAGCGCAGAACAGTTTGGTCTTGTTGTGCTTAAAGGCCGCCCAGACCTTATCGAGCGAAAACGCGCTCTCGACACGACCGGTCACCGCAAAGTGCATCACGGCAATGTCGGCGAACATCTTAAAGAAGACCCCCAAGACCGCCGTGGCAATCATAGCCAGGACAAGCAGGCCAAGCGAGCCGAACAGCGCTGCCTCGAGTGCATAAGAGCCGTAATACGAATACGAGCCCGCGGCGCCAATTACCACGCTCTCCACCAGCGAAAGCACTACACCGATAACGGGAATGGCAGCGATAACCTCGAGCACGACCGAGATAACGCTCGAAAAGACTCCGAGGCCAAACGACGTGGAACGCATGAGTGGACGATCCATACCGTCATCAACCTTGAGCGACAGATCGCGACCCCACTCAATACCAAAGCCGGAACCACACACGCTCGCAATGCAAGCTGCCAAAAAGCCGATGGCAGCCGCGATACCGCCGATAACGGGAATGAACAGCACGAGCACCGACACAACACAAATCAGCGCCGGCAAAAAGGCGATCTGGCACACGCGCTGCAGCACGCCCGGCGTCTTGGTCATGTCCTCAAACGCCTGAGCCACACAGCCCTTGGACGCATTCGCCACGGGCGGTTGCGGAACAAACTGCTGGGGCTGACCCTGAGGGGCAGAGGCTGCGGCACCGGCATTGGGGGCACCACACGCACCACAGAACTTATCGTTGTCGCCCATGGGGGCACCACACTGCGAACAGAACATCGAGATCATCCCTTCGTATCTTGAGCGAATCATCTGGATCGCAAACGATGTCTTTGGCATCATTATCACCCAATGTGGGGACAAATACTCCAACATGACGCATTTGCAATGCGCAGGGCGCTATTCGATTGTTTGATAAGCTCGACCGCGTTAGTTCGTTCCGCGGAAACCCTTGCCGACGATCTCGGAGCTGTCGACAATCGTGATAAAGGCACCCGGATCGATCTCGCGCGCGTAGCGACGCAGTTGCACGGCCTCGCGACGGCTTAGCACGCTCATGATCACCGTCACGCACTTGCCCGAGAAAGCACCGTAGCCGCGGCTGATAGTCGCCGTACGGTTGAGATGCTTGACGATAAACTCCTCGACCTTAAGGGGCTCGGAACAAATGACTGTGCAGACTTTGCGCAGGTGAATGCTCTCGATGGCCTTGTCGACCACGAGCGTCTTGGCAAACAGGCCGAGCACGCAGTACAGACCGACGCGCGGGCCATACAGGAAAGCCGCGATGGTCACGATGCCGATGTCGACCAGTAGCAGGGCGCGGCCAATCTCGAGCGTCGTGCGACGTTTGAGGATCATGGCGAGAATGTCCGTGCCGCCCGTCGAGGCACCAATATCAAAGACGATAGCGCTGCCGAGCGCCGGCAGAATCACGGCAAAGCACAGGTCGAGCCACATATCGCCCGTCATCGAGACATCGGTCGGAATAAAGAGCTCAAACAGCGAAACATAGGCGGACAGCGCAAACGAGGCAAAGACACTCCACAGGATTGCCTTGCGCTCCAAAAAGATAAAGCCCAGGATGACGAGCACCGCATTGATAATCCACATAAAGACGCCGACGGGCAGGGTCGGGAACAGCGTGGACAGAATGACCGACACGCCCGAGGTGCCGCCAAAAGCAAAGTGATTAGGTGTTTTAAACGCGACGATGGCAAAGGCCGTGAGGATCAGGCCCAAATTGAGCTCGGCAAAAAAGCGCGGAAAGCCCGGCTCCTGGCTGCGCTTGCGACCAGCGCGCTCGCCCCGCTCGATAACATCGCGATCGACCACGCGCTCCATCGGCACTACGGGAGGACGATGCGCCTCCTCGGCAGCACGCGACGCCGCCTCTGCCGCGGCGGCCTCAATTGCCCATGCCTTGCTTTCTGTTTCGTGCTCGTCGGCCATTACGGCAACCCCTCGTTAACAATTTGGAAACAATGCGCCCATTAGAGTAACGCGGAACGTGGGGATTGCAACCCTTAGTTAGACGAGCGGTATGACTATATCGGGAGCGTACAAAAACGGCCGGCCACGCTTTTGCTTGCGCGGTCGGCCGTTTAATGTTTTCGCAGATAAAACCTGCCAAAACAAACCTGTCCCTTTTTGGAAGGTTATTCGTGCTGGCTGGTGCGGTGCTCGTACTCCTCGGGGGTGATGACATCCTCGATGCGCAGGTTGACGCCCGCCACCTCAAGGCCGGTCATCGCGGCAAGGCGCTCGGTGACACGTGCCTTAACATCGTCGAAGATCGCGGGCGCATAGGCGCCGTACTCGATGATGACGGAGATGTTGACGACCACGCGATTATCGTCGGTGACCTCGACTGTCACGCCCTTGGTCAGATTCTCGGCACCAAACTGCTCCTGCACAAAGTGCATGAGGTTACCCTTCATGCCCAGAACGTGCGGAACCTCGCGGGTGGCCATGGCAACGATCTTCTCGATCACGCCGTTGGAATAGGTCAGCGAGTCCTCGGACTCATCCGCTTCCTCGTCGTCCTCATCCGTATCGGACTCGGCCTCGACGAGAGCCTCATCCTCGAGCGTCACATCCTCAGCTTCGGCGACGACCGCCTCGTTCTCCTCGAGCTCGGTATCGGCTACATCGACCTTCGTATTAAAAGCCATGGTTCCTCCTTATGCCTGCCGCGGATGCGACAGTCGAATACATATTAGCGGCCGCTAAACAGACGGCCGAAGAAGTTGACGATCCCGTTCTCGCCGTCGCGAATTTGGCCGATCACAGCGCCGATCAGCACGAAGAATGCAATGACGAGCGTGTCCCACAGGCCCAACGTGAGCACCAACACGGCGAGGATAAAGCCGGCGACGGCGCCGAGCGTGGTGTTGGGATGACGCACAGCATAGCTCCAGATGGCAGCGCCCGTACCCTTGATGAGACCCATAGCCTCGTCAAAATCCGCGGCTGCCGCGTCTTGTAACTCGGTTGCCTCTGCTTTGGAATCAACAGGTTCGCTCGCCGACGTGGCGCTCTGGTCAATCGTCAGGCGCGGCGTACGAGCGGTCTTATCTTGATTGGTATCACTCACCGGAAACCTCCACGGTCTGGACGGTAGTCTTGGACGGCAAAAAACGGACGCGCGCGGTCGTACCCGGCGCGCCGAGCATGGTATCGCAGGCTTCTTCGATGCGCTGCTGCATCGCGGTAGCCAGAGATGCCACGTCCTTATCGTCAAGCGCGATAGCCTCGACCTTAAAACGGACGTGCGAATCGTCGGGGCCTTGGACGCGAGCCTCGACATGCTCGACCATCACGCGGTCGTCGCGCTCGGCAGCAACCCTGGCGCACGAAGAAAGCGCCGCAAGGGTAACCTCGATATTGCGCTCCCCCGCCGGATGCACGCAGGACGGTTCGCGACGAGCGAACATCAGGCGGAAAAAGCTTACCAGCACGCCGATCACCACGACGCCGGCGCACGCCGTGACGACGATGCGCGGCATGGGGTCGCGCATCAGCAGCATAAAGCGATACGTATACGGCCCCCAAAACTGGCAGACAAGCGTACCCAGTGCCACGATGGTGGCGGCAAGATACACGATCGCTAGGGCTCGTTTGAGTACGCGCACGCGGCGCTCCCTTCAAATCTCGGCTCTCGAAATGCAGAACGGTTCGCATCATTATAAAAGAGCCGGGTCCGGTGCTCTACGCACGCGGATCCGGCTCATCTATTCCACGAGGCTTGCATGCTCGCTTCATTATGCCCAGATATGCACGGCTCAATCCGTGCTGGCGCTACTCCTCCTCGAGGGCAGCGATGACCTCGTCGGTCATGTCCATGGTGCTGTAGACGTCCTGGACGTCGTCGAGCTCCTCAAGACGGTCGATGAGGCGCTGGACCTTCTTGGCGTCGGCGCCAGAGACCTCGGTCGGGGTGGTCGGGACCATGGTGGTCTCGGAGCCCTTGACCTGGACGCCCTGCTCCTCGAGCGCCTTGGAGACAGCCATGACCTCGTTGGCAGCAGTCCAGACAATCCACTCCTCGCCGGCGTCCTCGTAGTCCTCGCCACCGGCCTCGGCGATGGCCATCATGAACTCATCCTCGTCACCGGCAGCACCGTTGGCGATCATGGTCTCCTTCTTGGCGTTCTCGTCCAGGATCTCCTTGGCGACGACGATCTGGCCCTTGCGCTCAAACTGGAAGGCGACGGAGCCGGAGGTGCCCAGGTTGCCACCAGCGTGGGAGAAGGCGGAACGGACATCAGCGGCGGTACGGTTGCGGTTGTCGGTCAGGCAGTCGACGTAGACGGCGACACCGGCGGGACCGTAGCCCTCGTACACGATGTTCTCGTAGACGGCGGCGTCAGCACCCGAACCAAAAGCCTTGTCAATAGCGGACTTGATCTTGTCCTTAGGCATGGACTGAGCCTTGGCCTTGGCAACGGCAGCGGCGAGGCTGGCGTTGTTCTCGGGCAGCGGGTCACCGCCGAGACGGGCAGCAACGGTGATGTTGCGGCTGAGCTTGGAGAAGAGGGCGGAACGCTTGGCGTCCTGCGCGCCCTTACGATGCTTGGTTGTGGCCCACTTAGAGTGTCCGGACATACGTGTCTCCTATCGGTTTCGACCTAAAGCCCAGCGCAGATGCTCGGGCAATATAAACAAACGTCGTTATGATATACCTACTGGCCTGCGAGATAAACCCCAAAATGAAGGCGTCGTGATGATGGCCCCTTTGGTGCAGCAAAGAAACCTGACCCCAATGCACCAGGTTAGGACCAGAGGAAGTCACTGCGGGTGACGGTGGCGCCGATGGCGAAGGGCATGCAGGCGATGACCGGATACAGGTAGCGCATGTAGGTCGAGCCGTTGCACGGACCAATCAGGCACACGGCGAGCACGCCCAACAGCGGCACCCAGATCGCCAGCGCACGCCATGAATGACGACGCAGCAGGTAGACCACCACGGCGATCATAATCCACACATAGGTGGCCGAGCTCATGGTGAGCGAGATAAACGGGATGCGTTGTACTGCCACGCGATACAGGTTGATCAGGTGGTCGCACCAGCGCACAACCTTGCTATCGACCGGATGGAAGTCAAAGTACTTGAGATTATCGGGGCGCGCCATAATCTCGGCACTGCGCGCCGTGCTGTAGACCCAGGCATCGCGCGCGCTCGGATAAAAATAACCATAGTAGTTATTGATGAGCGCCGAGATATAGCACTCGGGATCCTTTTTGAACATCTGGGCCCACACCTCAAAATAGGCCTTGATGTCCTCCTGCGAGGCGTACTCATTGAAGCAGTTTTTGACGGCATCCGACTTATCCGGGTTGTAACGGCGGCCCAGATTCTCGTACTTGAGCACCCGGTCGATCACGGCGCGCTCCTCGTCGGTCACCAAGCCGTCGCAAGGAGCCTCCACGATGGTGCCGTCCTCCTTAACCGTGGGGTTGACACCCGAGTTGAGGCCGTCGTGCTTTTGGACAAAACGAGCCGTCTGTTGGAACGGAATCGAGAGGATTTCGCGCTTGGAACCAGGCGTGATGTCGTGCGCCGGCATAAAAACCTTGGTGAAGTACATATTAGAGGCAAGGCAGAGTGCAAGCACCGCAAGAACTCCCACCCAGCGGAAGCGCGGGATGCCGCCCGAAGGCGCAGTACCAGCCTGCTTGGCTGCGCGACGAGCCGCATGCGCGTCCCATGCGCAAAACGCCGCCGCGATTACGCAGGCCGCCAACGGAAAGACCAGGCCTCCATTGCGCAAAAACGTGGAACCCATGGCACCCAGAGCGAGCAGCAGCCAGTCGTGGCGCGCAAAGAGCGCGGGGGCTTTCTCGCCCGCTCGCTCGACATTGGCATCGCGACGGGGCAGGCCGCAGGCCACGAGCTTCACTGTCTGCACCAACAGCACCAAAAACGCGTCGGCAAAGAGCACGTCTTTGGTGAGCAGGGCCGCGTAGTTAGAGAACATCGGCATAAACGCAAAGAACAGCAGGATCGTACCGCGAACCGGCAGGCTCACGCCCAGTTTGCGCAGCGACGAAATGGAATAGGCCATACAGGCAGCCGTGATGACAAATTGAGCGCAGGTATAGATGATAAGACCCGCGTTAGCGCTGTTGAACAGCGAAAGCCCCAGTTGAACGCACGAGCCGATAATGGCCGTGTGCACTACGGGATGGTGCCCGTTGAGCAGCACGTTGGGGTTGAGCAGGCGCAGGTAGTCGCTCGTGCCATTGGGATAGTTGAACCACTGGCGAATCTGCGCACCCGTATCTCCCATAAAAAGGCCGGGCAGCGAAGCGATGAGCGTGGGCGCCCAGGCGATCATAAGCACCAGGAAGGGCCCGGCAAAGGGATGGACCGAGAGCACGGCGTGAGCCACACGCCATATACGGCCAAAGTGCGCTTCCGAAAACGGAATGCGCCGAGAGCTCAGCCAATCTAGACACTCAAAGGCAAGGTAGAAGGCAACAATCGCCAGGAGCATCCAGCCCGCGCCGCCAATCCAGGCGCAGATGATGCGAGCTTTGTCGCCAAGGACAATCTCGGCCGAGTCGGTGAGGTCGTAGCTGCGGCCGAACACCATGCAGATGGCGAAGAACAGCGACGGCAGAATGATTGATGGGCGCCAGGTGTCGCCACGGCCAAAGAACACGTAGCGAAACGGCAGCGTGAGCAGGCAGGCAAGTGCAAGCAGCATGACCGCGTCGGTATGGCCGGCAAACGAGAGGAGTACCTCGTAGCACACGTACAGCATGCCCGAGGCTTTGGGGTCAATCGCCAAGACTGCGTTGCTCGACACTGGGGCGGGATCGATGGAAAACGCCGTGGTCGCCAACAGCGCGAGCAGAAATGCGATGAGCGTCTGCTTGGCGGGGTAGCGCTTAAACCAGACGATGCGGGCCGCGTCGCGCGCAGCCGTTGTGGAGAGATCGGAATCCTTCACAGTCCAAAGAGCCTTTCTAGAAACCTGCCAAAAAGGGACAGGTTTATTTTGGCAGGTTTTATCTGGGGAAACGTTACGGTTCTGTCATCGTTGCCCAGCAAACCACCACAAAAGTGCCTGTCCCCTTTGTGGTGGTTAGGAGTCGAGGTAGATGCGCTGGGGACGGTTGCGGCGGAGGGCAAAGATGACGAGCGCCAGGCCCGCAATCACGAGCGGAAGGCTCAGCAGCTGACCCATCGTGATGACGCCGCCCAGCAGATAGCCCAGCTGGGCATCGGGCACGCGCACGAACTCGACGAGGAAGCGGACGATGCCGTAACCCATCACAAACACGCCCATAAACGTGCCCTGGGGCAGCAACGGCTTTTTGCGGCTGAGCACCTGCAGGATGCAGAAGAGCACAATGCCCTCAAGAAATGCCTCGTAGAGTTGGGAGGGGTGACGCGGCATATCGCCCGCAGTCCCGCCAAAGACTACACCCCAGGGCAGATCGGTCGGCTTGCCCCACAGCTCACCGTTGACAAAGTTGGCACAACGGCCCAGACACAAGGCCAGCGGCGCGCCGATGACAGCAAGGTCTGCCAGAGTCCATGCGTCGAGCTTATACATGCGGCAAACGATGATGCCGCCGATAATGCCGCCGACCAGGCCACCGTGGAAGCTCATGCCGCCTTCGTTGGTGGCAAAGATCTCGAGCGGATGTGCCCAGTAGTAGCCGTCGCCGTAAAAGATGACGTAGAACAGGCGGGCGCCGATGATAAGGCCAAAGACCACACCGACCACGACGCTCGTCAGGTCGTCAATCGTGATGCTAAAGCCCCAGCGACGCTGCGTGCGATACATGACGACCGCCGTGAGCAGAGCTCCGACCACATAGGCCAGACCATACCAGTAAATCGTGATGGGCCCCGCCGAAATCGCGACGGGATCAAGCATATGGTAGAAGTCGTTGAGCATGTCGACCCTCCTACTCCCTACATACAAATGCGGCCGCGGGCCTTGCGCTCGCAGCCGCATATTTGGGCGTAACGTCTATGCGGAGTATGCCGTCCGCAGCTTTCGCATCTTAGAACGGCGCGTACTCGTCGTACAGGTCGTCGGTCTCGCCGGAGGCATTAACCTGCTCGACACGGGTAACGCCGGGCACATGCTCCTTGAGGATACGCTCGATACCCATGGACAGGGTCAGCGCGCTCATAGGGCAGCCGGCGCAGGCACCCTGCAGCTCCAGTTTGACGACGCCCTCGTCGTCAACACCCACATACTCCATATCGCCGCCGTCGGCCTGCAGGTTGGGGCGAATCTCTTCAAGAACCTTCTTAAGCAGCTCTTCGTTAACAGCCACAGGGGCTCCTTTCTCACAATTACGCGGGCGCGCCCGCGGACAGAAGCTATGTTACTACAGCCGTGTACCCGCTCACGAGCCGTCCATGCGCGCAGACGCGACTTTCACGAGTAGTCAATTTGGGACGGGGCTCTTTTGGCTGCCTTTTGTTGCCAGCTGGCGTTGCCACGCGCTACTGCTGAGCCCGCCCCTCGGTGCCGATGTGAACATCGACGATAACCTGGCGGTAGCTGATGCCACAGGAGTCGAGGATGCGGCGGCTGATGCGTCCGTCATCGGTGTCGGCGTACTTGTTGTCCAGGTAGACGACCTCGCCCACGCCCACCTGCGCCAAAATCTTGGCGCAGTCGTGGCACGGGAACAGCGTGACGTAGACCGTGGAACCCTCGAGGTCTTTGAGCGAGCCACGGTAGTTGAGCACGGCGTTGGCCTCGGCATGGACCACGTAGTTGTGCTTGTCCTGCAGCGGGTCATCGCTCGTACCCCACGGGAAAAAGTCGTCGTTGAGCGCCGAGGGTGTGCCGTTGTAGCCCACCGAAAGGATGCGGTGGTTGGTGTTGGCGATGCACGCACCCACCTGCGTGTTGGGGTCCTTGCTGCGGCGCTGCGCGGCGATGGCCACGCTCATAAAGAACTCGTCCCAGCTAATGACGTCCAGGCGCTTGCCTGACGAAGTTTGATGAAGATCGTCCGACATGGCAGACACCTCCGTAATCGCAATAGTTTGACCCATTGTAGCAGGTGAAAGGTGGAGGCGTTTGTCCCACCGGCGCCCTCACTTTTACACGCGGCGGGGCTTTTGGTTGATGCGGTAGAGCTCGGCGAGTCCTCGCAACGTCAGCGTGTCGTCGACCGTCAGACTGTGACCGACCAACGACGCGAGCGCCTCGGCGTCGTCGCCGGTAATGACGATGGGCACGTCGCCCTCCCCCGCGGCCTTGGTCGCGCGCATCTCGGCGAGCACCATGTCGAGCATGCCGTCGATGCGGGCCACCTCGCCCAAGACCACGCCCGAGCGCATGGCCTCGCGCGTGTTGCGGCCGATCACATGCGTTGGCGCCGAAGGCTCAACCTGAGGCAGGCGCGCCGCAGCAGCCGAAAGCGAGCGGGCGCCAAGCGCCAGACCCGGCGCGATGACGCCGCCCACAAAGGTACCGTGCGCGTCGATGACCTCGATATTGGTCGTGGTACCCAAGTCAATCACGATGCAGGGAGAGCCGTAGACGGCGCGTGCCGCCACAGCGTCGGCGATGCGGTCGGGGCCGATCTCGGCCGGATCGTCGTAGTGTACGGGCATGCCGGTCTTGAGGCCCGGCCCCACGGTGAGCACGCGTCCCGTGCAGGTGCGGGAAAGTGCCGCCTTCCACGGGCGCTCGAGCGCCGGCACCACGCAGCTCAGCACGGCGGCCGCGGGAACGAGCGCGCCCGGCATGCCCGCATCGGCGGCAAGCGCGGCCATGACTTGAGCGAGACGCATACGCACTTCGTCGGCCGTAATACGGGCCGGCGTCGTGATCTCGCACGTCGCGAGCGGGCGCTCCTGCGCCGCGGCCGAATCCTCGGCAAACAGACCAAATCGAATGAACGTGTTACCCACGTCGACCGTCAATATATATGCGCACCCATTAAGCATCGTCGGCGCTCCTTTCGTCTGCCCAGCAGTATATCGCCTACCTAAACCAGTCATCCCAAAATGACTGGCTTGCGGTTATACTGATGCGCGGCCGCGCGCGAGCTCACGCGGCGGCCCTTGGTAACCCGACTTCCCGCGCCGTATCCGTAACGGCGCTCCCGGGGGAAGCGGATATACGCAAAGGAGTTTTATATGAGCAATCCCTCGAACCGCGCTTCGATGCGCGGGCAACTCACGCTGCGCGGCGTCGTCATCGGCGTCCTTGGCTGCGTGATCATCACGGCAAGCTCGGCCTACACCGCCCTCAAGATGGGCGCACTCCCCTGGCCGATCGTCTTCGCTGCCGTCATCTCGCTGTTCTTCCTTAAGCTCATGGGCAACGCCAGCCTCAACGAGGCAAACGTCACCCACACCATCATGTCCGCAGGCGCCATGGTCGCCGGCGGTCTGGCGTTTACCATCCCGGGCGCCTGGATGCTGGGCTATACCAACCAGATCAGCTGGCTCGACATGTTTATCGTGGCACTCGCCGGCACTATCCTGGGCCTGTTGGCCACGGCACTCATCCACCGCCACTTTATCGTAGACGCCGCGTTGGAGTTCCCCACCGGCAACGCCGCAGCTCAGACCCTGCGCGCCACCGAGGCCGGCGGCAAGACCGGCAAGCAGCTCTTTGGCTCTATGGCCATCGCAGGCATCTACAGCGTGCTTCGCGACGCTCTGGGCGTGGTGCCCAGCATGCTATGCACGCTCAACATCCCCGGCGTGACCTTTGGCATCTACAACTCGCCCATGCTGCTCTCCGTCGGCTTCCTCGTGGGCTTCGCCCCGGTCGCCTTCTGGTTTGCCGGCGCCCTGCTGGGCAACTTTGGCATCATCGTGGGCGGCACCGCTGCCGGTCTGTTCGATATTGTGACCGCGCAGGGCATCGTCAAGTCCCTGGGCATGGGCCTCATGATGGGCTTTGGCGTCGCCGTCGTCCTCAAGGACATCCTGCCGCAGGTCGCCGGTATCGTCCGCGGTCTTGCCGCCGACAGCTCCACCGACACCGACGAGCAGTCGCTCATCTCGGGCTCCCTTAAGCTCGACGCCGGCATCATCGGCCTGGGCGCTGCCGCCATCGCCGTGATCGTCGCCATCGCGCTCGACCTTGGTCCCGTCCCGGCCGTCATCGTGGCGCTGTTCACCTTTGTCACTACCATTATGAGCGCACAGAGCTGCGGCCAGACGGGCATCGACCCCATGGAGATCTTTGGCCTCATCGTCATGCTCATCGTGGCTGCCTTCGCACAGATCGCTCAGGTCAAACTGTTCTTTATCGCCGGCATCGTGGCCGTGGCGTGCGGCCTTGCGGGCGACGTCATGAACGACTTTAAGGCCGGCGCCGTGCTGGGCACCAACCCGCGTGCACAGTGGATCGGCCAAGCCATTGGCGGCATCGTGGGCGCCCTGGTCGCCGCCGCCGTCATGGTCGCGCTTGTCACCGCCTATGGTCCGGACGCCTTTGGTCCCGACAAGAGCTTTGTGGCCGCGCAGGCAAGTGTGGTCGCTACCATGGTCTCGGGCATCCCGAGCGTGCCGTGGTTCGTTGGCGGCTTTATCGCCGGCATCGTCATGTACTGGCTCGGCATTCCGGCCATGATGATCGGCCTGGGCGTGTACCTGCCGTTCTACATGTCACTCACGGCATTCCTGGGCTCCTGCGTCAAACTCGCCTACGACAAGTGGTCCGCCCACCGCGACGCCACCGCTGGTCTTTCTGACGAGGAAAGGGCTGCCAAGGACGCCGCCTTCCAGGAACAGGGCTTGGTTGTCGCCAGCGGCCTGCTCGGCGGCGAGTCAATCGTCGGCGTTATCCTGGCGTTTGTCTCCGTGGGCTTAAGCCTGCTGGGATAGGCCGAACAACAACGCACCAGCGCAGAGCGCGGGGTCGGATCCAATCCGATCCCGCGCTTTTTTGTATCTGCCGAAACCCTCGGCCGCAACGCATTTGCTACGCACCCGTTTTCCCACTCGCTTAAGTTCCACGCCAAGATGACCGCGCCGCCCCTCACGGTGTAGAGTACATGCTGCGAACACACCCGCGCTCCCGCGGCAATACGAGGTGGATATGGAACTCGACAAACAACAGATCAAGCGGCTGCGCGAGCGCCATCATCGGCGCCATGGCATCCGCCCCGCCCACAGCGAAGCGGCTGAACAGGCGCATCGCTTCCTAAAGCGGGCGTTCAACATTCGCGAGGGTCGCGCACCCTATCACGTGATCCGCAAACGCTTTGTAAACGGGGCGCGCCTGGCCGGCTCGCACCTGTGCATCCTCATCATCGCCATGCTCATCGCAAGCATCGGCCTCGATATCGACTCGGACATCGCCATCGTGGGCGCCATGCTCATCTGCCCGCTCATGGGCTCGGTTCTTGCCATGGCATACGGCATCGCTACGCTCGACCGCGAGATTACCGTCGAGGCCGTCGCGGGCTTGGCTCTACAGATGGCCTTTTGCCTGGTCACGTCTACGTTGTACTTTAAGCTCTCGCCCCTTGGCACCACCACGGCCGCCATCATCGACAATTCGACACCGACTGTGTGGGACCTTGCCGTCGCGCTCGCGGGCGGCTTTGCGGGTGGCCTGGGCAACTCGCGCGACCAGGAACCCGCCACGCTCATCGCCGGCGTGGCCGTGGCGACCGCGCTCATGCCGCCCCTGTGCGCGGCGGGCTATGGCATCGCCATCGCAAGCGGGCCACTGTTTCTCTCGGCGCTTTATGAGTTTGGCATCAACGTCGTCTTTATCGCGCTGGCGGCCGAAGCCGTTCTGCTTCTTTTGCGCGTGCCGCTCAAGCGCGACCTGAACGGCGACGGTATTGTGACTGCTGAAGAAAACGCCGAGGTCGACGAGCTATCGCGCAAGGTGCGCCGCCGCATCATTGTGGGCACGGTAGTCTTTGCCATCCCCTGCATCGTTATGACGACGGGGTCTATTGGCTCGGCGCAAGCCGGCGTGCAGGACGGCTACGGCGTCACCGAAACCACGCGCGAGCTTGCGGCGGTGCTGCCAGGCTTTAAGGATTACACCGTCGCCGTCGAGACCTCGACCACCGAAGGCGAGGAGGAGGGTATCGTCGAGCGCGAGATTGTCGCCCATGTGACGACAAGCGAGACGCTTGGGGCGCACGACCGCCGCGTTGCCCGCAAGCTCATCGACCTCAACGTGCCCGAACTCGATCGCGTGGAGTTCGATGTGAAGTGATGCGGGATGTGAGATGGATGCGCGCACGGGCGCGAGTCGGAACGAGGCGCAGACGCGACGCAGGCCGCGAGCAAAAAAGCGGGGCGCGATTCATGTCCGTGCCCCGCTCGCTGTTTTATTGCCGTGAATCAACTGTCCGCATCGACATCGCCAGACTCCACCGTAAACGCCGGACCGGTACTCACCAGATAAAAACGGGTCACCCTGGTATCTCTAAATAGGTAGAGCAAGCCCTGATCGCGTCGGCGTGACAAGTACGCCACGTGGACCGTACCGAATTCTTCACCGTTTTCCTTCTTTAATATCAGGATGTTGGGGTCATCCGTACGCTTAAACTGCCCGTCTGTGCAGATTCCGTCTTGGTCGACCAGCTGCCATCGACAGTTGTCCTCCTCAAGAAAAGCCAGGGTTTCCCGACTCGTTTTGTCATCCCGATAGTAACCATCAATGACAAAGCCTTCGGAAGCACATTCCTGCATATAGGATGTTTCTCGACTTATAGCAAACAGCCCCGTAGCGCCTAAGAGCACAGCCAGGCAGACCACTGCAAGGGTTATCGAAATAGCACGGCGACCCATGTTAGCCCAACCGATAGTTATTAAACGGAGCGCGAAACATACCTGGAACCTCCGATATCAGGGGGAACGTCACCTATGGCCTGCCGGCAATCATATGTTTTCAACATCAAACCATATGGTTACAACTCGTTGGAGATAGGTTCCATGAACGGACGATAATTTGCGGCGAACGGCTACAATATGTTCATTATCTCAGGGTTCTGGAGGCAATTTTTGGTGCCACCGAGACGTTGTTTTCGGAAGTATGCGGCAAATTCCGGAGCCCTCGAGCACACCCCGGTTTTTCACCAATAAAACCGCAGGTACAAAGCTTGGGCATATCCAGTGTGCTCGGCCTATTCAAATTTTGCCGCATACTTCCGAAATCCAAGTTCGCAGGGGGTGATAGTTGGACCGTTTACGCAACAGATGTCCAGTAAAAACGGGTGGTAACCGGTACGGCTGCCACCCGTTTGTCCCATATCTAGCCCATAGCAGGCCAGTTACTTCTTAATGCCGCGTCCCAGGCGCTCGGCGACCGATGCCACGGCCTCCTCGCTGGCCGGCCCGCAGCTCACACAGCCGTCATGAGCACGCATCTGGCCGGTGACCTCGTCCATCGCGAGCGGCGCCACCTTCTCGAGCTTAAAGCCCTTACCGGCGCGCATGTTCTCCTTGGCCACGCTGATCATGAGCTTAATACGGTTGAGCTGGTTGACCTCGGACGCGCCGGGGTCGTAGTCCACCGCGACGATGTTGCTCTCGGGATGTTGGCGGCGCAGCTCCTTGATTACGGCCTTGCCCACCACGTGATTGGGCAGGCACGCGAAGGGCTGCGTGCAGATGATGTTGGGCGCACCGTGATCGATCAGGTCGAGCATCTCGGCCGTGAGCAGCCAGCCCTCGCCCATGTTGTTGCACACCGAAAGCACTGTGCGGGCCTTGTCGGCCATGGTGCCGATGCGCTCGGGCGCCTCAAAGCGGCGGGACTTCTCGAGCATCTCCTCCACCGGCGTGCGCATCCAGTCCACCAGCTTGATGAGCGCCTGCATGCCCGCGCGCGTAGTGGGAGAGCTTCCCAGCTCGTCCTTCTGCAGCTCGGCGTTGCTCATGGAGTACAGGAAGAAGTCGAGCAGGCCCGGCACCACGGCCTCGCAGCCCTCGCGCTCGATAACGTCGACCACGTGGTTGTTGGCCGTGGGATGGAACTTGACCAAGATCTCGCCGACCACGCCCACGCGCGGCTTGGTGCCCTCGCCCACGAGCGGCATGGAGTCGAACGCGCGGATGGCCTCGCGGCACAGCTTGGTGTAGTTATGCCTGTTGAACTTGGGCGCCAGCTTGCGGGCGCGCGCCATGTACTCCTCGTAGAGTGCGTTCGCCGCACCGGGCGTTGCCTCGTACGGGCGGCAACGATAGAGCATCTGCATCATCACGTCGCCAAAGAGCACCGCGTAGACTGCCTGCTTAAGCATCGCCGGCGTAATCTTAAAGCCGGGGTTGTCCTCGCCCAGCGCCACGGCCGAAAGCGAGATCACCGGAATCTCGGGGTGGCCGCTCTCGCGCAGGGCCTTGCGGATAAGCGCGATGTAGTTGGTGGCACGGCAGCCACCGCCGGTCTGGCTGATGACCACGGCTGTCTTGGACAGGTCGTACCGACCGCTCTCGATGGCCTCCATGATCTGACCCGTCACCAGGATCGACGGATAGCAGATGTCGTTGTTCACATAGCGCAGACCGGCCTCGACGGCATCGTGGTCAGTCGAGGGCAGCAGCTCCAGGTTGTAGCCGGCACCGCGGAACACCTCTTTGACCAGGTCAAAGTGGATCGGCGCCATCTGCGGGCACAGGATGGTGTAACCCTCCTCGCGCATCTGCTCGGTAAAGGGCACCTTGGGCCATGCGGTCGAGGCGCTCTCACGCTGCGCCTCGAACGCGTACTTGCGGCTCGCGAATGCGGGAGCATCCATGGAGGGTGCCACCGGCGCGGCGTCGCCCTGCTCGTAGGCCTCGCCCGCTGCCGTAGCCTCGGCCAAGCGCTCGGCCTCCTGGTCCTTGAGCGCCGCCATGAGCGAGCGGATGCGGATGCGCGCAGCGCCCAGGTTGGACACCTCGTCGATCTTGAGCACGGTGTAGATCTTGCCGCTGGCCTCAAGGATTTCCTGCACCTGGTCGGTGGTCAGAGCGTCCAGGCCACAGCCGAAGGAATTGAGCTGGATCAGATCCAGGTCGTTGCGCATCGTCACAAAACGGGCGACGGCATACAGGCGGCTGTGGTACATCCACTGGTCGACGACGCGAATCGGACGCTCAGGCTTTACCAGGTGCGCGAGCGAATCCTCGGTAAAGACCGCAAAGCCAAAGCTCGAGATAAGCTCGGGCAGGGCATGGTTGATCTCGGGGTCGTTATGGTAGGGGCGGCCGGCGAGCACAATGCCGTGGCCACCGTGGTCCTCGACCCACTTAAGAGCCTCCTCGCCCATGGTCTGGATGTCCTCATGGAAACGCGCATCGGCCTCAAAGGCAGCGTTGACAGCGGCATCGACCTCGGAGCGCGTGATCTTGGGCCCACGCACGCGACCGCGACCGGCTTGCGCATCGGCCACACGGTCGACGGCGAGCACCTGGTACAGACGGCGCTTGAGCTCGGTCTTGTCGTGATACGGCACAAACGGATACAGGAACTCGATGTTCTGCTCGCGGATCTCGTCGATGTTGAGTGCCAACGCCGTGGGGTAGCTCATGACGATGGGGCAGTTATAGCAGTTGCCAGCCGTCGGATCCTCCTTGCGCTCCCAGCGCACGCACGGCATCCAGATGAAGTCGACATCGCGGTCGATAAGGTTCATCACATGGCCGTGGCTCATCTTTGCCGGATAGCACACGCTCTCGGACGGCATGGACTCGATGCCCGCCTGGTAGGTCTTCTTGCTCGACTGGTCGGACAGCTGCACGCTAAAGCCCAGGCGCGTAAAGAACGCATGCCAGAAGGGGTAGTTCTCGTACATGTTGAGTGCGCGCGGGATACCCACGGTGCCGCGCGGGGCCTCGTCGGGGCTCAGCACCTCGCGGTTAAAGAGCAACTCGTTTTTCTTTTTAAAGAGGTTAGGAGCCTCGGTTTTTTGCTTTTTGTGGCCGGCACCCTTCTCGCAGCGGTTACCGGTAATGAAACGCCTGCCGCCGCCAAAATCGTTGACGGTGAGCTGGCAGTTGTTGGAGCAACGGCCGCAGCGGACGTGTTTTTGCGTCACGGTGAGGTGCGCGATGTCCTCGGCAGAAAGGATGGTCGAGGTGCCGTCGGCGCCGGCGCGGTCGCGGGCGAGCAGGGCCGCACCGTAAGCACCCATGCAGCCGGCGATGTCGGGACGCACGGCGTGCACGCCGGTGAGCTGCTCAAATGCGCGCAGCGTGGCATCGGACATAAAGGTGCCACCCTGAACGATCACCTGGCTGCCGATCTCCTTGGGGTCGCGCAGCTTAATGACCTTGAACAGGGCATTCTTGATGACGGAATAGGACAGGCCGGCCGCGATGTCGCCCACCGTGGCACCTTCCTTTTGCGCCTGCTTGACGCGCGAGTTCATAAAGACCGTGCAGCGGCTGCCCAAATCGACCGGGGCCTTGGCATGGATGGCGGCATCGGCGAACGCGCGCACGTCCATGTTCATGGACACGGCGAAGCTCTCGATAAAGCTGCCGCAGCCCGATGAGCAGGCCTCGTTGAGCATAATGTGCTCGATGACGCCGTCCTTCACGCGCAGGCACTTCATGTCCTGGCCGCCGATGTCCAGGATAAACTCGACACCGGGCAGGAATGCCTTGGCGCCGCGCAGGTGCGCGACGGTCTCGATCTCGCCGGAATCGGCCTTGAGGGCCTCGATGAGCAGCGCCTCGCCGTAGCCCGTGGTGGTCACGTGGCCGATGGTGCAGCCGGCAGGGATGTGATTGTAGAAATCGGCCATGATGACCTTGGCCGTGCCCAGGATGTCGCCGTTGTTGTTGCCGTACCAGGTGTGCAACAGCTGGCCGTCCTCGCCCACGAGCGCGGCCTTCATGGTGGTGGAGCCGGCGTCGATGCCGATGAACACGCGGCCGGTGTAGCCGTCGAGCTTACCCTTGGGGACGACTTCCTGGTCGTGGCGGTTCTTGAACTCGGCAAAGTCCTCGTCGGTGGCAAAGAGCGGATCCAGGCGCTCGACCTCGGCACCCTGCGTGTCACCCAGGCTGTCGATGGCCTCGATAAGCTGCGGGAACGTGCTGAGCTTGTTGGACTCGTGCGCCATGGCAGCGCCGCTCGCCACAAACAGGTGGGCGTTTTGGGGCACAATGCGGTGCTCCTCGTCCAGGTTGAGCGTGAGGTAGAAGCGGTGGCGCAACTCGGAGAGATACTGCAGCGGGCCGCCCAGGAAGGCGACGTTACCGCGAATGGGACGGCCGCACGCCAGGCCCGAGATGGTCTGGGTCACGACGGCCTGGAAGATGGAAGCGGCGACGTCCTCGGGGCGGGCGCCCTCGTTGAGGAGCGGCTGCACGTCGGTCTTGGCAAAGACGCCGCAACGGCTGGCGATGGGATAGATGGTGGTGGCGTTGGCCGCGAGCTCGTTGAGGCCGCTCGCGTCGGTGTGCAGCAGAGTGGCCATCTGATCGATGAACGCGCCCGTGCCGCCGGCGCAGGTGCCGTTCATGCGCTGCTCGATGCCGTTGTCAAAGTAGATGATCTTGGCGTCCTCACCGCCCAGCTCGATGGCGACATCGGTGGCCGGGATAAGGGTCTCGACGGCGCGTTTGCTGGCGATGACCTCCTGGACAAACTCCAAGTCGAGCCACTGGGACAGCAGCAGACCGCCCGAGCCGGTGATGGCGCAGGTCATCTGGGCCGTCGGCAGCACAGTCGCGGCGCCCTCGAACAGATCGCGGGCGCAGGCACGGACGTCGGTGTGGTGGCGCTGGTACTTGGCGTAGACGATCTGGTTGTCATCGTTGAGCACGGCAAGCTTGACGGTGGTGGAGCCCACGTCGATGCCCAGGTGCAGGTTGCCGCGGGCGGCCTCGGGGTTGAAGATCGCGCCTTCGGGGGCGTGGGCGGCGGTGGCGGTTACGGACTCGGCAACGTTGGGCGTGGCTGCGTCAGCGGTGAGCGTCTCCCCTGCCGCGTTCTTGGCATCGGCAACTGCCTCGGCAACTTTCTCGGCAGCCGCGGTCGCGGCCTTCTGCGCGGCGTCCACCACGGCGGGCGCGGCCTCGCGTGCGGCAGCGACCATACGATCCTTGATGCCCTCGACGAGTTTGCTCATTGTCTCTCCTCTTAGTTGTTGGACTCGACGGTTGCGGCGGTGTCGGCCGCGTCCTCGAGCTGCAAGTTCAATAGCTTCATGCCGTATTCCGGCACGTTGATATCGATGGGTTGGCCATACAGGTCACCAGGGCGCACAAAAGCGAGCACCGTCATAATGCGCGCCATGGCCTCGGGCGATTCGGTGAGCCCACGCTCAAACCAGCGCTGAATCATGCCGACCTCGGCGCTCACGACGTAGGTGACGTAGTAGTCAAAGAACGTGCCCAGCGCCAGGCCCAAAATGCCCGTCTGCGCACGCGGCACCACAGCCTCACGCGCGGTGTCGATGATCCTTTTAATGAAGGCCTGGTCGCCGCCCGGACCCAGCAGCGCACCGATTAAGTCGCGGTTGGCCGCAAGATAGCGCAGCAGTTCAACCGAACCGGGCGCCGGCTCGAGTTCATCGATGTTGTGGTAGAGATCGGGCAGCTGAGCTGCGGTGATGAGCTCAATGCGTTCACGGATCTCGGCCAGCAAGCCGTCCTCGATTTGATTGATGAAGTCGGGGATATCGCGGTAGTGCGAATAGAACGTGCGGCGCGTAAGGCCGGCGCGCTCGGTGAGCGACGCGACATTAATGCGCGAAAGGTCGCCGCTTTCGGCAAGCTCGCTGGCAAGTGCCTGGCGAAGGGCACGCTGCGAGCGAAGGGACCGGCGATCGCATTTCTCGAGCTGGGACAAGCGTCCTCCTTGTTACTCAGCCTGTGCGCTATTGCACAGTGCGAGTATTATTGCACACCGTGTGCATCAACACGTAAAGGCAATATTTGGAATGTGACGAGGGGGCAGTCCCTTTGTCACATTATTCGATGATGGTGCGGGAGCTCTGCTTATGCATGGTGGCGAGCATGTGTTTGGGGACGGCGTGGACCATGCAGCTGCCGATAGTTGCGCTCGCGGCGACCTTGGCTGCATCGCTAGCGTTTTTGGTCGCGTAGCTGTGGCGGAAACGCTTGAGCATGGCGATGTCGTTTCCGCCGTCGCCATAAACCGCGACCTCGTCCTCGGCAATGCCGTAGTAGCCCGCCAGCCAGGCCACACTCTCGCCCTTGTTACACGCCACGTCCGTGATCTCGAACATCACCGGATCGAACGGCGCGTTGACCACACGGTCCGAGCGCTCGGCAAGATACGCCTTAAGGTCGCGCTCCAGCTCGGGCGAGGTCACGCGACAATTGATCTTGCATACATCGTGGCGCAGGATGTCACCGATCGACTGGTCGAAATACTGCTCCTCGTGATACCCGCCGCGCGCACGCATGCCGCGCATCACGATGCGCTTGATGGGACTGTCCTTTTTAAAGCCCGCCTGATGCATCTCGAACGAACCGCTCGAGTACATGCCATCGGGCGTGGAACAATCAAAGCAAATGTCCGGGAACGCCTTGAGCAGTTCCTCAGTGACCTGCGGATCGATGGTCCAAGTCTTGAGCACCTCGCCATGGCTGTCGCGCACGATGGATCCATTGGAGCAGCAGGCGTCAAGCGCCAAGCCCGTAAAGCCATGCTCGCCGATCGGCAACGTCGAGCGTCCAGTCGCGGGAACCACGTGCAGGCCAGCCTCAGTCAGCTCGCGAATGGCGCGGCGGATGGTCCCATCCGCCTCGTGCAGGGCATTCAGCAGCGTTCCGTCTAAGTCACTCGCGAACATCTTGATCATGGACATGCCTCTCCTTCGTCTGCCCGATATTGTAGACGAAGGAGAGGCATGTCCAAACAATGCCGTCCCGGCGCGGCATACCACCGCCTTCACAAATTCACGGTGCCCCAGCGCGTTAAGACAATCGCCGCAATCGATTTTTCAGCCGATAAAACAGAGCCGTCGTCAACGTCAGCACCGCCAACATGGCTGCGAATACAATCGCCGGTGTCCATCGATCATATGCAACCCCGTACGTCAATTGGCCGATAGGTATTGCGCAGGAAAGGACCATGTACACGACCGAAAGCACTTTTCCGCAGAGCTCAGTCGGCGCTGCCCGCTGAACAAACGCGATGATTTCAACCGACGCAATGCTCGCCCACACCATGACCCATGCCGAACCAACCACAAACACGGTGAGCATGCATGCATCTGCGCCGAACAGTAGCGTGACAATGATCGGTGCGACTCCAAAACAGATCATCGCAACATATCGACATATGCCATTGAAAGAAAAACGATGCGGCCAAATGCCGACCAAGCCACTGCCGGCAAGACCACCCAAGCCCATAGCCACCTCAACTATCCCAACGCAGGACGATTGCATGCCGAGATGCTTTGTAACAATAATGGGAGCGCCAATCATTAGCCCAACCAACGCAAGGTTCAAAACTGCCGCAAGCAAAATCACAGCGACCAATAATGCATTTTGCAACAGATACCGAATCGACTCCCGAAAATCGTTTCGGCATGTCGTACGAGTCGCGCCGTCTCCCATCGTTTCAAATGAGGCATTTTGCTTGAGCGCGCCCCCAAACAAGAGAGCTGAAATCGCAAACGCCACCGACGCGGTTGTGCAAAGAGCATCGATGCCAAAGTACCCATAGACTGCCGTCCCGACCACAGGGCCCAAGATATTGCTCACCATGGTCATCTGCGAAACCAATGCAGTGGCCCGCTCAACCTTCTCTTCACCCGCCATGCGCACCGTCTCAATTTGGAGCATTGGCTTCAGCAGCGATTGAGAACCATATTGAACACAAAGTATCGCTACTACGACGACCGCAAGAGGCAATGAGTGCTTCATGGGGATAGACAGCAGTGATGCAGTCATCAGAGCAATGCCGAGGGACACGAGGACCTCGCGATGTCTTCCCCTATCCGCCAAGATTCCGCCAGCCGGAGTTGCAAGTACGCCGGGTATGAACGCTATCGCCGCGACGACGCCATATAACGTTGACGATCCACTGCGATCGAACAAGTAAAGTGGATACGCAAAGCACAGCGCCGACAGCATCGAATACGTGCACAGCTGCGCAACCAGAAGTTCCGCGAGCCTGATTGACCGCACTGTTTTTGATTTCAACGAGACACCGACGTCTCTCAGCCCAGCCATAAGCCCACCCCCTATACATACCACTAGTATGTATTTAATGACTTGAAAAGGGCAGCCGTGGCTACCCTCACAAATCAATTACATACCGTTGGTATCTATATTACCACCCGGCGCGGTCCCATACGTCCCAAATCTGCGCCGTTGTCTGAAGCACTTCATTACCCAAATCGAGCCCCACCGCGGCAGCCATCTGCGCCAAACATTGTGCGCGAGCGAGCATTCGCTCCTTGGGCTCGAGCGGACGGAACAATGGCAGCAGCCAAAGATTCGCCAACAACGATACGGCCTCCGCCGCTTCGCGCGGGCATTCGCACGCAATGGAGCCGTCGGCGATGCCCTCCTCGATCACTGGCAAGAGACAGCCATCGGCCGACTCGTCAAATGAGCCCTGGTACTGCATCGCCAGTAGGCGCGAGCTTTTTACCGGATCTGCTGCAGGACGCATACGTGCCCATAGCTCAATTTGTGGAACAACGGACTCGGGAGCGTACAGTCGCTTGAGCTTTTGGGCTCCGGTCATATTACCGACGCCAAGCATCGAGCGGCGGTGCTCAACAATCGGAGTCATCGCCCGATCAAACGCGGCGTTGAAAATCTCTTCTTTGCTCTTGAAGTGATGATAGACAGCGCCCTTGGTCATGCCGTCGAGACGGTCAACGATATCTTGAATACTCGTCCCCTCATAACCCTGTGCGCAGAATAGCTCCAGTGCCGCGTCGAGAATCTTCGCGACCGTCTCCTCGGGATATTTATTGCGACCCATAATCCGCCCATCCGCAACGCAAGCCTTGTGCCTCATTGCAGCATTTTAACGTTGCGGATGGCAGACGGTCGATTCTACACCGCGGCGGGGCCATGTTCGCCGGTGCGAATGCGGATGACTTCCTCGACCGGCTCGACCCAGATCTTGCCGTCGCCGACGGCGCCGGTGCGGGCGGCATTGCAGATGATGTCGACAATTCCGTCGACATGTTCATCGGCGCAGATGAGGGTGAACTGCACCTTAGGGATCGTGTTGACAAGCAACTCGTTGCCGCGCACGTATTCCTTCCAGCCATGCTGCGCGCCGCAGCCCTGCACCTGGTTGATGGTCATGCCGCGAACATCGGCAGCAAACAGCGCGTCTTTGAGAACCTCAAGTTTTTCCTGACGGACGATCGCCGTGATCTTCTTCATAGTGAATTCCTCTCAATAATCAACGTATCCCTTTACATGAGACGCGGGTTTCCCAGGTGCCGCAGATTGCCGTGAAAGAGGAGCGAAGCGTACTTAAGTACGTGAGCGACGGTTTGAACGGCAAGGTGCGGTGGCTGGGAAAGCCGTTAGTCAAGTCCCGAGAAGGAGGGATACGCGCTCTCGCCGTGCTGGCTCGCGTCCAAGCCCAGCGCCTCGTCGGCCTCGTCCACGCGCAGGCTGCCGTGGAACAGCGCCTTGACCACCGCGGCGATCACCAAGTCGAGCACCAACACAATGGCGACCGTCACCACAATGCCCAGGACCTGCGAGATGAGCAGCGACACGTCGCCCGTGTAGAACAGGCCGCCCTTACCGGTCCACGAGAGCTCCGGCACGCAAAACAGGCCCGTGAGCACGCCACCCAAGATGCCGCCGATACCGTGGCAACCGAACGCGTCGAGCGCATCGTCGTAGCCGAACTTGGTCTTAAGATGGCTGATGGCCAGGTAGCAGACGGGAGACACGATCAAACCCATGACCAGCGCCGCCCACGGCTCGACAAAGCCCGCGCCCGGCGTGACCACCACAAGGCCTGCAACCAGACCGGTGCTGGCACCCACCAGCGTGGGACGACCAGTGTGCACGCGCTCGACGGCAAGCCACGAGACCATGCCCGCCGCGCTGGCCGTCACGGTGTTGAGGATGGCAAGCGCCGCAACGGCGTCGGCCTTAAACTCGCTGCCGCCGTTAAAGCCAAACCAGCCAAACCAAAGCAGGCCGGCGCCCAGCGCCACAAACGGCACGTTATGCGGACGGTAGCTCACCATGCCAAAGCCGCGACGACGGCCGAGCATTAAGCAGAGAATCAGGCCCGTAAGACCGGACGAAATGTGCACCACGTCGCCGCCGGCAAAGTCGAGCGCGCCGATGATGTCGCCGATAAAGGAGCCATCGCCGCCCCAAACCATGTGGGCGAGCGGCGCATAGACCACAAGCAGCCAAATACCCAGGAAGGCCGTCATGGCACCAAACTTAACGCGACCTGCCAGGCTGCCCGTGACGATAGCGGCGGTGATCATGGCAAACGCCATCTGGAAGGCGATGTTGATGATCTGAGGGTAGACGGCACCGTCGGCAGCATTGCCCTCGGCCGCCTGCAGCACCTGGTTGAGCACCGGCAGGCACAGCAACTGGTCAAAGCCGCCAATAAACGGGCTGGAACCGTCGCCACCGTAGGCCAGCGACCAGCCGGCGACAATCCACAGCACACCAACCAGGCCAATGGCGCCAAAGCACATAAGCATGGTGTTGATGACATTTTTGCGCCTGGACAGGCCGCCATAGAAAAACGCCAGACCCGGTGTCATTAAAAACACGAGCATGGTGCAGATGAGCATAAACGTTGTCGATCCCGTATCGTACATTCGCTCCCCCTTGGTCGCATGAACGTTGTCGGCGCCCATCATGCGGCCGAGGGGCAACTGGTGTAGACCAGATACGGCGTTGTTAAACGCTGCGTTGTCGAATGGAAACGGTGCCGCAATCTTGGAAACGGCGCGGCAACGGGCGCGAAACGAACGGGAAATACGCGAGCAAGGGAGCCGTGAGCGCGCCCGTCCCGGCTAGCGCCGGAACAGCTCGCGGGCTCGATCGCGGAGGTCGGTAGCTCGGATGACGCCCTCGTAGCGATTGATGCGCAGACGCGGGAAGGCATTGAAGAAGCGTAGGTCGCGGCGGCTGAGTGACACGCTCGGCACCGGACGGCTCATGCGCTTGCCGGCAAGGCGACGACCGAGCGACGGACGCGGCATGCTCGGCGCGGCATCGGCAACGCGGCGGGCAGCAAGCGCCAGGCCGCGAGCACCATCCGAGATAAACGTCGGCATCGAAGCCTTCTCGCGCAGGGCATCGAGTGCCGCGTCGCCCAGCTCCGCCAGCCACGCGTTAACGGCGCGGCTACGGATGTGCGTCTGCGCCACCGAGTCGATCGTCGATTCGGGAATACGCTCGAGCATTGAGTCCGAGGCATCGGCAAGCGACTCGTTGATGCGGTCGGCAAGGTCGGCGCGCACGCGCTCAAGCTGATCGGACAGGCGGCGCCAGCTCGCCAACGAGCACGCCGCGTCGACCATCATCGCGACCGCGACGATAAAGGCGGACAGCCGCACAATCGGCACCGGCAGATGGCCAAGCAGCCCCAGCAATGCCGGCTCCACTAAGCGGCAAATACACAACGCACCCAAGCCAAACGCGCATGCCCAGTACAGACAGATGCGTCCGTGCAGGTTAAACGGCAGGTGGGAATAGTCCCAAAAGCGAGCGCCCGTTGTTTTTTCCAACAGCGCACCGACGCTGTACTCAATCACGCTGCATACGAGCGCCGCGGCAACAAACTGGCTCGAGGCATCCGGAATCCCGCGCAGCAAAAGCCAGCAGGCTATGCCGCCCACACCATAGATAGGGCAACACGGCCCCAGCAAAAAGCCACTGTTGGCAAATCGTCCATGATTGAGCATGGCGCAGACCGTCGACTCCCACGCCCAGCCGCAAAACCCGTAAAAGGCAAACGAGAGCACCAGTGCCGAAAGCGGACAGGCGGCAAGCGTCGCGCCGTCAAATGCCATGTCGATCGCGGTCCCCACCGTCTACCCTCTCCTCTTTTCGCTCGATTCGCTGCTCACGCCATCGTCCGGCTCGTCCTTGCGCCGCAGACGACCGGCGACCGTCTCGCGCAGCGCGCACCATTTGTCTGCCAAACACACAATCCATGCCTCACGACACGTCGGCGGCACCGGCACCAGCGGAAACATATGCCGCACGATAATATTCCGCTCGCGCGGCGTCAGCTCAAAATCCTCCTCCGCACGTGCCAGGGCAAAAAACGGATGCCGAAATCCGTGCAGTCGATGGCTCGGATCGGAATCATGCCAATCGTAGAGAAAGTAATCGTGTAACAAGGCCCCGCGCAGCAGCGAGGCACGGTCGACCGAAATGCCAACACGGCCCAGTCGCTCGGCAACGGACAGGCTTGTCCGCGCCACTGAGGTCACATGCGTATACACCGTCACATCGCCATGCTGGATAAACTCGCGCGTCAGGTCCAAGCGGCCCGCCTGGGCCAGTTGACGGGCAGCATGGTCTACTTCGCACGCGATTTTCTCGGCACGAGCGACATCGAACATGCTGTCTCCTTCCAGCGACTCACGGCGACAAGCCACGGCCTGTGCACAATCGATAAAAACATCATGGAACATATCAGTATGGCATCGGACAAAACGTTTTGCCCCGCCAGTTGGCGAATTACCGCGCCGCCGTCACATATCAAACGCCAAAATGTGCGAGACTGTCTTGTGCAATTGTGCCGGCCGAGGGAGCGCCGGCGCTCGATTCGCATGGAGTAACCCACAACGATGCTGCTTACGCAAACGACAACGCCCGAGGACGTCAAGGCTCTCGACCGCGCCGAGCTTCCGCTGCTCTGCGGCGAGATCCGCCACGCCATCCTCGAAAGCTCCGCCGCCGTCGGCGGGCACGTTGCCCCCAACCTGGGCGTCGTTGAGCTTACGGTCGCGCTCCATCGCGTGTTTAACTCCCCCACCGACAAAATTGTCTTTGACGTGTCGCACCAGACCTATGCCCACAAGGCGCTGACGGGGCGCGCGTACACTTATATCGACCCGGAGCGTTATGGCGATGCTTCTGGCTTTGCCAATCCCGACGAGTCCGAGCACGACCTGTTCGCCATGGGCCATACCTCCACGTCGGTGAGCTTGGGCTGCGGCCTGGCACATGCTCGTGACCTGGCGGGCGATGCGTACAACGTCATCACCATCATTGGCGACGGCTCGCTTTCGGGCGGCTTGGCGTTTGAGGGCTTCAACAATGCCGCCGATCTCGACAGCAACCTGATCATCATCGTCAACGATAACGACCAGTCCATCGCCGAAAACCACGGTGGCCTGTATCGCAATCTGGCCGAACTGCGCGCCAGCAACGGCACCTGCGAGCGCAACGTTTTCCGCGCGATGGGACTCGACTACCGCTATCTGGACGCCGGCAACGATGCGTTGGCCCTCGTCGACGCGCTGCAGGAACTGCGCGATATCGATCATCCCATCGTGCTGCACGTCTCCACCGCAAAGGGCAAGGGCTTTGAGCCAGCCCAGAGCGACCCCGAGCGCTGGCATCATGTGGGTCCGTTTGACATGGCGACTGGGCGCAAGCTCTGCCCGGGCCATCCGAGCGAGCCTGCGCCGCGCACCTATGCCGACATTACGGGCGAGGCCCTGAGCGCTGCCATAGAGCGCAATCCGCAGGTTGTGGGCATCACGGCCGCCACGCCCTACATCATGGGCTTTACGCCCGAGCTTCGCGCCGCCGCCGGCAAACAGTTTGTCGATGTGGGCATTGCCGAGGAGCACGCCGTGACCTTTGCCACCGCACTCGCCCGCTCGGGTGCCAAGCCGGTCTTTGGCGTGTACGGTACGTTCTTGCAGCGTGCCTACGACGAGCTGTGGCACGACCTGTGCCTCAACGACGCCCCCGCAACCATCTTGGTGTTTGGCGCGTCGATCTTTGGCACCACGTCCGAGACGCACCTTTCGTTCTTTGATATTTCCATGCTGGGCGGTCTTCCCAACATGCGCTACTTGGCGCCGGCCTGCATGGAGGAATATCTGTCCATGCTGAGCTGGTCGCTCGACCACCGCGAGCATCCCGTAGCGATCCGTGTGCCGGGCATTGGCCTGGTAAGCCGCCCCGATCTGGCGCCTGCCGAGGGCGACGATTACGGCGTCGCGCGCTACAACGTCGTGCGCCAGGGCCGCGACGTTGCCGTGCTCGCGCTTGGCGATTTCTTTGAGCTGGGCGAGCGCGTGGCAAACCGCTTGGCTGCCGAGTACGGCATCGAGGCCACGCTCGTCAACCCGCGCTTTGCGACCGAGCTCGACCGCGAGTTCCTCGACAGCCTTGCCGCCGAGCATCGCGTTGTCGTCACTCTCGAGGACGGCATCTTGGACGGCGGCTGGGGCGAGCGCGTGGCGTGCTACCTGGCCTGCACGCCGCTGCGCACGCGCACTTTTGGTATCGCCAAGGGATTCCCCGACCGCTACGACCCCAACGAGCTGCTCGCTCAGAACGGCATGACGGTCGAGAACATGGCCGCCGAAGCTATAAGGCTACTCAATGAGTAAAAAACCTCCGCAAGGGAAGCACCCCTGCGGAGGTTTTTATTTTCGCGACGCGATTATCTCAATCTGTAACATCTATGGCCCGAATTCTCGTCTACCTGTTACAGATTGAGACAAACCGTCTTTGCCCCTGACCTTTGTCTCAATCTGTAACAGAAAGGGAGCTTTTGTCCGCCTAACTGTTACAGATCGAGACATTCGAATCCCCCTAAGGAGATGATCTCGATCTGTAACAGTTACTCGGCAAAAATGGCTGCAGATGTTACAGATCGAGACAAAACAGCAAGGCATGCCGCTGCATCGGCCAGAACCACCACAAAGGTGCCTGTCCCTTTTTGGTAGGTTGAATAACCCATAAGGTAAGTATGTTTCTGAGTTATTTCGTGTTGACCCATTTGAGCGCGATAGGGTATAACTCTACTCAACCGCTAGGGATTTTATTGAGAAAGGTGTTCTACCATGAGCAAGAACCTCTCCCAGCAGGTCGTTCTCGACCGCCGCGGCTTCGTCGCCGCCACCTTCGCAACCGTCGCCGGCCTTGGTCTTGCCGGCTGCTCCGACACCAGCGCCGAGGCCGACAAGGGTTCCGCCGCCGGCTCTTCCAAGAGCTCCGAAGATGCCGAGGCTTCCACCACGCTCGACGCTAAGGCATTCGACAAGCTCGTCGACAACGGCCCCAAGGCCGATGACGATGCCATCGCCGCCAGCACCTGGGCCACGGCCGTCAAGGACGCCGGTGTCTTTAAGATCGGTGGCGTTCAGACCTCCACGCTCTTCTCCCTCCTCAACGAGAAAGACGGTCAGACCCGCGGCTTCGACGCCGGTATCGCACAGCTTCTGTCCAACTACATTCTGGGCGAGAACAAGGTCGAGATCACCCAGGTGACCTCGGACACGCGCGAGTCCGTCCTGCAGAACGGCCAGGTCGACGCCGTCTTTGCCACCTACACCATCACTGACGAGCGCAAGAAGCTCGTCTCCTTTGCCGGCCCCTACTACTACACCCAGCAGGCCATCCTGGTGCTCGCCGACAACGACGACATCAAGAGCGTCGACGACCTGGCCGACAAGAACGTCGCCGTCCAGTCCGGCTCCAACGGCCCCGCCATCCTGGAGGAGTTCGCTCCCAAGGCCAGCCAGCAGGAGTTCAAGACCGACGAGGAGGCCCGCCAGGCACTCCAGCAGGGTCGCGTTGACGCCTACGTCATCGACAACAACATGCAGCAGAGCGCCCTGGTCCGCGAGCCCGGTAAGTATAAGATCGCCGGGAAGCCCTTCGGCAGCAAGGAGCCCTATGGTATCGGCCTGCCGCTCGATTCCGACGGCGTCGCCTTTGTCAACGACTTCCTTAAGAAGATCGAGGACGACGGCACCTGGACCGAGCTGTGGCAGATCTGCATCGGTGACCGCACGGGCGACACCAATGTTCCCGAGCTGCCCGAGATCGGCGCCTAGGCAACACGCCTAGTAACGGCCGCAACGAAACCATACGGAAACGCACGGTGCGCTTTATTGCGCTAAACTGTTTCTTCACTGAGTTGTCGGGGCTTCCGTACACACGGGAGCCCCTTTCCTTATCGGCGGGAGGTCCGCATGAGTCTCTCCGAGCTCTGGTCGCTCTATGGCCAGAACTACATTGACGCGCTGCTAGCAACCTGGGGCATGACGCTTGAGTCGTTTGCCATCGCCATGGTGTTGGCCGTCGCCGTCACCGTGATGCGCGTGTCGCCGCTCAAGCCGCTGCGCGTCTTTGGCGACCTGTATGTCCAGGTCTTCCGTAACATCCCCGGCATCGCGCTGCTCATTATCGTCGTCTACGCGCTGCCGCCGCTCAAGGTCGTCCTGCCCTACCGCACCTGCGTCATCGTCGCCACAGTGCTCTTGGGTTCTGCCTTTGGCTCCGAGAACTTTATGAGCGGCATCAACACCGTCGGTGTCGGCCAGGTGGAAGCCGCCCGCTCGCTGGGCATGAGCTTCAGCCGTATCCTCGCCAAGATCGTGATTCCGCAGGCGCTGCGCTCGAGCGTGCTGCCCATGACCAACCTCTTTATCGCCGTCATGCTCACCACCGCGCTCGGCAGTCAGGTGCCGCTGAAACCGCAGGAGCTCACCGGCGTGGTGAGCTACATCAACACGCGCTCGCTCGGCGGCGTCGCCGCGTTCTTTATCTCGGCGCTCGGCTACCTGGGCACAGCCTTTGTGGTGAGCCACATTGGCAACTATATCGATAAGAAGGTGAGGATCCTCCGATGAGCAAGCACTCCACCTCCGCGCTCACCATGCGCGATGCGCTCTACGAGGCTCCCGGCCCCAAGATGCGCGCCAAGATTCGCGTCGGCACCGCCATCTCACTTGTTGCCGTGGTCGCGCTCATCGCTCTGGTACTGCAGCGCTTTTATGTGACCGGTCAGCTTTCAGTCCACTATTGGTATTTCTTTACGCACCTCACTACCTGGAAGTTCTTACTTGCCGGTTTTGAGGGCACGGTAAAGGTCGCGCTCACCGCTGGCGCCATCGCGCTGGTACTGGGTCTGGCCCTCATGCTCGGCCGCACCAGCGACATCAAGCCGCTGCAGCTGGTCTGCCGCGTGCTCACCGATTTCTTCCGTGGCGTGCCGAGCCTACTGTTCATCTACTTCTTCTTTTTGGTGCTGCCCCAGTACAAGATCGCGCTGCCGTCGTTTTGGATGCTCACGCTTCCCGTCGCGCTCGCTGCAGCCGGTGTGCTTGCCGAGATCTTCCGCGCCGGCGTCAATGCCGTGCCGCGCGGCCAGGTCGAGGCCGCCCAGGCGCTCGGTCTCGCCAAAGCTAAAATCACCTTTAAAATCGTGCTGCCGCAGGCGATTCGCTTTATCATTCCGTCGTTGATTTCGCAGCTCGTGGTCGTCGTCAAAGACACCACCGTCGCCTACGTGGTGAGCTACCCCGACCTCATGCAAAACGCCCGCGTACTCATTACCAACTACGACGCCCTCGTGTCGGTCTATCTGGTGATCGCGGTCATCTACATCCTCATCAACGTTGCAATCAACAAGGCCGCCGTCTACGTTTCGCACAAGACCGGCGCGACCATCATCCGCTAACGATTTATCACTTCGAGTCATAAGGAGCCGAGCACCATGGCACAGAGCACTTCTTCCACCGGCAATCAGCCGCTGATCGAGCTCAGGCACGTCGATAAGCACTATGGCGACCTGCACGTCCTCAACGACATCAATCTCTCGGTCGACCGCGGCGAGGTCGTCGTGGTGATTGGTCCCTCGGGCTCGGGCAAGTCGACCATGTGCCGAACCATCAACCGTCTGGAAACCATCGACTCGGGCGAGATCCTCATCGAGGGCGAGCCTCTGCCGCAGGAAGGCAAGGACCTTGCCCGCATGCGCGCCGAGCTGGGCATGGTGTTTCAGCAGTTCAACCTGTTCGCACATATGACCGTACTGCAAAACGTCATGCTGGGACCGGTCGATGTGCTGGGCGTCTCCAAGGACGAGGCCCGCGAGCGCGCCATGGACCTGCTGGGCCGCGTGGGTGTTGCCGAGCAGGCCGATAAGGTGCCTGCACAGCTCTCGGGCGGCCAGCAGCAGCGCGTCGCCATCGCCCGCTCGCTCGCCATGCAGCCCAAGGCCATGCTCTTCGACGAGCCCACGAGCGCCCTTGACCCCGAGATGATCAATGAGGTGCTCGAGGTCATGGTTCGCCTGGCCCAGCAGGGTATGACGATGATCGTCATCACCCACGAGATGAACTTTGCCCGCCGCGTAGCCGACCGCGTCGTGTTTATGGCCGACGGCCAAATCGTGGAAACCGGCACGCCCGACGAGTTCTTCGACCATCCCCAGACCAAGCGCGCCCAGGACTTCCTCAACTCCATCAAGGGCCACTAGCCCCATTGCCACGCGGGCAAATTCATCTGGAGCACCTGTCCCGCGCCGCCCCTGTGCCATGTCCACCCGGATTCGAAAGCCACACCCATGATCGGAACACACACCTCATCGTCCTACACTCCGCACGTCGACGTCAATCCCGCCGACCGCCCGCTCATCCTGGTCGCACCACGCTGGGAAGAGGCAAAGCCGTTTTTAAGCGAGACGCTCTCCCCCAACGAGGAAATCGCAAGCGTCTTTGTCGATGCCATCCTTGCCGCCGGCGGCCTGCCGCTGCAGATGTCCATCACCGAGGACATTGAGGTCATCCGTCATTACGTCGATATCGCCGACGGCATCGCCATTCCCGGCGGCCCCGATGTCAATCCCAAACGTTGGGGCGATGATCGACCCTACGACCCCACCCTCTGTTGCGAGATCCGCGATAGCTTTGAGTTTAAGCTGGTCGGCGAGGTGCTCCGCGCCAAAAAGCCGCTCTTTACCACCTGCCGCGGCACGCAGTTGCTCAATGTCGCCACTGGCGGCACCCTGTGCATGGACGTGCCGAGCCTGGGCGCTCGCGAGGGCCGCACGCAGTGGCGCCATACCCACGTGCTCAACGACCCCGTGCATCCCGTCGAGGTCGTGCCGAGCTCGCTGCTGGAGCGCGCGCTTGGCGGGCACAGGCTGATCCAGACCAACTCGGCACATCACTGTTGCGTCGACCGTCTGGGTAAGAGCACGCGCTTGGTCGCCAAGGCAACTGACGGCGTTCCCGAGTGCATCGAGGTCGAAGGCCAGCCATTCTGCTTGGGCGTGCAATGGCACCCCGAATACACCTGGCAGACGCTCGAGACCGACTTTAACCTGTGGAAGTCGTTTGTCGAAGCAGCGGCCAAGGTAAAGCAGGCCCGTTAGTTCACGGACGGCACAACAGATGAGGGCGCCCCGCCGGCCACATGGTCCGACGGGGCGCCCTTTTGCCTGTACGTGGCCGGCACACACCAAAGCTCGGAAGCTCTTATTCAGCCGCCTCGCGTAAGGCCGACATCGTGGCCGCATATTGCTGCTGCAGCGCATGCATTCCCGCGCGAGCGCCGTCAACGGCATCGGCGCCGCGCAGTGCCTCGGTCACCACGACCGCTGGCTCGTACAGATTATCGAATCCCAGGTTCTGGCTCACGCCTTTGAGCGTATGCGCTGCCATAAACGCTGCCCTGGCGTCTCCTGCCGCCATGGCAGCCTCCAGCTTGTCCATGCTCTCGTCATCCAAAAACTTGAGGGCAAAGCGGGCAAGCATTTCCTCGCCCATCAGCCGAGCGCACGCATCGTCATAATTAGCGCCGATCTTCTCATACGCCTCACGCATGGAAATCATGGATTAAAAACTCCTTTGGTCAAACTAAATCGTGGGAAACGCGACGACGTCGGCGGGGCGTGCCAACGTCTCGGCAATTTGGTCTTGCACCTCGAGCAGGCAATCGAGCAGCAGCGGGTTAAAGGTGCCGCACTTACCGTCCAGGATCATCTGGATTGCCTCCTCGTGCGGGATAGCGTCCTTGTACACGCGCACACTCGTCAGTGCATCGTACACGTCGGCCACCGAAACCACCTGCGCGGCGATGGGGATATCGTCGCCCTTGAGGCCATCGGGATAACCCTTGCCGTCCCAGCGCTCGTGATGCCAACGCGCAATCTGGTACGCATATTCCATAAGCGCATTGCCGGCGTGATGGCTACCCAGCTCAAGCAGCATATCGGCGCCGATCGTGGTATGCGTCTTCATGATCTCGAACTCCTCGGGCGTAAGGCGTCCGGGCTTGTTGAGAATCGCATCGTCAATCGACATCTTGCCGATATCGTGCAGCGCCGAAGCCAGGGCGATCGTGGAGCGTTCCTCATTGTCGAGGAAGATCGTGCCGCTACGCTGGACCAGACAGCCAAGCAGCAGCTCGGTCAGCTTCTCGATGTTCGTAACGTGCCTGCCGCTCTCGCCGTTGCGAAGCTCCATGACGCCAGCCATGATGTCGATGAGCATGCGACTGTTCTTGACGCGCTCGTTGTACTGCTGGGACAGCAGGCTCGTCAGGCGGCGCTGTTTGGCGTACAGGCGGATGGTGTTGTTTACGCGGCGGCGCACGATACGGGAGTCAAACGGGCGGTTGATATAGTCTGAGGCGCCCAGCTCGTACGCGCGCAGAACCATATCATCGGAATCTTCACTCGAAATCATCATGACAGGCAGATTGTCGATGCCCGATCGGCGCGACAGATCGGCCAGCACCTCAAAGCCGCTTATGCCCGGCATGACAATATCCAGCAGCACGAGCGACAACTCATCGCCATAGCGGTCGACCATGTCGAGTGCCGTACGACCGTTGTCGGCCTCGAGGATGCAATACTCGTCCTTGAGCATCTCGTTGAGAATGACTCGGTTCATCTCGGAGTCATCGACAATAAGCACCAAAGGCTTTTCGCTTTGGAAAGCCTCGATGGAATCGGCGTCGGTCACGACCGTACCGGCTTTTGCCTTAGCGCGGCTCAATAACTGGACAGCGCGGCCAACGCCCTCATCGACCGTCTCGCCATGAATGCGAACACCACCAACACATGCCGTCAAGCTCACGTACTCATGGCCCGGAATAATCGTGGAACGAACGGCATCGGACACCTGATGCAGGCGACGGGTGAAGTCATCGGAGGGAATATTGGGCATGACAACCACAAACTTGTCGCAGCCATAGCGCACAAGCTCGTCAGTCGAACGGATTCCGCTGCGCATGGCTGTCGCCACAGCACCGAGCGCAAGGTCGCCGGCATGACGGCCACATGTATCGTTGAAGACCCTAAAATCATCAAGGTCGATCATCGCAACGCCGGCATTCATGCGGACGCTTCGGAGCTTTTCCTCGTAATATCGGCGATTGCGCACACTCGTCAGCACGTCGGTGTAGACAAGGTCCTCTTCTGCGGCCTCTTGCTCATCGATCGGACGCACCATCAGCAGGACATGAGGCTCGCCCTCGACCTTCAGAGGGCGCAGGCGAGCGCGGTACTCAGTACCATCATTGAGCAGCTGCTCCGACACCTCATCGGAGTCTGCCAAGGCCTCAAGACTCGACTGACGCAGACAAGGGCAGCGATCGCCGGCGAGCAAGCAGTTAGGCTCCCTCTTAATCTGATCGGCCGACAGCAAACGCACCACGGGGTAGGTCTTCGCGACACGGGCGACCTCAGCGGCAGCCTCCTCGTCGGTTAGATTGACCTCGTGATTATTGAGCATATGGGGCCCTTTCGATAGTTTCGCATGGTAGCGGTGGGTTCCAAATGCTACAAGGGTAACACCTTGTCGATGCAGGTAAGTACGTGAATGCTGTTACATTTTTATGAGTTGGCAGGCGGCGCGATTGAAGTCGCAGACGTGAGGTTTTGAGCACATTTGTTAACACGGCCGAAACGTTTGCGGGTGAAGCCTGCTTTGGCCATTGCGAGTGTTAGAGCCCCAGGATGCCACGGACAGCCCGGGCAGCCGCTGCCGGGCGATCGCGCAGACCGTTATGCGCACCCGGGATCGTCACGAGAGGACAATCGAGATATTCGGCAGCCGCTCGCGTGCCAGCCTCGCGGGGCGTGCCAATCGAGAGCTCGCCCAGGAGCACGGCGGCCACCGTTTTTGACGCGCGAACGCTATTCCAATCGGGAACGCGGGTCATAGTAATCCCGTATTCGTTCGCCATGAAACTGCGGCCGTTGCGCAGGGCATACTTGGCTTCTGCCTCGGTTAACTTGGGGGCCTCAGGGTCCGAATCGCCGATGGCGCCCAGGAAGGCCCGTAATGCCCTGGAGACCTTTCCCGCGGCGATCATCTCGAGCAAAACTGGGGCCGCGCCCAGGCCGGCACCATCATCCGTCACGGCGGGTTCATGCAGAATCGCACGCGAGATTATGGCGGGGTTTGCACGGAGAAGCTCCAGGGTCACCAGCGTACCGGCACTGTGCGCGAGCACGTTTGCCGGAGCGCCGATATGCTCAATAACGGCCTGCAGGTCGGCGGCTTGGGCGGCGAGGTCGTAGCGTCCGTCTGCAGCGTCGCCGCTCTCGCCGCAACCGCGGCGATCGTAGGCAATGACGCGGTAGTCACAGGCGAGCTCGCGGGCGATGGCGTCAAAGAAGACGCCGTCGACGCAGGCGCCGTGCACGCACACCAAGGCGGGCGTATCGGACGATACAACCGGGCCGGCATACTCGCGACAGGCGATCGTGGTGCCCGCATTCTCAACCGTAAAATCCATACTGTGTTCCCATCGTCAATGCCCATTCAGTTGCCCGTCAGTACGGTTGGATAGACCCGCATTGCTTTACGCTTTGTTAACAGATTAACTGTACCCGACCTGAGGCTTTTCATGGCACGGCATAATGAGCGACGTGCAAAAACGAAACTTGTAAAGCAAGAGCCCGCACCTTGCTTCGGAGCCGATGCTATGCTTAGGCACAATTGTCTTGAGGAGCATATGTCTATGTCTACGTTTTTGAATGCCAGCCCCATCTTTGGGCCCGTTCGCAGCCGTCGCCTTGGTCTCTCGCTCGGCGTCAACATGATGCCGGCCAGCGGCAAAATCTGCACGTTCGACTGCATTTACTGCGAAAACGGCCTCAATGCCGAGCGCCCCTGCCACGAGCCGTATAACACGGCTGCCGTGGTGCTCGACGCGCTCGAGGCAAAGCTGCGCGAGATGGCAGCCGAGGGCGAGCTCCCCGATGTGATCACCTTCGCAGGCAACGGCGAGCCCACCGCCGCGCCGGAGTTTCCGCAGGCCATCGCCGGCGCCGTCGCGCTGCGCGACGAGCTTGCCCCAAACTCCAAGATCGCCGTGCTCTCCAACGGCACACGCGCCGACCGTCCCCAGGTACACGATGCGCTCATGATGGTCGACGACAACATTCTTAAGCTCGATACCGTCGACCCGGCGTTTATCCAGCTGCTCGACCAGCCTGTTGGCCCCTACGACGTCGAGCACCAGATTGAGACGTTCGAAAGCTTTGACGGTCACGTTATTATCCAGACGATCTTTTTGACCGGTGAGTATCAGGGCAAGCCCATCGACAACACCGGCGAGGAGTACGTTGCCCCCTGGCTCGTGGCGCTTGAGCGCATTCGCCCGCAAGAAGCGACCATCTACACGGTGGCGCGCGAGACACCGGTCGCCGGCCTTGCTAAAGCGGCGCCCGAGGTGCTCGACGCCATTGCCGCGCGCGTCCAAGCCCTCGGCATTCCCTGCCAGGTGAGCTACTAGCGCGCAGCTGCCCTGTGAGTGGGCTATACTAGCTGCGAATGAAAGGAAGTTAGCCATGTTTGACAATGGACCCGTGCCCGGCCGCAACGACGCTTGCTGGTGCGGCAGCGGCAAGAAATACAAGAAATGCCATAGCGCCTTTGATGAGCGCCTCGAGCGCTTGTGGGAAGAGGGCTGGGAGGTTCTGCCCCGCACGCTCTACAAGACACCCGCCGACATCGAGGGCATCAAGCGCTCGGCCGCCATCAACGTGGGCGTGCTCGACTACGTAGGCGAGCACATCGCCGCGGGCATGACCACCAACCAGATCGACCAGATGATCTACGACTACACCATCGAACACGGTGGCACGCCGGCTGACCTCAACTATGAGGGCTACCCCAAGAGCGTGTGCACCTCGATCAACGACGTGGTCTGTCACGGCATCCCCTGCGATACGGACGTGCTGCACGAGGGCGACATCATCAACGTCGATTGTTCCACGATCTTGGACGGCTACTTTAGCGATTCGAGCCGCATGTTCTGCATCGGCAAGGTCTCTGCCGAGCGCCAGCGTCTGGTCGACGTCACTCGCGCCAGCGTGGAAGCGGGTCTAGCCGCCGTCAAGCCATGGCTACCGCTGTCCGTGATGGCCGAGGCCGTGCAAAAGACGGTCGAGGACGCCGGTTTTAGCGTGGTGCGCGAGTACGGCGGACACGGCATTGGCAAGGAGTTCCACGAGGACCCGTTTGTAGGCTTTACCACCGAGGCGCCCGATGTGGACACCATCATGGCTCCGGGCATGGTCTTTACCATCGAGCCCATGGTCAATGCCGGAGCGCCCGACATCAAGATTAGCAAGGGCGACGGCTGGTGTGTGCGCACCAAGGACGGCAGCGATTCGGCCCAGTGCGAGGTACAGCTCGTAGTGACCGAGGACGGCTACGAGCTGCTGAGCTGGTAGCCGTGGATGCGCCGGATGCTGACGGGCACGCTCGTCTAGCATCCGGCGTTTTTGTTTGAACGTTTTGCCTGATAAAACCCGCCAAAATAAACCTGTCCCTTTTTGGCGGGTCAAGCGGAAAGGACTACTTGTGAACATCTTGGTTTTGCTGCCCGTCAACGACCACCATCGCGCAATTCTTGAGTCGAGCGCTCCGGGCGAGGACTTTATCTACACGAGCGCCGACGCTATCACGCGCGAACAAGTCGCCAACGCCGACGTGATCTTGGGCAACATAGACCCTGCCCTACTTACCGCATGCGAGCACCTCCAGCTGCTGCAACTACAGACCGCGGGCTATGACGATTACTTGGCCGCCGGCACCGTGCCAGCCGACGCCAAACTGTCTTGCTCGGTGGGCGCCTACGGCCAGGCCGTGAGCGAGCACATGTTTGCCATGGTCCTTTCCATGATGAAGCGCCTGCCCGGCTATCACGACTTGCAGCGCGAACATCGCTGGGAGGATTTGGGGCCAGTTACCTCGCTCAAAAACGCCAACGTGCTGGTGCTGGGCGCGGGCGATATCGGCGGTCACTTTGCCACGCTCTGCCGCGGCATGGGCGCGCACGTCCGCGGCATCAAGCGCCATCCACTCGTCTACCCCATTGTGTTTGAGGACATGGACGGCATGGACGCCCTACCTGAGCGCCTGGCAGAGGCCGACATCGTCGCATCCTTTATGCCGAGCACGCCCGAGACCCGCGGTCTGGCGAACGCCGAGTTCTTTGCCGCGATGAAGCCGGGCGCCTTCTTTGCCAACGGCGGCCGCGGCGACCTTGTGGTCACCGATGACTTGGTTGCCGTTCTGGAGTCGGGACATCTCGCCGGCGCCGCGGTCGACGTCACCGACCCCGAACCGCTGCCCGCGACAAGCCCCCTGTGGGATGCGCCCAACATGCTCATCACGCCGCACGTCTCCGGCTGGTTCCACCTGGCAGCCACGCTCAACAACGTCGTCGACATCGCCGCGGAGAATCTGCGTCACCTGCAGGCCGGCGAGACCCTGCGCTGCTGGATCGAGCACTAAGAATTACGCCGTTTTACAAACGGCGTAATGAGCCGACGCTGCGAGCCCGTCTGGACGGCAATCTGCCTTTCAACTTCGGCGGCATGACCAGAAGGTCAATGCCGCCTTGTTTCAAGGCACCTTGCTCGCCCAGACGGGCTCTCGCTGACTTTTGTTCAACCTGTAGGGACTGGCTGGCGCGGCCCTGCCTGGGGGCATTCGCTGACTTTTATTCGACCTGCAGGGTCTTCAAATTGCTAGAGCGTTGCTAAGTAATTCTTTGCGTCTTCTACGCTCATTGCTGCGACGGGTGCGTGTGAACAGAGTTTGACATCGTTGGTGACCAGTAGATCCGCCTGAGCGCGTATCGCTGCCGCAATGATTAAATCGTCTTCGTAATCGCTATGGAGCTCACGCTGTCTGCTCGCCATCCAGATGTCGCTCAGGTCACAGGGCACTGGCGTGGCAAGCTGCGACAGCACGCTAAGACAATCCCATGCAAGCGAAGTCGCTACCGTAGCGGCATACTGGGAAAGCGAACCGTGCTCTCGCCGATACCATGCCTTATGTTCGCTTGAAATCAAATAAAACAGGTCTTTGGACGATGTCGCCGCATACAGCAAATCAACCTGCGCCGTGCATGCATCGCGTAAAAACTCAATCGCCACCGAACGACCACGTCGTGAGGGAATGAAGTAATCGAGCCACACGTTGGTGTCAACCAAGATGCGCTTTGGAGTCTCACTCATAGAGCCAGCTCATCTCCTCGCCATAGCGATCCGCATAGGCATTCCGTTTGAGCTCTTCGTCGTCCGATGGCTGAGCCTTGACCATATCGATTCCCGACTCACAGCAAGCGGCAGCGAACAGCTTCGACCCCTGATCCATAAGCTCGAGCTTACGTTTGGCGGCCTTTTCGCGCTCGCGCTGTTCCGCCCGGGCACGACTGGGCAGCAGGATATCCTCGAGCGCACCGGGGCGATCGGCCAGCGATGCTGCAAGCTGCCAGAGCGCTCGCACCGCTTGGCTCGGCGTCATACCGGCCTTGGAGAGAGCGGCGTCCCCACTCCTTTTAAGATCGGCATCGAGACGTACGTTGATCTGAGCGGCTGTTGTGGTCATGACCCCTCCTTAATACTTCAAAATATCATAAAGCACTATGGTAGATACGTAAAGCATGTATAGCATTTATAAGCATTAGCCGTACTCTGTACACAAAAAGCCGCCGAGGCGCACTGCACCTCGGCGGCCACGTATCGCAGATCTAGTTCGGTTTCACCCTTTGCATTCGCCCAGATAAAACCTGCCAAAATAAACCTGTCCCTTTTTGGCAGGTTTTAGAGTTCCACTCTTTCGGCGCCGTTGATGGTCAGGTCACGCTCGTAGAAGGCGGTGAGGGCGCGGATGGCGTACATTACGTCGCGCACGCCGCCGGTCTCGTAGCTCGAGTGCATGGCAAGCTGCGGCAGGCCCACGTCCACGGCATGCATGCTCGCCTGCATATTGGACAGATTGCCCAGGGTAGAACCGCCGGCCATATCGCTCTTGTTGGCAAAGGCCTGCGTGGGCACGTCGGCGTCATCGCAAATGGCCTGGAACACCGCGCGGCTAAAGGCGTCGGTGCAGTAGTGCTGGTTGGCGGCCTCCTTGATGACGATGCCGCCGTTAAGCACAACCTGGTTGCGGGCGTCGCACTTCTCGGCGTGGTTGGGGTGCACGGCATGCGCGTTGTCGCAGCTCACGAGCATCGAAGCGGCAAGTGCGCGGTGGTACGACTCGTCATCGAAGCCCAGCGACCCGTTGATGCGGCGCAGCGCGTCGGCCAAGAACGTCGACATGGCGCCCTGCTTGGTCTCGGAGCCAACCTCCTCGTTATCAAAGCAGCAAAAGACCGAAACGTCGTGCGCATTCTCGGCACCCAAAAATGCCTGCAGCGAGGTGTAGGCGCAGGCCAGGTCGTCGAGCTTGGGCGTCGAGATAAACTCGTCGGCCCAGCCCCAAATGCGTGCATCCTGACGATTGACCAGGAACAGGTCGCGACCCAAAATTTGCTCGGGCTCAACGTCCAGTTCGTCGGCGATCAGGGCGTCAAAATCTCCCTGCTTAAGGTCGCCGGCGCTGATGAGCGGGCACAGGTCGACAGCTCGGTTGGGCGCAAAGCCCTCGTTAACGCCACGATTCATATGGATGGCAAGGCTCGGGATAATGGCAACTTCGCGCTCGGTAGCGAGCAAGCGGCTCTCGATACGGTCGCCCTCGCGCACCAGCACGCGGCCCGCAAGTGCCAGCGGGCGATCGAACCAGGTGTAGTCGATCATGCCGCCGTAGGCCTCGGTGTTCAGGCGCAGCGTCTCGCCCGCGCCGTCGAGCTCGGGCACGGCCTTAACCTTAAACGTCGGCGAATCGCTGTGTGACGCCGTGAGTTGAAAATGATAGTCGCCGGCAACGCCGTCCTCGCCCCACGTAGCGGCCAGGTCTTCGCCCACCTTAAAGGCAACGACGCTCGAGGTGTTGCGCTGCGTGTAATAACGCCCGCCCGGCTCGATGTCCCACGCTGCGTTCTCGGGCAGGTAGGTAAAGCCCGCCTCGTCGAGTTCGGCCATAATGGTCGCTGCCGTATGGAACATGCTGGGGCATGCCTCGATAAAGTCGATAAGGTCGTTGGAGGCCTCGATATCGTCGGCCGTCACGTGCACGCGCTCGATCGTTTCCTGATCCGTCATGCTCTCCCCTTTCGCTGGGTTGATGGTCCCCTCCAGCATACCCCGCCACGCCAGCGCCGCACTCTTCATTCCGTGCTTAATTCCGCGCCGCTCACCAAGTTGAGCCATCATGCCCGCGCTCCTTTTGCGACAATTGCGCTAACAGGACGAGAGGAGCCGTCATGAAGCCACGTAACATTGCCATCGCCTGCGGTGTCGCGGGTGTCGCCGTCGGCCTTGCCGCTGCCACCGGTATCGTTTATCACAAGCAAATCAAGTCCGCCGCGTCGCTCAAACGCTTGACCGGCTACGCGGATGGCTATGACCTGTACGCAATCGACATCGCCTACGACTACGATCTTGATCGCATCATCGCCGCCGGCGTACGCGACGACCAGGCCTACATCGATGCCGTGGTGGCGCAGGTGCTGCCCGGTGTGCCGGCACATGTCCAGGCGCCCCAGTTTGCCTGCAGCGCTTTTGTCGCCGTAGATGCCGAAGGCCGCGTGCGTACCGGTCGCAATTACGACTTTAAGGACGACACCTCGGCGCTGCTGGTGCGCAATCACCCACGCGGCGGCTATGCCTCCATCGGGTTTGCCGCCCTTAACAACCTGGGCGATAACACTCCGCTTGACTCCGTCGCCGGACGCGCCGCCGCACTCATGGGCCCGTTTGCCCAGCTCGACGGCGTCAACGAATGTGGCGTGTCCATTGCCGTGCTCACCCTGGATTCCAAACCCTGTGACCAGGACACGCAGCGCCCCGTCATCAATACCTCGCTCGCCATCCGTCTGGTGCTCGACCGTGCCGCCACCACGCAAGAAGCTGTCGACCTGCTTTCCGCCTACGACATGCACGCCATGGCAGGACGCGATTACCACTTCTTTATAAACGACGCCGCCGGTGACGCGCGCGTAGTAGAGTGGGATCCGCGCGATCCGGACCGCGCTTTCAAAGCGACTCCTGTAACCCAGGTTACGAACTTCTACGCCTGCTATGGCGACGAAGTGCTGCCTAACCAAAAGAATGGCGAGCTAGGCCATGGTAAAGAGCGCGCCGCCGCAATCGCCGATGTCCTCGACGCCCATACCGGCGCCCAAGACGAGGCAGTCGCTTGGAAGGCCCTACGCGCTGCAGCGCAAGAGCCCAATCCGGAAGACATCACCAGCAACACGCAGTGGTCGGTCGTCTTTGACAACACCGAGCCTGCTGCCGCCATCACGCTGCGCCGCCACTGGGGCGACATCGACGCATTCGCACTGTAAGGAGCCAGGCCCGTCGACTTTACGCTCGCCTGGCGTTGTTTACATTTCTATACGCTTGAGCTAACACGTTTTACCCCCGTATCAACAGTGTGCGGGGGTAAACTTATGCGCATGTTATAACTTGCCCGGAAGGATTCATCATGCTTAGGATCGGTCTTCTTACCAGTGGCGGCGACTGTCAAGCGCTCAACGCCACCATGCGCGGCATTGTCAAAACGCTTATGACCAATAGCGAAGAGCCTATTGAGATCTATGGTTTTGAGGACGGCTACCAGGGCCTTATCTACAGCAGGTTCCGCGTCATGACGCCCGCCGATTTTAGCGGCATCCTCACCCGCGGCGGCACCATCCTGGGCACGAGCCGCACGCCGTTCAAGCGCCTGGACATTCCCGAGGCCGACGGCGTCGAGAAGGTGCCCGCAATGGTCCACACCTATCATAAGCTGCAGCTCGACTGCCTGTTTATGCTGGGCGGTAACGGCTCCACCAAGACCGCCAACCGCCTGCGCGAAGAGGGCCTCAACGTTATCGCCCTGCCCAAGACCATCGATAACGACACCTGGGGCACCGAGCTGACGTTTGGCTTTACGAGCGCCATCGACGTCGCCACCAAGTGCATCGACGACATCCACACCACTGCCTCGAGTCACGGCCGCGTGTTTGTCATCGAGATCATGGGCCACAAGGTCGGTTGGATTCCGCTGTATGCCGGCGTCGCGGGCGGCGCGGACGTCATCCTGATTCCCGAGATCCCCTACGACATGGATAACGTCATCAAGACCATCGAGCATCGCATGGAGACCGGCAGCCGCTTTACCATCGTAGCCGTCGCCGAGGGCGCCATCTCCAAGGAGGACGCGGCACTGTCCAAGAAGGAGTACAAGAAGAAGCTCGCCGAGCGCACGAGCCCGTCAATCGTGTACGACATCGCCAAGGAGATCGAGGCCAAGACCGGTCGCGAGACCCGCGTCGCCATCCCCGGTCACACGCAGCGCGGCGGCCAGCCCGACGCCCAGGACCGCATCTTTGCGACCCAGTGCGGCGTCGAGGCAGCGCTTGGCTGCCTACGCGGCGAGTTTGGCTACATGATTGCTCTGCGTGACGGCAAGATGTGCCACATGCCGCTCGAGGAGGTCGCCGGCAAGCTCAAGTTTGTCGACCCCCAGAGCGATCTGGTACGCGAGGCCAAGGCGTTGGGCATCAGCTTCGGCGACGAATAGCCTCGGCTGGAATCCACCCCATCGGGCCCTCCGACCCCGCCCGACGTATTTCGATTTGGCTCCTCCCTTGACTCCGTCAAAGGTCGCCAATCGAAATCGTCGGGCGGGGTCGGAGGGCCCTGCGTTTACATACTCGCCGGGGCTATTCGTCTTCTTGCTGCGGGTGCCTGGGCTGGAATTGAGTTGCGGTGAAATAGCTCCTGCTTAGTCCGCAAATGGCTGAATCCAAAAACTATTCCACCGCAACTTACTGAGTGGGGGCTCTTGGCTGCTACTTGCACTGACATTTGTCCTGAAATGGCTGGTCGTTAGGGATTGCTACCGGTAGTTGCGGTAGGGTTGGGGCAGATTCTAACTAGAAATGGTGGTCGCTACCGGTTGTTCTCGGCATACTCGGCTCATTCGATTCGACCATCAAACGAAAGGAACCACCATGGATCTTGCGATGGCGCAGCGGCTCGTTGATCGCCGCAAGGCTGCCGGGCTTTCTCAGGAGGCGCTTGCCGCCCAGCCGGGTGTGAGTCGTCAGGCTGTCAGTAAATGGGAGCGCAGCGAATCCTCGCCCGATACCGATAACCTTATTGCGCTCGCCGCGCTGTATGGCGTGTCGCTGGATGAGCTGCTGTATGGGGAGGCGGTGGCTAGCGCTGATGACTCACAGGCTGATGATGAGGCGCAGAACAGCAACGCCGGCACCAAAGCTTCAGATAAGGCTGAAGAGGCTGAGGCTTCTACTGAGCACGCTGATTGCAGCGATAAGCCACTTGTCGATATTTCCCTCGCGCGCGGTATCCACGTCATTGATCCCAATAAAGGCGAGGAAGTCCATGTTGGTTGGAGCGGCATCCATGTGACCAACGAGCGCAAGGGCGAAGAGGTGCATGTGGGGCCGGACGGCGTGCATATCGATACGCTTGAGGACGATGGACATAGCGTACGCACCAATGACGACGGCACCGTCACCATCGACGGCGAGACGTTTTCCAGCTGGAAGGAAGCACACGACAAGCTCGACCATCATGGCAAGCATTTCCACACCAAGGTCGGACGTGCATGGAACAAATTCCCCTTCCCCGCACTTGTCACTCTCGCCTATCTGGTGCTCGGCATTGTCTACGGCACATGGGGCATGGGGCTTTTCCTCGTCTTTCTGGTTCCCGTCTACTACGCGATTGGTGACTTCATCGATCGGCGCCACCTGTCTAAGCTGATCGAGGCCATCTACCCGGCAGCCGCCATCGCTTGGTTCCTCTACATGTGGCTCTGTTTGGGACAGCCCCATCCTGCATGGATCATCCTCATCACGATTCCCGTCATAAAGGCGCTCATGCGCTGGTGCCGCAAACAATGGAAGCACCGCAAACAGGCCTAACACGCTCCGACCCACCAGCACCCAACCGCCCCCGCCCTTCTCCTAAGTTGCGGTGAGATAGGGACTGTTTTGAAGCTCCAAAGCGCCAAACAGTCCGTATATCACCGCAACTTACAAACAACTGGGTCAGTTCCGGCACGGAGATTAGCATTGAGCTGACCGCGCGCCACGAAAAGGGGCCATCTACTACGTTTAACTCGATGGGGCCAACCATGACCGCCTTTTTCGAAAATCGACAGGCCTTCTACCTGCGGTTTTATTTTTCATTTTCCCGGCATGGTTGAGGGTATCCAATTAAACGTAGTAGATAGGCCCATTTTGTGGCATACGACCCATACAAGCCCAATCTCGAAGGCTAAAGAGAGCCTCTCATCCACGCCTGCGAGCGAAAACCAAATAGAATGAAAGGCAAATGGAAAGCCCGTTTGACGGGGCAAACGCCGGGCCACCTAATGGTTGTCCAGCGTTTGCCCAGATAAAACCTGACAAAATAAACCTGTCCCTTTTTGGCAGGTTACTCGGCACTCTTGAGGGCACCGACCATGTCAATCTTGTTGAGGGTACGGTTGGTGGCGAGGTTGACGATAAACGTAAAGCCAAAGGAAAGCACCACGGCGAGCACGTAGCTTAGCGGCTCGACCTCGACGTCAAAGTACAGCGACGGCATCTGCAAAATGTACGTAAAACTCTCGGCCAGCAAGCCGCCCAGCGGTACGCCCAGCGCGGCTCCGATCTCCGTGAGGATCAACGTCTCCTTGTTAACGTAATGGTGAACCTCGACACGGCGGAAGCCCAGCACCTTGATGGTCGCCAGCTCGCGTTCGCGCTCCGAAATATTCGTATTAGACAGCGTAAACACCACCACAAACGACAGGCACGCCGCCATAAAGGTCACGAGCACCACGACCGAATTGATAATCGTAAAGTTCGCCTCATAGTTTTCCCAATGCTCGGCCGTACTCGAAATCGTAAGCCAACCGTCACTCTTAAGATTCTTGCTAAACGCAATCTGGTCGGCCGACGAACCCTTAAGCAGCACAAAGACGCCGTTAAGGCGTGCACTTCGACCGAACGCGCGCTCATAGGCGCCCTGCGTCATGTAAAGCGTGTTGCCCAGATAGTTGAGCGAGATGTCGCTGACTTTGACCTTGGCAACATTGAGCGACGAATCCTGGACGTGTGCCGTATCGCCCGGCTTGATCCCCAGCACCAGCTGAGAGCTCTTGCTCAAATACACATCCCCGTCACGCAGGGCGAGCGGTTCTTTGGACTCGTCCTCTAGGCGCACGTAGTCATCCAGGTCGTTCGTGCGGTCATCGGGCACCACGATCAGCTGCACGGTCTCGCTCTTTCCGCCGAATGTAAAGGTAACGTTGTCGGTCATAATCGGCAGCGTCGAAGTCACGGTCACGTCGGAATCCTTGGCTGCACTGCGCTCATCCAACGCCGCGCACGTCTGCGAAAAATCATCGGGATTGGCGACCGCCAGCAAATCGTAGCGTGTGATGTGCCCGTACTGCTTGGGCGACAGCGCGACCGACGTATCACGGATGCCCATACCGCAAATCACAAGCGCCGTGCAGCCCGCAATGCCAAAGATGGTCATAAAGGCGCGCTTTTTGTAGCGGAACAGGTTGCGTGCAGCGACCTTGTTCAAAAAGCCCATGCGGTGCCAGATAAAGCCAATGCGCTCGAGCAGAATGCGCGAGCCGGCGCGCGGGGCCTTGGGGCGCATGAGCGAGGCTGGGGTCTCAGCCATCTCGTGGCGGCAGGCGATAATCGTGGCGCCCACCACGCCCACGGCAAACAGCGCTACCGACACGAGTGATGACACGATGTCGTACGAAAGCAACATCTGGGGCAGCGAGTACATGTCGTCGAACACCGTAAACAAGAACAGCGGCAGACCCACAAATCCGATGATATTGCCGAGCACGCCACCGATCAGACACGCCCACAGCGAGTAGTCCACATATTTGGACAGGATACGCCCGCGCGAATAGCCGAGCGCCTTGTACAGGCCAATGAGCGTGCGCTCCTCCTCGACCATGCGCGTGGCGGTGGTGAGGCTGATGAGCACGGCGACGATAAAGAAGATGAACGGGAACACCGTGGCAATGGCCTCAATTGACGAGCTATCGCTCTCCACGCTCGAGTAGCTTGCGATGTTATCGCGGTCCTGGATGTACCAGGTGCATTCGCCCAGGTCAGAGAGCTCGGCGCGGGCATCGGCAAACTGCTGGTCGGCGGCGGCACGGCGCTGGTCCAGGTCGGCTTGCGCCTGCGCACGCTCGTCGCTGCCCTCGGCCATGCGATTGATGTTGTCCTGCTCGATCCCAAAGACCATATTCGCCTGACGCTCAGCTGCGTCCAAGCTCGCCGGTGTGTCGACCGTCAGCTCCTGGGCGCGCGCCTTCTCACGCTCCTCGCGGATCTTCTCGATATTGCCCTTGACCTCATTGATCTTTGCCGAGTAGGCATCCGAATAGGAGTTGAGGCTCTTGGCTCCCTCGACGACCACGTGGACAGCGGAGTAGGAAGAAGATGTCGCGGCATCCTCACTCACGTAGAACTTGTAGTCCGCAGTCGAAGCAGCGCGAAAGGCGTTGACTGTCGAGTCGGAGCTCACGTCGGTAGGATCGAGAACCTCGGCCGTGATGGTGTAGTCCCCATCGGCAAACTGGTCCTTGGCGCTTTGGTTCGACGAGCTCGCATCGTTGGCGGCAAAGCTCACCGTATCGCCGATTTTCTTGCCCGAAGCCTTCAAAAAACGTGAGGTCACTGCCACTTCGCCCGAAGTCTCGGGCAGCTCGCCGCGCACTAGCACCGGTTGGTCAATATTCTCTTTGGAGAGGCTCTGTACGACGACACGCTCGCGCGTCGTACCCACGGCGGTATAGGCGGTCTCGGTATAGATGCCCTCGGGCGTCTCGACGCCATCGACCTCTTGGATCGCGGCAATATCGTCATCGGTCAGACCATAGGTCGACTGCACGTTGATGTCATAGACATTCTGCTGGTCAAAATAGGCGTCGACCGAATCACACAGGTCCTCGCAGCCCGCCTTAAGGCCGCACATCACGCTCACGCCAAGCGCGGTGATCACAACGATAGACAAGAAGCGTTTGAGGCTGCCGCGAATCGTGCGGTAGATGCCACGGCGAAAAACCGTCGGCACCATATCGTTTGAGCTTTGGGCGGTACGGTAGGTCGTAAAATCCTGCTCGCGCTCCGTGTTCTGCGCGTCGCGGCGTTGACTGTTTTGGCGGTCCTGATTCATGGGCGCTACCACTCGATCGTCTCGATAGGCACAGGATTTTGCTGGATCGTCTCGCTCTCCACGCGGCCGCTCTTAAAGCGGATCAGGCGATCGGCCATGGGCGCCAGCGCAGAGTTGTGGGTGATGATGATGACCGTAATGCCTTGCTTGCGGCAAGTGTCCTGTAGCAGCTGCAAGATCTGCTTGCCGGTTTTGTAGTCGAGTGCACCCGTAGGCTCGTCGCACAAAAGCAGCTTGGGGTTCTTAGCCAGCGCGCGGGCGATGGATACGCGCTGCTGCTCGCCGCCCGAAAGCTGCGCCGGAAAGTTAGCGAGGCGGTCGCCCAGGCCAACCTGGCGAAGCGTTTGCTCGGCATCGAGCGAATCGGGGCAGATCTGCGCCGCGAGTTCGACGTTCTCAAGCGCCGTCAGGTTAGGGACCAGATTGTAGAACTGAAAGACAAAGCCAACATCGGCGCGACGGTATTCCACAAGCTGAGCCTCGTTGGCAGAGCTCACGTCACGCCCGTCCACCGTCACGGTGCCAGAAGTTGCCGTGTCCATGCCGCCCAGAATGTTGAGGGCCGTGGTCTTGCCGGCACCCGAAGCACCCAAAATGATGGCGAGCTCGCCGCGCTCGACCGTAAAGCTCGCGCCGTCGAGCGCGTGGATGCGGGCATCGCCCTCGCCGTATGCCTTGATGACGTCTTTGAATTCGATATAGGCCATCGATTAATTCCCATCTGGTCGGATAACTCTTTAGTATTACCCATTTCCCACCTACCAAAAAGGGACAGGTTTATTTTGGCAGGTTTTATAAGGGGAAACGTACCTCTTTGGGGGCAGCGCTGGACGCGCAGGGGCGGCCGTGCAGATCGGCACAGCCGTCTCACGTGGAATCGACCGACGCCTGCCTTTCCGTGACACCGGCAACTCGTTTTTGCTTGTTGGCATGGCCGCCATTATGCCTTGGGACTGAGCACTCAAATTCTCACTCCTCATTGCCACGCTTGCCGCAAGCTATCAGGGTGACGAGATGACGACGCTCGCTGTAGCAGCGCAGCCACACTCTATAAGCGAGGCGTTTGCCAGCAAAAAAGCGCGCGACAGGGTAAGCCCGCCGCGCGCTATCCTATGCGGACTAGTTATTGTTGTTGGTCATCGAGGCCACTGCTGCCGCAAGATTGGAAATGGGCATCGTCTGCAACCAGATGCGACCGGGACCGGTGAGCACGGTGTTGAACACGCCCTCGCCACCAAACATGATGTTTTTGACGCCCTTGACCATTTGAGCGTCGATGCTCACGGTCTCCTCAAAGCCGGCCACGTTGCCGGTATCCACAATCATCTGCTGGCCAGCAGCGAGCTCGTACTCAACCAGGTCGCCGTCGATCTCGGCAAAAGCAACACCCGAGCCCGTGAGCTTCTGCATGATAAAGCCCTCGCCGCCAAAGACGCCGGCCTTTGCCTTCTTGTTAAAGTGAATGCTCAACTCGACGCCACTTTCCGCGGCAAGGAACGAACGCTTCTGCAAAATCCAGCTCTTGCCCGGACCGATCTCGATTGGCACGATGCGGCCGGGGAAGCAGGAGCCAAACGCGATCATGCCATCGCCACGCGCGGTCCAAATGTTTTGGAACAATGCCTCACCCGAAAAAGCCTTGGAGAACATCTTGCCGATGCCACCGCCCGAGGTAGACATTTCCATGTTGGGGGTCATCCAAGCCATGGCGCCGCTTTCGGTGATCATGGATTCGCCATCGCTAAGGTTGCACGTAACAACCGGGAAAGCCCCTCCGCCGATCTCGTACTGCATGACCGTCTCCTTTCCACTCAGGAGCCGAATAACGATGCCTATATTTTAGCAGGTAGAGATGCATATGTTCACACCGCCCATGCCCTCTCCTGCGGACGTTTCCCCAGATAAAACCTGCCAAAATAAACCTGTTCCTTTTTGGCAGGTTTTAAAGGCAAACGGTGAAGGTGATCTGGTTGCCGTGACCGGATACGGTGGCGGCGCCTCCATGGGCCTCGGCGATGGCACGCACCACGGACAGGCCCACGCCCGAGCCACCCGTCTTGGAGCTGCGCGACGCATCCGCACGATAGAAGCGATCGAACAATCGGTCCAGGTCGCCCTCGGGCAGCTCGTCCACGGCGTTCGATACGACAAGCTCGGCGGCGCCCTTGCCTTTGCCGTGCGAAACGGCGCACAGGCTCAGCTCAATCACGCTGCCCTCGCTCGCATAGCGCGTGGCGTTGTCCAGTAGCAACTCAACCACCTGCGCCACCGCCGCGGCATCGGCATGGGTCCGCACGCCGGTCGCAATCGACGTCGACAGGCGTTTACCGCCTGAGACCGCCACCGACTTAAACGGCGCCGCCACCTTGTTCACCGCCTCCGAAAGATCGATCGACGCCATGGTAAAGCCCGCCGAGCCCTCGTCCATGCGTGCCAAGAACACCAAGCGCTCCGTGAGCGCCGATAATAGCGCACCCGCACTCGCCTTAGTGCTGCCTTAGCAGGTCGATGAGCATATTTAAAAAAGCAAGGTTATAGCTTAGTCGGACTTAAGGAACGGGCGGCTTCACATCTCGCCCTGCAAACAACGCCCGTACAGCGAGCGCGCTTGCCGCATGGGCGTTGCGGCCGCCTGCAGCTTATAGATAGGCGCCCTCAAGCCGAAGCAGCCACTCCTTGCGATCGAGCCCGCCGGCATATCCGTTGAGCGAACCATCGGCGGCAACTACGCGATGGCATGGCACGATAATCGAAATGGGGTTACGCGCAACCGCAGCCCCCACCGCGCGAGGAGATACAACGGGCGCCTCGTTTCCCGGCACATGATGTCGAGCCGCAACACGCTGGGCGATCTCGCCATACGTAGCGACCTCGCCACGCGGGATAGAAAGCAGCTCAAACCAAACCTCGCGCTGAAACGCCGTGCCAATCAAATGCAACGGCGGCGTAAACCGAGGCTCCTGCCCCGCAAAATAAGCATTCAGCCAAGCCCATGAACGCTCAAGCACCGAAGAGGCCACACCATTTGCCGGACTCACCGAAGACATCCCACCGGTACCAGAAACCGCATCGGTACCTACGACATACTCCGCATCCTCTTTGAGCAGCGTAGAGCCAAAGTGCTCCTGCCCCTCAAACCAAAGCCCCGTCAAACCGCGGCCATCAGCGGCAAGCAGGATTTCGCCCAAAGGCGAGGCAAATGTCGTCGTGACCACCAGCGGCTCCTTTCAAAACTCAGCAAACATAATACCGCGAACTGTGCAGACAACCCCCGCAGATACGTCCGGGCGGGCTCGCAATTACTTCAGCGAGGCTGTTTTTCCCAATCAAGCGAAGAAGACGCGGGGCTTCGACGCCAGGGCGGTACCCCCGCCAGCTGAGCTCTAATACTTTCCCGAGAAGTGAACGAGTAAAAACGAAGCCCCGGAGCATCCACACCTTTAGACCAAAAAACCGCAGGATTCGCGCTGCAAAACCGCAGGAAATAGCGGTCAAAATATGCCAATGCTTCGGGGGTCCAAATAAGGTCGTTCACTTCACGGGAAAAGTATTAGACCTCAATTCGCACCAAGCCCAAAGTCACCCCAGGCAGCAGGCGCGAAGCGCCGCCGCTGCCGCCACGGCCCCGCAGTAGACCCAGGCGGCAGGCGCGAAGCGCCGAGGCCGCCGCCGGGACCAGAGCCCGCAACAACCACGCGCCCCCACATCAGCCCAGCGGCCCCAACCAACAACGTCCCCATCGCAGAGCGCTCGCAACAGCGTCACCGCAGGCGGGGGCCGGGCTTGGTTTTCAGAACATTCCGCACTGATATTGTCTGTATTGAAGACGTCGATGATGCA
>JAQDHS010000016.1:0-60609 GCA_027663555.1 Coriobacteriaceae bacterium AM04S-08 | reverse complement strand
CCCGTGGGTTATACCCTAAGAGCAAACCACCCTTTTTAAGGGTGGTTCTGATTTGTCGATATGTTGTTATGGGTCGCACGTCTTGCACGGCCGCCCTTGACGATAGTCAAAACTCGGAGGTGCAGTGACAGAAAAAATTTATCTTAACAGGGTTGCTTTTGGGAATTTGATATGCTATACTATAAAAATCCAAGCAAAGGAGTTTATCAATATGCGGCAAGGTATTCTTAAATAAAATTTGATAATGGGAACAAAGACAAACGTCCTCAAGGAGAGGGCTTGGTTTTTGTACCCAATTTTAGAATACTTTTGCCTTTTCATTTCATATCGTGATAGACAACGGCCAGCCTTGGCCGCAGTTTTCATGTGTGTCCTACCTATCATCCCCAGCGGTAAAAGTATTTGTCGCTGGGGATTTTTGCGCCCTTCTGGGCCTTGTATGGAGGACAATCATATGAAAATCATCAATATTGGCATTCTTGCTCATGTAGACGCAGGTAAGACGACCTTGACGGAGAGCCTGTTATATACCAGCGGAGCAATCGAGGCGCTCGAGCCGTGGGAACAGCGCGAGATCATGCGCTTGGTCGGTAAGTTTTCCCATGTTCTTAACGAAGAGTGCGAGGCATTTAAACGGCAAGTTGCCGCCGAGAACGAGGCTAACGATAAGGGCGAGGGGGAGACATGCGACTCTTAATGAGGTTTATGAGGCCGTACCGCGGTCTGATCGCGGTGACGCTGCTGGTGCTGCTAATCGACAACGTCGGTACGCTGCTCGTGCCCACGATGTTGGCGAACATGGTCAACACGGGCATCACGACGGGCGACGTCGATTACATCTTGCGCAACGGTCTGTACATGCTCATCGCGACCGGCATGGCCAGCGGCGGCGCGGTGCTGGGCTGCTATCTTTCGGCCCGTCTGGCGGCCAATGTGGCCTGCGACATCCGCAACGCCGTCTACGATAAGTCGCTCGAGCTGTCCGCCAGCGACTTTGAGCGCTTTGGCACGGGTTCGATGATCACGCGCTCGCTCAACGACATCAACGTGATCCAGCAAGCGATCCTGCAGACGATTCAGCTGGTGCTGCCGGTACCGTTCTTGGCCGTGGCGGGCATTATCTTTGCCTGGTTTATCGATCCTGCCATGGGCACGCTGCTGGGCGTGGTCGTTGCGATCGTGCTGGTGGCGGCGGTCTTTACCGTTGCCAACGCCGCGCCGATCTTTATGCGCCTGCAGAGCTTTATCGACCGCATGAACGTGGTGCTGCGCGAGAACATCGTGGGCGTGCGCGTCATCCGCGCATTTAACAAGGAGCGCCACGAGGAGCAGCGCCTGGACGAGGTGTTTAGCGATTACGCGGCCAATGCCATTAAGGTCAACCACCTGTTTGTGGGTCTCGACAGCTCCAGCTTCTTTTTGATGAACATCGCCGAGGTGGCGGTGCTGTGGGTGGGCGGCAACCGCGTGGGCGTCCATGCCATGCAAATCGGCAGCATCTCGGCCGTGCTGGAGTACGCGATCCTGATCCTGTTCTTTGTGATGATGGCGCAGATGGTGGTGCTGACGCTCCCGCGCGCCGCGGCGTGTCTCAACCGCGCGCAGCAGGTGCTCGAAATCGAGCCGAGCATTGTGGACGGCAAGGCTACGCTGGGCGACGGGGCGCCTGAGTCCGCAGATAGGGCCGACGTGGTGGCCGTGTTCGACCACATGTCGTTCCGTTTTGACGATGCCGACGAGGACACCCTGTGCAACCTGAGTTTTGCCTGCCGCCGTGGACAGACGACCGCGATCGTGGGCTCAACGGGCTCGGGCAAGTCAACGGTGGCCAAACTCTTGCTTCGCTTCCACGATGCCACGAAGGGCGCCATTCGCCTGAACGGCGTCGATCTGCGCGACCTTTCGCAAGACGACATCCGCGGGCGTATCGCCTATGTGCCGCAGAAGGCATGGCTGTTCTCGGGTACCGTGGCAAGCAATCTGCGCTTTGGCAACGAAGACGCGACTGAGGCTGACATGCTCCATGCGCTCCAGGTTGCCCAGAGCACCTTTGTACTCGATCAGCCGCAGGGGCTCGATACCCCGGTGGCGCAGGGCGGTACGAACTTCTCGGGCGGCCAGCGCCAGCGTCTGGCCATCGCCCGTGCGCTCATGAAGCATGCCGATCTATATATCTTCGATGACAGTTTCTCGGCCCTGGACTTTAAGACCGACGCGGCCCTGCGCCATGCGCTGCAGGACGAGACGCGCGATGCCGCGGTGCTCATCATCGCACAGCGTATCTCGACCATTCTGCATGCCGACCAGATCGTGGTGCTCAAGGATGGTGAGGTCGTGGGCTTGGGCACGCACGACGAGTTGATGGAAACCTGCGAGGTGTACCGTGCCATCGCGGAATCGCAAATGAAGGGAGGTGAGTAGCATGACCGAGGAACTCAAGAAGCAAGGCATCGCCGATGACGTCGCGGCTGCAGAGACAGTCGAGGAGACGGGCGCCACGCCCGACCTGGACGAAAACGCCAAGGCAGCGGTGGAGCGCGAGGCTCGCCGCCAGGCACTCTACGAGGAAAACGAGCGCGCCGAGGACGAGCGCGCCCGCGCCGAGGCGGAGCGCATGCGTGACGTTGACGACGAGGACGAGGACGAGACGCCCCGCGACACTTGGGCGACGGTGCGCCGCCTGTGGAGCGAGGCCGCCGGCGACCATTGGCGCTTCTATATCGTGTTCGCGAGTATCGTGTTCTATGCCATCTTTAACACCGCGGCGCCGGCTTACAGCGCCCGCGTGATCGATGAGCTGTGGGGGCACATGAAGCTGGCGTTTGCCAACAACACTACCTTCAGCATTACCTGGGAGAACTGCGGCAGGACCATCTTTATCTACTTTATGATCTGGACCGCCGCCGCCTCGTTCTACGCACTCCAGAGCTTTTTGATGTCGAGCGTTGCCGAGCGCCTCAACCTGCGCCTGCGCAACCGCATCGCACAAAAGCTCAACCGTCTGCCGCTTGCCTACCTTGACGCGCATCGTCCCGGCGAGGTCGTCAGCCGTGCGACCAACGACTTGGACAAGATGTCCGAGAGCATGCAACGCGGCTTGCTGCAGTTGCTGGTGTCGATCGGTACCGTGGTGGGCGCCGTGAGCGTGATGTTCGTGTTTAGCGTGCCGCTCACGCTCGTCTTTTTGTTCTTTACGGCGCTTTCGCTGCTGGTGACGAAGGTCGTGTCGCGCCGCACGCACGATGTGACGGGCGAGCGCCAGGAGTGGGTGTCCAAGATTACGAGCGCGGTCGAGGAGGGCTACTCGGGCCGTCTGGTGATCCGTGCGTTTAACCGCGAGCGCAAGAGCTCTGCCGAGGTACACGAGGCTTCGAAGGAGCTGGCGCGCGTGAGCACCAAGGCCGACTTTATGATTAACGCCGTCGGCCCCGCGGTGCGCTTTATCGGCCGTTTGGCGCAGATCGTGATCGCGCTGGTGGGCTGCAGCATGCTGGTTGCCGGGCATATGACCGTCGGCGTGTTCCAGGCGTTCTTGCAGTTTATCTACGAGGCGTCCGAGCCCATGACGGAGCTGTCGTTTACCTTTAACTCACTGCAGAGCGCACTGGCGAGCGCAGAGCGCGTGTTCGACCTGCTCGACGAGCCCGAGATGGAGGCCGATCCGTTGCCGGTGGCCGCCGCCAAGCTGCCGGGCAAAGTGGAAGGCCGTGTCGCTTTTGAGCATGTGCGCTTTGGCTATGCGCCCGACAAGCCGCTTATGCGAGACGTGTCGTTTACCGCCGAGCCGGGTCAGAAGATCGCCGTGGTGGGAACCACGGGCGCGGGTAAGACCACGCTCATCAACCTGCTCATGCGCTTTTACGAGATCGACGGCGGCCGCATTACCCTCGACGGCGTGGACACGAGCCGCATGGACCGCGGCGAGCTGCGCCAGCAGTTTGGCATGGTGTTGCAGGACGCCTGGCTGTTCGACGGCACGATTGCCGAAAACATCGCCTACGGCTGTCCCGAGGCGACGCGCGACGAGATCGTGGCGGCTGCGCGCGCCGCGCAGGTCGACTTCTTTGTGCGCACTATGCCGCAGGGCTACGACACGCGTGTGGCTAACGATGCCGAGAGCATCAGCCAGGGCCAACGTCAGCTGCTGACCATCGCGCGCGTGCTGCTCAACAACCCGGCGATCCTCATCCTGGACGAGGCGACGTCGAGCGTGGACACGCGCACCGAGCTCGCCATCGGCCGCGCCATGGACGCGCTCATGCGCGGGCGCACGAGCTTTGTGATCGCGCACCGTCTGTCGACGATCGTCGATGCCGACCTCATCCTGGTCATGGATCACGGCAATATCATCGAGCAGGGTACGCACAAGGAGCTGCTGGCTGCCGAGGGCGCTTACGCCGACCTCTACCTGAGCCAGTTCGCATAAGGTGACAAAGGGACAGTCCCGCATGTCACATCAAAAAGAAGGCGCGCCGGGGGCGGATTCCCTGGCGCGCCTTTTGTGCTGGCGTTCATGCTGTGGCGGTTGCCCGCGGCCCTAACGCTCGTCCACGAGCTTGGCGACGAGGGCTTTGAGCTCAGCCACCTCTCGCTCGAGTTCCTTGACGCGACGGGCGTTTTCGGTGATGCCCTGACGGTTGAGGGCGCTCTGCTCGGCGGCATCATCGGGCATGTACTCGCGATGCTGCTTGGCGTCGAAGCTCTCCTCGAACACGCGGCAGCCGTTGCGCTTGATGATGCGCCCGGGCACGCCCACGACGGTGCAGTTGTCGGGCACGTCCTTGACGACGACCGAGTTGCCGCCGATCTTGACGTTGTTGCCGATGCGAATGTTGCCGAGCACCTTGGCGCCCGTGCCCACGGTGACGTTGTTGCCCAGGGTGGGGTGGCGCTTGCCGGTCTCGTTGCCGGTGCCGCCAAGCGTGACGCCCTGGTAGAGCACGCAGTTGTCGCCCACGATGGTGGTCTCGCCGATGACGACGCCCATGGCGTGGTCGATAAAGAAATGTTTGCCGATCTGTGCGGCAGGGTGAATCTCGACGCCGGTGATATGGCGGGTGAGCTGCGAGAGTACACGGGCGAGCGATTGGTGGCCGTGCTCCCAGAGCCAATGCTCGGGCACGTGGTTCCACTTGGCGTGCAGGCCAGGATAGGAAAGGAAGATGACCAGACCGTTTTGTGCAGCGGGGTCTTGCGCCTGGACGGTCTTGATATCCTCGCGAATGGTATTGATAAAGCTCACCGGCCGCCCTCCCTTAGCGCCATGGCAATGCGATTCAATAAAGTATAGCGATTCGCTAGGGATTAGGAAGAGCAATCTTGGCGGCTTTGCGCGACAGGTGTCAGTTATGCAAACTTGCTGGTAATGGAGTCATGCTTTTGTGGGGTTGCGCACGAGGGGGCGCCGCAACCGTATACTGGTCAACTTGGACGTATCCGCGCCCACAACTGAGAGGTTTTACTTCATGGGTTTCATCAATTTTATCGCCGAGCTGCTCAAAGACCCGCGCACCGCGATTGCCAGCTGGATCGCCGCCGGCCCGCTTGTGGCCTACGGCTGCGTGTTCCTGATCATCTTTATCGAGACAGGCGTGGTGTTCTTCCCGTTCCTTCCTGGCGACTCGCTGCTGTTCGCCTCGGGCTTCTTTGCCCACAACGGCGGCTTTAACATCGTGGCCCTGCTGGCCGTCGCATGGACGGCTGCTATCTTGGGCGATCAGTGCAACTTTATGATCGGTCATTTCTTTGGCCAAAAGATCATCGCCTCGGGCAAGGTGAAGGCCATGACGCCCGAGCGTATCAAAAAGTCCGAGGACTTCCTGGACAAGTGGGGCCACCTGGCCATCTTCCTGGGTCGCTTCTTCCCGTTTATCCGCACCTTTGTGCCCTTCATCGCCGGTATGGGCGGCATGCACTGGCGTAACTTTGTCATCTATAACGTGCTGGGCGGTATCACCTGGTCGACGGTCTTTACGCTGCTGGGTTACTTCTTTGGCGGCATTCCCTTTGTGCAGGAGCACTTTGAGCTGCTGATTATCGGCATCGTTGCCGTGTCGATCATCCCGACTGTGGTCGGTTTGGTTAAGGCTAAGCTGGGCAAATAGAGCGCCTAGCTCGAGCCAGCGCGCAAACCGTGCCGTTGAGGCCCGTCACCGTTTACGGTGGCGGGCCTTTTTGCTTCGGTCAAATGAAAATACTTTAGTTAGTTAAAGAAAAACGTTTTATCCGATGCGTGTGCGGAGTACAATCTCGTGCATGCGAATCGACTTGCCATCGACTTTGATGCTGTCCGCGTGTCCCGTCCGGCTCTACGCTCCGGGCGTGCGACGTTGCGACGCGGTCGGCCCCGGTCCTTGCGTGCGGGTTCGCGAGTATGCAACTGTATATGTAAGGAGCGACACATGACGGTCGAGAAGAAGGATATCGATTGGGGCAGCCTCGGCTTTGGCTACATGAAGACCGATTACAGCTACGAGGCTCATTGGAAGGACGGCGAGTGGGACGAGGGTGGCCTGACCACCGACCACACCCTGCATGTCTCCGAGTGCGGCGGCATCTTCCATTATTGCCAGGAGGTCTTTGAGGGCCTGAAGGCCTACACTGCCGAGGACGGCAGCATCGTCTGCTTCCGTCCCGACATGAACGCTGAGCGTATGTATAACTCTGCCCAGCGCCTCGAGATGCCCCCGTTCCCCAAGGACAAGTTTGTCGAGGCCGTCAAGCAGGTCGTTTCTGCCAATGCCGCCTGGGTTCCGCCCTTCGGCTCCGGTGCAACCCTGTACGTGCGTCCGTTTATGATCGGCTCTGGTGACGTGATCGGCGTGGCTCCCGCTCCTGAGTACACGTTCCGCATTCTCGTGACCCCGGTCGGTCCGTACTTTAAGGGTGGCCTCAAGCCCGTCAAGCTGCGCGTTTCCGAGTACGACCGCGCCGCACCGCACGGCACCGGCAACATCAAGGCTGGCCTGAACTACGCCATGTCCCTCAAGCCCACGATGGAGGCCCATCGCGAGGGCTATGCCGAGAACCTGTATCTCGACTCCGAGTCCCGCACCTATGTCGAGGAGACCGGCGGCGCGAACGTCCTGTTCGTGAAGGAGGACGGCACGCTCGTCGTTCCGCAGTCGCACACCGACTCCATCCTGCCCTCTATCACCCGTCGTTCGCTCGTTCAGGTTGCTCAGGACCTGGGCATTACCGTCGACCAACGCCCTGTCGAGTGGGCCGAGGTCAAGGCCGGTACCTTTGTCGAGTGCGGCCTGTGCGGCACCGCTGCCGTTATCTCCCCGGTCGGCGAGATCGACAACAAGGTTTACGGCGCCGACGAGACCGTGACCTTCCCGGCTGGCTACACCGAGATCGGCCCTGTGATGAAGAAGCTTCGCGAGACCCTGACTGGTATCCAGTCTGGTGCTGTTGAAGATAAGCACAACTGGGTTTACACCGTCGCGTAAGCTGCCATAGCTGTTCGGCCCGAGGGCAACCTTCCTTTCCGGCGCGTCCTCGGACATGAAAGAACCTCCGCTGCGCACTTCGTGCGGCGGAGGTTCTTACGTCCTGCGGAGTGCGCCGGAAAGGAAGGTTGCCCTCGGGCCTGCGTTACCTCGGCGCTGCCGTTACGGGCAATATAGATCTGAATCAAAGATGGCGCGCGGCCTTTTAGGCCGCGCTTTTGTTTTGGTTCGCGCCATGTGGGGGTGATGGCGACGTGCATTTTTGCGAGTATTCTGCAACCGAAGGCCCCTGCATACCGACCTCGGGCAAAAAATCGGGATTTCTCGATGTTTTCTACGAATGATGGGCGGGGTTATGGGCTGACAGCGTTTGATTTGCAGGGATATTCGCGGTCTTTGGCATTTATCGTAGCGCCCGAAGCCCTTGGTTATGTTGAATACTCCTAAAAATGCACGGCGCTTAAAGGGGGACCTTCGCGAAAAAGGAAACCGCCCCGTCGAAGTATGCATTCGACGGGGCGGTTTATGCATATAGCCGATTTAGGATGCGCTGCCAAACTACTAGAACTTGACGGTCGGGGCCTGGCGGGCTGCTTCGGCGGCCTCGAAGCCCTGGCGTTCCTTAAACTGGAAGATGCCGGCAAAGATGACAGCCGGGAACGTCTGAATGGCGTTGTTGTAGCTGAGCACGCAATCGTTGTAGCTCTGGCGTGCATAGCTAATCTTGTTCTCGGTATCCTCGAGTGATGCCTGCAGCTGCGTAAAGTTGGTGTTTGCCTTAAGATCGGGATAGGCCTCGGCTACGGCAAAGAGCTGGCGCAGCGCACCGGTCAGCACGTTGTCGGCTTCCATCTTGGCCTCGGGCGTAGTGGCCTTGACGGCGGTGTTACGCGCGCTGATCACGGCGGAGAGCGTCTCCTGCTCGTGCTTGGCGTAGCCCTTGACGGTCTCGACCAGGTTGGGGATCAGGTCGTTGCGGCGCTGCAGCTGCGTATCGATGTTCTGCCAGGCGTTATCGATGCGGTTACGCTTGGTGACCATGTTGTTGTAGATGCCGGCGATGGCGCAGACAATCACAATGACAACAACGATGCCGATGATGACGGTAATCATGATGTCTCCGTTTCGAATGGCCGCGGCGGCATGCGCCAGCTGCCGTTGGTATAACGCTACTAGTATACCCGCAACGTTTTGCCGTGCCGAACTTTCCGGTAAGCGTTATGTTTTCGGTGGGGTTGACACTGGGGCAAAGCGCGCGAGGTACAGGTGTAAGATATGCGACAGATTGACGAGTGTTGTCTTTGCCCTGAGGATGGCGATACCAGTGGACCTTCGCATCAAGAAAACCTACCGTGCCCTGTTCGATGCCTTTACCGAGCTTCTCGAGGAGCATCGTTTTGAGGACCTGACGGTTGCCATGTTGTGCGACCGCGCCATGATTCGCCGCACGACGTTCTACAAGCACTTTCGCGACAAGAACGATTACTTTGCCTTTTATATCGATGAGCTTATGTCGGGTTTGCCGCAAAAACAGCCCGATGAGGCCGGCGCGGTATCTGCCGAGGACGTGCGCGCGCTTCGGCACGCGATTTTGGACGATGCCATGGATTTGATTCTGACGCACGAGCGGCTCATGGATAACATTTTGGCAAGCAGCATGTCGGGCATGTTGACCAATGTTATTTGCGACCGCATTGCCCGCTCCATCCGCGAGCGTGTGATGAACGTGCTTGCCGAGGATGCCCTGGCCCCCGTGTCACTCGAGACGACGTCTGAGTTTGTCGCCGGCGGTATTATTCGACTTTTCACGATATGGTGGGAATCGGGCCACGATCTTGAGCGTCGACCCGAGATGGCCGACGTGGTCGATGCGCTGTTTGAGCGGACCATGACACCGGTGCATCACTAAAAGTGGCGGAGAGAGGGGGATTCGAACCCCCGGAACGCTCTCGCGCTCAACGGTTTTCAAGACCGCCGCATTCAACCGCTCTGCCATCTCTCCGTGAGTCGTAATGATAGCATCGTTTTGAATTTGCAACAGGGAAGGCGAACGATGACGATCACCGAAATCGACGAGAAGTTCATGCGCGAGGCGTTGGCGGAGGCGCGAGCCGCCGCGGCGGTGGGCGAGGTGCCCATCGGAGCCGTAGTGGTGCGCGACGGCGAGATCGTCGCGAGGGCGCATAATCGTCGCGAGCTCGATCAGGACCCTTCGGCGCATGCAGAGTTCGCGGCCCTGTGCGCCGCTGCCCAGGCGCTTGGCCGCTGGCGCCTTTCCGACTGTACGGTCTACGTGACGCTCGAACCCTGCTGCATGTGCGCGGGGCTTATGGTCAACGCGCGCGTGGGGCGCTGCGTGTATGGCGCGAGCGACGCCAAGGCGGGTGCGTTGGGATCCCTATACGATTTGAATGCCGATTCGCGCCTGAATCATCGGTTTAACGTGACGGCTGGCGTGCTGGCAGACGAGTGTCGTGAGGTGTTGAGCGGCTATTTTAGTGGGTTGCGTGGCACCGATGGTACTGGCTGCGGTTGCGGGGCCGATCTTGAGGCACATGCCGCCCATGCCGAGGCGCTTGCGTGTGCCGAAGAAATCGCCGTTGAGGCGGTCGATTTTGGTGCCGCGTGCCGCCGGCCCCGCCGTGTGCTGTTGGCGATTGATTCCTTTAAGGGCAGCGTGTCGAGTGCGCAGGCGGAGGCGGCGGTTGCCGAAGGCGTGCGCCGCGTTTGGCCCGATGCCGAGGTGTGCACATTGCTGCTGGCAGACGGTGGCGAGGGAACGTTCGACGCCATTGCCGCGTGCGGCGGTGAGGTTGTGACCTGCGAGGTAGCAGGTCCTTTGGGCAAGAGCGCGTCTGCCCGGATGCTGGTTGATGTCGAGCGCGAGTCCGCGGTCATCGAGATGGCCGAGGCGGCCGGCATTGGGTATTCGCCTTGCACGGAGTCGTCGGCGCTTGCGGCTTCGACCTATGGCGTGGGCGAACTGATGCTTCATGCGGTTCGCGCGGGTGCAAAGACTATCTATATTGGCTTGGGCGGCAGCGCCACCAACGACGGTGGCGCCGGCATGCTGCAGGCGCTGGGCGCGCGTGTGGTCGATGATCGGGGCTGCGATATCGCCCCCGGTCTTGCCGGCCTTGAGCAGGTGGCGAGCGTTGATTTGGCGCCAGCGCTTCAGGCTTTGGATGACGCTCGTATCGTTGTGCTTTCGGATGTCGAGAATCCGCTCGTGGGGCGTCGGGGCGCATTGGCGGTGTTTGGCGGGCAGAAAGGCTTGCCGACGGGTGACGCCGAGGCGCTGAGCAGGTGCGACAGCTGGATGGTCGGCTACGGTCGTCTGCTCGATACGGCAATTGTCGAGGCTCGGGCCCAGGGGTTGTTGCGCACACCCGAGGGCACACGGACGTTTGGCTCGGTGCTCGGCGTGCCCGGTGCCGGTGCCGCCGGTGGTCTGGGAGCAGCGCTGTTGGCACTCGGCGCCGTGTTGCGCTCGGGCGTGGAGACGGTGCTCGACCTCGTGGGGTTTGACGAGCGCGTGCGCGATGTCGACCTCGTCATAACGGGCGAGGGCAATATGGATGAGCAGTCCGCCGCCGGCAAGGCGCCGGTGGGCGTGGCCCGTCGTGCGAAGCGATATGGCAAACCGGTGGTCGCCGTCGTGGGCGGTCGTGCCGACAGCCTGGATGCGGTGTATGGGCAGGGCGTCGACTTGGTGCTTCCGATCTGTCGCAAGCCCATGGACCTGGAGCGGGCACTCGATCCGCAAGAAGCCGCAACCAACCTCATCTGCGCCGGCGAAGCAGCCGCTCGATCCTACGACCTCGCCCGCCTCTAAGGCCTATCTCCCTATAAGTTGCGGTGGAATACGGAGTGTTTTTGCCTTTAAGGGGCCAATTCAGTCCGTATTCCACCGCAACTTCGTGAATGGTCATCCGAGGCTGGCCGCCTTGGGCCTTGGGTCGGACCGTTTGCCACGAAATGCGGCCATCTACTACGTTTAACCGAGTACCCTCGATCATCCCGAATTTTGCGAAATTAAAACTGCAGGTAGACGGCTTGCCGATTTTCGAAAAAGTCGGCTATGGTCGACCCCTGTGACCCAAACGTAGTAGATGGGCCCTATTTGTGGCGCAGCGTCAGACCGGTCTTTTTGGGACTAGGAAAACACCCGTAAAGGCATGTGAATCTGAACAAATCAATCCTGTGCCTCGTGGCGCTCGATGGTGTTGTCTGGGAATCGGAGACTATGCGCTTCAGGTGTTGACGCCGCCATTTATGTGCCATTGGTAAATTGCTCTTCGTTCAGTTGTTCGCCAATTAATCCTGCCAATTAATTACCATTTCGAGCGAAGACGTGGATTATTTCCATGATGGGCCTCTTTGGGCATAATGTTGTCTTTGAACTGTCCTAATCAATAGATCGCTCTTGGGAAGAGAGGGCGACACCAGAGGGGGAGAAGGGAATTGGAGAGGAAAGTTTGCGGCGGGGGGCGGAGAGTCGCTGCTCTCTGCCTTGCGCTGGTTCTCGGCTTCGGATGTTTATCCGTTGGCGCGACGGCCGGTGTCGCATATGCGGCCACGGCATCGCGGGCTGCGTATACTGCGGAGGAGTTTAAGATCACCCAGGACGGCGTGACCTATTCGTGCGAGACCACGGATAAGGGCACGGCGGAAATCAAAGGTATTGTTGCCGACGACAGTGTGACCGCGGTGAGTGTGCCCGGCTCCATCGAGCATGGTGGCCAGACCTACAAAGTCACCGACCTTTATTTCTCGTCTGGTATCGTGGCCGAGAATGTTGAGCAGCTGACGCTTCCCGACACGCTCGAAAACGTGCGCGGATGGTATTTCCGGAAGTTCGTAAAGGTCAAGGAGCTCCATATTCCTGGCTCCATCAAGAACTTCGGTTGCTCGCTGCAAAACGCTGGCTCGCTCGAAAAGCTCTATTTTGATGAGGGCGTCGAGGAGATTAGCGCCAACATGATGGTCAATGGCTGCAGCAGCCTTTCGGAGATTAATCTCCCCTCCACCCTCAAAATGATTTCGGGCTCGGGCGCCTTCGAGGGGGCTACCGCCCTCACAAGTATCGAGTTTCCAAAAGATGTCGCCTTCTCCGACACCATAACGGGCGTTTTCGAAGACTGCGCGTCTCTGACAAGCGTGTCGTTGCCCGCTTCGGTTACCAAGATTCCCTCGGGCATGTTTCAAGGATGCACCTCTCTAACATCCGTCACCGCGCTGAGCGAAATCGAGTCCATCGGGGATAGGGCGTTTCAGAATTGCTCAAGTTTGACCGGCATTGATTTCCCGGGCACATTGACGAGCATCGGTTCCTCTGCTTTCCAGGGGTGTACCAGCCTGATGAGCGTGCCCAAGCTAAACAAGGTGGCAAAGATGGGCAGCGGGGCTTTTCAAAGCTGCAAAAATCTGCGGGCGTCCGTGGACCTGTCCTCGCTTCAGAACATTCCGGACAATGCGTTCTGCTACACACCGGTTAAGATCGTGGGGCTTTGCGACAGCCTGAAGAGTATCGGTGAGTGGGCCTTTATCCAGAGCAACGTCGCCGTCCAGCTTCCTAGGACACTTGAGACAATTGGCAACTACGCCTTCTATTACGGCACGTTGCCGGAGCAGCTTTCCATTCCGGATTCCGTGACTTCCGTTGGCACGGCGGCCTTCTCGGGCGTAGGTGGCGTGAAGGATGTGACGATCGGGCGCGGTCTCACCAAAATACCCTCGGGCATGTTTGACGACAGCACGGTTCAAAAGATCACAATCGAAAACAGCATGGACGACATCACCGGCTCGGAGAACCTTCCGAGCTCTGGCGTCGATATCGTCTACACGCGCGAGTCCATCGATGACGGCGTCGGCGCTACCGTGAGCGATGACAGCACCAAGACCCTTCAGGAGCTGGTCAACGAGGCCCCCGATGGCAAGGAAACCGTCATCACCCTGAAAAAGCACGTGAAGCTCGACTCCACGCTCAGGATTCCTGCCGGGAAGATGATTAAGATCACGTCGGATGAGCCCTATACCATCTTGGCAACAAAAAATAGCGGCGTCTCCGTACTGGTCAATGTTGCCGAGAGGGCATCCCTCGAGCTGTCGGGGAAAGCGTCCCTGAGGGGTCGCTACAACAAGGGCGCCATTATTTCTAGCAGGGGAGCGGTTGTGCTCTCTGACGAGGCCGTTGTGTACGACGGCACCACGAGCGGGGATAGCGCGGGCGCCGTCGACGTGTCGGGAGAAAATGCCTCGCTTACTATGACGGGCGGCGTTATCGAGCAGTGCGAGCTGCGCCATTCGTATTGCGGTGCCGTTCGCGCGTCCAGCGGCGCTCATGTAGTTATGAGGGGTGGCGTTATCCGTAACAACGGAGTCGTTACCGGGGCCACCAATTGCTATTGGCTTACATCTTCTGGCGTCATTTTGTGGGGCAACGCTCGCTTTGACATGAGCGGAGGCCGCATCGAGGGCAACAACGGTTATCGAGGCAGTGCGGTGCTTGCGTACGGCCAGGGTAAGGGCGAAAACCAAAGAGCCAAGTTCACGATGACTGGTGGTCAGATTTCCGGCAACAGGAGCAGTAGGCTGGAGGCGGCCTACGATCCTTCCGGAGCAGTTCATATTGAGGGCAACGCCGAGTTCACCATGACGGGTGGAAAGATTGAGAACAACGTTGCGTCTGGCAAAGGCAAAGGCGGCGGAGTGTGTGTGGTCGACCCGGGCTGTCAGAATAGCGAAAAGGGGAATACTGCTTTCATCATGCAGGGCGGGTCCATATCTGGCAACTCCGCTTCCGCCGGTGGAGGTGTCTATACCTATTCGAATGACGTCACGCTCAGCGCGGGCAAGATCGAGGGTAATACTGCTTGGAGCATGGGCGGCGGCGTGTATAGCGAAGGCAACGAGTATCTTGGCTATAGTACGCTCCATATCGAAAACGCTCTCGTTGTTGATAACCATGCGGATAAACAGGGCGGCGGCATGTGGTTCTGCCCTACCGGAGATGCCAAGGTCTACGTCCGGGACGGCGGCCTGATCGCCAAGAACACGGCTGACGAGGCGGGAGACGACTTCGTCTTCACCGGCGCCAAAGACGCCAAATACAAACTGACCTTGGCCAACCGCGCTCCGGGCGGCGGAAAGGTCAGCCGGTACAGAGACGGTGGACTGTTTAACCCCGAGGGCACCACTGCGGCAACAAACCCCGAAATCCCGCGATTTACGCCCGATGGTGACAACGGCGAGCCCCTGTCCTTTACCGACGCCACGCCGAACGTCGCGCTTAAATCTGTGATGAGCGAGGATGTGTATAACCTCGGCGGCGGCCAGACGTCGCTGACGATCTCTGGCAATACGGCGCCGTTGGGAGGCGGCATCGGCGCCAACGGCGGTGTTGTCATCGGCAAGTCCGAGAGCATTAACATTCCAGTCGAAAAGGTCTGGGAGAACCCCAGGATTCCCCATCCTAATAAGGTCAAAGTAAATCTCAAGAACGGCGATACCGTCATCGATTCGATCACCCTGAGCGAGTCCAACGACTGGAAGGGCGTCTTCTCCAGCCTGCCGCAGCGTGATGCTTCCGGCGCCGTGATCGACTACACCGTGGCCGAGGACGCCGTCGAGGGCTACAGCTCCAAGGTCACCGGCGACGCCGAGCGCGGCTTCACCGTGACCAACGCCTCCACGGCCAAGGTCTCGGTGCCCGTCGAGAAGAAGTGGGTCGGCCCGGCGGCCGAGAAGGCCACCGTGCGCCTGCTCGCCGACGGGAAGGACACCGGCGAGTCGGCCGAGCTGTCAGAGTCCAATAACTGGAAGCACTCCTTCGAGGGCCTGGCCAAGTACTCCAAGTCCGGCGCCGTGATCGACTACACCGTGGCCGAGGACGCCGTCGAGGGCTACAGCTCCAAGGTCACCGGCGACGCCGAGCGCGGCTTCACCGTGACCAACGCCTCCACGGCCAAGGTCTCGGTGCCCGTCGAGAAGAAGTGGGTCGGCCCGGCGGCCGAGAAGGCCACCGTGCGCCTGCTCGCCGACGGGAAGGCCACCGGCGAGTCGGCCGAGCTGTCAGAGTCCAATAACTGGAAGGGCTCCTTCGACGGCCTGGCCAAGTACTCCAAGTCCGGCGCCGTGATCGACTACACCGTGGCCGAGGACCCCGTCGAGGGCTACAGCTCCAAGGTCTCCGGCGACGCCGAGCGCGGCTTCACCGTGACCAACGCCGTGAAGACGGGCGAGCTCGACGTCTCCAAGACCGTCGCGGCGCGCGAGGGCCTGGCGGTCGACGCGGGCAAGATATTTAAGTTTGTGGTTGAGGCCACCGATGCCGCGGGCCGCAAAGTATCCGGCGCCTACGGTGACGCGACGTTCGAGGACGGCAAGGCGACCCTCAAGCTCAAAGATGGCCAGACGGCGAGGATCACGGGGCTGCCCGCGGGAACCGCTTACACGGTGACCGAACGTGCCGCCGATGGCTACAAAGCCGCGGTGAACGGAGTCGAGGGATCTAGGGCTGATGGCTCCATCTCGGCCGACCAGGTCGCCTCCGCCGCCTTCACCAACACCTTCGACCCCGCCCCCGCCACGGCGTCCGTCCCCGAGCTCACCAAGGTGCTCGCAGGAGGCCGCAAGCCCGGCCTCCAGGAAGGGGAATTCACCTTCGAGCTCTCCCTCACCGACGGTGCGGGCAATGTTCTCGAGGGCTACCCAATCGAGGCGAAGAATGACAAGGACGGCAAGGTTTCCTTTGGCGAGCTCAGCTTCACCAATCTGGGCACCTACCACGCGACCGTAACCGAGAAAGCAAGCGGCGATGTCCTGATTGAGGACGATGCGCACGCCTACACCTTCGACATCACGGTGACTCAGACTGGCGCCGGCCTTAAGGCCGAGATCTCCAACGAGCGGGGCAAGAAGACTTTCACCAACACCTTCACGCCGCACGACAACACCAAGACCGTCACCAAGGCGGACGCCTCGGGCGCCAAGGTCGATGTGGATGGCAAACCGGTGGGCGTGGGCGATACCCTCACCTATACCATCGGCTGGGCCAATAACAGCGTCGACGACAGGGGCGCCGCGCAGGCGGCCGACGTGACGGTGACCGATGTCCTGCCCAAGGGTGTTAACTATGTTGAGGGTTCTGCCGACGGTGCCGCCTACGACGCTGCGACGCGCACCCTTACCTGGTCGCTCGGCGAGCAGGCTGCGGGCGCCACGGGCACGCTCAGCTTTGACGTGAAGGTCTCCGCCGAAGCCGCCGTGGTCGACGACATCTCCAACACCGCCACGGTCAAGGTGGGGGAGAACGAATCCCAGACCAACACGACCCACAACAGCGTGTCCCGCGAGGGCAGCCTCACCGTCAAGAAGACGGTCGTCGGCGGCGACAGCCAACGCGAGTTCGGCTTTACGGTCGCGCTGACCGACGGGGACGGCGAGCCCGTCTCTGGCATCTTCGGCAAGGGCGAGCACGCCGTGACGTTCACGGACGGCAAGACGACCTTCACGCTTAAGGACGGCGGGGAGAAGGCCATCGACGGCCTGCCCGTGGGCGCGCGCTACACCGTGACCGAGGATGCCGCCGAGGGCTACACGACTGCTGTTAACGGGGCTGACGGCTCCAAGGCCGAGGGTGCCGTGACCGAGGACGGCGCGACCGTCGCGTTCACCAACACGTACGGAACGGCCACCGAGGGCAGGGACGTCTCCACCGCGGGACTCTTCACCAAGACACTCAAGGGACGCGACTGGGCGGAGGGCGACAGCTTCCAGTTCGCGCTCGCGGGCGAGGACGGCGCCCCCATGCCCGAGGGCTCTGCCGACGGCTCCAAGACCGTCAGCGTGACGGCCGCCGCCGGCACCAAGGCGGGCGATAGGGTCGCCTTCGACTTCGGCCCCATCCGCTACACGCTCGACGACATCAAGGACGCCGGGTTCGCCGAGGTCGGCGGCAAGCGCGTGCGCGCCAAGACCTTCACCTACACGGTGCGCGAGGTCAGGCCCGATGACGGCTCCGCCATCGCCGGTGTGGCCTACGACGGCCACGCCGCCACGATGACGGTGACCGTGACCGACGACGGCTCCGGCAACCTCACGGCCACGACGCCCGCAATCGCGCAGGCGAGCGGCGGCGACTTCGTCAACACCTACACGACCGAGCTCGACTACTCGGCCCGCGCGGGCGTGCGCCTGTCCAAGACGCTCTCCGGCCGCGCCATGGAGGCGGGGCAGTTCGCCTTCACCGTGACCGCGGACGCCGAGACGGCCGCCAAGCTCGGCCTCAAGACCGGCAAGGACGCCTACGCCGTGGCCGCGGCTGATGACGGTGCGGCCGACCTGGTCGACCTCATCGGCGCTGCTTCGGGCAGCGATGTGAAGTTCACCGACGCCGACGCGGGCAAGACCTACAGCTTCACCGTCACCGAGACCAAGCTCGGCGGCGAGGGCTACACCAACGACACCGCGCCGCGCACGGTGACCATCGCGCCCGCCTACGACGCCGCGACGGGCAAGCTCGCGGTCACGACCACGGTTGCCAAGGACGGTGTCGAGGTCGCCCGCAGCGAGGTCTCCACGGCAGATGACGCCATGGCGACGCCCGCGCCCGTGACGGTCGCGTTTCAGAACTCCTACGAGGCCACCGGAACGCTCGGCGGCGAGGGCAACGTGGCAATTAATGCCACCAAGACGCTGACGGGTCGCGCCGCGGCGGCGGGCGAGTTCTCGTTCTCCGTCCGCGATGCCCGGGGTAACGCGGTCGCGACCGCGACCAACCGGGCCTCCGGCGACGGCGAGGCCGCGGGGCTTGCGTTCTCGCCCATTGCCTACACCACCGACGCTCTCGAGCGGATGGTGGCGGACGGCATCGCCACCAGGGCCGCCGACGGCTCCTGGGTCATTCCCTATACCGTATCCGAGGACGGCACGGACCAGCTGTCCGCGGGCGTGACGGCGACCGCCTCGAGCTTCGATATCACGGTCAAGGTGACCGATAGCGGCAAGGGCGGGCTGGATGTGGCCGTGGCCTACCCCGAGGGCTCCGACGGCACGCTGTCGTTTGTGAATGCCTATAGCGCCGGCGAGGCGAGGGTCGACCTCGCGGGCACCAAGACGCTGGCGCTCCGCCAGGCCGGACTCGGCCTCACGCAGGCCGACATTGCGGGCAAGTACACCTTTAAGATCACGCCGCTGGACGGCGCGCCCGCGCCGGTCGACGCCTCCGGCAAGACGGTGACCGAGGCGACCAACGACGCCGCCGGCAACGTCGAGCTGGGCCATGTCACGTTCAGGCAGCCGAGCGATCTCGATGACGTCGAGATCGACGGCGGCGGCCTGCGCACCAAGACGTTCGCCTACCGGGTGAGCGAGTCCGGTTCGGTCGACGGCGTGGTCAACGACGCGACGGCGACCAGGACCTTCACGGTCAAGGTGGTTGAGGACACCAACGCGGGCACGCTCGCCGCGGAGGTCCTGCCCGCAGAGGGCACGCCCGAGGGCAAGGGCGCGTTCGAGTTCACCAACACCTACGGCGTGAACCCGACGCCGAGCTCCGTCACCGACCAGATCAAGGTGAGCAAGAAGCTCAAGGGCCGTGACCTGGCCGAGGGCGAGTTCGAGTTCCAGCTGGTCGAGCTTGCCGCCGCCGGCAGCGAGAGCGTCGCGGCGACGGGCAAGAACGCCGCCGACGGCACGGTCGCGCTCAACCCCGTCACCTACACCGCGCCCGGCACGCACAGCTACGAACTGCGCGAGGTCGCCGGCACGGCGGGCGGCGTGACGTACGACAAGACGACGTACCGCGTGCGCGCGACGGTCACCGATGCCGGAAACGGCACGCTTACCGTCAAGCACGAGCTGACGGATGCCGAGGGCAATGCCGCGGGCGACACCTCGGCGATCTTTACCAACGGCTACGAGGCCGCGCCCGTCACCCTCAAGCTGGGCGCCGCCAAGTTGCTCAAGGGTGCCGAGCTCAAGGCGGGCCAGTTTAGCTTTGAGCTCAAGAGCCGGGACGGCAAGGTCATGTCGACCGCCAAGAATGCCGCTGATGGCAGCGTCACGTTCGATGCGCTGACCTTCAAGCAGGCCGGCACCTACACCTTCACGGTGAGCGAGGTCGACGACGGCCAGGCGCACGTGACCTACGACAAGGCGGTGCACAAGATCGTCGTCACGGTGAGCGACGAGGCAGCAGGCGGCACCAAGACGGGTTACCTGTCGGCGAAGGTCTCCTACGAGGGCGACGCCAACATGCCGCCGGTCTTCACCAACAGCTACGTCGAGGAGCCCGGCACCCCCGAGAACCCCGAGAACCCCGGCACGCCGGGCGGCGGCTCGGGCGGCGGTTCCGATAACGGCTCCGGCGGAGGCTCCGGCGGCGACGGCTCCAAGGGCGGTATGCCCGACACCGGCGACCGCAGCCTGCCGGTTGAGGCGCTCGGCGCCATGGCCGGCATCGGCGCGCTGGCCGTCGCGGGTGGCGCGGTCCTGTACCGCAAGCGCCGCTAGCGATGTGCACGAGTGGGGCGAATCCATCCGATGGGTTCGCCCCACTTGCCCTGCTGGACGGGAGCAGGTAAGATATACCGAGCGCCTAGCGCGTTCGATGGGTTCGGATGACGACATGTTCCGAATCTGGTCAGGTCCGGAAGGAAGCAGCCATAAGGAGCCTCTGTCGGGCATCCGAATCCATCGAGCGCACGGGCGCTTTTTTGGTGCCGCGATGCGGTCCCGGTGCCGGCGGGCTGTTTGGTGTCTCGCTGGTCCTCGGCTTTGCCTGCGGGATCGCTCGACTACCAAACAGCCCGCCGGCACCGGGACCACTTCGTCCAAAAATCACCCGTAAAGGCGCGTTAGCCTAATTAAATCTATCCCTTAAGGAATGCTGCTCGTTGGCGTTGTTTGGAGCGCGGTGGCGATGTGCTTCAAGAGACGGCGGCGTTGCCATCTGTTTTTACAAGTAAAGAGGCCCGTTTCCCTGGTTTTGGTTGGGGAAACGGGCCTCTTTGTCTATGGGCTTGTAGATTGGTGGGAGCGATATGCTCTGGCAGCTACTTTGAGTTCTTGATGCGGCGTACACCCGCGGTGGCTATTCCGAACCCTGCGGCGGCGATTGCTGCGAGTGCGATTGCGCTCGGCGCTGTGTCGCCCGTGTTCGCGAGCTTGTCGGCGGTCGTATTTGTTTGCTTGCCGTTGCTCGAGTTCGCTTGCTTGGTGGAGCTTGGCGAGGTGTCTTTACCGGTCGCGGACGAGCCGGCGGGCGGTGTCGCCCCGGCGGGTTGCGCTGAGCTGGAGGGTTTTGTCGTCTCGGCGGGTTTCGTTATCTCGGGCGAGGCGGCCTTGTCTGCCGCGGCCTTTGCCTCTTCGTATGCCTTGCAGGCGTCGTCATAGGCCGCTTGCGCCTTTTCCAAATCGCCGAGGAGCGCATCTCGCTTGGCTGTCTCTTCGTCGATATCGGTTTGACATTTTTCCGCATTGGCTTCGAACTTCGCGACGACACTTTCCTGGCTTTCGAGCCGGCGTTGGCAGCGGTGAAGATCATCTTCACAAGATTTTTCTCGCCTTTCTGCCGACATGATCTCACTTCGCAACTGCTTAATAGTTTCGTTAGAAGCTCCGTCGTCGATTGCCTTATTTAATTCTGCCTGAAGGCCGCTTGTCCGGTTGTGGGCCTCATCGTATTTGGCTTGGGCTGCATCGACGTTCGCTTGTAGGTAAAGAAGAGGTCCCCTTGAGTCGTCGGCTTCCTTCAGCATCCTGTCGCGGAGCGATTGCAAATCGGTAATCACATGCTCGATAGTCTCTAATATCTCAGGACCTGCGGCGTCTTTTGCGGCCTCGAGGTTTTTGAGCGCTTCCTGCATGGCTGCATACGCTTTTTCTTTTGCGGCGGCCGCGTCTTCCGTCTGCAAGGCAACTGCACCGGTGGGGGAGCTGGTTTCCGCCGCGATCGCCGTTGCGGGGGCGATTCCCGCGACAAGTGCCGCGGAAAGGGCGATGCCCAAGGTTGCTCGTCTTGCTCTTCTTGCGAGAATGTCGTTCATCTCGGCACCTCATTTCAAGGGTCGGCGACTAACTTGGTAGCACTAATGTAAGTATATCAGGCGGTTTGCCCGCCATTGATCGGGCGTGCGCGTATACCCCTTGATTAACAGCCATTAAATCTATCCCTTAAGGAACGCGGCTTGCTAGTGTTGTCTGGGCATTGATGGCTGCGTGGTACAAGAGACGGCGGCATTGCCATCTGTTTTTTCAAGTAAAGAGGCCCGTTTCCCTAGGTGGGGAAACGGGCCTCGCTTTGTTTCTGGGCTTGTGGATTGGCGAAGACAATAACCGCTGGCAGCTATTTTGAGTTCTTGATGCGGCGTGTGGCTGTGGCGGTTATTCCGAGTCCTGCGGCGGCGATTCCTGCGAGTGCGATTGCGCTCGGCGCTGCGTCGCCCGTGTTCGCGAGCTTGCCGGCGGTCGTATCTGCTTGCTTGCCGCTGCTCGAGTTCGCCTGCTTGGTGGAGCTCGGCGGGGTATTTTTGCCGGTCGCGGACGAGCCGGTGGGCTGTGTCGCCTCGGCCGGTTGCGCCGAGTTGGAGGGAGGCGTCGTCTCGGTCGGTTGCGTTATCTCGGGCGAGGTGGCCTTGTCTGCCGCGGCTTTCGCCTCTTCGTATGCCTTGCAGGCGTCGTCATAGGCCGTTTGCGCTTTTTTCAAATTGTCGAGGAGCGCATCTCGCCAGGCCATGAACTGGTCGGTATGGGCTTTATACTTCTCTGCAGCACGTTCACAGTCATTAACTTGTCTTTCCTGCCTTTTGAGGCGGTCCTGGACCTCGCGGAGCTCCATTTCGCAAAAGTCAACTCGCGCTTTTGCCGTTACGATCTCTTGGCGCAACGACTTTATTTGCTGTTTGATAGTTTCGGCAAGCTCCTCGTCGCCGAGTGCTTCGACTGCCTTAAGCTCCTCAAGTTTCATGTCTAATTTTGCTTGGAGCTCGCTTACCCGGTTGATGGCCTTGTCGTATTTGGCTTGGGCTGCATCGATGTCCGCTTGCATGGTGGGAAGGGATTCCCTCAATTCGGCGGCTTGCGCCGCCATCTTGTCGCGGAGCTCTTGAAAACGGGCAATGTCATCATTGAATCTCGCAATTTTCTCGGGACTTGCGGCGTTTTTTGCGGCCTCGAGGTTTTTGAGCGCTTCCTGCATGGCTGCATACGCTTTTTCTTTTGCGGCGGCCGCGTCTTCCGTCTGCAAGGCAACTGCACCGGTGGGGGAGCTGGTTTCCGCCGCGATCGCCGTTGCGGGGGCGATTCCCGCGACAAGTGCCGCGGAAAGGGCGATGCCCAAGGTTGCTCGTCTTGCTCTTCTTGCGAGAATGTCGTTCATCTCGGCACCTCATTTCAAGGGTCGGCGACTAACTTGGTAGCACTAAGGTAAGTATACCAAGTGGTCGACCCGACACTGCCTGGGTGTGCACGTGCTTCTCCGCTTCTCTGGAAACCCTTCTCTGGAAACCGAATCCCATTAGAAATGACGAGCTGCTTACGCAATTATGGGCTCACCGTACTATCATGGTTCGAATTGAGTGTGAATGATGATAGGGAGCGCCTTTATATGATTGAGTTGCTCAGGCGTTTTGGTGGTAAGTTTCGCCGATATATGGTGATCGGCCCTGCGTGCAAGTTGATCGAAGTGATCTTTGACCTGCTGACGCCGCTGGTGATTGCCCAGATGATCGATAAGGGTATTGGCGCACACGACGTGGATGCCGTCGTCCGCTACGGTATGGTGCTTGCCGCCATGGCTGTAATCGGCATTTCGTTTACGCTCGTCTGCCAAAAGATGGCGGCGCTGACCTCGCAGGGTATGGGCACCGACATTCGCGGCGCGCTCTACAAGCACATCAACCGCCTGAGTTATGCCGAGCTCGACCGCTTTGGTACGCCGTCGCTCATCACGCGCATCACCAACGACGTCAACCAGGTGCAGCTTGCCGTGGCGCTCGGTGTGCGCATGCTTATCCGCTGGCCCTTCTTGGCCGTGGGCTCTATGGTCGCGGCCCTTGCCATCGACCTTAAGCTCGGCATGATCTTTTTGATTTGCACGCCCGCCATCGGCCTGGTGTTCTGGGTTGTCATGGCGCGCTGCATCCCGTATTACAAGCAGCTGCAGGCAAAGCTCGACCGCATTGCGCTCATTTGCCGCGAGGGGCTTTCGGGCGCCCGCGTGGTCCGAGCCTTTGTGCGCGAGGATCACGAGCGCGAGCGTTTTGCCCAGGCAGCCGATGACCAGGCGCATACCGCCATCGCGGTGGGCAAGCTCTCGTCGATTCTTAATCCCGTCACGTTTTTGGTGATGAACCTGGGCGTGTGCGCCATCCTGTGGGTGGGCGGCGTCCAGGTCAACGTGGGCGAGCTCACGCAGGGCCAGGTCATGGCGTTCGTCAACTACATGACGCAGACCCTGACCTCCATCGTGTATGTCGCCAACCTGGTCGTGGTCTTTACCAAGGCGAGCGCCAGCGCGTCGCGTCTCAACGAGGTGCTCAATTGCGAGCCGAGCATTACCGACGAGGGCAACCAACCGGTTGCGCTGCCCGAGCCGAGCAATGTCGCTCCAGTTCCTGCGCTGAGCTTCAGCCATGCGAGCTTCTCCTTTGGCGCGGGCGCCGCCAACGCCGTCAATGACGTGACCCTGGAGCTGCCGCTGGGTAAAACGCTCGGCATTATCGGCGGCACGGGCAGCGGCAAGTCCACGCTCGTCTCGCTTATTCCGCGCCTGTACGACACGGGCGCCGGCAGCGTGAGCGTAATGGGTGCCGACGTGCGCGTCTGGCCGCTCAATCAGCTGCGCCATGTGGTCGCGACCGTACCGCAGCGCGCGTCGCTCGTGAGCGGCACGATCCGTAGCAACCTAACCTGGCGCGACGAGTCGGCGACCGACGAGGAGCTTTGGGCGGCGCTCGATATGGCGCAGGCCAGCGAGTTCGTGCGCAACAAGCCGCAGAGGCTCGACGCCCCGGTCGAGGCGGGCGGCAAGAACTTTAGCGGTGGCCAGCGCCAGCGCCTGACCATCGCACGTGCCCTGGTGGGCTCTCCGCAGGTCCTGATCATGGATGACTCCGCCTCGGCGCTCGACTTTAAGACCGATGCGGCGCTTCGTCACGCCATTCGCGAGCGCAGCGTGCGCGGTGCCGCCGAGGGCGGGCTGCCGCTCACGACCGTCATCGTGAGCCAGCGCGTCTCGACCGTGCGCGATGCCGACATGATCTGCGTGCTCGACCACGGCTCGGTCGCGGGCCTGGGTACGCACGACGAGCTCTACGCAAGCTGCCAGCTCTATCGCGAGATTTGCCAGTCGCAGCTTCGCCGCGAGGAGCTCGAGGGTCAGCAGGGGAGCGCGGCGTCCGCGCTCGCCCCAAGCCCCGTGCCCGCCTCAGGCGCCGCGTGCGCTCCGGCATTCACTTGCGCAAAGGAGGGCTGCTAAATGAACCCGTATACTTCTTCCGGTTCGGTCGCCACGATGACGGCCAACGTGTCCGGCAACGATAACCTCAACGACTTGGGTGACGGTCCGCGCCAGCCCGGCGATCCCGAGCGCTATCCCGCCGGTGCGGTAACTCGCCGCCTGCTGGGCTACGTTCGTCCGCATCGCATTTCGTTTACGGCGTCGTTTGTGAGCGCCGCCATCTCGGTGATCTTGCAACTCTATACGCCCATCCTCATCGGCGAGGGCATCGACCTCATCGTTGCCGCCGGGCAGGTGGACTTTGACGCACTGCTGCCGCTCGTTACCAAGCTCGCGATTGTCGTGGTGGGCGCGGCGGCCTTCCAGTGGCTGCAGGGCTACTGCGTCAACCGCCTGTCCTACGAGACGGTGCGCGACATGCGCGTGGAGGCAAGCGACAAGCTCAGCCGCATGCCGCTCAGCTTTATCGACAGCCATGCCCACGGTGACCTCATGAGCCGCGTGGTCAACGATGTCGACCAAGTGGGCGACGGCCTGCTGCAGGGCTTTACGCAGCTCTTTACCGGCGTCATCACCATCGTGGGCACGCTCGCGTTTATGCTCTCCATTAACCTGGCCATGACGCTCGTGGTGGTGCTCGTCACGCCGCTTTCCATCTTTGCAGCCGGCGCCATCGCCAAGCTTTCCAACAAGAGCTTTACGGCACAGCAGCGCATCCAAGGCCAGCTTGGCGGTCATATTGAGGAGTACGTGGGCGAGCAAAAGCTCGTGGACGCCTTCGCCTACGGCCCGCACGCTCAACAGCGCTTCGATGTCCTCAACGCCGAGCTCTATACGGCGGGCGAGCGCGCGCAGTTTATGGGTTCGCTTTCTAACCCCGGCACGCGCTTTATCAATAACATCATCTACGCCGTGGTCGCCGTGATCGGCTGCGCGGGCGTGATCACGGGCGTGCCTGCGGCGCTCACGGTGGGCGGCGTGCAGATCTTCCTGTCCTACGCTAACCAGTACACTAAGCCGTTCAACGAGGTCACGAACGTCATCACGCAAATCCAGACCGCGTACGCCTCGGCGCGCCGCATGTTCGCGTTGCTCGATGCGCGCGAGCAGGAGCCCGACGCGGCGGATGCCGTGGAGCTTGCCGCCCCGCAGGGCGAGGTGACCTTTGAACACGTGTACTTTAGCTATGTGCCCGACCGCAAACTGCTGCAGGATATCTGCATCGATGCCAAGCCCGGTACGCGCTTTGCCCTCGTCGGACCCACGGGCTGTGGCAAGACGACGCTCATCAACCTGCTGCTGCGCTTTTACGATATCGATGCTGGGCGCATCGCGGTCGATGGTCGCTCCTCGCGTGACTACACGCGTGCGAGCCTGCGCCGCGCCTTTGGCATGGTGCTGCAGGACACCTGGCTGTTCGAGGGCACGGTGGCCGAAAACATTGCCTACGGTTGCCCCGATGCCACGCGCGAGCAGATTGTCGAGGCCGCCAAGCGCGCTCATGCGCACAAGTTTATCGTGCAGCTGCCAGGCGGCTACGATACGGTGATCGGCGAGGACGGCGGCACGTTTAGCCAGGGTCAAAAACAGTTGCTGTGCATCGCGCGCGTCATGCTCACCGATCCGGCGATTCTGCTGCTGGACGAGGCAACGTCGAGCATCGATACGCGTACCGAGCTGCAGGTGCAGGCGGCATTCGACGAGCTCATGGCCGGCCGCACGAGCTTTGTCGTGGCACACCGCCTGTCGACGATTCGCAACGCCGATTGCATCCTGGTAATGCGCGATGGCGAGATTATCGAGCGCGGCACGCACGATGAACTGCTCGCGGCAGGCGGCTTCTACGCCGAGCTCTACCGCAGCCAATTCGCCCAGTGAGGAAGCCCGTGGGGCAAATTAATCAATCGACAGACGGTGGTTTACATCTGTCACGTTAGTACTAAGATATTCATCTAATAAATTGCATTAGTGGCTTTAATTTTGGGGGAAACGAGGCAACGTGACTATGACGTGCTCTTTGGTGGTTAACAGCAAGAGCGGTAATACCAGGATGGTTTCGGGCGCGATCAAGCGCGCTCTGCAGGCTGCGGGCGTTGAGTTTGTCCATGCCGCGGCGTTGAGCGACGATGCGGATGCAGATCAGGTTGCGCTCGAGGCGCAGGGCGCCTGCGCGGCCGACACGGTGCTCGTCGGTTTTTGGTGCGACAAGGGCGCGTGCACGCCTTCGGTCGCGGCGTTGCTCTCTGCCTTGCACGGCAAGCGCGTGTTCCTGTTTGGCACCTGCGGCTTTGGGGCCGACCAGAGCTATTACCAGCAGATTGTCGACCGCGTAACTTCCAATCTGGCCGAGGATGCCGAGCTTGCGGGCTGGGCGATGTGCCAGGGCAAGATGGGTCCCGCGGTTAAGCAGCGCTATGAGGCAATGCTCGAACAAGATCCCGACAACGCCCGATTTAAGATGCTGCTCGACAACTGGGTTGCCGCGAAGGACCATCCCACCAAGGAAGATATGGATAACATGGCGGCGGCGGCCAAGAAGGCCGTTTTGGGCGAATAACTTCGCCGCTTGCGGTGCCGCGCGTTCAATCGTACAAACGTGAAAGCCTCGAGATTCTCGGGGCTTTTTTCATGACACGAGGGCGCCCCTTTATTGATGGAAGGCCTAATAAGCTGATTGTTCTATGCCCGGATGTGTGCGGAGTGGGATGGGATTTCCGGATGGGTGGGGTTGCGGAAGCTGCGTCCCGGAATTTGCCTTTGGAATGGGATGCGGTTTCCCGTTGAGGGGCTCTGTGGAAACCGCATCCCAGTTTTCGGCCGAGAAATGGGATGTAGTTTCCGGTTGAGGGTCTTGGCGGAAAGTGCGACCCGGAATTTGTGATCGAAGCGGGATACGGCTTCCCAACGGGGCCACAAGCGGAAGCCGCATCCCACTCCGGACGGGAATTCTGGGACACGGTTTTCAGAGGGTTATGGGCTGCGAACTAGATGGGGCTGTCATAAAACTCCAGTAAAAGGGGTCGGAAATAAAGGGCACTTCCAGCAATTTGTTTTAATGTGGGGGGGGGTACCATTATTTTAGTTTCGCAAAAAAATAATCCCTCTATGGGGAAGTTGCGTAGGGGGTTAGTCACAGATATTGGATAAAGCAGACCAATTTGGGGATAAATGACCACTTACGCCAAAATTAGTAGCATTTAGCGACAAAACATTGAAAAATGTGTAGCACATCGCTATGTTTTTATTACGAAAAGATTCCAAATTGGCTTATTTCGGACTCACTTTTCAAGCGCCTTGCGGTTCCTGTTGAAACTTGCTGACCTTTGGATGGGTCGAATAGGTCCTCAAGGGGGATGAATTATCACTTTGACGGCGCGTAGACTCAAACGATTTATTGCACTTTTGAGTAGCTTGGCGTTCGCGCTTGTCATAGCCCTTGCCGTTGTTTCTTTTGTTCCTCGTGCATTTGGATACATGCCCTTTGCTGTGCTCTCGGGCTCTATGGAACCCGATCTTCCCGTTGGCTCCATGGTGTTTGTCCGCCAGGTTGAGCCCACGGATATTACCGTGGGCGACAATGCAACCTTTTACCGATCGGACGGCGCCGTGGTGACGCACCAGGTGTACGAGATCGACCCTGCCGCGCAGATGATCGGCACGCAGGGAATTGCGAACAAAAATGCAGACGGAAGCATCATGCACGATGCCGAGCAGACGCCTTTTTCGAGTGTTATCGGCACTGTTTCTTTTTGTGTCCCTTACCTGGGCTTCGTTAACGCATATTGCACGACGATGCCCGGTTTGCTTGTTGTGGTGGCCGTTCTGGCGCTGCTGGCCGCGGCGTCGATTGTGCTCGATCGGATGGTTCCCGACGAGCCTGCGGGCAAGCATACCCGCGTGCATGCGAGGGAGCGGCGTTCATAGCGGCAGGGAAAAGCGTCGGCGGCGGTAGGGGCCGTTGCCGGGGAAAACGATTCTCGAAAGGAAGAGAACGATGGAAAACAAGAAGAAAAAGCGCTACGGCATCATTGCCGCCCTGCTGCTGTTGGTGCTGGCCGCCGGCGTTGGCACCTATGCATGGCTGACGGCGACCCAAACCAAGGTGAATGAGTTCACGGTTGGCAGCATCGACAAGCCTGAAGTGAAGCCCGACCCTGACCAGCCGAACAAGCCCGGCGACAAGCCCACGGACCCCTCAGTGGATGGTTATCTGTTCGAGACCAAATGGACCGATAAATCCAAGATGATTCCCGGCACCACCATCAATAAGAACCCCAACGTCGGCATCGGCAAGGATTCCGATAGCTCCTATGTGTTCATCTATGTGAAGAACGCAATTGTGAAGACAGACGCCGAAAACGCCCTTGCCAAGACCCCGTACTTCACCCTTAATTCCAACTGGAAACCGGTTGCTACTGACCAGGTGAAGACCAACGGTAGCGAAGGCCAGTACGTGAGCGGTCTGTTCATGTATACCGCTGATGGCACCAGCACTCCTGCAGAGCTTACTCCCGCTGATGGCAAGGCTGCTTACACCGGTGAGCTGTTCAGCACCGTGCATATCCCGGCTGGCATGAACAACGCGGATGTCGTTAAAGATAAAAAGCCCGCTATGACAGTCTCCTGCTACATCTTCGGCGCTGATCAGAAGGGCGACAAGGCCGATGCGGCCACCAACGCCCTTGAGCAGGCCAAGGAATGGGCTAAGACTCAGGCTCAGGCTTAATCCCTCCCCACCGAGATCCCGGCCCGCTCCCCATCCCCATTTTCGGGCCGGGATCTCGGCTCCCCTTTAATCGACGATTGGCGAACGTAATGCTCAACAATCTTTCCGACAATCAGAAACGCACCTTGGCGCTTGCCGCGATGGCGCTGTTGGCCCTGGCGTGCCTGTGCGGCACGCTGGCTTTTACCGTTGATATGGTTCCGGCGAACAACGTTCTATCGTTTGGCAGCGTGAAGGTACGAGTCTGCGAATACACCCTCAACGAGCAGGGCGAGGAGGTTCCGTTTGAGCCCAACGAGCACGGGGACTATCCCGACACCAAGGCCGGGGGTTCTGACATCAGCCGCATTGTGCGCGTGGAGAACGCCGGCACGCAGCCTGAGTACGTTCGCGCGCGTCTGCACATGACGTCGGTGGCGCCCGACGGTTCGAGCGCGGATGCTTCGGGCAGCGTTGCGTTTCATGTGAACGCGGGCGAGGGGTCCCCGTGGATCGATGGCGGCGATGGGTGGTACTACTACCGCGGATTGGCCGGGCGTGGCGGCACGCTCGACCCCGGCGCCATGACGGAAAGCCTCATGGACTCGCTGCGCTTTGTGGGCGACTACCACGATGCCGCGCGCGGCGGCTCATTCAAGCTCGATATCGATGTTCAGGCCGTGCAGGCCAAAAACCAGCAGGCAAGCGACACCGCCCTCGACGTACTTGACGTCGAGGGTTGGCCGGAGGCGAACTAGCCTATGAAGATCAAGAACATAAACCGGGGCATGCTTAGCAGGCTGGTTGCCGTCGCAGCGATTGCCCTTTGCTGCGTTATGGCGCTGCCAACGGTGGTGCATGCCGAGGACGTGCCCGAGAACAAAAACGAATTCCACATCAAAAACGAGGCTGACTTTTTGTTGTGTGTGGCGCTGTCGCGCGAGCGCGATACGTCCGGCTGGTACGTTTATCTCGATAACGACATTGAGCTCGACAGCGACGACATGAAAACCATCGTTGCAAACACCGTTAAGCATCTGTCGTTTGGCAACAAGGAGCATCCGTTTAAGGGCGTGTTCGATGGTCAAAACCACACCGTTGAGGGCCTGAACTACGATAAAGACGCTTTTGACCCCGAGCGCGATACGGGATTTTTTGCCGAGACCAACGGTGCCACCATCAAAAACTTCCTGGTCAAGGACGCCAACGTGTGGGCGGACTTCCGCGGTGGCATTATCGTGGGCAAGGCCGTCAATACGCGCTTCGAAAACGTTATGGTCATGGAGAGCACGCTGCACGTGACCTGCGCCAACAATGCTCTCAACCTCATTACCAACGCAGGCTTTGAGGGCGGTCTTATCGCCGGCGAGCTCGACGGCTGCACCCTCTACAACTGCGAGGTCCGTGGTGGCCGTGCCGTCAACAATACGACCTCGGGCGTGCAGGCGCTCGGCGGTGAGGGTCTGTATATGGCGGCGTTTGCCGGCTACGTTAAGAACTCGACTATCGAGTACTGCCGCGTGACGCCGACGCGTAAGGACGACGGCTCGATTGCCGAGAAGGGCATGACCGACGTCACCAATAAGTACGACGTGGCCATTGGCGCCCTGGGCGGCAACAACGTGTACGCCTCGGGTTTTGTGGGCTGCATGGCGGGCGGGGCCAAGATTATCGACTGCTTCTCGACGGCGCAGTGCTACAGCTATGCCGCGTCATATGTGGGCGTCGTCGCTGTGACGCGCGCGTGGACGGGCGGCCTGGCGGGCCGTATTTTGACCGAAGAGGGCAACGAGCTCGTCCGCAGCCATTTTGCGGGCGACTTGAGCTCGCGCCAGTACAACCCCATCGCCGTGATCCCCATCATCCAAAACGACGTGAACCTGGGCGGCATTGCTGCGCGCGCCAACAAGGATGATGCCAAAGTTACCGAGTGCTACTTTAAACCGAGCGTGAGCTTGAATGGCAATAGCCAGGGTAATCCCGCTAAAAAGAAAATCCCCGCGTTTGGCGGCGACGGTACCACTAAGGGCGACGGCTATGGCCCGTGGGACGACGAGCGCTATACCACGCGTGGGCTGTGGGAAGAGCACGACTACGATTTTTGTGCCGGTACCATGCGCTCGACTGCTAACGACGGGGCTCTGGGTGGCACGCACGCCAATGAGTGGGCGATGGACTACAAGCTAAATATTCCCGTGCATGGCCAAAGCGTTAAGGCGACGACCGATTTCCCCGGCGCGGGTACCGCGACAATTGCGGCAACCAAACTCGGTATTGATCAAGCGACCTCGGATCCGTACACCTTTGCCGTGAGTGCTGTGCTGGCGGGAACGGCCCAGGGCTTGGCCCAGGGCGATACGTCGGTTACGTTTAAGCAGGATACCTCCGCGAAGCCTGAAGGTTTGACCGAGGCCAACGAAGGCTATCGCTTCATGGGCTGGTTCCGCGAGTCCGGAGTCAATGTGAACCGTATCGATGCCGATAACGCCTGGTTTAACGGCAAGACCGATGCCGATGCCGTTAAGGCTGGCAAGCAGGTCCAGAAGAACGAAGCGCACGAGAAAACGTCGACCTATACCGCCGATAACGCGAAGGGGGCCGAGGCCTTTAAGGGCAACGACCTGTTTATTGCTTCGTACGAGGCGCAGGTGCTGTTCTATAACGTCAAGGGCAAGACGCTCTCGTGGCAGAGTGGCGAGGAGCACGACAAGTCGACGGATTGGTACCGCTATGGTGTCGGTTTAACGCCGGTTGCCCCTGCGGACCGCGGCGCTCTATCTGCCAGCGCCACCTTTATCGGTTGGACGACGAAGCCGAGCGGCGAGGAAGGGATGCATGGCGGCTATGCGGCCATTACCTCGCCTGAGCTTGCCGAGCTAAAAAACGCCGGTGCGTTCTATCCTGCCGGCACCGAGATCACTGTGCTTGGCCCCGCCGATTTTTATCCGGTGTACAGCGACTATGTGTCGAACATCATGACGGTGTTTGAGGGCAATGAGCGGGATGAGCTTGACGATAAGACCCGGCGCACGGGCGTGGGCAAAACTGTCGTTAAGGTTGAGACTGCCGAGGATGGCACCGGTGTGTACACGGTGCAGGTGTGCGACGTGGACAACAAACCTTTATCTGAGGACGGTGCGCTGCCCGACGGCTACCGCTTCCTGGGTTGGTACGAAAACAAGGGAACCGAGGATGCCCCGCTTGAGGTGCGCGTAAGCCGCGATCCCAGCTATACGCTCCCCGCAGATGTCGATTTAACCGTGCCGCATACCTACATCGCCCGCTTTGAGTACCGCGTGGACTATTACGTCAAGTCGATGACGAACGATGCCTATAAGGATTCTAGACTCCTCTGCTCTGTGTGGAACGGGTACCAAACCTCGTTTAACGAGCAGGTCGGATCGAGCTACGTGCGAGAGAATATCGTGCACTGGGGTCCCGAGCACGTCTATCACGGACTGAAGGAAAACTATAAGGACGAATGCAATGAGGGGCGCTTTGGGGCAGAGACGCTCATCGTTGCGCCTTTGAAAGCGTATTCGCATACGGTCAAAAACGATACAGGTGCGGATACCCGGAAAAATGTCATTGCCGATACGGATTTCCCGGGTTCGGGCACACTGGATGACGAGTGGGTCGCAGGAGCGCTGAAGTTTTACTTTAGGCCGGCGAGCAAGCGATACCATTTAAATTTCTGGACCCTCGAGCGCCAAGGCGGGTGCTGGACCTGCGTGGGCAACCCCGTTCAGAGCGAGATTGGCATCGATTCGGAGTATTACATGCGTGCCATGGTGACGACAAGCGTCAGCTTTTATGGCAAGGACGATGTCTCGGTTAAGAGCGTCACGCGACGTTATGAGGCTCCATTGCTGCTGGACTCCGATAGCACCTACACCTATAAATATCCGTTTATCCATACCGAGCAGACGGTAGACAACACGCCCGAGCACGGAAAGGAGGGTGACGTCAATCCCAACCTGACACTCGAAGCCTCTCCGACCGATGCGGAGATGGCGGTGCCGGGCTATAAGTTCCTGGGCTGGATTTCGACCGCCGAGGTCCAGAAGGGTTCTGACGTCTGGAAGTATATCTACGATGTCGAGGGCGATTCCTTCACCACTTCTGACCCGGATAAGGCCGAACCGTATCTGGTGAAACCAGATTTTAAGGTCACCCAGTGGCAGGATGCCTATCCGGTGTACGCGAAGTACGATGTTAGGTACACCACCAACCTGTATCGCGCCGGTTTTAAGGGCACGGACAAGGTCAATGTGCCTAGGTACGACATCGATCCCGTTATCAACGCGGGCACCGACCCTGCTACGGCAACGGTGACCCCTGACGTCACGACTCCGGTTTATAAAGCAGGCGGTGAGCTGTATAAGTTGCAGAAGGTTGAGATCGAGCTTCCGAATGGCGAAGTTGAAGACATCGAACCTAACGGCGATAACTCGTATTCCCATCAGGTGGAACCCGGCGGGGCCTATACATTTGTGGCGTACTATTCGCCGTTGGCGGTCGTGTACCATCTCAATGCCAAAGATGTTGACGGCAAAGTTGCTCAGCAAGGCGATATGCTCGGCAACCTTGATGGCGGCATCCCGAAGCCCACTTATGACGTCAGCGCTATCGATAGGGATACAGGAGGTGCGTTCAACGCCTTCGTGGGCTGGACGGAAGCCAAGCCGGCACCTGTCAAGGGCTATGTCGCTTGGTCGGAGGGTATCCGCATGGTGAGTGCTTCTACCGTGGTCAGGGCCCCCATGGAGCTGTACCCGGTCTACCGTCCCAGCCTGGTTACCGTTCAATCGAACATCGACTCAAATCTCGCGAATCCTACTCTTGTCCGCGGTCTCGGCCGTACTGATTCCGGCGACCAGATTTCTCTTGAGGTCAAGGCTGTCAAGGAGGTTGTGGGCATTGACGGCACCAAGTACGACTTTGTCGGCTGGTCGCGCGACTTCGAACCCGATGGCAAATACACCCTAATGACCGGTGACGATAAGTATCCCCTCGAGGGTAATGAGCCCTTTAAGAGCGTGACGTACACTGCGGTGTACAAGATCGCGCCGTATAAGGTTCGCTATCACGGTGTCGACGGGTCGGTCGTCTTTACGGCGACGGTCGACTCGGACGGCGAGCGCGCGACGGGCGCCGGCTTTGTCCATAACGTCGATGTTCCCAAGGTGGATGAGAGCGGCAACCCGGTCTATGACAACGACGGCAATCCCGAGATGGAGAAAAAGTCCGTGGCATACGACCCGGACGCCCACTCCAAGATCGTCGCGCTGCTCGATGAACAGACGACTACTAGCGGTGACGTACGTGAGCTCTTCCTGGAGTGGCGATATGTGCCTGCCGATGGCGATGCGAAGTCTTGGAATGAGTTTAAGGGCGAGCCGGTCAAGGGAGACATGGACCTGTATCCCGTGACGTATCGTGTGACTGCCAACGACACATCCGATTCCACTAACCCTAAAACAATGACCGCGCGGCTTAAGTGGTTGCTCGATCCCAACGCCGCCAACACAGTCGACAACAGTGCCGACCAGGCACCCTTTAAGGTCTGCTTTGCCGAGCCGTTTATGGGAACGCAGCTGACTGTTACCGTTAAGCGGGCGAGCTACGGTCCTGATGCGTCCATGACGGAGGAACCCGTTAACGACCAGTATGTCTCGCTCTACAGCTTGGGCTCGGGCAATGGCTCGTTCGACCTAGCCAATCGTCTGGAGTCCAAGAAGACGGGTGAAGGCGAACAGGGCCCCGGTAATGCCGTGTTCAAGTTCGCCCAGACTCACGCATTGACAATTGTAAAAAAGACCACCGATGCTAGTGCCATGGGACAGACATCCCGCTTTAAGGTGGCACGGAAGGCGTCGAAGGATTCTCTTGCCGAGACGCGCATGGTCGAAGTGAAGGTCGATAAAACGCAGCAGGAAAACGGCGAGATCTGGTATGTCGGCAGTGTGCAATTTGCCGCGCCGGCGGGTTTCTATACCGTCGAGGAAGATACGGCTTGGGCATGGCGCTACCAGGGTGAGCTGAGCACGCCTGGTAAGGCGCCCGGCAAATCTGCCGAGCTGACGATTTCGTCTGCCTCGAGCGCGGGCGATGCGGTGGTGACGTGCGTTAACACGCGCGCGAAGGACAAATGGGTCGATGGTGGCTCGCGTGCCAAGAATGTTTGGGAAAACGGCACGCTGAAGAAGGAGGACCAGGATGACTAAGCGCAAGCAAATCGTCGCCCTCCTTGCCGGCGTTCTTCTTTTGGCTGGCGCTGCCGGCACCTTTGCCTGGCTTTCGGTTACGGGCGTGCTGGTCAACGAGTTTGGCTTTGGTTCGGTGGCGCCCTCGGTAGACGAGAAGCTCAATGGCAACGTGAAGAGTGACGTCACGATTACAAACAAGGGCTCGGCTCCGGCATACCTGCGTGCTGCGGTGGATATCTACTGGCAGGACCAGGATGGCGCGCGCCTGTGGGATGAGCCGGTTGCGGGAACGGACTACGTTATTGAGTGGGGCAACGTGTCCGATGCGTCTGCTTCCAACAGCGCCTCGTCTTGGGTTGCCGCGTCCGACGGATTCTACTATTGGACATCTTCCGTTGCGCCGATGGACAAAACCGGCGTGCTCATCAAGAGCGTGACTGAGAGGAAGGCGGATGGCAAGAACCTGGTCGTCGACATTTCGACCCAGGCAATTCAGTCCACGCCCGATGACGCAGTTACAGAGGCATGGGGCTGTACGGTCAAGGATGGCGTGCTGGTGCCGCCGCATGGGGGTGCGTAAGCATGGCTTTTCCGATTCGCAAAGACGCTATGCGCGCCGTGCGCTGTGTGGTCGCGGTTGTTGCCTGTGTTGCCGCGCTTGCCGCGCCTGCCCGTGCGTTTGCCGATGCTCCCACGATTGCCTATGACGGAAATGCGCGTCAGCTGACGGTCTCGGGGGCGACGGACTCCTCGGGGGAGCCCGATCTGTTTTTGGCCTTTAAAGATCTGATGCCTGGCGATGTGCGTGATCAGCAGATAGAGATTCGTGCCACGGGCGTAAAGTCCCAGGTGCGCGTGTTTGTGCGTGCCGTTGTCGATCACGAGACGGCACGCCTGCTGTCGCCCATTACCCTAACGGCGTCGGCGGGCGATGGCTCTGCAGGTTGGCTCCAGACGGGAACTCCGGGCAGCGTGTTTGCTTACCCCACGCAGGTCGCAACGTTTACGAGCGATGGCAGCACGGTGCTCAATTTGCAACTAAGTGTCCCGACGTCGGTGGGCAACGAACTTGCCGACGCAAACAAGGCAATTCGCTGGGAGATTACCGCCGAGGATGATGGCGAAACAATTCCTGTGCAGCCCGCTGGCTCCAAAAAGCCCGGCCTGTTTGGCCTGGCTGCGACGGGCGACAGCTCGCTCGCTCTGCTTTTGACGCTGCTAACGTTAGCGATTATCGCTTTCATGGCTGCGCTGCTTTTGTCCCGGGGGGATAAGCGCTAGGTCCATCTTCTAAACGCAACGCCCTCCCGGGCGGCGGGCACGAAGTTCCCTGCTCTACAGTCCTGCGCAAGACGAAGGCCACATTAAGTGGCCTCCTTTGCGTGCGGAACTCGCGATGAACCTTATATGCCTCCGCCCGGACAGACGCTTCAGTTATGAGCGACCCGCTACTTGATCTTGGTCGTACCCGGTGCCAGGTTGGGGTCGGTTTCGTTGGCCTCGGTCTGGAAGTGCTCGGTGTACACGTTCTTGCCGTCGCGGAACATCTCGTAATACTGCATCTTGGCGTAATCCTCGCGTGCCTTGGTGGCGGCTGCGGCAGCGGCGTCGTCACCGGTGACGTTGGAGGAGAGCGCCCAGCGCAGGCTGGCGTCCTCGTAGCCCACGGAGTTGATGGCGGGTAGCGACTCGCGCAGCGTCATGTGCGCCTTCTGGTAGTCGGTCAGCGGTGCTCCGATCAGCTGCATAAGCTGGGTGGACAGGTAGTTGGTAGACAAGTCGTCAACCTCGCTCGTCTGGTCGCAGCCGGCAACGTCGTAGTTGGCCCAGATGATGTAGTCGGTCTGCCACAGACGCTCCTGATGCGTAGCGTCGTCCTCGCCGGTAAACCACTTGTCATTGAACTTGGACGGGAAGAACGGCTGATGGTCGCCCCAGAACACCACGACCACCTTGCGGTCGAGCTTGCTCAGGGCGTTGAGGAAGTAGCGCAGCGCCTGGTCGGACTGCTCGATGCACGAGACGTACTCGTCGACATCGGACAGCGTGCCATCCTCGACGGTCTTGGCGTCCAGGTCGGTCGTGTCGATGTTCAGGTGCATCTGCTTGTCGACCGGCAGCAGGCCCGTGTCGTAGCCCGAGTGGTTCTGCATGGTCACGTCGAAGATGAACTGCGGGTCGGCGTTCTGGTCGAGCAACTCAAGAATCTTGTCGTAGGTTGCCTGGTCGGTCACCATGCCGCGCAGGGTATCGGCGCCCTGGAAATCGTTGATGGACAGGAACTGGTCAAAGCCAAAGTCCTTATAGACGTTCTCGCGGTTCCAGTTGGTCGCGTGGTTGGGGTGCATGGCCGTGGTGGAATAGCCGAGCGATTTGAACTGCTCTGCCAGGTTCCCGGTCGTTTCCATGTTGTAGATGGTGTAGGGGTACACGCCCGAGCCCAGGTTGGCCATGGAGTTGCCGGTCATAAACTCAAACTCGGTATTGGCCGTGCCGCCGCCGTAGGCGCTCACGTAGAGCTTTCCGCGGCTGAGGCAGTTGGACAGGTTCTTAAAGTACTGCGGACCTTCGTAGCCGGCGCGCATGTTCTGGTAGATCGACAGATCCGAGAACGTCTCGTTCATGATGGCGATGACCGTGGGCTTCTCGCTGTCGAACTGCTCCTTTGCGGCGGCGCGCTCGTCGCTCTTGGCCGCGTCGGACTTGTCGTAGGCCTTGGCGTACTTTTTGAGCGTGGCCTTGGCATCGTCGACGGAGTAGTCGGCGGGTTTGGGCGGCTTGATGGACTGTGCCGCACTAATAAAGGCAGGCAGGTAGCCCTCGCGCCAGTAGCTCTCGAGCGGGCGCCAGGTGTAGACGGTGATGCCGAGGGTGTTGTAGTAGTCGATGAGCGTGACATGCGCGGTCACGCCGCCCAGGCACAGCACCGCCACGAGCAGGTTGGTGAGCAGCATGCGCTTGGCGTTAGCGGCGCCCTTCTGACGGTGCGGTGCCACCAGGCCGGCGTACTCGCACAGCAGCATGGCGATGGCGGTAAAGCCCATGGACAGCACGCAGAACAGCGAGATCGAGAAGGTGTAGCCGTTGCCGGCGACCGCGGCGGCGGTGGAGATGGCCGAAAGGTCGCCCGGCTGGATGGGCATGGATTTAAACGTGATGACGAAGAACTCGGCAATGCCCAGGACAAAGAGGGCAAAGGCCAGGACCGCGGGAGCTGCGCCGTGGCGCTGGAATAGGAAGAACAAGCCGACCATGAGCACGGTGATGATGGCCCATTCGAGCAGAATGCACAGGGGGTAGACCCAGGTAAAGTCGTGGTTGGACGAGACCTCCATGCCCAGCAGCGCAAAGACGCCGGCGAGCAGCAGGCACAAGACGGCGGCGACGAGCGGTTTGCCCACAAAGGCTCCGCGCAGGCGGGCGAGCTTGCCGGTGGGGACGGGGGCATCGGACCCGGCGAACGCAAAGACGCGCGGGGCGATGCGGTCGCGGGCAATGCTGGCCCAGGCGCAGCCGGTAAGGATGGCGTTGGTCAGGATGAGCATCACAAAGGCGAGCGGCTCGTTTTGGGCGACGAGGCCAATGGCGCCCCAAATGGTCAAAAAGAGCTGGAACAGGCCGAAGGCGACACTCCAGGCGATGGCGCCTTTGGCGACGGTGCCCGACTGTGCGCGAATGGCCTTGGCCTCGCGCAAGACAAGGTAGACGGTCGCCGCAAGACCGACGAGCGAGATGGCGGCAGCGAACATGCTGAGACTCCTCACAAACTTAAAACCTACGAAAGCGGGGGTTTACCCGATTGTTACCAAGATATGCGCTGCAATTGGTGGCTGCGCACAACAACCAGCCATATTAACGCGCACGTGTGGCGGTGTGGCGCAATGTAGTGGCGACCTGCGCGATAATGGACGGGAATTACACGGAAACGTAAAGGCTTCTTAAAGAAATGGCGAGGGTAGGGCGATGAGCGAGCAGGTTTGCAAGGCGGACATGGGCGGCGACGGAGCTGCGGTCGTGGATACGTACGGCTATCCGGTCGAGACTACGGGCAACGCGGCGCTGGACATCTTGGAACACCGTTCGTCCACGCGCGCTTTTGCGCGCGATGACAGCGACCGTCCCGTGGCGGTGACCGACGAACAGCGGGCGGCGATCTTGCATGCGGCGAGTCGCGCGCCGTCGGCGGGCGCCATGATGATGTATTCCATCGTAAGCATTCGTGAGCAGGCTACGCTCGATCGTCTTGCCGACCTGTGCGACCACCAGCCCATGATCGCCAAGGCGCCCTGGGCACTTATATTTGTGGTCGACTATGCCAAGTGGATCGATCTGTTTGAGCACGTGGGCTGCTTTGAGCCCGAGTTTGTCGAGCGCACGGGCAAGGCGCCCCGCCGCGCGCCGGGTTTGGGCGACTTTGCCATCGCGGCGCAGGATGCCGTGATCGCCGCTCAAAACGCCGTGGTCGCCGCCGAATCTCTGGGGCTGGGGAGCTGCTACATCGGTGATATCGTCGAGAATGCTGAGGAAGTTGCCGCACTGCTGGACTTGCCTCCCTATACCATGCCGCTGTCGATGCTCATCATCGGCACGCCCCGCAAGGAGCGCCCGGCGATCGCGCATCCCGTGGTGAACCTGGTGCACGATGAGCGCTATCGCCGCGCCGATACCGCGACCATGGATGCGCAGGTGGCCGAGATGGATGCGATGTTTCGCCCGCACGCCCGCGAGGTGGGCGAGCGCGTCATCGACATCTACACCCGTAAGCACACGAGCCCCTTTATGGCCGAGATGAGCCGCTCTATGGAGTGGTGGTTCAAAAACTGGCTCGGAAAATGACGAATGTGACAAAGGGGGCGTCCCTTTGTCACATTCCATATCGCCGCGGTGGCCTAAAGGCCGCATAAATGTTTATCTAGCTGGGAAAACGGTGCCATTAAAATATGGGCTGATTACATATAATCCCGTCGAACGTTAAAATTGGGAGGAAACCGGCTTATGGAACAAAAGGCAAAGGAAGTAGCCTCGCACGCTGCGATTCCTGTGAGCATCTCGGCGATGCTCGTCACGCTGGGCGTGGTGTATGGCGATATCGGCACCAGCCCCATGTATGTAACCAAGGCGCTCGTTGCCGGCAACGGCGGCATCGGAAGCGTCACGCAGGAGTTCGTGCTCGGCGCGCTCTCCCTTGTCGTGTGGACGGTCACGCTGCTGACGACCGTCAAGTACGTGCTGATCTCGCTGCGCGCCGACAACCACGGCGAGGGCGGCATCTTTGCCCTGTACAGCCTGGTCAAGCGCTGCGGCAAGTGGCTCATCATCCCCGCCATGCTGGGCGGCGCGGCGCTGCTCGCCGACGGCATCCTGACGCCTGCCGTTACCGTCACCACGGCCATCGAGGGCCTGCGCACCATCCCGGCGGTCCATGCCGTGCTCGGTGACGACCAGGGTCGTGTCGTCGCCATCACGCTTGCCATCATCATCGCGCTCTTCTTGGTGCAGCGCATCGGCACGGCCAAGATCGGTCACGCCTTCGGCCCCATCATGACGCTGTGGTTTTTGTTCCTGGGCGGCACGGGCCTGTTCTTTGTCTGCCAGTATCCCGCGGTGCTGCTGTGCCTCAACCCGTTGCGTGGCATCGCTTTTCTGCTGAGCCCCAACAACCATGCGGGCATCATGATTTTGGGCAGCTGCTTCCTCGCTACCACCGGTGCCGAGGCGCTCTATTCCGACATGGGCCATGTGGGCCGCGGCAACATCTATGCCACCTGGCCGTTCGTTAAGTGCTGCCTGCTGCTGTCCTACATGGGCCAGGGCGCGTGGCTTATCAACAACGCCGGCAACCCGGAGCTCATGGGTATCGCCGACCTCAACCCCTTCTACCAGATGCTCGCCCCGGGTCTGCGCCCCTTTGCCGTCGGCCTTTCCACCGTCGCGGCCATCATCGCCTCGCAGGCGCTCATCACCGGCGCATTCTCGCTGGTGTCCGAGGCCAGCCGCCTGGACCTCATGCCGCATATGCAGGTCTTCTATCCTGCCGAGACCAAGGGCCAGCTCTACATCCCCATGGTCAACAACGTCATGCTCGTGGGCTGCGTCGTCGTGGTGCTGCTGTTCCAGAACTCGGCGCACATGGAGGCCGCGTACGGCCTGGCCATTACCCTGACCATGATGTGCACGACAATGCTGCTCTTCTTCTATCTGCACGTGGAGCGCAATCTCAAGGTCGCGCCGTGGATCTTTGCCGCCTTCTTCCTTTTGCTCGAGGGCTTCTTCTTTGTGAGCTCGCTCACCAAGTTCTTCCACGGTGGCTACTTCACCATCCTCATGGCTGCACTCATCATGGGCATCATGGTGTGCTGGTACAACGGTACGGCGGTCGAGCAACGTCAGTTTACGCTGCTGCCGCTGCGCAGCTATCTGCCGCAGCTCAAACGCCTGCGCGACGACGATCGCTACGAGCTCATGAGCGACAACATCGTGTACCTGACCAAGGACACCAACACCGACTATATCGACCGCGATATCGTCTACTCGATTTTGGATAAGCACCCCAAGCGCGCTCGTGCCTGGTGGTTCGTGAATGTCGAGACCATGGAGGAGCCGCATACCTTTGCCTACTCGGTCGAGACGTTCGGCACCGACTACGTATTCCGCGTGCATCTGTACCTGGGCTATAAGATCAACCAGCGCGTCAATGCTTACCTGCGCCAGGTTGTTCAGGACCTGGCTGCCAGCGGCGAGCTGCCGGCGCAGACGCATGACTACTCGGTCTACAAGGACCCGGGCAACATCGGTACGTTTAAGTTCGTCATGATCCGCAAGCTGCTGGCGCCCGAAAGCGACGTGGAGCCCAGCGAGCGTACGGCCATCACGCTCAAGTACATCATCCGCCGCGCCGCCGGCACGCCTGCGCGCTGGTACGGCCTGGAGAACTCCAACGTGAGCTTTGAGTACGTGCCGCTGTTCACCAAGTTTAAGGCCGTGAGCAAGATGCAGCGCCTGGCTCCCGACGAGCGTCCGTAGACTGCAAGGCTATACACTTGGAACCACCACAAGGGGAAACCACCACAAAGGTGCCTGTCCCCTTTGTGGTGGTTTTTGTTTTTGAGAGAGGGGCGGGGCGCTGATGGACGTCCGTGCGGACGGCGATATTGCCGAGAACTTTTGGTGGCGGCGTACAACGCTGACGCGTCGCAGTCCTCTGTATGACGCCTGCGTATCGGCGGGGCTGCTAGCCGCGGCGACGATTGTGGGCGCGCTGCTCGACCATCCGGGGCTCGCGCCGAGCATCATGATCGTCTATGTGTTCGCCGTGCAGCTGTGCGCTTTCTTTACCTGGAGCCGCCTGTACTGCCTGCTGAGCTCGGCTGCCGCCGTGGCGCTCTACAACTTCTTGTTTGTCGACCCGCGCTACGCGCTGTCGTTTATCGACCGCGTCTATCCCGGCATGTTCTTTATCATGTTTGCGGTCTCGCTCGTATCGAGCTCGATCGCGCTGGCCCTGCGCCGCGCCTTGGCGCAGGCTGCCGCCAGCGACCGTCGCACGCAGATGGTGCTCGAGACCAACCGCATGCTGCAGCGGTGTGGCGATCAGCAACAGATTGTGCACGCTATGGCAACGCAGCTGGCGCGTCTTTCGGACTGTCCGGTCGTGTGGTATAGCGCCGATGCCGATAACGATGACCTGCTGCCGCGCACGACGTACACGGCCGTGGGCGATGCCGCGCCGGTACACCAGCTGGCGCCGCAGATGCCGCCGCGGCTCTCGGCGTCCGCCTATGTGGGAACGCCGCTCGATGCCACCTATGGCGCCTCGGCGTTCTACGGCATATACCTGACCGTGCGCTCGGGCGACACCATGGTGCGCGCGGGCGATCCCGCCTCGGTGGTGGGGGTGTTCGCCATTGTCGCCGAGCCCGATGCGCTGACGCCCGAGGAGCGGACGCTTGCCGATGCCATCGTGAGCGAAGGCGAGCTGGCGCTCGATCGCGCCCGCGCCATGGAGGCTCGCGAGGAAGCGGCGGTGCTCGCCAAAAACGAACAGCTGCGTGCCAACTTGCTGCGCTCCATCTCGCACGACCTGCGTACGCCGCTCACCAGTATTTCGGGTAATGCCGACGTGTTGCTCGACCAGGGCTCGACCGGCACGGCCGTGCTCGACGACCAGACACGCCGCGGCATGCTCCTATCCATTCGCTCGGACGCGCAATGGCTCAACGCCACTGTCGAGAATCTGCTCGCCATCACCAAGCTCGAGGGTGGCGGTATGCGCCTGTCGACCACGCTCGAGCTCATGGACGATATCGTCGAGGAGGCGCTGCGCCACGTGAACCCGGCCGTGCGCGAGCACGACCTTAAGGTGGTGGCGTGCGATGAGCCGGCGCTCGTCAACGTCGACGCGCGCCTGATGGTGCAGCTGGTGGTCAACCTGGTGAACAACGCCATTGCCTATACGCCCGCGGGCTCGCATATCGTAATCTCGATTGGCGTCCATGATGGATGCGTGGCGTGCTCGGTTGCTGATGATGGCCCGGGCATTGCGCCCGAGGACCGCGAGCGGATCTTTGAGTCGTTCTACACCGCCAACCATGGCCTGGCCGACAGCTGCCGCAGTGTGGGCTTGGGGCTTTCGCTCTGCCGCTCCATTGCGCTGGCACATGGCGGTAGCATAGAGGTTACCGCGGCGGACCCTCACGGTTCGGTCTTTACGATTGAGCTTCCCGCCGCCGACGTTTCGTTTGATAAGGAGTAGCGCTGTGCCGAACTCTGCCGTGAAACCGCTCATCTTGGTCGTTGAGGACGATCCCGCCGTCCGCAACCTTATCGTCGCCGCGCTCGAGGCGCACGGTTTGCGCCATATGGCTGTGGAGACCGCCCACGCCGCCATCGCCGCCGCTTCGTCGCAGGCGCCGAGCATTGTGCTGCTCGATCTGGGCCTGCCCGATATGGACGGCGTCAAGGTGGTGGAGTCGGTGCGCGCGTGGTCGGGCATGCCGATCATCGTGGTTTCGGCGCGCAGCGAGGACGCGGACAAGATCCGAGCGCTCGATGCCGGCGCCGATGACTACCTGACTAAGCCGTTTTCGGTCGAGGAGCTGCTCGCGCGCATTCGCACCACGCTCAGGCGCCTTTCGTATGCGCAGGCGGGCGGTGTTGTCTCCGAGGGCTCGTTCGATACCGGCGAGTTGCATATCGATTTTGATGCCGGCATCGCCACGATGGATGGCGAGGAGCTGCATCTGACGCCGATCGAGTATAAGTTGCTCTGCTTGCTGGCGCACAACGCCGACAAGGTGCTGACGCACCAATATATCCTGCACGAGATTTGGGGCACGGCGACCAAGAGCGATCTGGCGAGCCTGCGCGTCTTTATGGGCACGTTGCGTAAGAAGATCGAGTCCGACCCCGCGCATCCGCGCTATATCCAAACGCACGTGGGCATTGGCTATCGCCTGGTCACCCAAGGCTAGATCGCCAACCATCATCCCAATATGAGTTGCGGTGAAATACGGTCTAAATTTGCCTAATTCCAGGCAAAACAGTCCGTATTCCACCGCAACTTTGTTATTTGCCCTTGGGCTTGCTGGCGTAGAACTTCTTCTTTTTGGGCTTGCCGGCGGGGGAGGGCTTGCCGTCGCCGCGCGGCCCTCGGTCGCCGGCCTGCGCGTGCGCGGGTGCTGCTGCGCGAGGCTTGCGGGCCTCGGGGTTGCGTAGTTCCTCGACGCGCTCGGCAATTTCCTCGGCGCTAAAGCCGACCTCGGCCATGGCGTCCTCGATGGGCAGGCGGCGCACGATGTAGCAGTGGTGCACCTTCTGGTTGCGCGCGAAGTCCTCGGGGATGGTCTGCGCCGTAATGTCCTCCAGCACGACGCCCGCGCGCGCGAGCTTGCGCGTTTCGGGGCGGAAGCCGCGCAGGTTGCAGCTAAAGATGGCATGGCCGCCCTGCGCGAGCAGGCGCGATACGCCAGCCAAAAGCTCAACATGGTCGCGCTGGACATCCCAGGTGCGACGGCCCATCTTGGACGAGTTCGAGAACGTGGGCGGGTCGACAAAGATCAGGTCCCAGCGGTTGCGCGTCTGGCGCTGGTCGCGAATCCAAGCGAGCACGTCGTCGCGCACAAAATGATGCTGAGGCCCCACAAAGCCGTTCTGGCGCATGTTGCGCTCGGCCCAGTCCAGATAGGTATTGGAGAGGTCGACCGTCACGGTCTCCTCGACGCCGCCATCGGCCGCGTAGCAGGTGGCAGTGCCGGTGTAGGCAAACAGATTGAGGAAGCGGCGCGCCTGCTTGGCGTGCTCGCGCACCAGGTTGCGGGTGACGCGGTGGTCCAAGAAGATGCCGACGTCCAGGTAGTCGTCAAAGTTGACGGCAAAGGTGAGGCCGCCCTCTTCGATGAGCGGCAGGCGACGACGCGCGATATTGGCGCGCTCACCCGAGCCGCCCTTGCCGGCGCCCTGCTTGCCGTACTGCGAGCCGCCGCGCGAACGCATGCGGGCCTTGGCGTGCACATGCTCGGCGGGAACATCTAGGATGCGCGGCGCGATGGCCAGAATGTCGAGCATACGGGCCTGGGCCAGTGCGGGGTCGATGGTCTTGGGCGCGGCGTATTCGGCGATGACGAGCCAGCGGCCCGGCGTCTGCGGGCAACCCTCGTACAGGTCGATAGCGGCGGAGTAGTCGGGCAGGTCGGCATCGTAGACGCGGTAGCAGCTCACGCCCTCGCGCCTGGCCCACTTGCGGCGCAGACGGGCATTCTTGCGCAGGCGGTTGGCGAACTGCTCGGACTCGGGGATGAGCACGGGCAGCGGCTTGCCGTCGCCCAGGTCGAGCATGGCGGCAGGCTCGGGCATGGCGGAAGCGGCGGCTTCATCGTTGACTTCGTTGGCATCCGCAGCCTCGGCCTCGGCATCCGCACTGGTCGCAGCCTCAAACGCTGCGGCGGCGTGGTCGAGCGAAGGCCAGACTTCGACGGTCGCCTCTTCGTTGTTGGGCATGACGGCGATCGAGTGCTCGGGCTCGGTGTGGAGCGCGCGGGCCAGCAATCCGTCGCGGGTGAGCGCGGCGACCGGCGCCGCGGCAAGCTCGGGCGCGCGGCGCAACTCGCCGATGAGCGTCATGGTGTCATGCATGAGCGAAAGCGGTGTCTCGGTCGTATCCGCGACCACGGCGGCGCCGGCGACAGCGCCCGCGTGGTCCAGTACGGTGGCGGACTTGGCGGCGCAAAAATCGACAAAGCGCTTGTAGCCGGCACATTTAACCATGCGCTCAGCGGTTTTGCGGGCGGCGGGGTCAACATCCACGGCCACGATGCGCGCCTGGCGCTCGCGCGCTGCCGCCTGGCGCTCGCGCGCCTCGGCAAGCAGCTGCTCCCACAGGGCGGCGTCGTGCAGCTGCCAGCCCTCAAAGCCCCAGTGCTCGCGGGCGGCGCCCGGGGCGCGGTCGGTTAGGATATTCACTGCCTCCAGCAGCAGACCGCCGCCGGCGCACGAAGCGTCGACCAGCGTGGGCAGGGCTTCGTTCTCGTAATCGTCGGCCGTCAGCTCGCGCTCGCATAGTGCGGTCCAGCCGACCTGCGCCAGCACCAGGGCGGCGTAGTCGGGGCGCAGCACGTGTGTGCCCTCGCCGGCGCGGGTCGCGGCGGGCGGCAGGCGCTTGAACAGCGGGTCGCCCGAAAGGTCCAGGCTTATGCTCGCGCGGCGCTGACGCAGCGAAAGCAGCAGGTGAACATCGGGATCGGCGGCGTCGACATCGGCGCGACGGCCCGTGGTCTCGGCCAGACGGTCGCACAGCGCGTCCTTGGCGCGCAGGGCCGAGAAGCGCGTGTTGCGCAACTGCTCGGTCACGCCGCGGGCGGTAATGGCGATGGTGGCGCCGGGGCGGACGATGCTCTCCCAGGCGATGTCGTAAACGCTATCGTACAGTTCATCGGCATCCTGCGCCTCAAAGCGCCCGAGTACCACGAACACGCGGCTCGCCAGGCGCGACCACAGACAGGCGCGGTAGCCTTCTTCGAGCTCGCCCTCAAACGTAGCGCGGCCTTTCAGGCGGCGGACATGCGAAAGCCCGAGGCGTTTAAGCTCATCGGCGAGTGCGGACTCAAAGCCCTCGGGGCAGCTTGCGTAAAATTCCATGGGTGACCTCTCTGGTTGCGTCGCTCCATTATATGATGGATGCTTCGTTTGCCATCGCCCCCGAAAGGAACCCATATGATTGATGCGTGCTCCTTGATTCCCATTTTCATTGCAACAGCCTCAGGACTCGGGGCCTCGCACAGGCTCCCGCCGCCTTATAGAACTGAAAGCTGGGCGTAGGGCAAATCCATGGCACGCGACCTGCGATTGCTCGGCCATAGATGGCGTAATCGAGGCTAAGGGAGGGCATCATGCGCAAGGCAAACGAGAGCTGGTTCTGGCACGCGAACGACATGGTGGTGGCGGGCGACATGAACCTCGTGGTCCGCGTCCTGTGGGCCGCGCTCATCGTGGGCATCGGCGTCGCGACGATGGCCACGCTCTGGATCGTCACGAGGTAGCGCGCCACGAACGGATGACGAGGCACGCGGCGCATGCCACGCTGGCGGAACCCTAGCCTCGCTGCTGGACAATCTGTTCGATGAGCTTCGCGACGGAGTCCTCGGCTGCGTCCCCGATCAGGTGATGGGCCGCGGCCTTCGCCTCTGGCATCGCGCCCGCGACTGCGTAGGAGTTCGGCACCTTTTCGAGGAGCGTCACGTCGTTTTCCGAGTCTCCGATAAAAGCGACCTCGTCCAGCGTGACCCCAAGGCTGCCGAGAAGCGCGTCGAGTCCGTTTACCTTGCTCCAGCCAGCCGGAACAACATCGAGGAAGAATGGGACGGGCGAGGGGAAATCAAGTTCTGGGCAGGCCTCCTTGCATCGACTCCGAACGACTTCCGTCGGGGCGGAGCTGACGTTGACGAAGATGCCGGCGGTGATGACGTCACGGTTCGTGGGCACGTCTCCGAGCGCCATGTCTCTTCCGGAGTCCTTAACGATTTCCAGGGCGAATTCGTCGCCAGGCTCGACGGCGCAGAGGAACTGCTCGCAGCGTTTGCCTGTCTCATCGACATCGGCGACTAGCCAGAGTGACGTCCCCGCGTAGGGGCGTACGGCGCTATCGAGCTTGACGAGGGCCTCCGTCGAGAGCGTCTTTTTGAACACGAGTTCGCCGCTGGAGAAGACCTTCTTTCCGTTGGCCATGATGCCGGTCGAGAAACAGCGCGTGTCGCCGTCAAAGGCATCGGCCAGGTCGGCGTAGTCGCGGCCGCTTGCGGGGCCGAACGCGATGCCCGCATCAAGCGCCGAAAGAATCGCGCTGTGCGTGCGCTCCGATACGACCCTTGAGCCAAACGGCAGCAGGGTCCCGTCCATGTCTGCGAGGATGAGCTTTATCAAGGGGTCCTCCCGTTTCGGTCTGGGCGTCGGTGTGCGTCGTCCTAGCTGTATTGCCTGTCTCCCAAGAGATTCTTCGAGATGATCCTGTTAAACTCTACCGGGTCATCCCAGCAAGAGGTCAGGAAGAGGAACAACAGCTCGATGACGAAGTTGATCGAGCTGTGCGAGAAGGCGACCTCGGTTCCGGTGATGGCCTGATCTCGCGAGACGGCTCGGATGATATACGTGGCACGCTTCGCGAGCGGCGTATCTGGGTTGTCTGTGATCATGATGATGGGGGTGTTCGAATCCTCGGCAGAGTCGAATATGTTGACGAGGCGCTTCGAGTATCCGGACGTCGAAATGACGAGCAGGATGTCATTCTCCTTGAGGCTGGTTGCGGCGGAGACCATGGCATCGGTGGTACTGGGGCAAAATGCCCTGACTCCAACCTGTGAGAGCTTAAACGCCGCGTTTACGCCCATGCTAATCGAGTTGCCGACGCCCGCAATCAGGACGAGGTTGGCGTTGTGGAGCAGATTGACGACTGTCGAAAAGTCATCGGAGTCAATGAGCGAGGCGGTTTGGGAGAGCTCCTTGACCTTGTGAGACAGGACGTACTTAATGGAGCCCTCGACGTCGTCCAGAGTAACCTTGCCGCCCGTGGCCTTTTCCTCGCCGGAGGCCCTGCTGATGGATATGCCGAGCGCCAGACGCATGTCCGAATAGGTTCGGTAGTCAAGCGTCCTTGCGAACCTCGAAACAGACGCCGGTGACGTACCGGTTTCTGCGGCGAGTTCGCGGACGGTCATCGTTGCGACGTCCGACGGGTGGTCGAGCACATACGTTGCGATTGCCTTCTCCGAGGGGGATAGGCTGCTCATGACCGCGCAGATGTGGCTGAGCACATCTCCTGTCTTATCCATGGTTACTCCTTGGCCCTAGTTTGCTTTGTATCTTAGGTCAAGAGAGGTGAAAATAAAGCAAAATGTTTCATAAGCGGTGAAATAGCGTTTCACCGCTGATTTCCTACCGTTCACGGTAAATCGATGCTTCCCCGGCGCAATCTCATCTTGAGCTGCTATCTTATGAGCCGTGAAACAACAGCACGAAAACGATGAAACAACAGAACATTGTTCCAACGCCTCGCAACTTCGTTTCACGCTAGATGGCGAATCACTTCGAAGCCCAGACAGGCACCCGGCGAGCAAGAAGGGAGAAGCACGATGCACAACGCCAGGACAAACGCAAGCATGACTTCGCTGTTCTTCGCGAACGTCCTCTACTGGGTCTGCGCGGGCGTGTACTCGCCGTTCCTCTCCGCTCACTACACGAGCCTCGGCCTCAGCGCAGCCCAGACCGGCATCCTCCTCGCGGCGACCCCGGCGTGTGCGCTCGCCATCCAGCCGCTCTGGTCGACGATCGCCGACAAACTCGGGCGCCGCCGCGCGGTCATCGTGATCCTCTGCCTTGCGGCGGCGGTACTCGCTCCGCTGTATTACCTGGCGCCGACGTTCGTCCCGGTCCTTCTCGTAACCTTTGCGTTCTCGGCGTTTTTCTCGGGGCTCCTGCCCCTGAGCGACTCCCTCGTCATCGAGCTCGCGGATCGCTCTGGCCTGGACTTTTCTCGCATTCGCATGGGTGGCACTATCGGCTATGCCATCGTCGTCCTGATCGTCGGTCGGCTGCTCGACATGGCTCCTCAAATCCAGTTCGCGGTGGTCTCTGCCGCGCTGGTGGTCTTCGCGGCTCACATGTGGCGCCTCCCCGAGGCGGGAATTCGCGCCAATGCCGCGGACGATCCCAAGGTCTCCCACGGAAAGGGCCTCCTCTCGCTGTTCACCAGCAATGAGATCGCCTTCGTCTTGGTCTTCGCCTTCATCAGTTCGGCCGCGATTGGCTTCATCGGGGCGTTCTTGGGCCGCTACGCGGTCGAGCTTGGCGAGGGTCAGAACCTCGTGGGCGTCCTGAGTGCGGTCTCCGCTGCGAGCGAGATCCCCATCCTGCTCGTTTCCTCCAAGCTGGTCAGGCGCTTCGGCGAGATGAACCTCCTGATCTTTTCCTGCTTCATGGCGGCGCTCAGGCTCGTGCTCGTGGGCACCGGCATCGTCCCGGTCATGATCTGCGGCCAGCTGCTGCAGAGCGTGAGTTACATGACCGTCTACTACTCCTGCGTTACCTACATTGCCAACCACACTTACGAGGATTGTCGCGCTCGAGGTCAGAGCGCCTTCGCGATGGTTCAGAGCGGTCTGTCCGTCGTGGTTGCGAACCTGTTTGGCGGTTGGGCGTGCGACGCGCTCGGCACGCACGCGGGTTTTCTGGCCTTCGCCCTCGCTTCAACGATTGCTGCGGTCGTTGCTTTTGTGGCGTACGTACTGTGGCGTCGAAGCGCAGCGCCACAGCCTGAGGGCCAGTCGGCCGCATAGGCTCCACCGCGTTTTGCAAGCGCCTGCCTGCCTCGCGCTTCTCTTCGTGTTCAACCAGCTGACGAGCTGAGAACTGTCCAATCCAATGGTTATCCAAGTGAAAGGAAGACAAAGATGTCTCTCATCAAGGTCAACGAGCTTCTTCAACATGCGACCGAGCACCACTATGGCGTGCCCGCGATCAACGTCATCAACACGGAGACCATCCGTTATGCGATCCAGGCCGCCGAGGATGAGCACATGCCTATCATCATCCAGTACTGGCCCGGCTTCGAGGGCCACTGTGCCCTCGACATCATCGCCTTCGCCGCCCGCTATTACGCCGAGCGCGCGAGCGTGCCCGTCGCCGTCCACCAGGATCACTCCGCTGGTTACGAGATCGCCGTCAAGGGCGTCAAGGCCGGTTTCCCCTCCGTCATGGTCGACGGCTCCTCGCTTCCCTATGAGGAGAACTTCCAGCTCACGAAGGACGTCGTCCAGGTCGCCAAGATCTTCGACGTTGACATCGAGGCCGAGCTCGGCCACGTCGGCAACGGCTCCGACGCCAACGACTTCGTGAACAGCGACCACTATACCGACCCGAACCTCGCCGAGGAGTTCGTCGAGGGCACCGGCTGTGGTTCGCTCGCCATCGCCGTCGGCAACGCCCACGGCCCCTACGTCAAGGTCCCGAACCTCGACATGGAGCGCATCAAGGCCTGCAGGGAGGCCGTCAGCGTCCCCCTCGTCATGCACGGATGCTCCGACATCCCCGACGAGCAGCTCCAGGAGGCCGTGAACCTCGGCATGAGCAAGTTCAACATCGCCACGGAGTACTTCCGCTCCATGTACCGCGCCTTCGAGAAGGACATCAACTCCGGCAAGAACGACGGCAACGGCGTTGGCCTCCTGATGGACGCCGCCCCCGACATGCGCGCGTTTGTCGCAAGCAAGATCCAGCTTCTGAACCCCAACCACTATTCGCTCTAGGAGAGACTCGATGAAGAAAGTTCTTGTCGCGTCGCACGGTCACCTCGCAAGCGGAATCAGGAGCTCGATCGAGATCCTGACCGGTATGGCGGACATGGTGGAAGCAGTTGACTGCTACGTGGACGACTCCGATTTCACCCCTCGCATCCAGGCGTTTATTGACTCGGTGGGCCCTGAGGACGAGGCCATCATCTTCACCGACATCTACGGTGGCTCCGTCTTCCAGAAGGTCGTCCTCATGGAGCCGGAGAAGCGCGGGATCGTCCATGTTACCGGTATGAACCTCGGCCTCGTGATCGAGGCGCTCCTCGGCGCTGAGCCGGTCACGGCAGATTCGATCAAGCAGAGCGTCGAGCTGGCGAGGGCGACGATGCAGGTCGTCGAGCCTCCGAGCAAGGCCGCGGACAACGAGGGGTCCGACGGAGACTTCTTCGATTAGAGAGCACTAATAAGTAAGGAGAGGAAACAATGATTGTTCAGGTTCGAGTCGATGACCGTCTGATTCACGGGCAGGTCGCCCTGGTGTGGACCAAGGAGCTCAACACCACCAGGATCATCGTCGCCAACAAGCACGCCGTGGAGAGCGATGCCCTTCGCATGACGCTTTCCATGGGTACGCCGGCGGGCCAGAAGCTCCTCGTCAAGGATGTTCCGGATGCTTGCCGCATCGCGAACGATCCGCGTGCGGACTCCATGCGCATCTTCGCGCTCACCAACTGCGTGCGTGACGTGCTTGAGCTCGTTAAAGGCGCACCGGGCAAGATCGAGGGCGTGAACGTTGCCAATGTCGGCCGCTTCGACAAGTCCGATCCGGATAGCAAGGTCGCCCTCAACTCCACGATCATGCTCAACCCGGATGAGCTCGAGGCCGCGAAGGAGCTTTGCGAGCAGGGTATTCCGGTTTTCCATCAGCTTATCCCGTCCAATCCCAAGACTCCTCTCAAGAGTCTGATCGAGGCGGCAGAGAAATAAGGGGATTTGGCCAGGCGGTCAAATGAAATGAGAGAAAGGAAGTCAAATGATTGGGTTAGCAGTAATGGCCTGGTTGACCGTGCTGATTTGCTACGGCGGCAACTGGGTTCTCGGTCAGTGCATGATCGAGCGTCCTCTCGTGGTAGGTCTCGTTGCGGGCCTCCTGATGGGCGACGTCAAGACCGGTGTCATCATCGGTGCCTCTCTCGAGGCGATCTTCATGGGCGCGGTTAACATCGGTGGTGCTATCTCCGCCGAGCCCGTTACCGCGACCGCCCTCGCCGTCGCCTTCACCGTTGGCGCCGGTATCGACCAGGGTGCCGCCATCACGCTGGCCGTTCCCGTGGGCGTCGTCACCGCGTTCCTCTCGATCTTCATGAACAACGTGTTCCTCGCGTTCTTCGCCGCCACCTTTGACAAGATGGCCGCCGAGGGCAACGAGAAGGGCCTCGCGCTTCAGCACTTCGTTCTCTGGTTCGTTAAGTACGCCGCCTTTGGCCTCATCGCCTTCCTCGGCGTTTACCTTGGCGCTGAGCCCGTTGCCGCCATCGTCAACCAGATTCCGGCCAATGTCATGAGCGGCCTCAACGCCGTGGGCGCCCTCCTGCCCGCCGTTGGTATGGCGCTCCTGCTCCAGATGCTGTGGAGCACCGAGCTCAGCATCTACTTCTTCCTGGGCTTCACGCTCTACCAGTACCTCGGCCTCCCGATGATCGCCATCGCGGTTCTCGGCGTCATCATCGCGGTTGCCTCCGCCCTCCGCGACAAGGAGATTTTCGATCTCACCAAGAAGGGCTTGGCCACCCAGGCCGTTTCCAACGACTCTGTAACCAGCGACGAGGAGGATTTCTTCGCATGAGCAACCTGACCAAGAATGTGAGCCCTGAAGACAAGAAGATGCTCAACAGCATTTTCCTGCGCTCTTTCTCCGTGTTCGCCTCCTGCGCTGGCGGTTCCGTCAAGGCTGGCGCCGACGGCTGGCTGTACTCCGTCCAGCCCGCGCTTAACCGCTACTACGCCGATGACCCCGAGGCCCGTGCCGAAGCCATGAAGCGTCACACGACTTGGTACAACATTACCCAGAACGTCGGCACGTTCGCCATGGGCCTCGTCGCCTCCATGGAGAGGGAGAACTCGCAGCACGAAGACTTCGACACCGAGTCCATCGACGGCATCAAGGTTTCCCTGATGGGCCCGATGTCCGGCATCGGTGACGCAATCTTCTGGGGCGTCCTGCGTGTCATCGCCGCCGGCATTGGCATCAACCTCGCCATGAGCGGCTCGCCCCTCGGCGCGATCATGTTCCTGCTGATCTACAACATCCCGTCGATCCTCTGCCGATACTTCATGACCTACCTCGGCTTCAGCATGGGCACCAACTTCATCTCCGAGATGTACGAGGGTGGTCTCATGAAGCTCATCACCAAGGCGACCTCCACGGTTGGCCTCGTGATGATCGGTGCCATGACTGCGGCGAACGTCCAATTCAACACGATCCTGTCCATTCCGGTTCAGGACTCTGACCCCGTCATGATCCAGACCTACCTCGACTCGATCTTCAAGGGCATCGTGCCCCTGGGGCTTACGCTCGTCGTCCTCTGGCTCCTGCGCAAGAAGAACGTGAACGTCAACATCATCCTGGTTGGCATCATGATTCTGGCGCTCGTCCTCGGCCTCGTGGGCATCGTGTAGGGCGGCTTCCGGATCATTCGAAGCTTGTTTAAGGCAATTCCCGGCGGCGCGCGATCGAGGACATTCGACGCGTGCCGCCCCATTAGAAGGAGAGAACATGCGCTACACGCACCTCAAGAATTCCGACGTCGACGTCTCCCAGCTCGCCGTGGGCACCTGGGCGATCGGCGGCGACTCCTTTGGTGAGAACGATGACGCCGCCAGCATGTCCGCCATCCGCACCATGCTCGATCACGGAGTCAACCTCATCGACACCGCGCCGTGCTATGGCAACGGCACATCCGAGAAGGTCGTCGGCAACGCGCTCAGGGGCATCGACCGAGAGAGCTACCTGCTCTCGACCAAGGTTGGCTTGATTACCAGCGCCGCCGGCTATGACCGCGACTCCTCGTTCAAGAATATCATGAGGGAGGTCGAGAGCTCGCTGCGCAACCTCCGCACCGACTACATCGACTTCTACTTCGTGCACTGGCCCGACGCCAAGACCCCGTTCTCTGAGACGATGTGCGCCCTCCAGCTCCTCAAGGAGCAGGGCAAGATTCGCCACATCGGCGTCTCCAACTTCACGCCCGAGATGATCGAGGAGTGCGAGAAGGTCGCTCAGGTCGACGTCCAGCAGCCGCCCTACTCCATGGTCGACCGCTCCTCCGAGGACCTCATCAAGTGGGGCTACGAGCGTGGCATCGACTCCTTCACCTATGGCTCCCTTGGCGCGGGCATCCTGTCGGGCAAGTTCCGCGAGCTGCCGAAGTTCGAGGAGGGCGACGTCCGTGCCGGCTTCTACGACTACTTCCAGGAGCCCAAGTTCTCTCGCGTCCAGGAGCTGCTCAAGGTCATGGACGAGATTGCCGAGGCTCACGACAAGCCCGTGGCACAGGTTGCCGTGAACTGGAGCACCCAGAAGGAGTACGTGGGCACCGCGCTCGTTGGCGTGCGCACGGACGCCCATGCGATTCAGAACTGCGAGACGTTCGAGTGGGAGCTTTCCGCCGATGAGATGGCCAAGCTTGACGCTAAGCTTGACGAGCTGAAGATTGGCTAGCCATGGGCGCCGAGGAGAGGAAGTACCCCACTTCCGAGCTTGAAGTGCTTGAGCGTGGAGCTAGGGAGGTCGTCGAGCCCAACGGGCTGAAGCTCCTACTGAAGCCCGTGCCGGGAGATGAGCGCGAGCACGTGCTCGATCCGCGCGTCTATGCGCGCGCCCACGCGAAACTCGCTGCCGGTCCGGCGCCGGCGGGGCCGGTGGACGTGATCGCGTGGCGCTCCGCGCCCAACAAGGAGACCCATGTCGTGAGGGGCGCGGGCGTTGCCAAGAAGACCGTCGTCATGAACTTTGGCGACAGGGGCATTCCCCTGCACGTCTTCACGCCCGAGAGCCACGAGAGCGGTTCTGCCGCGCTCGTGTTCATCCATGGCGGCGGCTTTATGGTGGGCAACATCGTCCAGTACGAGAACTGCCTGCGCGACATCGCGGAGCGAACGGGCTGCGTCGCGATTTACCCGGAGTACCGTCTGTCTCCCGAGACGATGTTTCCCGGTGGCGTCGAGGACTGCGTGAAGACGCTCGACTGGCTTGTCGAGCACGCGGATGAGCTGGGTGTCGACGCGACGCGGGTCGTCGTGGCTGGCGACTCCGCGGGCGGAAGCCTGACCAACGCCGTCGTCCTCGACGGGTCCCATGCGGACAAGATCAAGCTCGTGGCTGAGCTGTATCCGCTCGTCGACGGCGGCCCCGTTCCGGAGGAATGGTCCTATGACCTCTATGAGATCGTGAACGACCAGAGGGCCGAGGCTCTGAGCAGGGTGGATCGCATCCGCAATGCCAACGACGACCTGCCGTTGATGTATACCAACGGCAATGCGGAGGAGATGCTCGACCCGAGGGTGTCTGCTCTGTTCGCGGAGGACGTGAGCGCGTTCCCCCGCACGGTCATCATCTCTTCCGAGTATGACTACCTGCGCTATCAGGACGAGCTGTTCGCGAAGAGGCTGCAGGATGCGGGCGTTGACGTCACCGCGATTCGCTATCGCGGCTGCGACCACGGCTTCTTCGAGATGTACGGCGTGATGCCTCAGGCTGAGGACGTCTGCCGCGTCATCTCCGAGGAGCTTGCGAAGATCTAGGGGCTCGTCGCGGCGACCTCCTGGACGAATGACGGTCCGGCGGGATGCTAGGTGCGTCCCGCCGGACCTTTGCGTTGGCGGGCGCGTGCCGCTTGCCGGCGGGCGCGTGTGGGGTTTGCCTTGGCGGTGCCGGATTGACTGGGAGACGCGTTTACCGCCGATCTTCCAGGCGAACCCAGCAAGCAAACCGCGAACTGAGCCCCAAGGGCATCGACAAAGGCGTGGGCGTGGCGCGAGCGCTGGCGTATCTGGGCCGCGAGGGAAATGCGCGCACCTTTGGCTTTGGCGATTCGGGCAACGACCTGGGCATGCTCGCTGCGGTCGAGACGGCTGTCGCCATGGGCAACGCCATGCCCGAGGTCAAGGCGGTCGCCGACTACGTGACCGACGATGTCGCACACGACGGTACCGTCACCGCCATGCGCCACTTTGGGTTGATCTAATAAATGGCCGGGTCGCCCGCGGTGGGGCGACCCGGCCATTTGAGCTATTTTGCAATATAGAGCTTGGGATGACTGCGACTGCTCTCGATCGCCGCCGTCATGATGCCCTCGTCGTCTCCATCAACGATGATGCCATCGAGGTCATCGATCTGCGCGGACTGATAAAAACTGGTCTTGTTGAACTTTCCCTGGTCAACCATCATGTAGCCCTGGTTTGAGTTGGTCAGGTACATATGCTTGATCATGGCCGAGAAGTCGTGCTCGACGGTAAAACCGTGGTCGGGGTGGAATCCGTCGGCACTGACAAACGCCTTGTCGGCATGTAGTTTGCTCATGCAGTCGAGCGTTAGTGCGCCCGCGAGATAAAGGTGACCCTTGCGCACGGAGCCGCCCAGCAGCACTACCGAAGCATTGGGGAGATTGAAGCTGGCGTAGTTCGCGATTGCAAGATCGCCTGTGATAATGGTGATCTCACGCTTGTCCATGAGGGCCTTAGCGAAGTAAAAGCCTGTGGTGCCGATATCAATTACCAGAACATCGCCATCATCAACAAGAGTTGCTGCGGTTGCGGCGATGGCCTCCTTGGCCTCGACTTGGACATTGATGCGCTCCTCGGGATACGAGATTGCGTTGGAGCGAGAAAGCGATACCGCTCCGCCGCGTACGCGACGCAGCTTGCCTTCGGATTCCAGCGAGATGAGGTCGTGTCGTGCGGTGACTTCCGAAACCGAAAAGCGTCGGACAATGTCCGACACCGCGATATTCGGCTTTTCGGCCAGCCAGTTCATGATAAATCGTTGGCGTTCGGCGGGTGAAAGGTCTGAAGTTGATTCCATAAGTCGCTCCTTTCGAACGAAAGGCAAAAGGCATGTCTTTCGTAATCGAAATATATCGTATCGATATAAGTAGGGCAAGGAAAAACCAAATGAGCAAAATGAATAATACGAAACGTTTTGAATTCACGAGCTTTAGGTAATAGCGCGCAGATGACCTGCATGGAGGTTCATTCAAACTGCGTGTACGCAAATGGGTGCGCTCGCGCCCGATATTCGACCGTTCGCGGAAAGTTGGCAATTGAGCTTTCAAAATCTTTTGAAGTAGTTTATAAAAGAAAGCCGAAAAGCTTTTGAAACAAAGGTAAAAGCTTTCGATAGCAATACTGCTAATTGAGAAAGGACCGAACATGGCGATTAAGGTGTTTGCCGACGGCGCTAACCTCGAAGGCATGCTTGACATGCATGACAATGGCAACGTTCAGGGCTTCACGACCAATCCTTCCCTTATGAAGGCCGGTGGCGTGACTGACTACCGCGCTTTTGCCAAGACGGTTCTTGAGCACATTACCGATGTGTCGGTTTCTTTTGAGGTATTCGCCGACGACGAGGCTGGTATGGAAGCCGAGGCTCGCGAGATCGCAACCTGGGCAGACAACGTCTACGTTAAGATCCCGGCGCTCAACACTAAGGGCGAGTCCACTGCCGCGCTGGTCAAGCGCCTTTCTGCCGACGGCATCAAGGTGAATGTCACCACTATCTTCACGCCCGAGCAGGTCGACGAGTTTGTCGATGCCGTCTCTGCTGAGACCCCCTCTATTCTGTCCATCTTCGCCGGTCGCATTGCCGATACCGGCGTCGATCCGCTGCCCCTCATGGCGGAGTCCGTAAAGAAGGCTGCCGTTAAGCCTGCTGCCGAGGTTCTCTGGGCGTCTACGCGCGAGGTCCTCAATATCTTCCAGGCGGAGTCCGTTGGATGCCAGATCATTACGGTCCCCAATGCCCTTCTTGCCAAGCGCAAGAATTTCGGGAAAGATTTGCTTGAGTACTCGCTTGATACGGTCAAGGGCTTTGCCCGCGACATCCAGGCACTTGGTTTCCATATCTTGCCCGAGGAGTAGGGGACGAGCATGCTGACCGATCTTCTTAAGCCCGAGCTTGTTGCCTGCCACGTCGAGGCCTCCGATTGGGAGGAAGCGATCAGGGCATGCGGTAAGTTGCTCGTAGGCGCTGGCAAATGCGACCAGAGCTATGTTGACGCCATGATTTCATCGGTTCACAAATTCGGCCCCTATATGGTCTTGGAAGAGGGCATCGCCATGCCCCACGCTCAGGCAGATGACAATGTGAGTGAAGCGGGAATCTGTATCGTCACGCTTGACCCAGCCGTTGCGTTTGGACACGAGGATTTCGATCCGGTTCACGTGCTCGTGGGTATTTGCGCGCCCGACCCCAAGGCTCATCTTGGCTGCTTGGCGGAGCTTTCGCAGATGTTCGAGGACGAGGACTGCGTTGCCAAGCTCAGCGCATGCGATACGCCCGAGCGGGTTTTGGAGACCATGCGTTCATTCTTTTAGGCCTTAATGGCACGGCGATGCGTCGCCGCTTTTGGATAGACGGAAAACCGTCACGTGTAGGAGAGGAAGGTTGCCATGCATATCATCACCGTATGCGGAAACGGCATCGGGTCCAGCCTGATGCTCGCTGGCAAAGTCGAGGAGCTTTGCGAGGAGGAGGGCATCAAGGCCGACGTTGAGTCTATGGACCTGAACGGTGCTTCTTCCGCAAATCCGGATCTGTTCATCACCGTTAAGGAGCTCGCCCCCGAGCTCCACGGCAACGTTGTGATCGTTCGCAGCTATGTGAACAAGAAGAAGATCCGCGAAGACGCCCTCGAGGCAATCAAGGCGGCTGCCGCTAACGCCTAAAGCGGCACAGACGATATGAGCAGGACATAAAACATTGAGAGCCCCTGCTGCATGA